>NZ_AP026966.1:1700767-2346535 GCF_027923905.1 Massilia varians
GGAAGAGCTGGAAGGGGCGATCCGCGCCAGCGCCGGCATCGCCTATCGGCCGCTTGACGCCTCGCCCTATCCTTTGCGCGTGTCCAACCCGGGCAGCACGATCGCTTACATGAATGACAAAAGCAAGATATATTGCAAGAAGTTCAAATCGCTGCCGGTCCGCTAGGACCCGCATGATCGCCGATGTATAACCATTACTTCCACCTGAAGGGCGCGCCGTTCTCGATCGCCCCCGATCCGCGCTACCTGTTCATGAGCGAGCGCCATCGCGAGGCGCTGGCGCATCTGCTCTATGGCATAGGCAGCGGCGGCGGCTTCGTCCTGCTGACCGGCGAGATCGGGGCCGGCAAGACCACCGTGTGCCGCTGCTTCATCGAGCAGATTCCCGAGAACTGCCGGCTGGCCTACATCTTCAATCCGCGCCTGAGCGTCGAGGAACTGCTGCTGAGCGTATGCGACGAATTCCGCATCGACTTGCCGCCGGCCGGCACGCCGATAGGCGTGGCGACGCCCGGACTCAAAGGCTACGTCGACGCGATCAACCGCTACCTGCTGGAATCCCACGCCCAGGGGCTGAACAATGTGCTCGTCATCGACGAGGCCCAGAACCTGTCGGCCGAGGTGCTGGAGCAGCTGCGCCTGCTGACCAACCTCGAAACCAGCGAGCGCAAGCTGCTGCAGATCATTCTGATCGGCCAGCCCGAGCTGCGCACGATGCTGGCCCGTCCGGAGCTGGAGCAGCTGGCCCAGCGCGTGATCGCGCGCTACCACCTGGGGCCCCTGTCGGTGGCCGAAACCGGCGCCTACGTGGCGCACCGGCTGGCGGTGGCCGGCGCCGGCGCGTCGCCGTTCCCGCCCGCGCTCGCGCCGCAGATCCACGCGCTGACGCATGGGGTGCCGCGCCGCATCAACCTGCTGTGCGACCGCGCCCTGCTCGGCGCCTACGTCGAGAACAGCCCGCAGGTGACGCGCCCGATCCTCAAGAAAGCCGCCGCCGAGGTCTTCGCCGGCGAGCCAGTGGCGGCGCGCCGCCTGCGCATGCCCTCCATTGCCGGCGGCGTGCTGGCCGCGGCCGCCGTCAGTGCTGCCGCCTGGCAGGCGCTGCCGGCGCGCAAGCAGGTAGCCGAGCCTGCCCATGCCGCGGCCCCCGCCAGGGCGGTGCCGGCGACGGCAAGCGCCGCGGCGCCCGCGAGCGTGCCGCCGGTGCAGGCGGACGAGGCCAATGCGCTGCGTGAGCTGGCGGCCTTGTGGGGGCAGCCGCTGGCCGGCGACAAGCCCTGCGAGGCGGCGCTGAAGCTCGAGCTGCGCTGCCACCAGGGCCGCGGCGGCCTGTACGAGCTGCGCATGCTCGACCGGCCGGCCGTGGTCACCCTGCATGACGGCCCACGCACTGGTTATGCGGTGCTGTCCGCGCTGGACGGCAACAGCGTGACGCTGAGCGCCGGCGCGCGCAGCGAGAAGATCGACCTGGCCAGCTTCGTGGCCCGTTTCGGCGGCGAGTTCACGACCTTCTGGCGCATGCCGCGCGCCTTCCGCGAGGAGCTGGCCGAGGGCGCGCGCGGGCCGGACGTCGACTGGCTGGCCGGACGCCTGGCGGGCCTGGACGGCGCCCAGGCGCCGCAGCCCGGCAGCGTGCTGGACGCCGGCATGCGCAAGCGGCTGCAGCGTTTCCAGGCCGCGCAGTACCTGAAGGCGGACGGCCTGGCCGGTCCGCGCACCTACATGCGCCTGAACCAGCTCTCCGGCGTGCCCGAGCCGCGCCTGCTGGCCCAGGGCGCGGCGCTCAAGACCGGAAAATAAGCCATGTCCTACATCCTCGAAGCCCTCAAGAAGGCCCAGGCCGAGCGCCAGCTCGGCAACGCGCCGACCATCCACGCGCCGCCGCCCAGCTATGCGACGCCGGCCGCCCGCGCCAGCCGCCAGCCGCTCGTGATCGGCGTTGCCGCCGGCGCACTGGTGGTGGCGCTCGGCGCGGCCTTCCTGCTGCGCCAGCCGGCGCCGGCAGTGCAGGTGGCGAGCGCGCCGGCGCCTGCGCCCGCCGCCGCTCAGGTTCCCGCTGCCGTTTCTGCGCCCGTCTCTGCGCCCGTTGCCGTGCCCGAGGCGCCGGTAGCCGCCCCGGTAGCGGCGCCCGCCAAGCCGGAAGCGCCCGCCAAGCCGAAGGCGCCGCCGGTGTCCGCGAAGCCTGCAGCGCCCGCCTCGAGGCCGGCGCCGCGCGCCGAAGCGGCCGAGGCCTTGCCGGAACCGGCGCGTCCCGTCCTGGTGGGCGCCGCGCCGTCCGCCGAGGACAGCATCGGCCCGCTGCAGTCGCTGCCGGAATCGGTGCAGCGCGAGATCCCGAAACTCAGCTTCGGCGGCTATATCTATTCGCCGAATCCGGCCGAGCGCCTGCTGCTGGTCGACAAGATGCTGCGCCGCGAGGGCGAGGAAGTCGCGCCCGGACTGGTGCTGGAGCGCCTGCTGCCGAAGGCGGCGATCATGAATTACCGCGGCATGCGCTACCGTGTCGCCTACTGAGCCGGGGCCGGTGCTGGGCGTGGTCGGCTGGTCCGGCAGCGGCAAGACCTCGCTGCTGGAGGTGCTGATCGCGCGCCTGGCGGGGCGCGGACTGCGGATCAACGTCGTCAAGCACAGCCACCACGACGTCGAACTGGAACCGCCGCGCAAGGACAGTGCCCGCCTGCGCATGGCCGGGGCGGCCGAGGTGATGCTGGCTTCTCCCTACCGGGTCGCCATCCTGCGCGAACTGCGCGCGGGACCGGAACCCGCGCTGGCCGAACACCTGGCGCGGCTGGCGCCGGCCGACCTGACCCTGGTGGAGGGCTACAAATGGGAGCGCATGCCCAAGCTGGAAGTGTTCCGCCCGAGCCTGGGGCGGCCGGCCCTGTATCCGGACGATCCCGACATCCTGGCCGTGGCCTCGGACGGGCCGCAGCCTCAGGGACCAAGCGGGGAGGGCGGGCCGGCGTGGCTGGACCTGAATGATCCGGATCAGGTGCTGGCCTGGCTGGATACATGGTTGCGCCCGCGGGCCTAAAGTTTGTCTTTCGGCTGCCGTAATTGGTGGATACGCCTTAATGGGAGAACGACATGGATGTGTCCAGCATTGCCAAGCTGTCCACCAGCATCGCCGAAACCGGCCAGCGCCAGGAAGTGAGCCTGGCCGTCTTCAAGAAGGCCCAGCAGATCCAGGAAGCCACCGCCACCCAGCTGCTCGAAGCGCTGCCGGCGGTCCAGTCGGCGAACCTGCCGCCGCACCTGGGGAACAAGATCAATACGACGGCCTGAGCGCCGCCTTGCATCTTCCCCCGCCACCCAGGAGTACCGCATGACCCACCGCCACGCCCTGATCGCCGCCGCCCTCGCCAGCGTCTGCGCCCACGCCGCCGCCCAGGACCAGATGGGCGTGCCGAAGGGCGACCAGGAGGCCTGCTACGGCGTCGCCAAGGCCGGCCAGAACGACTGCGGCACCGCCACCCACGGCTGCGCCGGTGTCGCCAAGGTCGACAAGGACCCGAACGAATGGAAGTTCGTTGCCAAGGGCACCTGCACGCAGCTCGGCGGCGCGCTCGAACCGGGCAAGGCCCGGCAGGACAAGACGGAGCCGGCCAAGGCCGACGCCGGCAAGTAATCCATGCCGGCCCCAGGGGAAGGCACTGCGGCCGGCGTGGGCCTGCGCACGCCGCACTACCGCGCCTTCCTCGACGGGCGCCCGCCGGTCGGCTTCATCGAAGTGCACAGCGAGAACTACCTCGCCCGCGCCGGCTGGGACTGGCACGTGCTGAGCACACTGCGGCGCGACTATCCGGTCAGCCTGCATGGCGTCGGGCTCGGCCTGGGCTCGGCGCGCGGATTTTCCGATGCCCACCTGGAGCGCCTGCGCGCCCTGGTCGAGGCGGTCGACCCTTTCCTCGTCTCCGAACACCTGAGCTGGGGCGCGCTGGCGGACCGCCAGCTCAACGACCTGCTGCCGCTGGCCGTCGATGACGCCGCCCTGGCGCTGCTGTGCGAGCGGGTCGACCGGGTGCAGGAGCGGCTGGGCCGCCGCCTGCTGGTCGAGAATGTCTCGGCCTATGTGCGTTTTCGCGCCGACACCATGAGCGAGGCCGAGTTCCTGGCCGCACTGGCGCGCCGCACCGGCTGCGGCATCCTGCTCGACGTCAACAACCTCTATGTCAACCAGCGTAACCACGGCGAGGACGCGCGCGCCGCCATCGCCGCGCTCCCGCTGGGCAGCGTTGGCGAAATCCACCTGGCCGGCCACCTGGAAACGCCGCTGGCACTGGTCGACCACCATGGCGCCGCCGTGGCCGAACCGGTCTGGGAGCTGTACCGCGCCGCGCTGGCGCGCTTCGGCCGGGTGCCGACCCTGGTGGAATGGGATGCCGACCTGCCGCCGATCGACAGCCTGCTCGCGGAAGCGGCCAGGGCCGATGCGATCGCCCGGGACTATCCGGTGCCGGCCGCGATCCCGGCGAGCCGGTCGCCGGCGCCGCCGGTGGCAAGGAGCGACGGGCTCGCCGCGCTCCAGCAAGGCTTCGGCGCGGCGCTGTTCGACAGCAAGCAGGAAGCCGCCTTGCAGCCCTTCCTCAAGGAGGGCGGGGCGGAGCGGCTGGCCCTCTACCGCGCCAACCTGGGCGCCGGCTGGGAGCGCGCCCTGGGCCAGGCCTATCCGGTCCTGCGCCAGTTGGTAGGCGAGGAGTTCTTCGCCGGCCTGGCGCGCGCCTACGGCAAGGCCGCGCCGTCGCAAGATCCGGACCTGGCCGCCTTCGGCGCGCGCTTCGCGGATTTCCTTGCGGGGTTCGCGCCGGCCGCGCCTTATCCCTACCTGCCCGACGTGGCGCGGCTCGAGTGGGCCGTGCACCGTGCCTGCCTGGCGCCGGACACCCCACCCCTCGGCCTGGACGCCCTGGTCGCGCTGTCTCCCGAGGCTCTGGACGGCGCCCGTTTCACCCTGCATCCCTCGGTCGGCCTGCTGCGCAGCCAATGGGCCGTCGCCGCGCTGTGGCAGGCGCACCAGCCGGGCGGCCCGGCACTGCCGGCGCACGCCGGCACCCCTTGCACGGTACTCGTGGCGCGGCGCGGCTGGCGGGTGGAGGTGGTGGAAGTGGGCGCGGCGCAAGCCGCGGCCCTGGATCGGCTGGCGGCGGGCGCCGGTTTCGGCGCGGCGCTCGACGCGGCGCTGGCCGCCGCGGCGGCCGGTGAGGGGACGCCGGACATCGGCGCCATGCTGCAGGGCTGGTTCAGGCTCGGCGTGGTGACCGCGATTGCGGCAGACGACGCCGGTTGCGAAAGCCCCTAGGCTTCAGTGGAAGGCGCGCAGGATGCGCTGCTCACCGGTACGGTCGGAGTAACGCTCGTTGGCGGCGCGGGTGGCGGCCATCATGCGCTCGAGCTGGGCATCTTCGAAACGCGCCAGTTCTTCGTTGGCCGCTTCCAGCGCCAGCGCCAGCTTGGCGCGCGCGTTCTGGTACAGCGCACTGGTGTAGTGATCGGTGTTTTTCAGCAACTCTTCCGCATTCTCGATGACGAGACGCAGGTCTCCGATGAGCTGCTCCTGGGACTGGGCGCGGTTCGGGGTTTCCATGGCTTCACCTATGGCCGGTTGATATAAGTCGATCCTGATGACTTAAAATATAAACAAGGAAGCCCCGCTCTGTTTGTTAGGGCGCAAACATAAGCCCGCTGTTTTTCGCCACCTTTCCTGTCCGTTTCCCAGCCGTTTCGGGCGTGTTTACCGGACCCGGATCTGCACGTCGCCCACGGTCACGGTCTGGCCGCTGCGGATCTTCGCGGTCTTGCGCAGTTCCTGCTTGCCGTCGACCGCCACCGCGCCGCTGGCGACCATGTTCTTGCCGGCGCCGCCGCTGTCGACCAGGCCGACCAGCTTCATCAGCTGGTTCAGCTCGACGAACTCGGCTGTCAAATCGAAATCTACTTTTTGCATACTGTCCTCGGGGAATTGAAAAGGGCACCTGGAGGTGCCCCGAAAGGTTTTACGCGGCCGGGTCCGGCCGGGTCATGTCGATCGGCACGATCCATGCGTCGAACTGCTGCTCGGTGACGAAGCCGGATTGCAGCGCGGCCTGGCGCAGGGTCAGGCCTTCGTGCGACGCGGTCTTGGCGATCTGTGCGGCGCGATCATACCCGATGTGCGGGGCCAGTGCGGTCACCAGCATCAGCGATTTTTCCATCAGCTCGGCGATGCGCGCATGGTTCGGCTCGATGCCCTGGACGCAGTGCTCGTCGAAGGAGCGCATGCCGTCGGCCAGCAGGCGGGCGCTCTGCAGGAAATTGTGGGCGATCATGGGCTTGAACACGTTCAGTTCGAAGTTGCCCTGCGAGCCGCCCACGGTGATCGCGACGTCGTTGCCGAATACCTGGCAGCACAGCATGGTGAGCGCCTCGCACTGGGTCGGATTCACCTTGCCCGGCATGATCGAGCTGCCCGGCTCGTTCTCGGGAATCGTGATCTCGCCCAGGCCCGAGCGCGGGCCCGAGGCCATCCAGCGCACGTCGTTGGCGATCTTCATCAGGGCCGCGGCCAGGGTCTTGAAGGCGCCGTGGCTCGAGACCATGGCCTCGTGGCCGGCCAGCGCCATGAACTTGTTGGGTGCGCTCTTGAAGGACAGGCCCGTGCGCGAGCTGAGCTCGGCCGCGATGCGCGGGGCGAAATCGGGGTGGGCATTCAGGCCGGTGCCGACCGCCGTGCCGCCCGCCGCCAGGCCCAGGAGGCCGGGCAGGGTGGCGCGGATCGCGCTTTCCGCGAATTCGAGCTGGGCGACGTAGCCCGAGAATTCCTGGCCGAGGGTGAGCGGGGTGGCGTCCTGCAGGTGGGTGCGGCCGATCTTGACGATGCCCTCGAAGTCGCGCGACTTGCGCAGCAGCGTGCCGCGCAGCCGGGCGAGGGCCGGCAGCAGGTTCTGCGCCACGGCGATCGCCGCGGCCACGTGCATGGCGGTGGGGAAGATGTCGTTCGAGGACTGGCCCATGTTGACGTGGTCGTTCGGGTGCAGCAGGCGCTTCTCGCCGCGCTCGCCGCCCATCAGCTCGGAACCGCGGTTGGCCAGCACCTCGTTCATGTTCATGTTGCTCTGGGTGCCGGAGCCGGTCTGCCAGACCGCCAGCGGGAATTCCTGCGGATGGCGGCCTTCGAGCACCTCGTCGGCGGCGCGGATGATGGCCTCGGCCTTGTCGGCCGGGAGCTTGCCGAGCGAGCGGTTGACCGCCGCGGCGGCGCGCTTGACCTGGGCCAGGGCGGCGACCAGTTCCGGCGCCATTTGCTCGGTCGAGATGTGGAAATGGTGGAGCGAACGCTGGGTCTGGGCGCCCCAGAGGCGGTCCGCGGCCACCTCGATCGGGCCGAAACTGTCCTTCTCAATCCTGTTTTCCATGGTGTGTTCCTGTTGTGGGCGGCAGTGATTAAAGAGTTTAGCCGATTGTCCGTTAATGACGTTCAGGCTTCACTACTCCCATGCTATGGCTTCCCGCCTTCCACTGATATCGACTTGCGCGCTGCTGGCCGCTGCCTCCTGGCCGGTCCAGGCGGCCGAGCTGGGCGAAGCGCGGGTGAGTTCCTTTCTCGGCCAGCCGCTGGTGGCCGACATCGAGCTGACCATGCTGGAAGATGCCGCCAACCCGGTCCAGGTGCGCCTGGCGCATCCGAACGTCTACCACGGCGCCAACATCGGCATGCCGGCAGTGCTGTCCACGCTCCGGATGACGGTGATGCGGCGCGACGGGCGCCAGTTCCTGCACCTCACCTCGCTCGGCAAGGTGGAGTCGGAACACTTGCACCTGTACCTGGAACTGGCCGACGGCGCGCAGCGCGGCGTGCGGCTGGCAACCCTGTGGCTGGCGCCGGATCCGAATCCCGCGCCGCCGCCGGTTCCGGTGGCGCCGCCGCCAGTGCCTGCCAAGGCGGCGGAAGGGGCGCCGCTGGCGGCTGCGGCGCCGGAGTTCATGCCGGCTCGCCCCAGGCCCGCGCCCGCGCCGCTCAAGCCGAAGCCGGCCATCGTGCCGCCGCAGCCGGCCAGGCCGGCGCCCTCGACGCCTGAACCGCCCCCGGCGGGCGGCGCCTGCGCTGCGCAGCCCAAGGCGCAGATCGATGCCTGCGTCGTGCTGGGTGCGAGGAATGCGATGCTGCACGAGCAGCTGGGCCAGCTCGAGGACAAGGTGAAGCTGCTGCAGGTGGCGGCGGGCGCCGCGCCGGCTTCCACCACGCAGACCCTGGCGGCGCCGCAGCAGCAGGTGCACAGGGTAAAGAAGAAAAAGCCGGAGCCGCCGCAGGAGGACAGCGCGCCCTGGCTGCTGCCGGGCGCCGTCGCCGGCGCGCTGGCGCTGCTGGCGGGACTGGTGTTCGCCCTGCGCGCCAGGCGTGCGGCGGGGCCCGGGGAGGGGCCACGCGCCGGCCTGGGCGCGCGCGTGAAGGCGCGCCTGGGACGCAGGCCGCCGCCCGGCGCAGCGGCCGAACCGACCCTGGACAAAGGCGCGCACAACGCGTCTACACAAGATTGAAATTCTTGCTATACTTGATTCGTGTTCGCAAGATCACAAACGGCACAGCGGCCTGGCGCAGCCACCACCGATAGCGTGGCGCGGAAAGCAGGCGGACGTTGAAGAAACGCCTGTGTCCGGAAGCGGTTCGCCTGCCAGCTGAGGCAGCGAACGCCGGATGCAACCGGCACGAGGCGACGCCAGGAGATACCTGGTGATCGCTCTCCCCGATTCCGTGACCGAGCCTTCCGCTCGGGTACATGCAAAGCGCCTGCGGGCGCTTTTGTCTTTTCCGGATGTCCATCCGCAGTGCATGCGTTTTACATGACGGGCCTTGGGCTACAATCTCCCCCTGCGGCACAGACCCTGCGGACTATGAAGAACTGGATCAATCGTTTACTGAGCGGCGCGCAAACCCAGGCGGCCACGCCCGAGGAGCCGGGCGGCGGCGCCGACCATGCCGCCACCGACGCCCTCTATTACCTCTGGCTGGCCGGTCCGGCACGCTTCGACGCGCCGCCGGAGACCGCGCGCCTGATCCTGGAGCAGGTGGGGACGCTGACGCACAACCCGGCCGTTGCGGCCGAGCTGGTGCCGCGGGTGCCGGAACTGATCCCCAAGCTGCTGCGCAGCCTGCGCGACGAGAACGTCAGCACGGGCGAGCTGGCCGGCCAGGTGGCCGAAGACGTGGTGCTGGTGGCAGAAGTGCTGCGTGAGGCCAACAGCGCCTATTACCGTCCCGTCACCCCGATCAAGACCCTGGACGCCGCCATCATGCTGTTCGGGCAGAACGGCTTGCGCATGCTGCTGGCGCGGGTGCCTTCCGGCCCCTCGTCAAGCTGCACGAGGCCGGTTTTGCCCGGCGCGCGGCGCCGCTGGTGTGGAACCGTTCCGAAAAATGCGCGGTGGCGTCCAGCCTGATGGCTTCCGCGCTGGCGGCCGACATCTTCGAATCCTGCCTGGCGGGGCTGATGCAGGATGTCGGGCTGATCGTCGGCTTCCGGCTGGCCGACCGCGTGTGCCAGAACGGCAAGGTGCCGGCATCGAGCGACTTCGGGGTGGAACTGCTGGCGCGCAGCCGGCAGCTGTCGGCGGTCATCGCCCGGCACTGGGATTTCCCCGATACGGTGGCCGGGGCGATCGCGCAAGCGGGCGAGCCGGACGGCTCGAACCTGGCGCAGGCGCTGGCGCAGGGGGATCACATCGCCAAGCTGCGGCTCTTGATCGATGCCGGGAAGCTGGCCGAGGACGACGCGCTCGTCACGGAAAGGCTCAACAGTTACCAGCGGCGCTGCCTGGGCAAGCTCAGTAACCTGGAATCATAGGGTGGGCGGCTCGTAATTCAGTCCACTGGCCCGAATTACCCCACGCGGTGATAGGTAGTGTTCGATACGTTGCAAGAGTGCTGGCAGACGTTGACCGCGTGGGCGGGAAAACAGTCCACTGGACTATTTTCCCCCGCCCACCCCGAAAAAGGCGCCTCGCGGGCGCCTTCGTCTTGATTTGCGTTACTGAATCAGTGCGCGCACATCGCGCGGTCCAGCTGCCCCATCCAGGGTTCGGTCACGTCGCGAATCGCGCGGTCGTTGGCCATCAGCTGCTTGATCAGGTCGATCTTGCGCTGGCGCTTGGCGCCTTCGAGCGCGGGCACGCCGCCGGCCGCGGCGCCTGCGGCCACCGCCGCCTGCACGTTCAACTTGTCGAAACCGGTCCAGTCGCCAGCCTCGGCGGCGCCCTTCATCTGGCTGCTGAGGCCAGCGAGGTTTTCATACATCGAGAGGACGTCGTTCGAGGTCATGTTGGCACCAAGGCAATGAACGCCGGCCGGATTGCCGGGTATCTAAGGCATTTACGGATGGGCTTTCGGGAACTTTAGGGTGATGTGAAAAAAATTCGGATTTTTTTTCGCATGCCCCGCCATTCCCCGGTTTCAGCAGTCTGGCCCCGTTTTTTGCAGTCTGTCGCATTCCGGGCGCAAGCGCTGCCCGGCTTTCCTACAGTGCGTGCTGGGTTCCTGCGCCATGGCGCGCCTGGACCGCCAAATAAAAACAGATGCGAGAGAGAGACTTATGAGAGACATGCCAGTCGCGCGGGCCTGCAAAACGGCCGCCGCGCTTGCGTTCACCATTGGCACGGCCACGGCGCAGGCCGAGGCGCCGTTTTCTTTCGCGGCAACGCCGGGCAAGCTGCCGAAGGACGTGGTGCCGCTGCAATACGACGCCCACATCATGCCGGACGTTGCCGCCAACAGCTTTCGCGGCACCCAGACGGTCGAGATCGAGGTCTTGACCCCGACCTCGACGATCATGCTGAACGCCGACAACATGCGGATCGATTCAGCCAGCCTCAGTGGCAAGCACCTGGGCAAGCTGACACTCGACCCCATCCTCGACAGACAGCAGCAGACCCTGCGCTTCGAGCTGGCCCAGCCGCTGGCGCCGGGTAAATATGAACTGGCGCTGGCCTTCCGCGGCCAGATCAACCGCGAAGGACGCGGCCTGTTCTACGTGAACTACAAGGCCGCTGGCCGCGACAAGAAGCTGATCGCCACCACCATGGCGCCGACCGATGCGCGCCGCATGCTCCCGACCTGGGACGAACCCGCCTTCCGCGCCCGCTTCAGGCTCACGGTCGACGTGCCGGACAACTTCACGGCCTATTCCACCACTCCGATCGACAAGCGCGAAGATCTCGCCGGCGGGATGCAGCGTATCAGTTTCGGCAATACCCCGAAGATGCCGAGCTACCTGGTGGTGCTGGTGGCCGGCGAACTCGAGCGCTTATCGAGCAGGCAGGACGGCGTCGACATCGGCATCGTGACGACCGAAGGCAAGCTCGGCTCGGCCGCCTTCGCCCTGGAGGCCACGCGCGATCTGCTGCGCTACTTCAACAACTACTTCGGCATCCCGTACCCGCTGCCCAAGCTGGACCAGATCGCGATCCCGGGCGGCTTCAACGGCGCCATGGAGAACTGGGGCGCGATCGTCTACAACGAACCGGCCCTGCTGTACGACCCGAAGAAGAGCCCGGAAAAGCGCAAGAAGTTCACCTTCAACATCAACGCCCACGAGCTGGCGCACCAGTGGTTCGGCAACCTCGTGACCATGGCCTGGTGGGATAAGCTGTGGCTCAACGAAGGCTTCGCCTCGTGGATGGCGACCAAGGCGACCCACCACTTCCACCCCGAATGGCGCCCCTACCTGGAAGGCATGGCCGAGCGCGAATACGTGATGAACCTGGACGCGCGCAAGACCACCCACCCGATCCAGACCCCGATCGAGACCGAGGAGCAGGCCGCGGCGGCGTTCGACGCCATCACCTACCTGAAGGGCGAGGCTTTCCTGCGCATGCTGGAAGCCTACCTGGGCGAGTCGGCCTTCCGCAAGGGCATGCGCGCCTACATGGCGAAGCACCAGTATTCGAATACGACATCGAGCGACCTGTGGGCCGCGCTGGAAAAGGCCTCCGGCAAGCCGGTCGGGAAGCTGGCCTCGGACTGGACCCTGCAGCCGGGCTTCCCCCTGGTCAAGGTCGAGCAGGCCTGCGAGGACGGCCGGCGCAAGGTGACGCTGTCGCAGGAACAGTACCGTCTCGACGAGCCGCCCCGCGAAAAGCGCCTGTGGCACGTGCCGCTGCAGGTCGGCACCGTCAACGGCAAGGCCTGGACCATGCTGCTGTCCGGCCCCGGCACGACCATCAACCAGGGCAGCTGCGACGGCACCCTGGTGGTCGATCCGCACAGCGTCGGCTACTTCCGCGTGCAGTACGACCCGGCCAGCTTCCGCGCCCTCGCCGAGCAGGCGCCGCGCCTGCCGGACAGCACGCGCCTGAAGCTGCTGTCGGACACCTGGAGCTTCGCCTCGAACGGCCGCATGGGGCTGGAGGCCTACCTGGACCTGGTGCGCAAGTACGGGGACGAGCCGCGCGTGGCGGTCTGGGATGCGATCCTGTCCAACCTGCGCACGCTCGACTCGCTCGCGCGCGGCGAGCCGGAACAGGCCCTGATCCGCCGCTTCCTGGTCGATCTCGCGCGCCCGACATTCGACAAGCTGGGCTGGGAGGAAAAGCCGGGGGAGACCGCCGAGGACAGCCAGCTGCGCGCCATGCTGGCCACGGCGCTGGCCCGCGCCGGCGACCCGCAGGCCATCGCAGAGGGCAAGGCCAGGTTCGCGCGCTTCCTGGCGGCTCCGTCCTCGGTGCCGCCTTCGATGATTGACTTCGTCACCGGCACCGCCGGCCGCTATGCCGACCAGGCCACCTACGCGCTGCTTGCCGCGCGCGCCACGAATGCCCCGACCAGCGAGGAGCGCAACCGTTTTGGCCGCGCCCTCGCCAGCGCCCAGGACCCGCAGCTGGCGGCGCGTACCCTGCAGTCGCTCCTGTCGCCGCAGACCCCGCCGGACCTGGTGCCGTATCTGATCGGTGGCGTCGCCGGCGAGCACCTCGAGCAGACCTGGAAGTTTGCCACCGCCAACCGCGACGCGCTGCTGAACAACATGGAGGCGCTGGGCCGCAACAGTCTGTTCGCCGGCATCGTCGCTTCCTCGAGCAATCCGGCGCATGCGGAGATGATGGAAGCCTACATGCGCAAGAACTTCGGCCCGGACGGCGTTGTCGAAGCCGAACGCGTCGGCAACGGCGTGCGCATCCGCGCCGACCAGAAGGCGCGCCTGCTGCCGCAGATCCGCGCCGCCCTGCAGTCATCAAGTAAAACCACATTACCGAGAGAAGGGACGCTATGAAAACCAGCTGGACTCCGATCAAGACCGCCATCACCCTGGCGCTGTGCGGCGCCTTTGCCGTCGCTCCGGTCCATGCGGCCGGGCAGGACGCTGCCGCCAACGCCGCCAAACCTGCCGCCAGGCCGGCCGGCGCCATCGTGCTGCCGGGCGACGACTTCTATGCCTACGCCAACGGCGAGTGGATGGCCAAGACCGAGATCCCGGCCGACCGCGGCTCCTGGGGCGCCATGTATGTGCTGGCCGAGGATACCAATGCCCGCATCGTCAAGCTGATCGAGGACGCGGCGGCCAGCAAGTCCGCCAGTCCCGAGGCCCGCAAGGTGGCCGACTTCTACACCGCCTGGATGAACGAAGCGGCGATCGAGTCTGCCGGCCTGGCCGCGCTCAAGTCGCGCCTGGACAGGATCGCGGCGATCAAGGACCGCGCCGCGCTCGCGCGCGTGCTGGGCGAATTCCTGCGCGCCGACGTCGACCCGCTGAACGCGACCAACTTCAACACCCCGAACCTATTCGGCGTGTGGTTCAACCAGAGTTTGACCGACCCGTCGCGCAACGTGCCCTATCTGCTGCAGGGCGGCATCGGCCTGCCGGACCGCGCCTACTACCTCGACAACAGCCCCAAGATGGCCGAGCTGCGCACCAGGTACCAGCAGTACGTCGCCGCCATGCTCAAGCTGGCCGGCTACGACAAGGTCGAGGAGCGGGCCGCGAAGATCTTCGCGCTGGAGTCGGAACTGGCCGAAAGCCACGCGTCGCGCGAAGAGTCGGCCGACATCCAGAAGGCCAACAACCCCTGGCGCATGAAGGACTTCGCCGCCAAGGCGCCGGGCATGGACTGGAACGCCTTCATGCAGGGCGCGCGCCTGTCCGGACAGGACCGTTTCATCGCCTACCACCCGGGCGCGCTCAAAGGCGCCGCCCGGCAGGTGGCTGCCACCGACCTGGGCACCTGGAAGGATTACCTGGCCTTCCACAGCCTGAACCAGTTCGCCAGCACGCTGCCGAAAGCCTACTCCGACCTGCGCTTCGAGTTCTACGGCAAGGGCCTGACCGGCTCGCCGCAGCAGTCGCCGCGCTGGAAGCGCGCGCTGGCCGCCACCAATGGCGCGATGGACGAAGCCGTCGGCAAGATGTACGTCGCCAGGTACTTCCCGGCCGAGGACAAGGCGCGCATCCTGAAGATGGTTGCCGAGATCAAGACCGCCTTCGAGCACCGCATCGACAAGCTCGACTGGATGGCGCCGTCGACCCGCAGCCAGGCCAAGGAAAAGGTGCGCACCATGTACGTGGGCGTGGGCTATCCCGACAGCTGGCAATCCTACGAGGGCCTGAAGGTCTCGCCGACCGATGCGCTCGGCAACGTGCTGCGCGCCCAGGAATTCCACTACGTCCAGCAGCTCGCCAAGCTCAAGCAGAAGCCGAAGAAGACCGAGTGGGCCATGCCGCCGCAGCTGGTCAATGCCGTGAACCTGCCGCTGCAGAACGCATTGAACTTCCCGGCCGCGATCCTGCAGCCGCCGTTCTATGATCCGAAGGCATCGGACGCGCACAACTACGGCGCGATCGGCTCGGTGATCGGCCACGAGATCAGCCACAGCTTCGACGACATGGGCGCCCAGTTCGACGCCCAGGGCCGCCTGCGCGACTGGTGGACCAAGGAAGACCTGGCGCACTTCAAGAAGGCTTCGCACAAGCTGGTGGAACAGTACAACGCGTATAAACCTTTCGAGGACCTGGCCATCAACGGCCAGCTGACGCTGAGCGAGAACCTGTCCGACCTGGCCGGCCTGGCCGCGGCCTATGACGCGTTCAAGGCCTCGCCGGGCGGCAAGGCGGCCGGCCCTGAGGCGGACCGCGCGTTCTTCACCGGCTTCGCCCAGAGCTGGCGCAGCAAGACGCGCGAAGCCTCGCTGCGCCGCAACGTGCTGACCGACGGCCACTCGCCGGGCCAGTACCGCACCTACACCGTGCGCAACCTAGATGCCTGGTACAAGGCCTTCGACGTGCAGCCGGGGCAGAAGCTGTACCTGGCGCCGGAGCAGCGCGTGCGGGTCTGGTAAGGGCCTGAGCGGCGCGCGCGCACGGATTTCGTACGCGCGCGCCGCGCTCTGGCGGATAATGCCGTCATGAACGCAGACGACATCTCCCGCCGCACCCTGGCGCATTACGACCAGACCGCCGACGCCTTCTTCGCCGGCACCATCGACCACGACGTCAGCCAGAACATCGACGCCTTGTTGCAGGCGATCGAGGCCCCGGCGCCCTGGACCATTCTCGACCTCGGCTGCGGTCCCGGCCGCGACCTCAAGACTTTCAGCGGGCTCGGCCACACCGCCATCGGCCTGGACGGCAGCGCCCGTTTCGTCGAGATGGCACGCAGCTACAGCGGCTGCACAGTCTGGCACCAGGATTTCCTGCATTTGAACCTGCCGCCGGCCATGTTCGACGGCATCTTTGCCAATGCCTCGCTGTTCCACGTCCCGAGCGCCGAACTGCCGGCCGTGCTGGCCCAGCTCCACGGCGCCCTGAAGCCCGGCGGCGTCCTGTTCAGCTCCAACCCGCGCGGCGACAACCGCGAAGGCTGGAACGGTCCGCGCTACGTCAGCTACCACGATGTCGAGACCTGGGAACATTACCTGACGACGGCCGGTTTTATTCCACTACACCACTATTACCGCCCGGCCGGCCTGCCGCGCGAGCAGCAGCCCTGGCTGGCCAGCGTCTGGCGCAAGCCGCGCATCTCGCCCGGATGTTAATTGGCGAACAGAGCGACCCGCTTATCGCGTCTAAGGTGGGACTTCGCTTCACAACCGAAGAGGGTGATTGACATGAACGACGATCAAATCAAAGGCAAGGCCAAGGACATCGGCGGCAAGATCCAGGAGAAGGTCGGCGAAGCCGTCGGCAACCGCCAAGCCCAGCGCGAAGGCGTGTCCAACCAGGCCGAAGGCAAGGTGCAGGAAAAGGTCGGTGACGTGAAAGACATCGTCAAGAGCAACCGCTGAGTCCTGCCGCCACAACGAAAAAGCCGCGCAGTGCGCGGCTTTTTCGTTTCAGTAACTTCCAGCGGGGTCAGGTCTGACATTTAGACACGGGCTGAGCAATACAACAGCGTAACGCTCGAGTTCGTGTCCGAATGTCAGACCTGACCCCCATGTGTTAACTTCGCTTCTGCGCCGGCCGGTCGCCCAGCACGTCTTCGACATAGAGCATCTTGACCAGCACCGCCAGCCCGGCCGCCAGCGGCGTTGCCAGGGCCACGCCGGCAAAGCCGAACAGGGTGCCGAAGACCAGCTGCATGACGACGACCAGGGCCGGCGGCAGGTCCACCGCGCGGGCTTCGATCAGCGGCTGCAGCACATAGCCTTCGACCAGCTGGATGCCGGTGAACAGCAGCACTGTGTACAGCGCCAGCTCCGGGCTGATCGATAGCGCCAGCAGCACCGCCGGCACGCCGGCCATGATCGGGCCCAGGTAGGGAATGAAGTCGAGCAGGCCGGCAATGATGCCGAGGATCAGTGCCAGCGGCACGCCCAGCATGGACAGGCCGATCGAGGTGGCAATGCCGACAATCAGCATCGAGGCCGCCTTGCCCAACAGCCAGCTCGCCAGCGTATTCCCGAGTTCCTGCTGCACTTCCCGGGCGCGCGGCCGTTTGCTTTGCGGCACGAGGCGGATGGCGCCATTGGTGTACAGCTGCGGCGATGCGGCGAAATAGATGCCGACGAAAATGATGATGACGAGGTTGCCGATGGCGCCCAGCACGCCGCCAAAGAACAGTCCGGCATTCGGCACCATATTGCCCATCTGCTTGACGATCTGTTCCGGCGGCGGCAGTTCGCTGGCGAGACGCTTGAGCAGCGGATGCTGCTGCACCGCCGCTTGCAGCCGCTCGACGGCAGCCGGAATCTCCTTCGCCAGCTTGCTCGACTGCTCGGAAATCTGCGGCGCCATGGCCCAGCTGCCGAGGCCGATGATGGCCGCCAGTAACAGCACGACGATGGCCAGCGCCCACTGGCGCTTCATGTGCAAGCGGCGCGCCATGATCTCGCTCAGCTTGTAGAGCAGGATCGCGCACAGGATGCAGGCGAAGATCAGCAGCAGGGCATCGGCGGCCAGCACCACGGCCGCCGCCAGCGCAATGAAAAGGATGGCCAGGCCATTGATAATCGTCACGCGCTTGGCGAGGCGGCGCTGGGTGTGTGGCGGGTCGGAAGCATGTTCCTGGGTTTGTTCGGTCATGGCATCAGCCTTTCGCGCGGCATGGTCGTGTTGCCAAAAGATTAGCATTACGACTGTCTTGACGTCGCGCAAATGCTGATATTTGTGCAATGTGCGGACGCGAACAGAAGCAATGCCGACGCTGCCGTATTCTGTACCCATGCATGGCCATCCGGACATGTCAACTCAAGGAGAAGACCATGATCAACAAAAATCAAGTTGAAGGTAAGCTGAAAGAAATCGGCGGCAAAATCCAAGAGGAATTTGGTGATGCAATCGACAGCCCGACGCAGGAAGCCAAGGGCCAGGCCACCAAGGTCGAAGGCAAGGCCCAGAAGACGATGGGCGATGCACAGGAAAAAGTGGAAGAGAAGCTGGACGACGTCGCCCGCCGCCCGCACTAATCTGCTTTCACGCTTCGCGAACAGCCGCCCGTGTGCGGCTGTTGTTGTTGTGCGCCCAGCATGGGCGCACTCTTGCGGGTGCAAGTCCCGCCGTAAGCTGACCACAGCGAGCGAAGTGAAGCGCAACTGCGTAAGGGCGACCGAGCGTGGGGAGGAAGCGTGGAGCGAAACTGCGAGCCGATGGACAAGAACCGAATAGAAGGCGCTGCCGAGCAGGGCGAGCGGGCAACATTCCGCGAAGCTCTTGTGGTCAAAGCGAGGCGGCGTAAATTCGGCGGTTGTGCAGGGAAGGAGTGCGTTCTTACCTTGGGGAGATCTCGCCTCATGCCTGAAAGGGCGACGTGGCGACACGGAGCGAGAAGTCAGCAGAGGCCATAGTAGCTAAGTTTTTTTTTAGCGAAGGGCCGAACGAGTAGGAGTGTCGAACAACTTGTCGATGAATCATGTACGGCATCAGATGCCCGCATCAGCGGGGCGGGTCGCGGCAAGGCGGGGTGAAGCCTCGTCCGATGCAACCAGCGATGAAACACGACTCCCGCGACAGGAACCGTCGAGGACCTGTCAGAAATTCTGTGTGCGGGGCCAGAATTCGTAGTTAGGTAATTGCGTTCGTGAAGCGCTCGCCGAACATAATGGCGAACTGATTGGCAGCCTGTTTCCAGGTACGCTGCGGCATCTTCCAATCTTTCTCGATATTGCGCAAGGCCAGAAACAACAATTTGGTTGCTGCTTCGTCGCTGGGGAAGTGGCCGCGGTTCTTGACGATCTTTCGCAGGCGCATATGCAAGCTCTCGATGGCATTGGTCGTGTAGATGATGGTGCGCACTTCCGGCGGATAGGCGAAGAAGGGAATTACCTGCTGCCACTGGCGGCGCCACATCGCTGCCACCGTCGGAAATCTGGTGCCCCATGGCCCGGCCGCGAACGCGTCAAGCGCCGCTTCAGCCAAGTCAGCATTGGCAGCCTGGTAGACGGGCTTCAGGGCCGCCGCCAGCTCCTTGCGGTCCTTCCACGCTGCCAGCGTTGTCGAGTTGCGAATCAGGTGTACGATGCAGGTCTGAATCTGCGCTTGCGGGTATACCGCCTCGATGGCCTCAGGGAAGCCGCGCAGGCCGTCGACGACGGCGATCAGGATGTCCTCCAGTCCTCGGTTCTTCAGTTCGTTGAAAACCTTCAGCCAAAACTTGGCTCCTTCCGTTTGCTCGATCCACAGGCCCAGCACCTCCTTGCGGCCATCGGCACGAATGCCCAAGGCCAGGTAGACGGCCTTGTTCTTGACGGTGCCTTCGTCCCGGATTTTCAGGCGCAGCGCGTCGAAATAGACGATCGGGTACATCGCTTCGAGTGGCCGCTGCTGCCATTGATTGACCTCTTCGAGAACCTCGTCGGTGATGGTCGAGATCAGGTCTGGCGAGACGTCGGTACCGTACAGCTCCAACAAATGCCCCTGGATTTCGCGCACGCTCATGCCGCGCGCGTACATGCTGATGACGTGATCGTCAAAGCCCGTCATCCGGCGCTGGTGCTTGGCCACCAGCTTGGGCTCGAAGCTCGACAGGCGATCACGTGGAATGTCCAGATGGAGTTCGCCGCCCGGTGTCAGCACCTTCTTCGGACTGCTGCCGTTACGGTGATTCTTGCTGCCTTCGCCCTCGCTGGCCAGGTGATGGCTCAGCTCGGCCGACAGCATGCGCTCGGCCAGCATCTTCTTGAGCTGTCCGGCCAGGCCAGCTTCACCGAGGATCGATTCGGCGTCCTTGTTCTCGACCTGGGCGAGCAACTGGTCGATCAGCTCGACCGGGAATGGGTATGCGGCTTTCTGTTTCTTGGGCTTTTTGGTGGTCATCACTTCGGTCATGGAACAGTCCTTTCGAGATTATTTCATGACCCCGTTCCACACAGAAATACTGACAGGCTCGGCGTCGATGGTCTGGACATTGCCCAGACCGGACAGCACCTGAAGCACGCTTGGCCTGCCATCAGGAAGCAACTGTTGGAAGGCACGTACCTGCCCATGCCGGTGCGGCGCGTCGGCATTCCAAAGCCGGACGGAAGCGAGCGTGAACTGGGAATACCCACCGTAAGCGACCGTTTGATTCAGCAGGCACTATTGCAGGTGCTGCAACCGCTGATCGATCCCACCTTTAGTGAACACAGCCACGGGTTCCGGCCCGGCCGGCGTGCGCGTGATGCCGTGCTTGCAGCACAGCAATACGTGCAACAAGGCTACCGCACCGTGGTCGACGTCGATCTGTCGAAGTTCTTTGATCGGGTCAACCACGACATCCTGATCGACCGCCTAAGGAAACGCGTGAACGACGCCGGAGTTATCCGGCTGGTACGCGCCTACCTGAACGCGGGGATCATGGATGGCGGCGTGGTGGTCGAGCGGGGAGAAGGGACGCCGCAAGGCGGACCGCTCTCGCCGCTTCTGGCCAACGTGCTTCTCGACGAGGTGGATCGGATGCTGGAACGACAGGGGCATCGCTTTGCCCGCTATGCCGATGACTGCAACGTGTACGTGCGCAGCCAGAAGGCAGGCGAGCGGGTAATGATCTTGCTCAAGCGCCGGTACGACAAGCTGCACCTGAAGATCAACGAATCGAAAAGTGCAGTGAGCCGGGCGTTTGGCCGCAAATTCCTGGGCTATGAGCTGTGGATGGGCCCTGAAGGCGAGGTGAAACGCGCGGTGTCGAAGAAGGCGCTGGAGGCATTCCGGCAGAAGATCAGGCAACTTACTCGTCGATCAGGTGGACGCAGCATTGCCGAGGTAATTGATGGGCTGCGTAGCTACGTATTGGGATGGAAAGCATATTTCGGACTGGCGCAAACCCCGACTGCCCTGCGAGAGCTGGACAAGTGGATGCGCCACCGTCTACGTGCAATTCACCTGAAACAGTGGCGATGTGGGCCTACCATCTATCGAGAGCTGCGAAAGTTGGGGGCAACGCCGAAAGTCGCTGCTCTGGTTGCGGGGAACAACCGCAGCTGGTGGCGCAACAGCAGGCTTGCCCTGAACAACGTCCTGACGATTGGCTACTTCGACCGCCTTGGCATGCCTCGCCTCACTTAACCTCAACTACTCGAACCGCCCGGTGCGGACCCGCATGCCGGGTGGTGTGGGAGGGGTCGGTCAGCATGCTGACTGCCCCTATCCCGATTTAGAGCGCTGAAAACAAATCAGCCGCCCTCGGGCGGCTGATTTACTTGGCGGAAACCGGCTTACTTGGCCGCCGTCCCACCCAGGTTCTTCTTGAAGAAGGCCTCGATCATCCCATACACGTGACGCTGGTTGACCTTGCCCGAAATGCCGTGCTTGGCGCCCGGATAGGTCATCAGATCGAACTGCACGTTACGCTTCACCAACTCGTCGATCAGGCGGGTGGTGTTGGTGAACAGCACGTTGTCGTCGGCCATGCCGTGGATCAGCAGCAGCGGCGACTTCATGCCGTCCAGGTGCGCGAACACGCCGCTGCGCTCGTAGGCCTTTGGGTCCGACTTCGGGGTGCCGCCCACATAGCGCTCGGTGTAGTGGGTGTCGTACAGCGCCCAGTCGGTCACCGGGGCCACCGACACGCCCATCGCGATCTTGTCCGAGGCGGCCGACAGCAGGCGCAGCGTCATGAAGCCGCCGTAGCTCCAGCCGAACACACCGATGCGCTTCGGATCGACAAAGCTCTGCTGGGCCAGCCAATCGATGCCGGCGACCTGGTCTTCCACTTCGACCGAGCCCAGGTTGCCGTAGAGGGCGTCGGTGAAGACGCGCTCGCGGCGGCCCGAGCCGCGGTTATCCAGGCGGAACACGACGAAGCCCTGCTGCGCCATGTATTGGTCAAAGTAGTTGCCCCAGGCGCGGGTCACGCGCTGCGAGTGCGGGCCGCCGTAGGTGAACAGGAACACCGGGTAGCGCTTGCTCGCATCAAAATTGGCCGGCTTGATGATCGAGTAGTGGAGTAGCTGGCCATCCTTGGCCTTCATGGTGCCGTATTCGGTCGGCAGGTGGTCCGGCAGGTACTTGGCGTAGGGGTGGTTCGCGTTCAGCTCGTTCTTTTCCAACCATTCCACCATCGTGCCGTCGGCGCGGCGGATCGACACCTGCGGCGGGGTGGTCGGGTTCGAGTAGGTATCGACAAAAATCTTGCCGTTGCCCGCGAACGCCGCCTCATGCCAGCCGTCGCCGGTCGTGATGCGCACCGGGTTGGCGGCATTGCTGCCGTCCAGCTTGAGCGCGTAGGTCTGCTTGTCGATCATCGCGTCCTTGCTCGACGAGATGTAGACGCGCCCGCCGGCCTCGTCGACCGCCAGGACGCTGTCCACGCCCCATTCGCCCTTCGACAGCGGAAGCTGCAGTTTGCCGTCCAGGCCGTACAGGTAGAGGTGCTTGCGGCCGCTGCGCTCGGACGCCCAGATGAAGGCCTTCTTGTTCTTCAGGAAGCGCAGGTCGTTGTGGATCTCGACCCAGGTCTTCGAGGTTTCGGTGAGCAGCGGGCGCTGGGCCAGGGTGTCGACGTCCACGGCGACCAGGTCGAGGCGCTTCTGGTCGCGCGTCTGGCGCTGGTAGACCAGGGTCTTGGCGTCGGCGCTGAAGTCGGCGCGCACCAGGTAGATATCCTTTTCGGCGCCGAGGTCGACCTTGCGCTGCTGGCCGGTGGCCGGGTTGACGATCATCAGCTCGATCAGCACGTTCGGGTCGCCCGCGGCAGGGTAGTGCTGGTCGATCACTTCGGTGCGGTCGGCGAAGATTTCGAAGCGGCGCGCCACCGGCACCGGCGCTTCGTCGTAGCGCCGGTAGGCGATCGCGGAATCGTCCGGCGCCCAGTAGTAGCCGGTGTGCTGGTCCATCTCTTCCTGCGCGACGAATTCGGCTTCGCCGTTGTGGATGGTGCCCTTGCCGTCGGTGGTCAGCTGGCGCTCGGCGCCGGTCTGCAGGTCGATCACCACCAGGTTCTGGTTGCGCACGAAGGAGACGTAGCGGCCCTTCGGCGAGATCTTCGGATCGGTCACGTTGCCCGAGGCGACCTTGCGCGGCGCGTCAGGCTTGGCGGCGTCGACCAGGAACAGGTCGCCGCCGATCGGCACCAGGAGCTGCTTGCCGTCCGGCGACCAGTAATAGTTGATGATGCCCGACAGGCCGGCGGTACGGGCGCGCTCGCGGCGCGCCTTTTCCTCGAGCGAGAGTTCCTCGTTCGGCACCAGGCGCTTGGAATCGACCAGGCGCTGGGTGCTCTTGGTCTTCATGTTGTATTCCCACAGGTCCTGCTGGTACTGGTTGTCGGCGCGGCCGCGCAGGAAGGTCACGCGTTCGCCGTCCGGCGAGACGCGCAGGGTCTTCACGCTGGCGCCGGCCAGGGCCGGATCGCCGTAGATACGGTCCAGCGTCAGGCGTTCGGCCGAAGCGGGAGCGGCCGCAAGAGCGGCCATAAGGAGCAGGAGAGGGCGCATTGAAATATCTCTGGTATAAGTTAATTTGCGACAACTGCGGAACGATACCAGAGTCGGCCCTCAAAAGCTGTAATTACGTCACTCCCAGCGGCTGTTTCGCAGCATCGCGGATGCGCTGGCGCGCCAGCTTTTCGAACGACCAGGTCAGCAGCACCGCCGCCACCGTCAGCGCTACCACCAGGCCGATCCAGAAACCGGTGGTTGACATCGGCGCCGCAGGGGTCCAGGGGAACCATTCCGGCGCCAGCCCCAGGATGCAGCCAAGCGGCAGCGACACGCCCCAGAAGGCCAGCAGCTGGATGATCATCGGCCGGCGCGTCACCTGGTAGCCGCGGATCGCCGAGGCGGTGGCGACCTGGGTGGAGTCTGACAGCTGGAACAGGGCCGCGAACAGCAGCAGGTGGGCGCAGGCCGCCTGCACCGCCGGGTCGGAGGTGTAGGCCGCCGCGATCTCCCAGCGGAAGATGGCGATGCCCAGCGCCGACAGGGCGCCGAAGCTGACCGACATGCCGATGCCGACCCGGCCGACGAAGCGCGCACGCTCCGGATTGCCTTCGCCCATGGCCTGGCCGACCCGGGTCATCATGCCGATCGCGAAGCTCAGCGGCACCATGAACACCAGCGAGGAGAAGTTCAGCGCCACCTGGTGCGCGGACACGGCCACCACGCCGAAGCGCGCCACCAGCAGGCTGATCAGGCCGAAGGCACTGGCTTCGGCAAAATACGTGACGCCGATCGGCAGGCCGAGGCGCAGCATCGGGCCGATGGCTTTCCGATCCGGGCCTTCCCATCCGGTGAACGGATAGCTGGCGCGGTAGGCCGGCGCATACCTGACCCAGGTGACCATGGCGCCCAGCATCAGCCACATCGCGATCGCCGTCGACACCGCGCAGCCTACCCCGCCCAGCTTCGGGAAGCCCCAGTTGCCGTACACCAGCAGCCAGTTCGAGGCCACGTTGAAGACCAGGCCGAAGATGGCGATCCACATGATGGGCTTGGTCTGGTTGATGCTGGTGGTGTAGCCGTACAGCGCGCGGTAGCAGGCAAAGGTCGGCATGCCGAGGCTGATCACGTGCAGGAACAGCGCGGCGCGGTCGGCCACGTGCTGGTCCAGCCCGACATGGTCGAACAGCAGGGTGCACAGGTTGGCGAACAGCATGGCCACCACGCCCACCAGCAGGCCCTTCCACAGCGACTGGCGTACCGAGTGTGGGATCCGGTCGTAGCGCGCCGCGCCGATTTCGTGGGCGACCACGGTGTTGATCGCCATCATGGTGCCCATCACGGTGACCAGCACGATCGACCACACCGAGGTGCCGAGCGACACCGCGGCCAGTTCCTCGGCGCTGACGTGGCCGGTCATGGCGACGTCGGCCACGCCCATGCCCACTGTGGCCAGCTGGCCGACCAGCATCGGCCAGGACAGGCGCCACAAGGTG
Organism: Massilia varians; assembly: GCF_027923905.1. Taxonomy (NCBI): domain Bacteria; kingdom Pseudomonadati; phylum Pseudomonadota; class Betaproteobacteria; order Burkholderiales; family Oxalobacteraceae; genus Massilia; species Massilia varians. The sequence continues at coordinate 1,725,509 of NZ_AP026966.1, forward strand.
GAAATTTCGGTGCGCACCGGCGAAGCCGTGCTGGATGGGGAGGTAGTGCTGGTCATGTCGGTCTTGTGATGCTGGAAAGCCCTCCATTTTACTGACTAAGCCGTCAACTGGGCTACACGGACCCGTACTGCCTCCATCCGATGCGTGCCGAATGGACACTGCTCATCCGTTCTTGAGCCGTCGCAAGGTCTCGCGCGCAAAACTGCACGACCTTTAACGCTTGAGAGGAGAGCGCCATGGAAGAACTGTTGCCCTACTACGAGCGTGAACTGGTCTACCTGAACACGGTCGGACGCGAGCTCGCGCAACAGTATCCCCGCCTGGCAAGCGAACTGGGTCTCGGCGCCGATGGCCTGGAAGACCCGCACATCCGCCGCCTGATCCAGGCCTGCGCCCTGCTCAATGCGCGCACTGCCCGCAAGCTCGACGACGACTATCCGGAGTTTACCGAAGCCTTGCTGGGCAGCCTCTATCCCTACTTCCTGCAGGGTATTCCCTCGTGCTCGATCGCGCGCATCGGCAGCGGCTCGGCGCCGCAGGGGCCCGGCAAGGTCGAGCAGGTGCAGACCGTGCCGCGCGGGACCGAGATGAGCGCGCTGCACGCCAAGGGCACGGTGTGCCGCTTCCGCACCGCCGGCTCCCTGATGCTGGCGCCGGTCGGCGTGGCGCGGGCGCGCTACGAGCCGGTGGTGCATGCGCCGGCCCACGTGCGGCTGCCCCCGCGCGCCACCGGGCAGGTGGCCGTCACGATCGAGAGCGCCGTGCCGGCGCGCCTGCTGCGCCAGCTCGGCCTGCCGCGCCTGCGCCTCTACGTCGATGCCGACCCGCTGCTGGCGGCAAGCCTGATCGACACCCTGTTCATGCACATCGGCGCCAGCTACCTGGAGATCGGCGACGGCGGACCGTGGCGCCAGCTCGAGCGCATGCCGCTGGCGCTGGGCGGCTTCGGCGACGACGATGCGCTGGTGCCGCTGCGCCCCAGCGAGCACGCCGCCTACCGGCTGCTGAGCGAATACTTCGCCTTCCCCGACAAGTTTCACTTCATCGACATCGACCTTGGCAAGCTGGCGCCGATGCTGCCGGCGGCGGCGCACCGTTTCACCCTGCACCTGATCGTCAATGGCCTGCACGGCGACAGCGGCGCCGCGCGCCTGCTCGGGACACTGGAGGCGTCCCACCTGGTGCCCGGCTGCGCGCCGGTGGTCAACCTGTTCCACCAGGCCGCGATGCCGGTACGGATCACGCACCGCACCGCCATGTACGATGTGGTGCCGGGCCGCCACGAGGAAAACGTGGAGGTCTACAGCATCGACACCGTCAACGTGCTGCGCACGGCGGAGGGCAGGGTGCAGTCGATCGCCTACCGCCCCTATTACGGGCTGCGCCATGGCGAAGGCGGCGAGCTGCGCGAGCGCTACTGGTTCGCCCGCCGCGACGACCGCGGCATGCACCGGCAGCGCATGAAGATCGGCTTCACCGATGCCGGTTTCACCCTGGCGCCGGACGAGCAGTGCGTGGGCTCGATCGACCTGACCTGCACCAATGGCGCGCATGCGGCCAGTACCGGCTTCGGTGCTCCGGACGGCGACCTGAGCAGCGAAACCGCCACCGGCGGCCTGCCGATCCACCTGCTGCGCCGCCCGACGCTGCCGCACCGCTTTCGCTCGTCGGGCGGCGCGCACTGGCGCCTGGTGGCCCAGCTCGCGCTCAACCACCGCTCGCTCGGCGACCTCGACGCTTTCCGCGAAGTGCTGACCCTGTACGACGTGTCGCGCTCGGCCGCGACCCAGCGCCAGATCGCCGGCATCACGGCCATGGAGACCGCCTCGTCCACGGCCTGGATGCGCAACCAGAGCGGCGCCACGCTGGTCCACGGGCTGGAAGTGCGCATGACGGTGGACGAAGAGGCCTTCGCCGGCAGCAGCCTGTATGTGTTCGCGGAAGTGGTGAACCGGTTCTTCGGCCTGTACGTGCACATCAACAGCTTCACCCGGCTGGTGGTGCGCTCGGCGCAGACCGACAGGGAGCTCCTGCGCTGCGAGCCACGCAACGGCAGCCTGACGCTGGTGTGACCGCGCCGTGATCACCGAGCTGCTGGCCGAACCCTGGCGCTACGAATTCTTCCAGGCCGTTCGCCTGCTGTCGCGCTGGCTGCGCCGCTACGGCGTCGCGCCGGAGACCGCGATCCGCTTCGAAAACAGCCTGTCGCTGGCCTTCCCGGCGAGCGACATCGATGCACTGCAGCTCGAGCAGGGACAAAGCCCTGGCGCGGCGAACGCGATGCGCTTGCGGGTGCGTACGGCGGTGATGGGCCTGCTCGGCCTGAACGGCGCGCTGCCGCTGCACTACACCGAGCGCATCGCCGCCTGGGAGCATGCCACGCACGACGAAGGCCCGCGCGCCTTCTACGATGCCATCTCCAGCCGCCAGGTGACGCTGTTCTACCGAGCCTGGCGCAAATACCGGGTGCGCGGCGGAGCGGACGAGCACAACCGCGACCGCTTCCTGGCCCAGCTCGTGGCGCTGGCAGGCGCGGGGTGGCAAGGGCAGGGGCCGGGCCAGCCGGGCAGCGGCCTGGCTTTCGAGAACCTGGCGTACTTCGCCGCCCAGCTGCGCAGCCGGGCGGTGCCGGCGCACCTGATCGCGGGCGTGCTGTCCGACTACCTGGAGGTGCCGGTGACGGTCGAGCAGTTCGCCGGGAAGTGGGACGCCCTGCGCGCAGGCGACCGCAGCCGGCTCGGGGAAAACAACTGCGACGTCGGCCTCGGCGCGACCCTCGGCGAGCGCCTGCTGCGGCCGGAACTGGGCATCCGCGTCAAGGTGGGACCGGTATCTTCGCGCATGTTCGAACGCTTCCTGCCGGGCGCCAACGGGGCCCGGGCGCTGGCGGCGCTGCTCGACCGTTTCGCGATCGACCTGCCCTACCGCGAGCTGCAGGTGATCCTGCGCGGCGAGGAAGTCGACGGCGCCAGCCTGGACGGCACGGTCCGGCTCGGGCTGGACGGCTTCCTGTGCACGCGCCCGGACCGGCGCAACCGCGAGGACGTTTGCTATCTCCTGCCTTAGAACCTATCCCAGTAGGGAGGAGGAAGTTGATGGCGGTGCATGGCAAGCGAGGGCAAGGCGCGAGGAGGCCGCATGGCGAGCCATGCAACGACGAACAACGCAGCATCCGCTTGTCAGGCGCGCCAGCAACGACGCATTCCCTACTGGGATAGGTTCTTAGTGCTTGCACCCGCCCGTCATCCGCGCGACGCCCGCCATGGGGGCGTCCTACAATCGTCTCGACGAGCGAACCAAGCAGACAGGAGGGCATATGGAAAATATTGTGAATGCGGGCGATCACCTGGACCTGGTGAGCGAGCAGGACCTGGTCGGCCGGCGCGTCGCGGTCCTGATGACCGATGGCGTCGAACAGGTCGAGTACACGGCGCCGCGCAGTTTTCTGGAGGGGAAGGGCGTGCGCGTGACCCTCGTTTCGCCCAAGGGCGCGGGCGAGGAAGTGCAGGGCATGAACCACGACCAGCCCGGCGACAAATTCAAGGTGGAGCTGAGCCTGGCGCAGGCGCAGGAAGCGGACTTCGATGCGCTGCTGCTGCCGGGCGGGGAGGAAAATCCGAAGAAGCTGCGCCGGATGCCGGAAGCGATCGCCTTCATCAAGGCTTTCGATGATGCGGACAAGCCGATCGCGGCGATCTGCCATGGGCCGTGGCCGCTGATCGAGGCGGGGATTGCCGAGTCGAAGCACCTGACCAGCTATCCGGCGATCCAGGACGACCTGAAGGCGGCGGGGGCGGAGTGGACCGACGACGAGGTGGTGGTGGACGGCAAGCTGATCACGAGCCGCAAGCCGGATGATATTCCGGCGTTCAATGAGGCCTTGATGAAGGAGTTGATGGTGATCCAGCAGGCGGGGATGGACCCGGGGCCGACGTCCTGATACGGCCTGGTCCCGGTTCGTCCGGCGTCACGGCACGAGCTGGCCGTGCGCCGGGTTCCGCTTTGTAGCACAGTCAGCTCGTAGCCGGATACGATGACGACAAGCTTTGCGGAGGTGCGCGTGGAATACAAGGACTATTACAAGACGTTGGGTCTGGAAAAGGACGCGTCTCCGGAAGACATCAAGAAGGCCTACCGCAAGCTCGTGCGCCAGTACCACCCGGACGTCAGCAAGCACAAGGACGCGACCGAGAAGACCAAGGAAATCAACGAAGCCTACGACGTGCTGGGTGACGCCGACAAGCGTGCGGCCTACGACGACCTGGGCCGCCGCGGCCAGCAAACCAGCGAAGGATTCCGGCCACCGCCCGACTGGGGCGCGCAGTACGACTTCTCCGGCGCCGAGGCCGACGACTTGTTTGCCGACCTGTTTGCGCACATGGGGCGCCGTGGCCGCACCGGCGCCGGCCGGGGCGCGGGCTTCCAGGTGCGCGGCGAAGACATCCACGCTGCGATCACGATCGACCTGCGCGACGCCTACACCGGCGCGACGCGCAACATCGGCCTGCGCGTGCCGGCGCAGAACGCGCAAGGCCACGTCACGATGCAGGAAAAGACCCTGAGCGTGAACATTCCGCGGGGCGTCACGCCCGGCCAGCGCTTGCGGCTGGCAGGGCAGGGCCAGCCCGGGATCGGGGGCGGCCCGGCGGGCGACCTGTACCTGGAAATCCAGTTCAAGGAAGACCCGCGCTACCGGATCGAGGGCGCGAACGTGTACGAGACGGCACCGGTGGCGCCATGGGAAGCGGCGCTGGGCGCGCGGGTATCGGTACCGACACCGTCGGGGATGGTCGAGGTTGCGGTCCCGGCAGGATCCCAGACCGGGCGCAAACTACGCCTGAAGGGCCGCGGCATCCCGGCCGCCACGCCGGGCGACCTGTACCTGATCCTCGAGGTGGTGCTGCCCCCGGCTACTACTTCACGCGCGAAAGAGCTTTACGAACAGATGGCGCGCGAGATGTCCTTCAATCCGCGTGACAACATGGGAGCCTGAACGATGCAACAGCCACAGACCCTGACCGGCGTGCTGCTGGAAGAAGTGGCCCTGAGCCTGGAGGAACTGGCGCGCGCGGCGAACGTGGAACCGGAGTGGGTGGTGCGCCACGTGCAGGCCGGCGTGCTGGGCGGCGGGCCGGCGACGCAGGTGACGAGCCTGCGTTTCGGCAGCAACGACCTGGACCGTGTGCGGCGCCTGCTCAGCATCGAGCGCGACTTCGAGGCCAACGAGCAGATCGCGGCGCTGGTGATCGACCTGAGCGACGAGGTGCGGCGACTGCGCACGCGGATGCGCGTGCTGGGTCTCAAATAGGGGCCGATGGCCCGGCGCCGACCGTGCGCCGGCCAGGCCCGTCAATGCCTTGCGCCCGGTCGGGGCGCGTGCTTCCGCCTGTTCAACGGGCGTCCGTCCCGTGCGCTTGCGCGCTCGATCCCCTCACTTCCCGTAGATCGATGGGCCGCGCGGTCGACGCACAGCAAACAGGTAGCCAGCGTTTGCTTGCGACAATCGATATCGTCGAATTGTATTCACATCATGATTGATTTTCAGGCTACTGCCTGGCCCTGACATCCGAGTGTTAACAGGAGAATCCTCATGATTATGTATCGCACCGTACCGGGTCTGCTGCTCACGGCGCTGGCCGCGGCCTCCCTGCACGCCGAGCCACTGCGCCAGGAGAGTCGGCTTCCCGCAGCCAGCGTCAGCTTGCCCCTGACGGAGCTTGCCAGGTCGATGCCAGCCGCCCAGGCAAGCGCGGGGCCGGCCCAAACGGTTATTCCACTGCGCCTGGTGACACCAGCGATGAAGAACCGCGCCCAACAGCCCGCAGCCTCGGCCGCAACCGGAGCTGCAGCCCTGGGCGCGGCTCCCGAGAGTGCACTGCAGGCTGGCGCCGGCGCCGTCATGCCCAAGGTCTACACCAGCGGGACGGGCGTCAACGTCGAAGGCATTGTGTCAAACAACACCGTGGCGCCGGCCGACCCGAACGGCGCCGCCGGCGCGACCCAGTACGTCCAGTGGGTCAACACCCGGCTGGCGGTCTACAACAAGGCGGACGGCGCGCTGTTGCTCGGTCCCGTTCCGGGCAATATCCTGTTCGCGGGTTTCACCGGCAGCCCGGGTGCCGACGCCTGCGCCAACAGCAACTTCGGCGATCCGATCGCGCAGTACGACAAGCTGGCCAGGCGCTGGATCCTGACCCAGTTCGCATGGGACCCGGCCAATACCGCGACCGGCCCCTACTACCAGTGCATCGCGGTCTCCACCTCCCCGGACGCGACCGGCACCTATTATCGCTACGTGCTCGAGAGCCGCACCAGCGGCGGCGCGGTGGCGTTCAACGATTACCCGAAGCTGGGCGTCTGGCCCGACGCCTACGTGCTGACCTCGGTGCTGTTCGAAAACGCGGTCGATGGTAGTTATCTCGGCCCGCAAGTCTGCGGCCTGCAGCGCGCCGCCATGCTGGCCGGCGCAGCCGCGGCCGTCCGCTGCTTCGATCTTGGCGACGCCTACGGCCCGGTACTGCCCTCGGACCTGGACGGCAAGAGGTTGCCGCCGCACGGCAGCCCGAACTACCTGTTGTCGGTCGATTTCAACGCCGACGGCAGCGGCGACCACCTGTTCATGTGGCGCTTCTCGTTCACCAGGAATACGCTCAGCAGCCCGATCACGATTCCGGTGGCGCCATTCACGATCGCCTGCCCGAGCCGGTTTGGCGGCGCATGCGTGCAGCAACCCGCCCCCGGCGAGCCGCTCGATGCGCTCGGTGACCGCCTGATGTACCGCCTGGCCTACCGCAACTTCGGCCGCCACGAGTCGCTGGTGGTCAACCACTCGGTGCAGCAGCCCGGTGCGCCCACGGATGGTCCGGTCGGCGTGCGCTGGTACGAGTTGCGCAAGCTGTCGGCCACACCGGGCGTGCACCAGCAAGGCACCTGGGCGCCCGACGCCAACAGCCGCTGGATGGGCAGTATCGCCATGGACAGGCTGGGCAATATCGCGCTCGGCTACAGCATCAGCGGCCCCAAGGTCTTTCCGGGAATCCGCTACACGGGGCGGCTACGCGGCGAGCCACTGGGCCGGCTGGGGCGGGAAGCGGTCATCGTCAGGGGCGGCGGGGTCCAGGTCGACACGCTCAACCGCTGGGGCGACTACAGTGCGATGACGGTCGACCCGGTGGGCGACTGCAAGCTGTGGTACACCCAGCAGTATCAGGCCGAGACGGGCAGGTTTAACTGGCATACGCGGATTGCCAATGTCAGGTTCAAGAATTGCTGGTAGGTGAGGGGGGCTGAAGGCCAAGGCTCACTCGCGACAGGAAAGCGCCGCGGCTTGTGGTCGTGGCGCTTTGTTTTCTTGTGGTACTGGTTGGGGTGCTGACGTGGGTGACGAGCCACGACCGGAGGGCAGAAAAAAGAAAACCCGCTGACGAATCAGCGGGTTATCGGAATGTTGGTGGAGGACGGTTGACCATGTGCCGACTGGCCTCCCGAGCTTATGAGCACTGGTGCGGGTTGCTGCGAGTTCTGGCTGAAATCCAGACGGCATCTGGAAAATTCACTGTCGCTCGGCAGTGCCATCAGCGCGGACCCTGTATCCCATTGCGCGGTAGCCGCGCTGCCTCTTGTCCCACATTCGTAGCAACGCTGGGTGGCCGGTGTCGACAAAATCGATGATCCGCACGTCTGTCTTGCTGGCGTGCTCCCGGTGCAGGCGTCCAGCATACTGCTGCAGCGTGCCCTTCCAGGACACAGGCATAGCCAGCACCAGTGTGTCCAGTGGCGGGTGATCGAAGCCCTCGCCAACCAGCTTGCCGGTCGAAAGCAGAACGCGCGGTGCATCGGGCGGCAGTGCATCCAGGTCAGCGACCAGCGCCGCTCGCTGCTTCCTGGACATTCGACCGTGCAAAACGAAAGGCTCCGGGTCCAATCTGTCAAGCGCCGCTTTGATCGCATCGAGGTGTTCCGTGCGCTCGGTCAGGACCAGCACTTTGCGTCCCTGCCCGACTGCATCACGCACGTCGGCTGCGATGGCTTCCGTTCTGTCCTGGTCGTTGGCCAGATGCCGAAACACGTCCTGGATGCCTGTATCGGTCGGCACGTCCATCTGTGTGAAGCGTAATCCGGGCAGCACTTCCAGATCGTGAGGCGCCCCGGCAGGTTTAGCCGCCGTGTATCGGATCGGCCCACACTGCATAAAGATGATTGGCTGCTGACCATCACGGCGGATTGGAGTCGCAGTCAGGCCCAGCACATACTTGGCCTTGGTCCGCTTCAGAATGGCATCAAACGAAACAGCGCCAACGTGGTGGCACTCGTCCACGATCACCTGACCGTAATTTTCGACCAACGGATTGACCTCACCCTGCCGGGAGACGGACTGCATTACTGCGATATCGATCTTGCCGGTGGGTCTGGCTTTGCCACCGCCGATGGTGCCGACCACGCCCTTACCAACACCCAGAAAAGCCTGCAGACGTTCCTGCCATTGCTTGAGCAGTTCTGTTCGATGCACCAGCACCAGTGTGTTTACACCTCGGCGCGCGATCATTGCGGCAGCAGTAACCGTCTTGCCAAAGGCTGTAGGGGCGCACAGCACGCCGGTGTTGTTGTGCAGCATTCCGGAAACTGCGGCCTCCTGGTCCAGACGCAAAGTGCCGACGAAGGAGACATCAATGGGTTCCCCTCCGAAGCGCTCATCGCGCAGGTCACAGGCGATACCGTTGCTCCGCAGCAGATCCAGCGCGGCATCGAGGCAACCGCGAGGCAAGGCGATGTGCTGCGGGTAGTTCTCCGCATTGCCGATGACACGGGGCTTGTCCCATACCGACATGCGCATGGCCTGGGCCTTGTAGAACTCGGGATTCTGGAAGGCGGCCAGGCGAATCAGACGGTTGGCCAGTGCCTGGGGCAGTTGGCCCTTCTCAAAATAGATCAGGTTGGCCAGCGTCACGGTCAGTGACTTGGGCATCTGCCCGGCCAGCTTCTCGGGCGACGTGCTCTGCCGCTTCCAGGGTGTGGTCAGGTCCTCATCGTCGATGAATGTCACATCCAACGGGTGGACACCACCCGTGGCCCGCAGGATGGTCGGTTCGATGTCGTGCGCGGCCAGGGGCTGGACGGACGCCAGGAACCCCCACTGATCCGGATACGGGCGCAGATCAGCGTCAACGAATACGCTGAAGCCGCTTTCGCGTGGCCACTTCTGCAACGGCAAGGCGATCAGGTTGCCGAAGCCGCCTTTGGGCATCGTGTCCTGGTTCGGGAACAGTCGGTCGTAGGACTCCAGCTTCAATTGCCGGGTGCGTGCGCAGGTATGGCTGATGATTGCCGTACCCAAGCGCCGGGCATCACGGGCAGAGACGCGGTTGGCGAAGAACACCCATGCGTGCGCGCCATTCCCGGATCGCGAGATTTCCAGCGCAGCCGGAACCCCCAGTTCTTGGCAGGACTGTATGAAGGCTCGCGCGTCGTCGCGCCAGTCGGCCTCGTCAAAATCGACAGCCAGAAAATAGCAGGTGTCATCCTCCAGCAACGGATAGACGCCGACCGTGTGCTCACCGGCCAGATGGTCGTAGATCACCGCATCGGACAGCGGGATCAGCAGACGGTTGCCACAGTCACCGCACTTGATACGCGGCTTTTCGCAGACGCCGGCGCGCCACTCGTTGGCACAGGCAGGCGCGTAGCCTGATTTGCCGGAGGTCTTTCCCTCCCAGCGGACCGGATAAACATCAGTGCGCCCGCGAAACAGTCGCCGGAACAGGACTACCTTCTCAGTGGTGGACAGCCGGGAGGATTCCGGCTCTCGCACCACAAGGCCGGTCTGCTGCGGCAGCCGCCACGCGATGCCATGGGCTTCGAGCAGCGCAATCAGGCGCAGGTTCTCAGCCTGAAGTGTTGAAACGGCGGACGTGTCAGTCATCGACCCCATGCTCAGCCAGCAATTCATCCATGTCGTCACCGACGCCATAGCCAAAGCTGTGGCTGATACGTCGAACATCGTCCAAGCGCTCCAAGAGGGCCGGCCGCGCCGTGTCGGGTAAGGCAGCAATGCGCTTCAATGCCTGCTCAAACATCCGAACCAGCGCATCGAAGTAACCCTCGTCCTGCAGGCCGATATTGTTGCTGAAACCAGCAGCCTGCTCGCAATAGAAAACCATCAGTTCCACCAACCCCTCGGGTTGCCCGACGGCCTTCTTGTAGTCCGCAATCGCCTTCTTGGCCCTGGCCACCGAGGTGTCCTGGTTCTTGAACACATCCGGCCACAGCCAGCGTTCGATCGTGGTCTTGTAAGGTTTCAGAACATCGTCGCCGAGACCAAAGCGAGCGTGCAGAAACGCTTTGTTGTCCTTGCTGGCGGCGTACAGGTCTTGCACCAGGCCAAGCAGAGCGGCGCGGTCGAAGTCGGCCAGTTGGGTTTTGACGTCGCTCCAGCTGGGAGTGTTCTTTTTCGATGTCATCTCAAGTGTTCCCTGTGGCGATCAGGGTGCCTTCGGTTGTAGCAGTGATCTGGAATTTCCGGATCACTGAATCCTCCCGAAGCTCGCTGTCGGCAAAGATTTTCTTCAGATGCTCATTCACCGTACGCACGGTCACATCGTAGAGCATTCGCATCATCTTCTGGGTTAGCCACATGCTTTCATCCACATACATGGCCGCCACACCGCCTTGCCCGCTGGCGGCGATAAACCTCAGGTATTCCGCCGCCGAAGAGCGGACGAGGGATACCTCGGTTTTCTTGGGGGGCGGTGGTACTGGCATTTTACATCCCATCGATGCACCTCACTCGCATTCGCCGTTGGTCACGGCTTGGCTCCATAGGAACCCGCCAACCGACCCAGCAGATCTTTGTGCCGGGCCTCCAAGTCAGTCAGTGCAAACGCAGTCGTTGCCAGCAAGCGCTGTGAATTCGGTAGGCTTTCGACCGATCCTCGAAATAGCGCACCCGCTTACCAGCAAAGTCCAGGTTGCCCAGAGACGTGTTCTTGCGCCGTGACAGCAGCATCAGATTGCCAAGCCGGTGCAGCCACGCATCTCGCTGCTCCTCCGTGAAGTCTCTGATCCACTGGCTGTCTTTGCCCGGCGTCTGCGGCAGGATGTGCTCGACGCTGATTTCATTGGGCAGGTTCAACGGGGCTGCGTGACTGGCAAGCAGGTATTCCAAGCGCAGTAAGACGTACTTGGCAAAGCGGCGACCATAGATCGCCCCATCCAGCAGGGTTGCCAGTTGCTTGCCATCGAACTCAAACACCTTGCTGCTCAGCACCTCAGCAGGCGCTTCGGCAGCATCGATGGCCTTGAGCACATCGTTCATATTGCTGATGCGCTGGGTGGGGGTGAGCTGAACAATCCAGTCAGCAGAAAACTTGTTGTCGATGCGCTCGATCAGATCGAGCAATTGTTCTGCCCTGAACTTGCGATACCAGGCCAGCACGGGTGGAATCCAATCTGTGGACGGCAGCCCTTTTCGCATAACGTTTATGCGATTGCGATACGCATTGCCCAGGGCAGTTGGCAGACCTTCGAACTGAATGGCTTGATCAAAGGCATCCTTATACGCCTTGACGGCTTCGAATGTATCATTGCCCAGCGCCAGTAGTGGCGGCTTGGAGCCATAGATACGTTCGTCAAACTCTTTAAGCAGGCCTTCGCGCGCCTTGTCCTTCACATAAACCGTGCGCACCAACGAAAGGAAGCGGTCGAATTCATCGCGCCCCATTTCACCCTCAACCTCTTCCCAATATTCCGCCCACTTGCCGCGATCCTTCTCGCCCGTGATCGCTCCCAGGTTCTTGGCCTTGAGGATGTCGCTGTTTGACAGAGGGATGCCACGGTCGTTGAGAATGGTGAACAGGCGGAAGGCGTCGTCCAGGTCCTCCGTCGACACATAGATGAACAGCGCGTTATTCAGCAAGTAACCCACAAAACGGTCAAATTCGCCCGCAGACGGGAAGCGGTCGGCATCATCAAAACTGGCGTGGATGGTCTGCATACCAGCAGCCATATTTCCGAGTGAGAGGTTCTTGCTGGCAGCGATGCCTGGCAAGTCAATCAGCAATACCAGCGCGCCATCGATGCCTTGGTCGCCGCACGCCGTGTCGTCAACGGCTGGGACCCGAAGCCCGAGCCGGAACTGATCTGGTCTGTGCGCCGCGATGTGCTGGTGGCGATGGATGACCAGGATACCCTGGCACGCTTTGACCGCGACCACGCGCAGGATCTTGCCGCCGAACAGGCGGCGCGCCATGCCGCCACCCAGCAAGCACTGGAGGCACCGGCCCGGGTCAAGGCCCTGGAACAGTACATCACCGATCTGGCCGCCGAGATGGCACGCGATGTCGATGAGGGCTTCATCGTCACGGAGATGAAACGGCTGTTCGAGCCCAGCGCGCAGCGGATGCTGACAGCGGCGCAGACCTTTGTGCAGGCGTGGAGGGAGATGAGGACGGTGGAGTCGAGTCTGAAGAGTGCGTTTCGCCTGACTCACTGCAGCATCCAGGGTGATCGCCGCAGCGGTTACGAGATGCCCTTGATCGGCAAGGCCAACGATGACGACCTGTTGCCCAACCTGATCGAAGGCGTTGCCTATGACGATCTGGTTGACTTGAATCGCCAGTTCCGCCGATTGGACGATGCGCTGGCGCACCAGATCACTCAGCAACTGCGTGAGGCTGGAGTTCCTGTGGGGATGCTGCGTGTGTATCACCCCGGTGCTGCCAGCGACGACCGCCAGATCTACGCACCCGATCCGAATCCGCCGCGCAAGCGTCCGTCGGAGTCGCCCTTCGGCGGTGCCACCGTAGTCACGATCCAGACCTGAAGCACTGCACCCCGGGCGAAAGGGGTCCTTCCTGGCGAAAATCCAATGCGGGGGGCGCCAGCGCGCTGCCCTGCTACCGACAGGCCCTGACACGGGGTTACCAGTTACCAACCCGGTTACCACCCGGCGCCGTGCCGGGTTACCACTCAAGGAGCCTTTGATGAACCCGTCGACAGCATCCGAAGCCAGCAATGGCAACCGCAACGTGCAGGTTGAACGCCTGCAGCACTACAACCCTGAAGTCGAGCAGCGCGTGCAAGGCTGGTTTGCCAGCAGAGAGCCGCTGGTCTGGATTCCCATCCTCAGCCAGGAGAACTTCCCGGACGTCCCCCAACAACTGCTGGAGTTTGCCGCCCACTACCAGGAAGCCATGCGCTGGCCCATCCATCAGATGAAAGACCTGCTGCAGTTGCCCAATGGCATCACCGGTTGGTTGATGCCGGCCACGGCCAACGACACCGACGTGGCCTGCGGGGTGTGGGACGGCGAGATCTACATACTGGGCATCAAGGACCGGCGCATCGGCAAGCCGCAGACGCTGTTGGGAGAGCGTGTCGATGCTGCGACAGGGCAAGCCGACGAGTCCCAACAGAGCGCGGTTTGACTTGGCTTCTGGTCGCCATAGCGCGTTCATGGAGGTCCGCAAACCCCTCTCGACAAAGGAGATTCAGATGAAGATGACGACCGTCACTGCAATAGTGACCGACACCAATAGGTGCCCGCGTGGAGTCATGCCAGTACAGGTCGAATTTGACGCCTACGGCCCAGTGCGTGTTAAGCACGCCGGTCAGACCTACAGTTACACAGGAAAAGAGGGGGCGGCCTTGATCGGCACCTTGCGACGCGCGAGATGGCCACCATCGATGATGCTCGCCTTTGGATGACGCTTGACGCACTGCAGATCTGGGAGGCTTGAGAATGACGGGCCACCAAACTGCCTCCATTCGCGCACAGCTTGCGGCGCTGCCCTCCCTGCCGATGGCCGAACTCTGGGCGCTGTGGGACCAGCACTTCCCCCGGCGGCCCAGCCACCAGAACCGCAACTACGTGGAATCGCGTCTGGCCTACCGCATCCAGGAACTGGCCTACGGGGCGCTGCCGACCAACATCCGCAAGATGCTGGTCGAGGCCGGTGCCAAGCATTCCAAGATCAAGAGCGCCACCGGGCGCAGCACGCAAACCCTGCTGATGCCCGGCACGACCCTGATCCGGGAGTGGGATGAACGCGAGTACCGCGTGACCGTCACTCCCGATGGCCTGTATGCCCTGGATGGCCAAGTGTTCAAAAGCCTGTCAGCGGCGGCCCGCCACATCACGGGTACCCAATGGAACGGGCCGAAGTTTTTTGGATTGCGCAGCGGCAAGGGGGATGGTCAATGAAGGCGCCGTTGCTCGTTCCACCCAAGCGCTGCGCTGTGTACTGCCGTGTTTCCAGCGACGAACGGCTGGATCAGTCCTTCAATTCCATCGATGCGCAGAAAGAAGCCGGGCACGCTTTCATCAAGAGCCAGAGCCACGAGGGCTGGATCGCCGTGGCCGATGATTACGACGATCCCGGTTTCTCCGGCGGCAACATGGAGCGGCCCGCACTTCGGCGTCTGATGGCTGACATCCAGATGGGCAAGGTCGACATCGTGGTGGTTTACGAGATCGACCGGCTGTCCCGCTCGCTGGCGGATTTCGCACGGATGGTCGATGTGTTCGACCGGCATTGCGTCAGCTTCAGTGCCGTCACCCAGCAGATCAACTCGGCCACTTCAATGGGCAGGCTGATGCTCAACGTCCTGCTGTCGTTCGCGCAATTCGAGCGAGAGGTCACGGGTGAGCGCATCCGCGACAAAATCGCGGCCAGCAAGGCCAAGGGGATGTGGATGGGCGGGCCATTGCCGCTGGGCTACGACGTGCGTGATCGGCTGCTGATGATCAACGAAACCGAGGCTGCTCTGGTGCGACGCATCTTTGATGACTTCGTGACCGTCCGCTCGGCCACCCTGATGGCCAAGACCTACGGCGCTGAAGGCGTGGTCACCAAGGGCGGCAAGCGCTTCACCAAGCAGACCATCTACAAGATGCTGCACAACCGGATGTACTTGGGCGAGATCGTGCACAAGAGCCAGAGCTTCCCCGGCCAGCATCAGGCCATCATCACCCAGGCGCAGTGGGATGCGGTGCACGCACTGATCGCCACCGATGGGGTCGCGCGGCGGCGCGAAACCAACGACCGCCAGCGGGAACCGGTTTTGCTGCGTGGCCTGCTGTTCACGCCCGACGGCGAACGGCTGGTGCCCAGCTACACGCTAAAGAAAGGCAAGACCTACCGCTACTACACGCCGATCAGACACCGGCGGTTTGGCGCGTGGGCCAGCCAGCACGACCCGCTACCGGCCTCACCCATCGAGGAATTGGTGACCCAGCAGATCGTGGCAGCGCTGTCGGCTCCGCATCTGGTGCAGGCTGTGTGGGATCGGATTAGGGAAACCCGGCCAGCGATGCCGGAGCCCGAGGTAGTATTGCCGATGCGAAGTTTGGCTAGCCTATGGCAACAGTTGTTCCCCGTCGAACAGTGTCGACTGGCGCAGTTGCTGATCGAGCGCGTGGTGATTGCCGACGGCGGACTGGAGATCATCTGGCGCGATCAGGGCTGGCAGGAACTGGCAGGGGAGCTGATGTCCGGCACCATCGGCGCGGAATTGCAGGAATGGGAGCAGCAGGAGGTTGAGGCATGAAACCGAAAGTACAGACCTTGGGCAGCCCCATCGCCCGCGAGCGACGGGACGGGGGCCAGATGAAGCTGTCGACCTTCATCCACTCAAAATCCGAAAGCGCGGGGCCAGCAAGGTGGTGGTGCGGCCGGATGGGGCGGTCGAGTCGCCGGGCAAAGTCGCCAGCCAGATCGACCAGCCCTTGCTGGTGGCGCTGACGCGGGCTTTCTACTGGCAGCAACTGCTCGACGACGGGGTGGTCGGCAGTGGCAGTGAAATCGCCCAACGCGAAGGGCTGCACCACTCGACTGTCAACGAGTTGCTGCGCCTGACGCTGCTGGAGCCCGCCATCATCCAGACGATCCTGGCTGGCCGGCAACCCCGGTGTATGAGCCTGCTGTGGTTTCAGCGCAATCCGCTGCCGACCGACTGGGTGAGGCAGAGGGAGGTGGTGGCGGGGTTCGATTCTTGAAGTCAGGCCAACACCACATGCGTACGCACCTCGACCTTGAGGGCGCGTTTGATGGCCGCAAAGACCGCCGAGATGTTGCTCATGGTCGGGTTACCTGACTGCGACAGCATCCGGTGCAGACTCTTGGCGGGTTTGTGGATTTCCTCGGCCAGCGCCTCGAAGCCAACGGTGGCATTCACAAGGTCGCGCAGGATCAACTTGGCCGATTCCGGTTCGCCATTGACGAACAGGGTGATGGCCTCATCCAGAAGCGCCTGCGCAAAGGCCGGTTCGTTCTGTACACGAGCGGCCAAGGTTTCTTTGAAATCACGGGTCAGTGCCATGTTCACTTTCCTTGTCTGGTTGATGCCTTGCGGCGTTTGTAGTCTTCCCACAGCGCTATCGCCTGGTCGATGTCCTGTTGCTGGCGCTTCTTGGTGCCGCCGCCGATCAGGATGATGATCTTCAGACCATCCTTGGCCAGGTAGATGCGCAAGCCCGGTCCCCAATCAATCTTGTACTCGCCAATGCCACGGAACCACTCCACATTGGACAGGTTGCCCAGTTCCATTCGGCTCACCGCCACACGCACCTTAGCGGCTGCAACGGCCTCGAGCGATCCGAACCACTCCGCGAAGGGGCTGTCGCCATCGTCCAGCAGCAGTTCTTTGATCTGGTAGCTCATGGGTCTAATGGTAACGTATAAGTTCCCATTGCGCCAGCATGGACGGTTGGTTGCCTGACCGGTGGTCTTGGTTGACGATGAACCGGCGCGCGTAAGTCGTTGATTTTGCGAGAGCCTGATCTGCGCCTACCCGCAGGCGAAACAGAGAATAGAGACGGCTATGGCCGAGAAAACGGCAAATTCTGGCATTCTGGCGAGGTGCCACCCGCAGCACTTTCGCCGATCACCCGGTGGAAAAGGCAAAAGGAAAGGGCCCGGAGAATATCCGAGCCCTTGTGTATGGTGGAGGCGGCGGGAATCGAACCCTTATATAAGGAGATTTCTTCCTTTATGAGTGAGTGAGTGAGTGGTAGTGTTAGAGCGCGGCGCATCACTATAAAGCGCACGGATGTGCGCGTTTATTTTAGCAGAAAGGATTCTTCACAAATCCCAAGAAAGTGCTGCTAGACCCCGCTGAACCTGGTAACGGTTTCCTCTAGCGGGAGCATTCGAAGGGGACCGCATCGCACAGAGCAAGATGGGCCGCATAAGGTGAGACTTTATGCGAGCTTTGCCCAAATCGATCGCTGAGATCTAAGGAGCTATTCGAGCACGCTAAAGCAACTTGCTCGGTCTCGCTAGCTCTCTGACCTGAGCATGAGGGGTAGGCAGCAGAGCTTCGAGCAAAGCGTCGACGAGTTCCATAAGGGTGAGACTTTATGCGAACCTTGCCTTTAAGCGCGACACGCTTCCGCCAGGGCCAAAATCAATCGTCCGCTGAGCCGTCACGCCTTGAATACCTGTTCCTTGCCCTCCGGGCACTGGCAAACAGATGGTCAGCCACTGTCCTGCCTCCGCGCAGTCAGGCCTTTCCGTTACCGAGATGAGTAAGGGGCAACTGCAATCTTCTGAACTGTTGTGAAATATTGCTTAGAAGTTATTTTGAGCATGAGATACACTAGGCGGACCACCACTTCTTGCCGCTGGGATGTGTTATGAACATCGAACAAACTCTTACCGAACTCTTTAAGCTAAAAGGAGCTGGACCGTTCCTGTTTGTGGGCTCGGGATTCTCGCGACGCTATTTGGGGCTAGAAGACTGGAAAGGGTTGCTCTCAAAGTTTTGCGTTATGGGTAAACCATTTGAGTTTTACCTCGCAAGTGCAGATGGAAATTACCCAGCTGCCGCTAAACTCATTGCTCAAGAATTTAACGGCTACTGGTGGAAAGCGCCTGAATATGCTGACAGTGTAGCGTTGAACTCTTCAAAGATAACTCACTCTACCACTGCATTGCGTATAGAAATTTCTCGTTATCTATCGAAGCTAGGTGAGGTCGACGCAAAAGCATCAGGGTATCCAGAAGAGGTGGCACTTTTATCAACTTTAAATGTTGATGGCATCATCACGACCAATTGGGATCTTTTTTTAGAACAGTTATATCCAGATTATAAAAAGTACATTGGCCAGAACGAGTTGCTATTCTCCAATCCTCAGGAAGTCGGTGAGATTTATAAGATTCATGGATGTGCAACTAGGCCGGCTTCATTGATATTGACGTCTGATGATTACGGAGAATTCAACGAGCGAAACCCTTACTTGGCTGCGAAGCTAATAACAATATTTGTCGAGCACCCAGTTGTTTTTCTTGGTTATTCCATTTCTGATGAAAATGTTGCAAGTTTGCTTAGATCGATTTCGATGTGTGTTGGAAAGGATAATATCGAACAGCTTCGTCAAAACTTGATATTTGTCCAGCGTCTGGATGGTGAAGAACAGAGTGGTGTTTCTGATACATACCTTACCATCGAAGGAATTCAGATCCCGCTTGTATTAGTTAAGACAAACGATTACGCCGAGATTTATAGAGCGTTAGCGGCGACTAAAAGGAAAATCCCAGCCCGGATTTTGCGATATTGCAAGGAGCAGTTATACGAATTGGTGGCTTCCTCCGAACCCGAACGAAAGATAGCAGTCGTCGATATCGATTCAATTCAAGATAAGAGTAATTTGGAATTTGTTGTCGGTGTAGGTGTAAAGGCCCTCGCAGAAGGGGAGATTGCAGCCATAGGGTATGAAACGATAGAGGTGGCTGACCTTATTCATGATCTCCTTTATGAGGACAAAAACTATGATGCGGAAGGCATTCTTGCCTCTGTCGTTAAAAGAGCTGGTAGGAATACTAGGTACGTGCCAGTTTATAAATACCTAAGGGAAGTTGGTATTCAAAGCGAACAAGATTATCAGGCGAGCGGTTTGAATTTAGAGAAGTGGACTGCGGGTAAGCTGTCGGAATTTCCTCTGAAGATGTATGCTGGGCAGTTTTTCAAAAAGCGCCACCAGAGTATCGAGGAAATTATTGCAAGCTCTACCCCCGAAAATGCGGCTGCTTTGATTCCATTTCTCCCAAAAGAAAAAATAAAGTTGGATATACTGCGCGGATTTCTAATCGAGCATGAAGAAAAGATGGCGTATGATAAATCGAGCTATGCGAGCCATTTCAAAAAGCTGGCCATAATTTATGATCGTCTCAAGTGGGGGTGGCAGTAGATAGGAAAATAGATGTTAGTGCTTGCAATGTCAGAGATTTCGTAAAAAAAAGTGCTATGGAACTAAAGGCGTTTCGGTTGCGTGGGAATGGGGTATTCACGTAATCCCGACTCCGCAGCTCGTGCCGAACTATCAGGAAAAAAGCATGCACAGGCGACAAACGTCTTATGCGCGACATTGCTTCAGCGGATAGCTCTCGGACTCGATGACTTATGCATAACATAAATACTTGGGCGGATTTTAAATGAACTTCCGAAGGGCATTGGCTATTGCCGCGCTGGTTGATTACGACAATCGACGCCGAGAGCGTGAGGATCGTCAAAGGGAATATGAAGAACGGCGGCGCCGAAATCATGAAGAGCAAAGAGAGCGATTGATTTCCAATATCGAAAGATGGGAAGCGTCTATGGTACGTGTGCAGGAAAAGCTCCAAAGAACTCTCTATAATAGAGAAAGAAATAGGGAGCGACTTTCTAAAGCTCTTGCTTATTTGGACAGGCTTAATTCGGAAAAGACCAAAACTTGGCTTGAGAGACAACACGAACTGAGTCAAACACATAGATCAGTCGAGAGACGGACTGAAGCTAAGGCGCGAATCCAGAGTCATGAGGAAAAAATTAGGTCTGTCACTGAGCAGATAGTTTTACTCAATGAGTGGCTGAGAGAAGGGAATGAGCTTGAGTACGGGCTTCGGTGTAGGATATCGGAGTTGCAATCAAAAATATCTGATGGGCGTTACAAACTGACCGGAATTTAAAGCCTCATTCTTATAAATGAAAGGGCTGAGTTCCACTAGGGTACGCTTAGCATGGCTCCTGAACATCATCGAGCTATACCTGAGGCTTTCGTCTCCGGAAGCAGTGACTTAACGTTTTGGGCCCGTGCTCATTACCAAGTATATCGAACCGGACTCGCTGCACCTCGCTTACGATATTTGCTAGGGATACGCTTTCCGACGTACTGAGTCTTTATGTCGAGCGCGGCCTCTTTTCCTTCGAACCCGTAGCGCTCTGGCTCGGATTCTCGCCCTGGGAAGTTCTCTTCAGTCGCCTCTAACCATCGATCAACTGTGAATACGCCAACGATCAATCCCTGTGAAACCGCAAGCACTACCTCTGCGTGTGCCACTTTTCTTGGATCTACCCTCCACGCAAACCGTGTCGCTTCGTATAACGACGTTTCTGCCGCGGAACGATTGACCTTGATAAGTAGGGCGCGATGCGAAAACGTCGCTTCTTCAGCCGCATAGCGGCGTATTATCTCACTAGCGTGCATTACGCCGAAGTCGACGCTACCGATGCCACCGGCCACATTTGTAAGCCCGGCGTAAGCGTCCATTAGCGCCGCTTCAACTTCGAATGCTGTCTTTTCTTCCATTCCGTGTCGATGAATTACGTGAGATACCTCGAAGCCTCCAATAATAATTTCCCTGATGCGTTTCAGCTTATCCCCAATATCATGGCCGTCCAAATTTGCCCGTGCATGTGCGAAGACACGGTTACCGGTGCCTTTCCCTACGTAAAACGTCTCGCCGTTTCGAGGGTCAATAAGGCGGTAGACGTACCACTTAAGCATTTTGATAACTTCGGGCGCAAAAAATACCTCAGTCATTATAATGAGACGTAGAGTGTAAAGGGTTATTAGGGTTTAGACGAAACCAATCATGTAGCCGTGGCACATTGTCACGGTATGGAAGCGCACACCATTGCGACAAGCGTTCACTCGACGGTTCTGCCCCATCGGTCCTGCCTGTCGGCAGGCCGCCAGCGTTGAACCCTGAGTATATCGCAGCCTCGCACGGTATCGTGACGGAGCATGCCCAAGCCAGTCTACAGGATATTGCCGACGAGGTGCATCGTCGCTGTGAAGTCCGCGTCTGTGCAGCTGCGATACGTTGCGCGTTACGTGCGCAAGGAGCGTAGGTGTGCTTATCAAACAGAAGGGATAGTGTGATGGAGCTGCGGGCGATTGCGCTCGGCATTAACTATGTATATCAAAAAACAGCCTTGCCAGCAGAGCAATACGGGCCGTACACTGAGCCTTACGAACGGCCGGGCTCGGCCAGGTAAGCGATTCACTCAAACCAGCGGCTTCCCCCGCCATAAGATCAACTTTCTGAGCCATTCCAAACGAACCCATGCAAATAAAAGTATTCCTATCGAGATGGGTGCCGCCTTCCCCTCAATCAAATAATGAGACGGAAATCTTTATCGTTCCATCAACCAATAGATGGAACGATTTTGGTTACAGCTTGATGGTTGATATGATTATTCGACATGCGGGAAGAGACATAGTATTGAGCACTAGGGTCAAAGCGTATATTGATGGCGAAAATAATACTAGTGCGTTCTTGGGCCGCCTTGACGCCCCCGTCGAGATATCAGCGGATGATAGTGGGTTAAAATTTTCCACGTTTCTCGGCCGCCAGGATAATTATGTCTATCTGTTAATGCAGATCTCGCCTGAGGATACGCGAGAAATTCTGCTCGCAGCAAACGATATTGCCGCGTGCAGGTTGTTCACACCGAACGACACGACGTTCCTGGCAATGCTTGAAACAAATGCAGTCCAGATGTCTTTTTTACGCACGAGCGAGGCATACCTCAGTTTTATTGGGCTGAAAAAGCTTTTTCTGCGGGCTCGGGAAGGTGTCTCCAAGCTGATGCCGAACTTCGAGCTTCAGTTTCTTGAGACGATATCAACTTCCGGATCATTAATGGCTCTGGACTTCAAGCCCGACTCCCTTGGGCAGAATTTAATTCATGCCTTCATTGGCCGTAATGGTTTGGGAAAAACGCGATTACTGATGGACATAGCATCAACCCTTTCAGGCTTCTCACCATCCGATGTTGCGGAAGAGTCGCGTGAATGGGTGAGGCAAGTGATCGAAAAGAACCAGCGACGCGTCGTTGTACTGACACACGAACCGGATCGATGGAAGCGGTTTGCCGATAAAAAAGTCAAGATAGTTCCGTTGAATGTGTTTGGCCAAGCCTGGATCCAGCTCGCACAGCCTCTTTTCGATCTTGTTAGTAGTTCGGCCGATGATCGTTCGGATTTCAGTTGGAGCGCCTTGCACCGGATTGCTCGGGACCACATTCCTATTGAAAAGTTACATTTTCCTCGGAAAGACGGAGTATATGTCCACTGGAAGTCGATCGAGGCCATGTTCGACAAAGAAGCATCGACTCCGGCAAAAGATTTTGACCAAACAAGACCGGTCGAGTTTATCGATGAGGATGGGAATTCGCTTGAAATTAGCGCGGGCCAGAAAGTCATCCTGACATTCCTCACCCGGTTATATGATGGAGCACACGAAAATACCGTATACCTGTTCGACGAGCCCGAGGTACATTTGCATCCTCAATTCATATCGCTCGTGATGCTTATCCTCTACGACGCGTTGGCAGCGACTCAATCGATCGCAATAATATCAACACACTCACCTTATGTAATCCGTGAACTCGACAAGAATTATGTTACGGTGATAAAGCCGAGTGACGAGGAAGGAGTCGACTTTGCCCGGCCAACGCTTCAAACGCGGGGAGGAAGTATTGGCGCGATATCTCAATTTGTTTTCGAACACTCTGATGCGACGTCTCTGACTCGATCTCGCTTAATGGAGTTCATAATGGATCGTGCCACAGACAGCATTCACCCAGATCTCCTACGAGATTTACGCGGATTAGTCGGCACGGAGGGCGTAAATAGCATCCCTGAAATTATGGCGCAAGGAAGCGATGACAAATTACCTAGGTAAGCCGAAGTGGACGGATTATCGGGATCTCGGAGACTTCTGCAGAGGCGACTTGGATCTGCAGCCTTTCCATTCATCTCTACGTAGAGCCTACACGGATTATTGGCTTAATTGCCGGAATCCGTATGGCGCGTTTCGACATGGGGAAAATTTGGGATCCACCGCCGCCCAGAAATTAAAAAGCAAGTACAAATCCGGTGCGCCATTGACCAAGTTAATCAAGAAGCGATTGCCGATGCGGCAAGGATTAAGTGCATGCCCCTATTGCGGATTGCAAAAAAATGTAACCGCCGACCACTATCTGCCAAAGGCACACTTTCCGCAATATTCTTCCTTCAGCCAAAATCTGGTTCCTAGTTGTTCGGATTGTCAAGGCAGTAACGCTAAGGGACAATGGTTTCCCGGCTATCGAGATAAACGAGAGCCTGCATCCACACGCGGGCGGAGCCCACTGCAGCGTCTTTGGCACCCGTATTTCGACAGATTTCTTCGTTACAAGGTAATCAGCGCCGAATTCGAACCAAAAACAAAACTAGATGATATTAGGTTTTTCGCTACAGGAAAGGATCGGACGCATTCAAAACTGGTGGATTTTCATCTTGGAAAAATCAATTTGAATCGCGAAGCGCTGACACACGTACAAGCTTATTGGGAGGCACTGATCTTAAGCTTTACCATCAATCCTGCGAAGGATCTCGGTGCCTTACGAACGGTCGTGGAGGGTAAGATGACGGACGCCTACCTGGAGTGTCGTACTTACAATGGAGTGGAGTTCGTTTTCTACCACGCCATATACACCTCGCCCCGAAAGCTCCGCTTTCTTTTTGACATCTCCAAAGCGAGTAAGCCGCCAATGAATGCTTTATTGCCTAAGGGGAAATACTACAAAAATAAATGATCTAAGAGCGCCTAACAAAACCTTCTAGTTGCTCAGCAGGCAACAGCTGGGTACACTGAACCGTATCTATCGTCCGCTATCGGCCTATTGTGTTGAAAAAGTCGGGCGGCAACTTTTATAACGAATTTTCGGTGATGTCGACAGCCCAACTAACTCGCATTCGTGCCATGGTGGCCGTTTTGGACAGTCGAGTTACCGTTTCACCGTTTCCGACCGACACTGGAGCCGAGTTTTTCAACAAAATAGGCCAATAGCGGACGTTCACATCGACAACGCGGGCATTAAGATGGCAGTCCTGTTCGCAGCTAGACTGGTCCAAATCGGAGGCACGATGATCGCCCGGCTGGCGGGTGTCACAGTAATCATTGACGTGCTCAACAACAGGTAGTTCGCAGCATGGTATACGGATGAGCTACACTGCCAGTTCTTCAACTCGGGTAACAACGAATGACGGACGAAATTTTGGCAAAGCTCGCGGCCATGTCGGACATTTGGGAAAAGCTGATTGTCTTGCTGATCGGCTGGCTGATGGGCTTGCTAGCGCCCACTATTGTGGATGGCATCAAGCGCAAGCGTGAAAACAAGCTTGGCCGGGAAGCGATCCTCGCTGAACTGCATGACTTGAGCAGTGTGCTCGCCACAGTGACGTATTTGGTGCGGATTCGCGAGGGTACGCTCGACCGAGACTTCTTCATCTGGCTTAAGAGCATCTACGACTGGGGTGAACGCACGGAAGAGTACACGAATCGGAGCAAGCGCATCGACATTCAGCTCGCGTGGTCGGATGAAGAGATCGCTCAGTTTGCTGCCCTTGGTGAGCAGAACGACGGCAAATCGGCTGTTTTGCAGAAGTACCCGGTCCCGCTGCTGGACTCGCGAGTATCGGCGCTGTGGTCCTTCGACACCGACTTCCAGCGAAAGCTGTTGGAGATTCGGCAGCTCTCGCATCGATTAGACGATTTGGTCGATCGCTCGCGCAAGTTGCATGACATGACGTTCTCCACTCTGAGCGACGAAAATCGCGCGGCCGTACAGAATAATATCCAGGAAACACTGTCACTCTACGGTCGAACTGCCAAGCGCACGGTAGACAAGATCGTTGCGTTGAAGGGTTAACCGTCTATTAGGAAAAAGCCGCAACGAGATCAAAGGGCACCTCGAAAAACCCTCCCGAATCTGTCATGATGCTGTCGCCTCGAACCTGACGTAAATTTTCATGATCAAGACCAGTTTGTTTGCCGACCAGGAGCGCGAAGCCAAGCTGAACAAGCTTGGCGATGCGCTGCGGGTGTTGGAGCAGCATGTCGACTTCGTTGCCCTTGCCGCCGAAGTCGATCGTGCGGCACCGCGTCCCAGCCGCGAACGCGGCGGCCGTCCACCGTTCCCCACCGAACTGATGGTGCGCGTGCTGCTGATCCAGCAGTTGTTCAACTTGAGCGATGAGCAGATGGAATTCCAGCTGCTTGATCGCCTGAGCTTTCAGCGTTTCGTCGGACTGCGCGCCAGCAGCCAGATCCCGGACCGAACGACGATCTGGACTTTCAAGGAGCGCCTGATCCAAGCCGGCGCCAGCGAGAGCATTTTCGATGCGGTCAATCGCCAGTTGTCCATGCACGGCTACATTGCTCGCGGCGGCCAAATGATCGACGCGAGCATCGTGCAGGCGCCCAGGCAGTCGCTGAGCAAGGAAGAGAAAGCCCTGGTCAGCGAAGGCGCGATGCCGGCCGACTGGAAGCCAGCCAAACGGCGCCAGAAAGATACGGACGCGCGCTGGACGAAAAAGCACGGCAAGTCCTATTTCGGCTACAAGGTCTCGGCCAACGCCGACAAGCGCTACAAGCTGGTACGCAAGATCAAAGTGAGCACGGCCAGCGAACACGACACCACGCATTTCGAGGAAGTGCTCGACCCTGCCAACACAAATCGGAACATCCTGGCTGACAAGGGCTATGTCGATGGCGAGCGTGAAGCGAGGCTGAGCAAGCAAGGCTGGCGCATGCAGATTCAGCGCAAGGGCAGCAAAGACAAGCCGATCTCGGAGACCCAGGAGCGCCGCAACCGCCGCATCGCCAAGACCCGCGCCCGCGTCGAGCATGTCTTCGCCGCCCTGGCGCAGATGGGTGGCAAGGCCTTGCGTTCGATCGGCCTGGCGCGCGCCACGCTGCACCTGAGCTGGAAGGTAGCTGTATACAACTTACAGCGCCTCGTCTATTTGAAGGAGGCCCGGATCGAGGCGTTCTGACGCCCAGGGTCCGTCCGGACCACTGAAATCGAGCACCGCAGCCTGAAAAACAGGCCGAGAAACGGCGTCGCTCGCGCATTTCCGGCCACACTCAAACGCTCGGCCCGCTGATGGCGGCAAAATCAAGGGTTATTCGAGGTGCCCCAAAGGCCACCTTCGGCCAGGACCGGCCGTTGAGGCTGATTTAAGGCTAGCTGACTGCCTTACAATTATTAGGTTGCAAATGCTAGAGCTAACCATGAATGAGCAAGTTGACGTTACAGGATTAGTGAACCGCATGATCGGATATGCGGTTCAGGGCTTTATTCCTCCTAAAGCACGTAAGTTTCCTCGGAACGCACACGGTATATCTATCCCTCCAGATTCTGTCCCGGACTATTATGCAGCTGTCCGCGATCTATTTCAACGTGAAAAAGCCATAACCACTACCTATTCGCCGATCACATTTGAAAAAGAAGTCGTCAAGTTTATCGCACCCTTTGTAATTGGATCGCAACAAGTCGACAGGAAGGCTGTGACTGCGTTTCTGCAGGAGCTTAAGAGCCGACCATTCATTTCACATGATGTGTTCCGGCCAATTCACCGAATAATAAAAAGGGCGGAATCAGGGCCGGTAGTGCTCGGGAATTACGTTATCTACCACATTGATAATGATGCGACTGCACTCAATGAAGCGCTAAGGGGGACGATCGATGAGACCTTAATGGATACATCTGATCCCTACCTCATTCGCTGTACTGTAGATGCTCGGGACCAATTGATTGCTTTAGAACTAGCAGATGCGCGCTATGAGCAGTTTGAAAACGCAATCTACTGCATGTTGGGGCCTGAAAGCGCCTTTGCTCCTACAATCTTCGGATCACCCGGACCTATTGCAAAGAAAACAATAGTGATGAGTAAGGCGACGTGGTCGTCTTCAATTGGTAGCGATTCTGCTGCTAACGATCTAGACATAGATGATCCTTATTTCCTCAAGTCAGAAGTTGGATTCGACAGGATATGGGCTCATTTAGGGGCGAAGTCAAACACCAAACTTATGCAGAAGATTTTGCTAGCAGTCGACTGGGTAGGGCAGTCAATTGCTGAGAAAGTTTCGTCGAGCGCATTCATTAAAGCCGCTATTGCTTTAGAAGTCCTATTTACCCCTGAAAAAGGTAGCTTTGCTCCTTCAATCGTTTTTCAAATTACAGAGAATGTAACCCTTTTGCTTGGCAAAGATGAAGAGTCTCGAGCCCGTGGCGAACGCGAGTTTAAACGGCTCTACGACATACGCTCAAGTATCGCGCATGCTGGCAAGACCGACGTTGAGCGAACGGACCTCGTTTCTATTCAAGAGATGGCGAGGCAGGTGATATTCAAGTTATTAACGGCGCCTTCTGTTAAGGATTGTGCTACTCCCGACGACCTAAGTAAGGTGCTAAAAAAATTAAAATACAGTTGCCCACCTATCAACTAAGCTTTCGTTTTTCTGATCCTAAGGTTCGCGGTGAAAGACGTGGGCAGCTCGATATTTGGATAGTAGCGAACGGGATGCAAGATAGAATGTAATAAACGCTGAGAGTTCTACTCAGTGTGGCTATCTGCGCGCGACTGTACTACGTTACAAACGATGGAGCGCTTGAAAGTTTGCAATGCTGACTGTGTCCGCTTTGGGTCGTAAGCAGACCCATGTCGTTGTCGAACTTCTCGTTAAGGCCACCTCGAATAACCCGGCTTTTGGCATGATCGAGGCGATATGACGCGCGATCGAATGGCCCCGAGCTGTTGCGCGCGCCGGCAGCGTCATTTTGATAGCGAAGATCGCCCTCGAATCAGGCCAGTTTGGCAGCCGAAGGCTGCCAAACTGCTGGTTTAGAACGGTGCAACCCCGTGTTTCTTCAAGAAGACGAGAC
Organism: Massilia varians; assembly: GCF_027923905.1. NCBI lineage: Bacteria > Pseudomonadati > Pseudomonadota > Betaproteobacteria > Burkholderiales > Oxalobacteraceae > Massilia > Massilia varians. The sequence continues at coordinate 1,753,481 of NZ_AP026966.1, forward strand.
GCTTGAGGTTGTAACTGGCCGCTTTCAGGTGCAGGGCGAACGTCGTGCGCACGATCCCCAGGCAGCGCACCAATTTGCCGCCCATCTGCGCCAAGGCGCCAAACACATGCTCGACACGAGCGCGCGGCGTGGCGATCGCGCGATTGCGTCGCTTCTGCGTGTCGGAAATGCCTTTGGTTGCATGGCCGCGTCGCTGGATGTGCACGCGCCAGCCCGCCTGCTTCAATCTGGTTTCCCGTTCAAGGCTGGGGTAGCCCCGGTCGGCATACACATCGCGACTAGTATTGTTCAGGTCGAGCAACTCTTCAAAGACGTTGGTATCTGCCACCGCAGCGTGGGTGACGACGATCTTGCGGATCAGCTTGCAACGCTTGTCAACACTGGCATGCAACTTGTAGCCAAAGTGATTCTTGCCGTGCTTTTTGGTCCACTTGGCATCAACGTCTTTCTGTGCCCGCTTGTGCGGCTTCCAGCTCAGCGGCATCGTGCTTTCTTTGACCGTCTCGGCTTCTTCTCGCTTGTTGCGCTGAACCGGTGCCTGAACCAGCGAGGCGTCGACGATCTGGCCGCAGCGCGCCAGATAGCCTTGCGACAGCAATTGCTGCTGGACTTGTTCGAATACCTGATCGCCTACGCCCGCCTGCGCCAGACGGTCACGGAACAGCCAGATCGTTTTGGCGTCGGGGATACTGCTGCTTTCAGTCAGATCCAGAAAACGCAGGAAGCTGCGGCGGTCCAGCAACTGATACTCCAGCGCGTCATCGGCCAGGTTGTAGAGCTGTTGCAGCACCAGGATCTTGATCATCAGTACTGTCGGGTATGGCGGACGGCCGCCTTTGGCCCGCGACGGACGCGGCGCGACGGCATCGATACGTGCCGCCAGCGCCTCGAAATCCACATGCTCGGCCAGGCCCACCAACGGATCACCCAGTTTCGACCGCCGATCCTCACGCTCCTGCTCGGCAAATAGACTGATCCGGGGTTTCATCATCACGACACTCGCTGGCTTGGTTCGATGTCAGGATTTTACCCAGCTTGCGTCAGGTCAGCCGAGGTTTTTCGAGGTGCCCTTAACCCAACACACCGCAATCGATAGTGGTCTTCACAGCAGCCTAGAGCGTGCCCCTAGGCGGTTGCAATGCAATACTAGTCTACGGTTAGATTTTCCGGGTAAGATCGGCTCTCGGATATCCTTGACGGAGGCGTCCATGGCTCAGCAACACAACCCGAACCGGGCGGTGATGTACGTGCGGATGTCGACCGAGAGCCAGGACTACTCGACTGATCACCAACGCGCGAAGATTCGAGAGTACGCAACTGCATGCAATCTCACTCTCATTCGTGAGTATGTCGATGAGGGCAAAAGCGGTCTGGATATCAGACGGCGGGCCGGCCTAACGTCGCTGATGAAAGACGTTCAGTCAGCACAGCCAGATTTCAGCTATATCATCGTCTATGACATTAGCCGCTGGGGGCGGTTCCAGGACGTTGACGAGGCTGCGTATCACGAACATACCTGTCGTCGTGCTGGGATCACCGTGGCGTACTGTGGTGAGCGCTTCACCGACGATAGTGGCCCCTACGCTTCGCTACTGAAGAGCATGAAGCGTGTCATGGCTGCTGAGTACAGTCGTGATCTTTCTGAAAAAGTCTTCGCAGCACAGTCTCGGTTCATTGCGATGGGCTTCAAACAAGGCGGGCATGCCGGCTATGGACTACGGCGCCTCGCGCTCAAAGCTTGTGGTACTCCGCGAGCCGTACTCGAGTACGGCGAGACGAAAGTTTCGTCAACCGATCGAGTAATCCTCATATGGGGACCAGACGACGAGATTGCTGTAGTCAGGCGCGTTTATGCGCTTTACTTGGATGAAGGGTACAGTGAGCGCCGCATTGTGCGGCTACTGAACAGCGAAAACATCGCAAGTGAGTTTGGCAGACCGTGGACTCAAGCCATGGTCAACTCGCTTCTAACCAACGTCAAGTATTGCGGCGCGCTCGCGTATAACCGGCGTTCTTGCAAATTGTCAGTGCCTCGGACACGCAACGAGCCCACCAGGTGGGTCGTGAAGCCTGATGCAGTCGCACCAATCATTCCAAAAGAGCTCTTTGACGCTGTCCAGGCTGAGCGCGCTCGACGCCAGCGACGCTATACCAAGCCTGAGCTAATCTCGCTATTGCAAGTTTGCTATGCACGACACGGAAGAGTCAACGCAAAGATCATCGCTGCGGACTCAACTGCCCTCGCGACGCGTTGAACAGTGCGAAGTCGACCATCGACCTCCCCATACGTGATGAGTTAGTACTGGACTTGAAAGTCTGCTTTTGGCCGGAACCGGCCTGTCGCACTTATTAGCCGCTTTGCAAGCGGCAAAAAATCCACCGATAGTCGCAAACGCTGTTTCCCTATAAAGCAATACCGACAGGGACCGAGGCACTCCATGTTGCATTTTCCAGCGCCTTCAATCCTGCATCGCCCATGAACGAGAGAAAGCTTGGGCGCGGTCGCGGTACGCCTTTGGACAGGCTGCATGGAACACACCGAACACCACCACGTTCGCGGTCTCGCATGGCAGCCAGCGGCATGAAGGCAATGCATGTCGGAGCAGCACCCCGCTCTCTGGCTGAAAAGAATGGCATAGCTACGACCATCTCGGGATGCACGGCGCTAAGGACGCCAGCAAAGCCATACGTGTCTCGGTCCCGCTTCTCTGGCGTGGGGTACAGTCCCTTAACCTGTACCGGGCGGAGTATGATGTCACCTGCCACCTGCTTGGATACGACGAAGTCAAAGCCGACGTCGCGCTTCGGGAAATAAACAGCCCAGCCGGCATCTCCGAACAAGCCAGCCACGTAAAGCTCTGCGAAATAGTCTCGCGTTTTCGGGGGCCGTCCTCGGAACCGAGAAATAAGAAGCGGGAGAGCCTTCTCGTTCCAGAATCGCAGGGATACATGACGGCTCGACATTCCGTCGTCTGGATAGCGATCGATCACTACCACGCCAGTTCCGTCCAGGGTCGCGCCCGTCAGAGTCTCGACCGCACTTGCGATGATCTGGCGCACTGCGTTTGCAGAATTCGGCACTGTGACCTCGGCGAGATGCACCGCAAGCTCATCCCAGAGGTGCGAATCGCCGCGCAGTTCCCAAATGTCGGGCCGTGGCGAGAACAGATCGGTGAACAATAAGTGCTCCATGTTTTCGTCATCAGGGCTTTTTGACTTGGACTATCCAGCCGCACTTCAATGCCCACCGAGCCTCAGTTCTCCAAGTGATGCGTCGATTCGTGCTTGTAGTATGGATGGGGGCCGGACAACGCCTCGCAAGCTCCTCAAACGTCGAGCACGCCCAAATTTCTTTCCAAATACTCCACTTTGCGGGGTCAGTCTCGGCCGTAGCCCGCAAGCTACGCTTCTCGATCACTTGGTATGCACCTTCAAGAATAGCAGGCTGTTTGCGCATGTTTTTCCTTTCGATACCGGGCGCTATCGCGCAACAGTATCTTGTTCGGCGGCTGGCCAACTGCCGCAAGTTCTAGCGCACCAACGAAAAAGGAAACTTGGCCCGGCAAAATTTTACCATTCATGTCGAGAGCAATTTTCCAAGCCGTAAGCGGCCTTGACGACAAGGCCACTTATACGCATTTGTGAGCGACAGATCCTGTTTCGTACGTCAGACTTCGGTCTGCTCAGCGATCTCGAGTGCGTCGTCGACCTCAATGCCGAGATAGCGCACTGTGCTCTCTAGCTTAGTATGGCCGAGAAGCAGCTGTACAGCACGAAGATTTTTCGTACGACGATAGATCAATATCGCCTTCGTCCGCCGCATTGAATGAGTTCCAGACGCCGCTGGATCCAAGCCAATGGATCGCACCCACTTGGCGACGATGCGTGCATACTGACGAGTCGAAAGATGATGCGAGTTCTTCGCCCTACTAGGGAATAGATACTGGTTCGATGTAAGCTCTCCAGCTGCAATCCAGCCTTGAACCGATTGGCGAGTCTGCTCCGTGATTCCGAACTGAACAGGCCGGTGGGTCTTCCGCTGCATAACAATCGCACGATGGAATATGCTGCCACCTTGAGCGACGTCTTTCACTTTCAGACTAACGAGGTCGCAACCACGAAGCTTGCTATCGATCGCCAGATTAAAAAGTGCTAAATTTCTTGAGTGTTCCGCAATCTGCAGTGGATCCTTATCGCCCAGATTTCCTTCAACTTCAAAGGGAACTTCTGACCGACCAGACGCCCTTTGTTCCATGGAATACGCCGGCTGCCGGCATCGCTACTTGTGTTCATGTCAACCTCCTCAGTGAGCAAGGCCTGATTTTGGTCCGCAGCTAGAAGAAGAGGCGCAATTGCAGTCGAGCTAGCCCATGGCGCATAGTAGAATCGATGCAATGCGCAAGACATTCAACTAAATTGAAGGGATATCATCATGGTAAATATTGATCTGTCGGGCTACAACCTTGGCGAACTGAAGGGCCTGCAGCATGACATTGAAAAGGAAATCAAGAACCGCCAGCACCAAGATTTGCAGAAAGCACGGGAGCAAATCCTAGCAATCGCTCAGGAGGCGGGGGTGTCGGTCGAGGAGCTGCTTGCTGCAAGTAGCAAGAAATCGAAGAGCAGCAAGGGACAAAAGATTCAGGCGCGTTATCAAAACCCCGGCGACAATAGCCAGACCTGGACTGGTCGTGGGCGCCAGCCGAAGTGGATTGCAGAAGGGCTCGCTAGCGGAAAGTCGATAGACGACTTCCGCATCTGACAACAAGCATTGACATCGCTTCCACTAGTAGTGCAACGCAGTTCTGTACCTGATTTACGACTGTGGAGGTTCTCTGGTTGTGCCAGCCGGGATGAGATTGAGTACCTCCCAAATAACCACGTTGGCAAAGCCACGGTCCTCAAGAAACCGCATGACATACAGTAACCCATGCGTCTTCCTTAACTGGACAGCCGCAACAAGCAACTTAGCGTTGCGGTGAAGGTCGGGTTCAAGCTGAGTAGTCATCAGTACATTGTAGAGAACCCGTCCGCTTCGACCATGATATAGATCAAGCAACTGCACCCTTGACTGCGACTATGTGCAGGAATTGGGAATCGGCGTGAGTCTGCCTTCGGCCAGTTCCGGACATCGGATCACAAACCACGCGTACTAGTCTTTTCGAACCGGGCCAATTCTTGATAATTTTTCTTGACACAGAGTTCACAAGCTTCGAAGAGCCATATCTGATATCGATTGGTCTCGTTGCTGGCGAAAATGAGCTTTATTTTGAACTTAGTGGAGTGTCGCCTGAAATTTGTGCGCCTTTCGTTCAGGCCAATGTCCTGCCTCTGCTTACTGGTCCTGTGCTGAAACCAATAGAAGGTGCTGAACAGTTGGCTGCCTTCCTATCATTGTGCGGTACTGAAGTCACTTTTTTTTGTGATGCGCCACGTTACGATATTACGTTGCTAACCCCGTTCCTACCGAGCGGGTTGCATTGGGATTTTGCAGTTCCATCCTTTGAAGATGCTGCGTGTGAGGATCTCTTCGAGCTTACTCGTGAAAAAGCGTTTGCAAGCGGTCTTCGTCGACATCATGCTCTTGATGATGCAAGAGCCATGGCAGCAGCATGGGCAGCAGCGCGTCGTACTTAGCGGTTCGGTGAAGATTGCTATGTGGTCATTAAAGAAACATAATCAAAGCCTTAACAACTGATCGCATAATGAATCTACGCTAGCAGCATTGCAGTCTAGCAACGACGCAACAAGCGATCGAGTTTCTGACGTTGTTTCGAAGCCTCTAATGCATTGAGTGGCTGGAAGGTAGGGTATGGTACAAGACAGCAACCGCAAACATACTGGAAAACTTGCATTCAGTGCTGGTAGGCTGCAAGATAAAAGGAGGTATCGATGAGCATGGACAAGGGCACCGAGATCATGACGCAGGCGCAGATTGACGCTGCGGTCGAGCGTGCTCTTGCCAAGGCGTATGAAGGCAAGTCGCTCGTTTACTCCACTCCTGAATCGATTCGGCAAGGCGAAGAGATCATGGCACAGGCTCGAATCGATGCCGCACACAACCTTGCCGAGCGCATTAAGCGCGGCGAGTTTATCCCCTTTCGGCAGTTACGAGTAGCCTGGCCTGTCGAGCACGCGGCGATCAACGAAGCGGTAGCTACTGACCGTCTGTTCTCCGTGATCGGTCCATCAAATGAGAACTACTATCCAGCCTTCTATAATGACCCTTCACTTGATCGGGGAACGCTTGAAAAGGTGTCCAAAGCGCTGGGGTCATTGCCGGCAGTAGTAAAATACCATTTCTTCACTGCTAAGTTTTTTTCCTTAGGCGAAACTCCCCTTGAAGCATTGCGTAAGGGAAGAGTTGAGCAAGTACTTGCTATAGCAGCTAACTACGCTGAGAGATAAAACCGAGGAATTGATGAGCACGAAGCCGCTTGACAAACGTAAGCTGCGGTTCGCGAACCCGCAGCCCTTAAATCTCGATAGCCGTGTAGGTCAAACAACAGTTAACGACGGCTTTATAGTTGGCGATTGGGATCGTTTGTTCACTGGCCTTGAGCGACAGCTAAAGCGTCAACGGAATTCTCTTGCAGAGAAAAATCGGTTCTTACATGCTGATCCTCAAATTCTTAAACGATGTGCTGAACTCAGCCTGTCCACAGATCAGGTGCAGCAGCTAGCGGTACTAGACGGGTGTTCCATTTCCTATTTACTTGGTCTCGATCCGCATACATTGGAGCCCTTACGCTCGCAATCCTGGTTGTTGATTGCTGCCAAAACCTGCAGCATAAGCAATCGGTCAATGATCACGCCCGAAGTGCTATTCGAGGTGCTTTCGACTGGTAATGTCCCTCAATCCGCTAGTCCCTCAATTTCTCACTTCATTAACGAAGCTCCTCTTCAAGTGGTTGTCATGACGGTCGAGGAGGCAGCACAAGAGAGCGGCCTTAATATATCGGCAATATGGCACTATGTCGCTCAGATCGCTAGGGCAATGTCTAGCACTCGACTGGCACTCGTAGCTTAACTTGAGCACGAGTAAGGCTTAGCCAAGTCCGCTCTGGTCGGTCGCAAACGTCCAGTTAAGTCTGCCACAGGCAATAGCGGACTTTAGGACAAACTTTTCACCGAAGCGGATACTGCATCAATCCATAAAAGCAGTCATCAATATAAGCCCTAGTCTGAGTTGACTCGGCTAAACATAGTCGCTGGAAAATTCTACTGCAAGAAAATCAGACTTCAATAAGAGCTTAGCATAAGCGCAGACGCAGAAACCATTGGGGAGTCAACTCCGTGGTCAATGAGCAAGCGCAATCAGTTGCGAGCTCACCGCATGTAGTAACAATAGGGCAGACGTTAGTGATCTAGCTGAACAATGAAATTTGGATCAAATTTTTCGTTCTCAGGGCCGCCGTTCCGCATTAGATATCCGAGAGGGTTAGCTACGACACGGCATCCTTCTACTTTATAGTCGAAACTACTATGGTAATCCCCCCACAAAATGAGCGCGTTCAGAAGTAGAATTTTTTACTTAAGACACAGAAAGCTCTACATGAAGACCTCCCGCTTTACCGACAGCCAAATCATCGCCATCCTCAAGCAGGCCGAAGGCGGCAGCCCAGTTCCGGAGCTGTGCCGCGAGCACGGCATTAGCAACGCCACGTTCTACAAGTAGCGCTCCAAGTTCGGCGGCATGGATGCCTCGCTGATGGCACGCATGAAGGAGCTGGAGGAGGAAAATCGGCGCCTCAAGAAGATGTACGTCGAGGAGCGCCTGAAGGCCGAGATCGTTGCGGAGGCGCTCACAAAAAAATGGTAGCGCCATCTCAACGGCGGGAGATGGCGCAATGGGCGGTAACAGAGCGGGCAGCCACGGTGAAGCTGGCGTGCCAGGCGTTTGGCATTAGCCAGACGTGCTACCGCTACAAGGCCAAGCTGGACGTGGAAAATGCAGTCATTGCCGACTGGCTGGTGCGGCTGACGAACAACCAGCGCAATTGGGGCTTCGGGCTGTGCTTCCTGTACCTGCGCAACGTGAAGAGCTTTAAATGGAACCACAAGCGCGTCTACAGGATTTACCGCGAGCTCGAGCTGAACTTGCGGATCAAGCCGCGCCATCGCCTGGTGCGCGAGAAGCCGCTGCCGCTGGCGGTGCCGACCGCGATCAACCAGAGCTGGTCGATGGACTTCATGCACGACCAGCTCGCCGATGGACGCAGCATCCGGCTGTTCAATGTGATCGATGACTTCAACCGTGAAGGCTTGGGGATCGAAGTCGACTTCTCGCTGCCGTCCGAGCGCGTGATACGCTCGCTCGACCGGATCATCGAATGGCGCGGCAAGCCTGAAGCGATCCGCTGCGACAACGGCCCTGAATACATCAGCGCAGTGACTTTGGCATGGGCCGCAAAGCGCGGCATTCGTATCGATTTCATCCAGCCTGGCCAGCCCCAACAGAACGCCTATGTCGAGCGCTACAACAGGACCGTTCGCTATGACTGGCTCGCCCATCACTTGTTTGAAACCCTCGACGAGATCCAGGAATTTGCCACTAACTGGCTGTGGACCTACAATCACGATCGGCCCAACATGGCACTCGGCGGTATTACGCCAAAACAGAAATTGGCGCTCGCCGCTTAACCTCTACTTTTAGCGTGCTCTAAAAATGGGGGGATTACCGAAGCAAACCACGTTCTCCGACGCCGAGTTCACCAACAAGAGGAAGCAGACCCGACGTGATCGGTTCCTGGCTGAGATCGAGGCGGTGACGCCGTGGCCGGCACTGGTCGCTGCGCTGTTGCCGTACTACCCGAAGGGCGACGGGCGCGGCCGGCCGCCTGTAGGGCTGGAGCGGATGCTGCGCATGTACATCGCGCAGCAATGTTTCGGTCTGTCGGACGAAGGCATCGAGGATGCGATCTACGACAGCCAGGCGATTCGCGGCTTTGTCGGCATCGACCTGACGCACGAGTCGGCGCCGGACGCAACCACGCTGCTCAAGTTCCGCCGCTTGCTTGAGAAGCACAACCTGACACGCAGGATCTTCGATGAAATCAACGGACACCTGGCCAGTAAAGGCCTGATGATGCGCGAGGGTACCATCGTCGACGCGACCTTGATCGCGGCGCCGCCTTCGACGAAGAATCGCGACGAGAAGCGCGATCCGGAGATGCACCAGTCGAAGAAGGGCAAGAACTGGTTCTTCGGCATGAAGGCCCATATCGGCGTCGACGCCAAGTCGGGCCTGGCGCATACCTTGGTGACCACAGCCGGCAACGTATCCGACGTGACGCAAACCCACAAGCTGCTGCACGGCGACGAGACGATGGTGTTCGGTGACGCCGGCTACCAGGGCGCCGATAAGCGGCCCGAGAACGCGGCCAAGGCAGTGACCTGGCACATCGCGATGAAGCGCAGCGCCCGCAAAGCCATGAAGAAAAACCCGTTGGGCCGGATGAAAGAGAAACTGGAGAAGGCCAAGGCTAGCGTGCGCGCGAAAGTTGAGCATCCGTTTCATGTGCTGAAAAATCTGTTCAGGCATCGCAAGACGCGTTACCGCGGCCTGGCGAAGAACACTGCGCAGCTGCACACCTTGTTCGCGTTCGCGAACCTGGTGCTGGCTGGCCGAACCTTTGGAGGCGCTCACGCCCGGACTCCGTCCTGAGCGCGGAATTGCGTGCCACAGCACGCAAAAACCGGCCTGGTGCCCAGGCTGTAGCGCGAAAAATGGCTGATCTCGACCACCGTTTCGTCCGACACCGGTTTTGTCACGTCAAGATGGCAGCGCAACCTATTTGTTCAGCGCTTCCCTAGCTGTTGCGATCTTGAGGGAGCGGAGGCGTACATGCTTTTTGTAGCGCGACTTACCTAATATTTGGTTCCGTAAGTATGCTCGTGTGCCGAGCGTTTGGCGCTCGGCCGTGTTCTTACTACGTCGCTATAGCAAGCTATTGATCACCGTGCGCAACTAATTTCATTACATCCGCGGTTGCCCATTGCAGTCGCTTATTCACGCGCTGAGGACGAATCGGACCGTTTTCGTACATCGCCCAGACGCGGAGCGTCTGCGGCGCACGGTTGAGCAGACGTGCCGCTTCCTTCGTCGTCAAAGTCGGAGCATCAGGAAGTTCGCGAGGTGGCGCCTTCGATTTAGTAGCGAGATGCGAAAGTTCCGCTTGGATTTTGCCCATCCTCTCCGATAGCAACTCGATTTGGCGCTCCAAAACGGAGATCCGTTCCTCAAGAAACATTTGGTGCCCCCCTGAAGACAGAAGCTTGATCCAAAAACCTAGCTGGCTGGATGAATAAACTGCAATAACGCCAAATAAAAAATGCCCATTATGGGCATCTTTTATTGCTGTAGGGAATGGAGGCGGCGGGAATCGAACCCGCGTCCACCAGAGTTACATAGCCAGTTCTACATACTTAGCACTGTCAATTAATTTAACCCGCAAGACGGAGACGTGCACCCTTCTTGCAAGCGAGTTACCTTAAGTTTCGGAAGCAGCCAAGTAACCCAACTGATTCCTAGCCCCTGTAAATGACTCTACTTGCCTTGCGGCACACCCCAGGGGCGAGGTGTTGTAGAGCTAGCAGCGATTAGGCTGCGAGTGCGTACGAGTTATCGTTTGCAGTTATTGCGTTTCTGGATGTATTTACGAGGTAACCAGTCCTCGGTATGCCCTGAACTACTTCGCTGCCAGTGTCGAAACCAGGTCGCCCCCAATGACAGAACGGTACGCTATATTACCACCTTTCGCTTACCGCACAACAGAGGTATGCGCTCGCGACCAAATTTCAAGATGCTGGGCGGAAGATTTTTGCACATCTTGGCGTTACAGATGCCAAACTTTGCGAACTGAAAAGTTGGACCTGTAGTGAGCCAACCAAAATATGGAAGAGAGCGTGTGTTTAACTCCTTGCATAGCACGAAAAATTGCAATCTTCGCAACTCGAGCAACTATTGATATCGCTAGTCCTTTCCCCGCAGGTCATAGAGGAAAGTTGCAATGTGATAACTAAATTGCGTTGACGGTAATGTATCATTCTGGTGCCTCAGCGTTAGTGCCTTAACGAGATATATGGTCGAGGCAGTTTTGGGAGTAGGCGATGCGAAAAAGTAACGATGACGGAATACCAGGCTGCTGCCTGGGTGGGGCACAAGACAAAGTGCAGGCTGAGTTCATCGACGGACGTTTTGTCGTTCAGCAGAGCATTGGGCCGCTCTACATCGCCTCGCGCCCGGCGCCACCTGTTGACCCGAAAAAATTGGCTGAGTTCAGGAACGAACCCGGCCCGCCGTCAATTGTAGATACGATCATCGCCCAGCGCCAAGAAGCATATGAAGGGGCTGTCGATGCCTGGAGCACCGATTTTCCTATGCATGCTGAAGACAATATTAAGCTCTTGAGCGAGCTCGAAGACAATGCTATACGTCGGCGTCAGCAGCTTTTCGGTCGCGGCTTGTTGTTGACGGCTGAGCAACTATGTCATCGCCTTGGCATCTCTAATGACACTCTTAGCCAGGGTCGTTCGAGAACGGCGAATGTTCTACATTGACGGCGATGACAATGCTGAATGGTATCCGAGCTTTTTTGCAGATGCATCCATCCGGCGTGACATAGAACGTGTGTGCGTCGAGCTCGGGGATTTACCTGGCGCGGTCAAGTGGGCGTTCTTCACGATGCCGAAATACTCGCTCAACAGCGAAACACCGATTGATGCTCTGTCGGATGGCAAACCTGACCGTGTTCTGCGCACAGCTGCTGAGTTCACAGAACGGGACCGATAGGTTGCATCATCTGGTGATTTGGTCCTAGCTCCCGCAGCTTCCGCTTGGAGGCTGCTATGCGAAATTTCCAACACCAATGGACCTGCGGCGCCAATCCTATGGCCTCGGCGGAAAGAATGTGACCATCTCTAAAGCCACATCCGCTTCAGACTGACCTTTCAACACTTCGGTGCATGAGCTGGGAAGTGATGATAGTCGGCGTACAGGTGAACAAGCGTACCTCCACCTAAAGGTAGCTCCAGCGTATTCGTCGGGCTAAGTTGATCAAAATGATTAACCATGGGCACGCATATATGGTATCGTTCTGTTGGGAAATTATCAAAAGTTGATTAGGCCATTGCCTATGCAAGACAGTCTGGCACTATTGCCGAAAACACAACTTGAACGCTTGGCCTACATTGAGGTTAAGACGTATTTCTGCGGCGACTTAACACGTCATGATATCGAACAACGCTTCGGAGTTAGGCCAGCAGCGTCAGCGCGGGATCTGGCTGCTTACCGGCGCCTAGCACCGAGCAATCTGGTCTACGATGCATCGCTGCGCAAATATTTGCCTACTTCTAATTTCTCACCGATTTTTGAGCAATCGGCTGAGCGCGCGCTGATGTGGTTCCGATCTGGGATTGGCGATGGTTTGAGCGTCAGCGGCCGTCGCGTTATCCCTTGCGAGAGCGCTAGCGAGCTTGTTTCTCCTGATGTGCGGACCTTGTGCGTGCTCACGCGCGCGATTACCGCCGGTGAACTGGTCGAGGTGAGCTATCTCTCCTTGTCCTCGGGGGGCTCGGTAAAGACGCTTGCACCCCTGGCTCTGGCGGACACGGGGCTGCGTTGGCATTTGAGAGCGTTCGATCAGGAGAAGAAGCGCTTCGCTGATTTTGTGCTGACTCGGATCACCCAAGCGACGCCGTTGAACCGGCCGATTCCCGAGAAGGAGCGCCTTGAGCATGACGCTCAGTGGACGCGCATTGTCGCGCTCGATATCGTTCCTCACCCCGGCGTGAAGCACCCGAAAGCCGTGGAGGTGGACTATGGCATGACCGATGGCGCGCTGCGGATGCAGTTGAGGGCGCCGATGGTCGGCTACGCCTTAAAGCGCTGGGGCGTAGACTGCTCCGTGGATCATTCGTTGGACCCCTCGTCACATCACCTCTGGCTTGCCAACCCCCAGACTCTCTACGGCGTGGAGAGCGCGGCGCTGGCGCCAGGCTACAAGGCCCCCGAGCTTGCCGTGAAGGCGCGCTGAACTCAATGAAAGACTGTTCACTATGAAGCTGGAATCGATTTCCAAGGGCGCCCTCATCTCCGGCATTGAGGAGGGACGGGTCGTGCGCGTCGTCAGCGCGGATCCGCTCGGCGACAACGCGATGACCGTGGTCTACAAGAGCGACGACGGAAGGCTGGGCGAGCGCGTGCTGTTCAGGAGCGACGAGGCGAAGCTGTCGATCGCCTCCGCGGGCAGGCCGTGGAGCTTTGACGCGGACGGCGCGGACTTCAAATTGGCGGCCGAGGCTTACCGAATCCATTTGGCGCATCTTTTCGACCCCATGATGGCGGTTCATACGTCGAATGTTCAGCCACTGCCTCACCAGATCACGGCGGTCTATGAGTCGATGCTGCCTAAGCAGCCGCTGCGCTATGTGCTGGCTGATGATCCGGGCGCCGGCAAGACAATCATGGCGGGTCTTCTGATTCGCGAGCTCTTGATGCGGGCCGACGCCGCGCGCATCCTCATCGTGTCCCCCGGCAGCCTGGTCGAGCAGTGGCAAGACGAGCTGTTTGAGAAGTTTGGCCTTTCGTTTTCGCTGTTCACTCGCGAATTGGTGGATCAGAGCCGGACGGGGAATCCCTTCGATGACCACGATCTGCTGGTGGCGCGTTTGGACCAGCTGTCTCGAAGCGATGAGCTTCAAGAGAAAATCCGCAATTCCCGCTGGGACCTCATCGTCGTCGACGAGGCTCACAAGCTGTCGGCAACCTGGTATGGAACCAAGGTCAACGAGACCAAGCGCTTCAAGCTAGGGCAGCTGTTGGGCTCTGTCACGCGTCACTTCTTGTTGATGACCGCAACGCCGCACAATGGCAAGGAGGAGGACTTCCAGCTGTTCATGTCGCTCCTGGACTCCGATCGCTTCTACGGCAAGTTCCGCGATGGCGCGCACAAGGTGGATGTCACCGATCTGATGCGGCGCATGGTAAAGGAAGACCTTTTGAAATTCGACGGCACTCGCCTGTTTCCTGAGCGCGTGGCCTACACCGCTAATTACAGCCTCTCCGAAGCCGAGCGCCAGCTCTACAACGACGTGACCACTTACGTCAAAGAGGAGATGAACCGTGCAGACAAGCTCGACGGAAAGCGCAAGGGCACGGTCGGCTTCGCATTGACCGCGTTGCAACGCCGGCTGGCCTCGAGCCCTGAGGCGATCTACCAGTCGTTGAAACGTCGCCGGGAGAAGTTAAAGCGCCGCATCAGCGAGGAGAAGATCAAGCAAAGCGGCGGCGCGAAGGCGATGGCCGAGACCTATGTCGACAAGGGCTCCGAGGACATTTGGGAGTCGGCCGAGGACATGGCGCCGGAGGACTACGAGAATTTTGAGGAGGAGTTGGTCGATCAGGCCACTGCCGCTCAAACTATCGCGGAGCTCGAGGCGGAGGTGTTCACACTGGGCCATCTCGAAGAGCAAGCCAAGTCGCTAGTTCACTCCGGACAAGACCGCAAGTGGGAGGAGCTGCGCGAGCTGCTGCAAAATACGCCCGAGATGCGCGGCGCCGATGGCTTGCAGCGCAAGCTCATCATTTTCACGGAGCACCGCGACACCCTTAACTATCTTGCGGACAGGATCCGAGGCCTGCTGGGCAAGCACGAGGCCGTAGTCATGATCCATGGCGGCGTCCATCGCGAGGATCGGCGCAAGGTCCAGGAGCTGTTCCGAAACGACAAGGACACAAGGGTTCTGCTGGCGACCGACGCGGCGGGCGAGGGCGTGAACTTGCAAAACGCTCACCTGATGGTCAACTACGACCTGCCTTGGAACCCCAACCGCTTGGAGCAGCGCTTCGGCCGCATTCACCGAATCGGGCAGACCCAGGTTTGCCACCTCTGGAACATGGTCGCCGCGGAGACGCGCGAAGGGGATGTGTTCCAAAAGCTCTTCGACAAGATCGAGATCGAGCGCAAGGCTCTGGGCGGCCGCGTGTTCGACATCTTGGGCGAGGTGTTTGACGGTGTGAGTCTGCGAAACCTGTTGATCGAGGCGATTCGCTACGGCGAGGATCCGGCTCGGAAGCTGCACCTGCGCGAGGTGGTCGCCGACGCGCTCGAGACGGAGAAGCTGCGGGAGATCATCCGCCGCAACGCCCTGGCCGAGGAGGTCATGGACGAGCAGCGTCTGTTCGAGCTGAAAGAGGAGATGGAGAAGGCGGAGGCGCGTAAGCTGCAGCCATACTTTATCCGCTCGTTTTTCTCCCAGGCGTTCGAGCGGCTCGGCGGCGATTTGCGCCCTCGCGGCTTTGGCCGATACGAGATCACCTTTGTGCCGGCTTCCATCCGGGAGCGCGATCGCCAGATCTCCGGGCGCGACCGGCGCAGCTTGAATCCGGTGGTGACCAAATACGAGCGCGTCTGCTTCGAGAAGGGCAGGGTAACGGTCGAGG
The DNA here is from genome assembly GCF_027923905.1 of Massilia varians. Taxonomy (NCBI): domain Bacteria; kingdom Pseudomonadati; phylum Pseudomonadota; class Betaproteobacteria; order Burkholderiales; family Oxalobacteraceae; genus Massilia; species Massilia varians. The sequence continues at coordinate 1,768,926 of NZ_AP026966.1, forward strand.
ACAAGCCCAACGAGGCGGTGGCCAGCCTTCTGCACCCGGCCCACCCGCTGATGCAATCGGTGGTGGATCTCATGATCGAGCAGCATCGAGGCAAGTTAAAGCAAGGCGCGGTTCTGGTGGACCTAAACGACGAGGGGATCGATCCGAAGCTGATGTTCCTGATCGACCATTCCGTCAAAGAGGGCGGGGAGTCCCGCGTTGTCGTCTCGCGCCGGCTTCAATTCGTGACCATCGATCGCCATGGCGCGATAGCGAACGCGGGCTGGGCGCCGCACCTGGACCTCAACCCGATCGAGCCGTGGCAGCGCCAGCTGGTGGGCCCCGAAATCGAAGCTGACTGGATCAAGAAAGATCTGGAGGTGGCCGCGCTGGGCCACGCCTCCGATCGGCTAGTGCCTGAGCATTACGACGAGATCCGAGAGCGGCGCGAGCGCCAGGTCGACAAGAACCTGGCTGCGATCCATGAGCGTCTAGTCAAGGAAATCGACTACTGGTCGGATCGTCACGAGAAGCTGAAAACCGATCTCTCGGCGGGAAAAGACGTTCGGCTGCCCTTGGAGAATGTGCGCCGAACGATCGACGAGCTGACCGTCAGGCTCGAGTCGCGCACGAAGGAGCTTCAAGCGATGCGCGATGTGGTCTCAAGCGCCCCGGTGGTTGTTGGCGGCGCGCTGATCATCCCGGCGGGCCTAATCGCCATGCGAAGCGGCGAGGCGGAAGGCCCAACCTGGTCGGCTGACGCGAAGGCTCGCGCCCGGATTGAGAAAGTCGCCATGGACGCGGTCCGCAAAGCCGAAGAGGCGTTCGGGCACGAGGTGATCGATGTCTCAGCGGAGAAGTGCGGCTGGGATTTGACCGCTGTGGTACCGGCCCTTGACGGCAAGTTGCCACAGGCGAGGCACCTCGAGGTCAAGGGGCGCTCGAAGGGTCAATCGACCATCACGGTCACACGAAATGAAATCCTCTATGGGCTGAATCAAGCCGATAAATTCATCCTTGCCATCGTCCTAGTCGATGGCGAAGCGTATGAAGGTCCTTACTACGTCCGAAATCCATTCACGCAAGAGCCTGATTGGGCGGTCACCAGCATCAACTTGGACCTCGCGTCCCTGCTCGAAAAGGCGGAACCCTTATGAATGCCCCTGTAATCAAAACACCAAAAAAACTAATCGAAGTTGCGTTGCCGCTCGACGACATAAATGAAGCGTGTGCTCGTGAGAAACAACCAGGAATCGGCGCCCATCCCAGGGGACTGCACCTATGGTGGGCGCGGAGGCCATTGGCCGCTGCGAGAGCTGTGATATTTGCTCAAATGGTGAACGATCCTGGTTACGAAAGGACGCTTGGACGAGGGGTGAACAAGGAAAAAGCAAAGGTCGAGCGAGAAAGACTTTTTGAAATCATTAGAAAGCTTGTTCTATGGGAAAACACCAACAACAAGCAGCTGCTCGCGGAGGCTCGGTCTGAGATTTGGAAGAGCTGGAGAGAAACATGCGAACTGAATGCATCGCACCCAGATGCGCAGCGCTTGTTTAATCCAGATGTTTTGCCAGAGTTTCATGACCCTTTCGCGGGCGGCGGCGCGATCCCGCTCGAGGCAAAAAGACTAGGGTTGGTAAGCTACGCGACCGACTTGAACCCGGTTGCCGTTTTGATTAACAAGTCCATGATCGAAATCCCTTCCAGGTTTGCGGGGCAGCCTCCTGTTTGCAGAGCTGGGCGCGGCAGTCAACAAAAATTGACGCAACACTGGGACGGGGCAACGGGGCTGGCCGAGGATATCCGAAGATACGGTGCGCTTATCGGCGAGATCGCGAAATCAAGAATTGGTCACCTGTATCCTCCGGCAAAATTGACGAGCGCTCAAGGCAGTGGCGAGTCGACCGTGTTGGCGTGGATTTGGGCGAGGACGGTTAGAAGCCCAAACCCGGCTTACTCCGACATTCATGTGCCCTTGGCTACGACGTTTGTTCTCTCGTCGAAACCGGGCAAAGAAGCCTATGTTGAGCCGGTGATAGAAGGCCGCGAATATTCTTTTAAGGTCGTTCACGGAGTTCCGACCGACCAGGCTGAGCTTGGCACAAAAGCGAAGGGTAGAGGCTCGAACTTCTACTGCTTGCTGTCCGGCTCGCCGATCAATGCTGATCACATCAGAACCGAAGGTCTAGCGGGCCGGCTCGGCTATAGACTGCTAGCGGTGATTGCGGATGGGGGACGCGGAAAAATATACTTAGCCCCGACCGCGGATGATGAGACTATCGCAAAGACTGCTAAGCCAACTTGGCGTCCCGACATCAAACTGCCAGTAAAACACAGGAATTTCCAGTCCCCGGGGTACGGGCTAGGAAATGTTGGTGACCTTTTCACGGACCGCCAGTTGGTCGCATTGGGAACGCTTTCCGAACTGATTCAGGAAATCCATGAGCAGGTCGTCGCTGATGCAGTTAAAGCAAGTTTTGCTGACGACGGCGTTAGCCTTGAAAACGGAGGTAGTGGAGCTCAAGCTTATGCGGACGCGGTGTCGGTGTATCTTGCTTTTGCCATTGATCGGTTAGTCGACTACGGTAGCTCGCTCGCGACTTGGAAGCCGTCAGGGGAGCAGGTGATGCAGTCTTATAAGCGTCAGGCCCTCCAAATGACTTGGGACTTCCCAGAGTCGAACGTGTTCGCTGGGAAAGCGATTTGCTGGGCAAACGCCGTAAAGTATGCGGCGGACAACTTAGACTCAGCTGCTCAGAACGACGATGGTGTGCCCGGCTATGCTGAACAAATGGACGCTCAACATCAGTCCGTTAGCTCAGGAAAGGTTGTCTCGACCGACCCGCCGTATTACGACAACATAGCCTACGCAGACTTGTCGGACTTTTTCTATGTCTGGCTTCGCAAATCGCTGCGCAAGCGCTTCCCCAAATTATTTAACACGATCGCAGTTCCGAAGGAAGAGGAGCTAGTTGCCTCCACATACAGGCTCGGATCAAAAGAAAATGCCGAGAAATTCTTTCTTGATGGCATGACCGAGGCAATGGGCGGAATAGCTACACACGCGCATCCATCATTTCCTGCGACGATCTATTACGCTTTTAAGCAATCCGACACCACTGATGTTGGCACCGGAAACACAGGTTGGGAAACCTTCCTTGAGGCCGTAATTCGCTCCGGATTCGCTGTCACCGGCACTTGGCCGATGAGAACTGAGCTTGCGAATCGTATCATCGGAGCGGGCTCTAACGTATTGGCTTCAAGTATCGTTTTAGTTTGCAGGAGGCGAGCCACGGACGCCCCATCTATATCGAGAAGAGATTTTCTCCGTGAGTTAAAGGAAGAGCTGTCCGATTCTGTGGAAGTGATGATCGGAGGAGCAGAGGGAATATCGCCTGTGGCCCCAGTAGACTTGGCCCAAGCAGTGATCGGGCCAGGGATGGCAATTTTCTCAAAATACTCAGCCGTTCTTGAGGCTGACGGTAGCTCGATGAACGTCCACACGGCGCTGACCCTCATCAATAGAATGCTCACAGAGGGCGCTGACGAATTTGACGCCGACACTCAGTTCTGCTTGGGCTGGTTCGATGAGCAGGGGTGGGCGCAAGGAGAGTTTGGCCAAGCAGATGTCCTTGCTAGGGCGAAAGGAACATCCGTCGATCACATAAAAAACGCGGGCGTGATCGAGGCAGGGAGCGGGAAAGTAAGGTTGTTAAAGCCGGTGGATTACTCGAGCGACTGGTCGCCTAAGAATGACAACAACACTCCGGTTTGGGAGGCCCTCCACCAGCTAATCAGGGCATTGCGCGAGCATGGCGAATCCGAAGCTGGAGTCCTACTTGCGGGCATGCCTCAACGCGCCGAGCCTATTAGAAACCTAGCCTACCGTCTATACACCCTTTGTGAGCGTAAGGGTTGGGCGGAAGACGCGAGGGCTTATAACGAGTTGATTACATCGTGGATCGGCATCGAAGAGGCGTCGCACGTTAAAGGGCACTTGGGATCGCAAGTTGCCATGGATATCTAAGGAAGAACATCATGACTTTGAAGCCTTGGCGAGAAATCGCCGTTCCGCATGAAGATGTCCTGAAGGGCACGTTCCAGCAAGCTGAGTTCGCCGCCGACATCTCGAAAGTTCATCAAGGGATCGCGCCCGCGGAGTATCAGGACGCCGCGCTGTTTTTCCAGCGGACCTTCATCACGGAGGGGATGCGCCTGTTGCTGGATTCGGTGGTGAAGCGCCTGGCCGGCAAAGGAGGCGATCCAGTTGTGCAGCTGCAGACGGCGTTTGGCGGCGGCAAGACGCATACGCTGATGGCGGTCTATCATCTGGCGAAGGGCACTACTCCCGCCAGCAAGATGCTGGGCATTACGCCGATCCTCAACGCGGCCGACATCACGGAGCTTCCGCAAGCGCGGGTCGCTGTTCTTGATGGCGTCGATTTGCTGGACCTGGCGAGCAAGCCGCGGGTTCACGGCAACACTACCGTTAAAACCATCTGGGGCGAGCTCGCATGGCAGCTGGGCGGTGAGAGCGCCTACGCCAAGATCATGGAGGCCGACCGCGACGGAACGGCCCCCGGCAAAACGGCGCTGGCCGAGATTATCGGAGGCAGCGCGCCTTGCATCATCCTGATGGACGAGCTGGTGCGCTATGTGTCGCAATTCGAGGAGGGCAAGACGCTCTCGGGCGGAACGTATGACACCCAGCTCTCTTTCATTCAGGCGCTGACCGAAGCGTTGAAAGGGGTTCCGAACGCGATCCTTCTTGCCTCGCTCCCGTTCTCCGATCGCGAGGCGGGAAGCCAGCAGGGCGTTAAAGCGCTGCGGGCTCTGGAGCACTACTTTGGCCGGGTGCAGGCTTTATGGAAGCCTGTGGCCACCGAGGAGGCCTTCGAGATTGTGCGTCGGCGCCTGTTTGCCAAGGTCACCGACCAGCTGGGGGCGGAGGAGGTGTGCAGGGCGTATGCCGACTACTACACGGCCAACGCAAGCGACCTGCCCCAGGACGTTCAAGGCAGCAGCTACCTGGAGCGCTTGAAGCACGCCTACCCTATTCATCCCGAGGTCTTCGACCGGTTCTACGAGGACTGGTCGTCGCTGGATAATTTTCAGCGCACTCGGGGCGTGTTAAAAATGATGGCGACGGTCATCCACAGGCTTTGGACCACAGGGAACAACGACCTGATGATACAGCCTGGCAGTTTGCCGTTGTTCGATTCGAGCACGCGCAACGAAGCGATCTATTACTTACCACAAGGCTGGGACCCGGTCTTAGAGCGCGACATTGACGGCGAGCGCGCAGCGACCACGGAGCTTGACAATGCCCGCCCCTTGTTCGGAGCGATTCACGCCTGTCGCCGGATCGCGAGGACGGTGTTCCTTGGCTCGGCGCCGGACGCCGGCGCGGTAGGGGGCGCGAAGCATCATCGCGGCATCGAGCTCGAGCGCGTGCTTTTGGGCTGCGCCCAGCCCGGTCAGGTTCTGGGGCACTACAAGGATGGCGCGCGTGCACTGGTCGACCGCCTGCAATACCTCAACAGCGCTAACAATCGCTTCTGGTTTGACACGCGCCCAAATCTTCGGCGCGAGATGGAAGAGCGCAAACGCCGCTACAGTCTGCGAGAGGACGTCTATCCCTTCATCAAAGACAAGCTTCGGTTCGCCAACGGCGTCTTTGGCGGCGTCCATGTGTTCACCCCCTCGGGTGATGTGCCGGACGACTGGCAGCTGCGCTTGGTGGTGCTTCCGCCTGAGGCGACGTTTAGCAAAGGGGCTCAATCCGCCGCGATCGACGCCGCGACCGCCATTCTGAAAAGCCGGGGCGAACAGCCGCGTCAGAAGCAAAATCGACTGATCTTCTTGGCGCCGGACACAGACAGCCTGCAGCGATTGAAGGACCAAGTGACCTCGTCGCTGGCGTGGAGATCCATCGTGGAGGATGTGCGTGAAGGCCGGCTTAACTTGGACGTCTATCAGACCAAACAAGCCTCCACTAGCTTCGACCTGGCAAATGAGGCGCTGGGCCGTATGATCCGCGAGACGTTCAAATGGCTGTTGGCCCCCTTGCAAGAGGCGAAGCCGGGCAAAGGGATTGGCGAGCTTCAATGGGACCATTTTCAGATCAACCCGGCCGTGATCAATCGCGTGGAAGAGATCGAGCGGGTCCTCAAGGAGAACGAGCTGCTCATCACCGAATGGGCGCCTATCCACCTGGCTAAAATGCTGCAGACTTGGTTCTGGAAGGACGACACGCCAACTGCTGGCGCGCTCGATGTGTGGCAGAAGACTTGTTGCTATCTGTACCTGCCACGGCTTCGGGACTCTGACACCATTCGCTCGACGATCGCAGCCGGCCTTTCATCTCGCGATTTTTTTGGTATCGCCTACGGAGCCGAGCAGGAGCGCTACCAAGGTTTTCATTTCGCTGAAAACACTACGCCGATTTTCGATGAGTCTCTCTTGCTGATTGACCCTAAGGCGGCCTCAGCTTTCGCAGCCCGTCTTGCGGAGGAGGCAGCGGAGCGCGAGATGAAAGCCAGAGGAGAACGGGCTGACGAGACTGAGGGCGCTGGCCAAATGAACTCCAGTGGCGCCTCAGCCTCGACAGGCGCCGCTTCTAAGACAGATGGCCCGCAAGGACCAAGCGCGGCCTCATCCGCATCGAGCTCAGGATCGAGCGCTCCTAACATGCCGGCAAAGAAGCGGATGTTCTTCGGATCGGTCGAGCTCAATCCAAATCAAGCTAAGTTGCAGTTCTCCGATGTTGCCGAGGAGGTGGTGATGTTACTGAACAAACCTGGAGTTAAGCTGCGCATAGCCGTCGAGATCGAGGCCGAGTCGCAAACCGGGTTTGACGAGGGGGTTCAGCGCGCCGTGCGCGAAAACTGCGACCAATTAAAGTTCAAAAATCGATCGTTTGAGGACTAACGCTGGCTCGGGACTTCAAAGTCCCGAGCCAGCGTACAACGCCGCGTTATACCGTGTTATCTCGTTGTAGGATAATTATCCTAAACTTGGATAAAGTTGCAAAAAAGAAATTTCCGGATGGTCCGGGTTTGTTACTCAGCCAACGTCCGCTGGTAGTGCCCGTGAGGCAACATCGCGTGCTATAGTTCTGACGATGTTGCTTGAACGAATGCCACGTACCTGAAGATTTACAGAATGACCGAACTCGTCGTGCCCACTTTTGATGTGGCCAAGCTCTCTACCGCCGCCCTTGAACTTCTGAGGGCTGCAGTGCTCCACGCACGCGCAAATCAGTGCGTTAAGTTGCATACCATGCAAATTGACGAGTTCTGCCGTCTGGCCGGGTTGCCTCCTACTACAACTAAACGCTTCTTAACACTGCTAAAGGAGGCTCGCAAGGCTTTGGTAATTGTTGAGGTAATTGATACAGAATTTCCGCACCGCGACGACTTGCCATATTCCTCATGGCCTGTCTTTAAGGAGAGCCGGATTAATGGCTCGCAGATCGCGTTCGAAATTTACAATCAAACTCTTGAAGACAGTATATTGGCTAGTCTTCCAATGTCGAAACATTTAAGCGATCGGGATCGTGCTTCAGAAAGAATGGCAAATTAATATGTCGAAGCGCTGATTTTGCAGGCCCTGTAATGGCATCGCATGCCTCATCCCAGTTTCCTACCAAGACAACTTGATCAACGCCTCGCGTCACAGCAGTGTAAATAAGGGTCTGGTCGAGAAGGCGAGATTTCCTTATCGGTACGATGACTCGTTGAAATTGACTACCTTGGCTTTTGTGGACTGTAATTGAATATGCATGCCTAAGAGCTTCGGCTTGAGAGCTGTTAAGGTGGTAACGGTTGCCCTCAAACTCACAAATGCAACACACAGCATCTCGACTTGACGCATCCACTCCTTGAATGATGATGCCTAGAGAGCCATTACGTAAGCCAAGGTGATAATCATTTTGAGTGTACATCACCAAATCGCCGACCCTCAATGGAATACGATCAATGGTTTGCGCGCCGACCTTCCCATAGTCTTTATCATAAGTATAAAATAGCTCGTCATTACATCTGAACTCCTTATGAAAAATTGCATTGATATCTTGTGCTCCACCATATCCCGTTTTTGTCGTTGACAAGATCTGCACGTTGTTGTTATTCCCGCTCCCACCGAGCTCACCGTAAATGCGACGTATTGTGGCGTCAATAAGGCTATCGGCACAGGGGACAAAAGAAACGCCTTGCGCGCAGCCAGAGTACTGAGCAAATTCAGGAATGCGATGTACCCTTATAGAATCCGCCACAGCAGGAATACCGCTTTCAACGCTCTGACGTTTAGTGACTACTAGTTTGGTTTGTGGAATAGAGGGGCAGTCTGCTAGACAGTGCAGCACCAACCCTGGTCCGATGGGAGGCAATTGCGAGGGGTCCCCAACAAGGATGAGCTTCGTTCCAGGCGGTATGTGGCGTAGCAGGCGATGCATCAAGATTACGTCCACCATGCTCATTTCATCCACTACTACCACAGATCCGTATCCAAGCATGGACGGGTCAACATTCAAAAGAAAGCCAGCGATGGTCATGCTTTCGCGCCCAGTGGCTTCACTCATTCTCTGTGCCGCTCGTCCAGCAAGCGCTATCTGATAGATCGCAATATCACGTTGTTGTGCCGTCAGCACTTTGTAAAGTGCTCTCAACACAGTTGTTTTGCCGGTCCCGGCACCTCCCAGTATAAGACTCAAATTATTAGTTGCGCTTGTCGCGATGGCTAAACGCTGTTCATCAGTAAGTGTGATGCTATGCTCAACTTCATAGTGAGCGATTGAATCTGCAATTATTTTAAAATCATTGTTTTTAGGGGAGAAAAGAAACTTCTGTTCGCTATCTTGAGGATTAGAGATCATTATCAGGCGTTGAGCGACGTATTGTTCAATAAGAAATGTACCCGAAGGCTGCAGAAAGTTGCCAACACGGCGGTACTGAGTACTAGGCTGGTCTAATGAGGCGGCCTTTTCAGCAAGTATTTTCCCTCGTAGAAGCGTCTTTAATTTCGCCACGACATTATTGTCGGGAAGGCACGTATGACCGTCACGCATGCCCGCATAAAGGACTTCTTCTACCGCAGCCTCAAGTCGACGTGGGTCATCAAGTTTAATACCAAATCGGCGCTGCGCTAAGTCATCAACCTTGATCCAATCGGCCGAAAAGCTTATCAGCCGATACGGATTCTCCTCAATTTTCTCCTGAGCGCAGTTCTTATAGAAATTTGCTATCTTTTGAGCAATTGCACGGTCGATTGCCAATCTGTCCAACCAAAGCAGGGTGCTGGCAACCTTATGCTTTTCAAAGGCATAGCAGAGCAACGCAGCAGCATCTTCGCTAATGACCTCTTTAAGAGCGGCGACGTTCGCATTTCGGATGTGCTCGATCAGCATGGGACCAAACCGCTCGTACAGTTTTGTAGCTTTGACTGATCCTATGCCAGCACATTCTTCAGATCTTGCGATCCAATCGATGATGTTGCGACCGGATGGGCGCAACATCTCGGCACACGTCACGTCGATATGATTCTCATCTTTCCACTTGCGCAAAGTGCCGGTGATTTGCCATTGCTGACCCTTAACTATAAAGTGGCCATCTGGGACTGTGTCTTTTTTGCATACTGCAACGAAATATTCCTTGGTATCGGTAACCCCCGAAAAAATCACGCCTCCGTACCTGCCGACACTGCGTACGGAGCTTACGCGCAACTGCACAGAAACTTGAGTCATGGTCGCACCATCCGACCGGTTTCCGAAAGATGCTCGTCTATCCAACTGTATTGTCTTTGTAATTCTCGAAGCTTGGTAAGCTCCGCTCGCAAAGTGGCGTTCTCTTCTTCGAGCGCCTTAATACGTCTTTCCGCACCTGACTTTGCTTTAGCAAGCCGTTGGTTCACCGCTTCGTCAGAACTCCAATTTTCAACGTGATTTTGTGAGCTTTGACTCTCCTTCCTGGTTTGAGCTGAACCTATGCCCATCTCTATCCTCAGGCGAGCTTCAAGAGACTCTAAACTTGCCTTGATAGCGGGATTTTGGCGAAGGGCGGAAGTGCCAAAGCCACATTCTGTACCGATTTCAGTTCTAATCAGTTGGTCGCGGCGGTAATCCCAATAATCCTGCCAATCGCAAGCTCTATCTCGCTCATCGATCCATTGTTGGAAGCGTTGAAGGTTAATAGCTGCCTTCTGTTGTCCGTTTACCCCAGTGCTCATAGTCGCTTTGCCTCCGAAGCGATTCGTTAGTCGATATCGTCTTGTTGTTCTTTAAACTTCCGGTAATATTGGATAAAGGCACGCGCCCGCTCACCGCCGACAATTAACTGGCGGCCGTCGGGTTCCGACTTATCAAGAATCTCGCCCGCCTGAACATCTACTTTGATGAGCGTAGCCTCTTTGTTGAGGGCGTCGATCAATGCCAAAAGTGTGGCAGCTGTGTTCGCGAATGCAACGTACCAGTCAGTGTGATCGCTAGTGGGCTTGCCTGATTCAAGTTGGCGCTCGTTTGCCGCTCGAGGTTGCGTTGGCCCATTTATATTCTTTTCGCGATTGAGGCGTTCGATCTCCATTTCCATGTCGATCAATTTTGCCCGAAGCACTTCCGGGGGGGCGTCTAATACGGGAAGGCGTGCAGCGGCGCCAGGTTGCGCAACTAAGTATGCTCGGAGCAGGTTTTGGTAAAGTGGATTACGGCTAAGTGTCGTACGATGGAGGCCAGTTAAGTCCTGCATCTCTGCAATAATTTCAGACAAGCTAGAATAAACTCGCTTACGCTTCCTTGCCTTGCTGAGCGCATCTTTCAATGCTTGCAAGTTAGCTTCAGATTTTTTTGTTCTGAAGCTTTTAAAATTATCGGTGCCTTTTGGAACGCCCATCACTCCACCATTCGCTATTCTGATGATGCGGGCAACAATTTTGGTTTTGCCGCTTTGTGTAGGCGGATTGTTTTGGTCGCTATAGAATCTAATGCCTGCGCTAAATCTGTCAATTTGATGCCTTTTGCTTCCGCCATTGGTTTAACCACACTTGCGAAGGCTGCTAGTTCGTCAAATGGCTCAATATCAAGCAGAGCAGCATCCTCAGCTTTACCTGCTGCAGCCATAATTAAGCGGGTGTATTTTGCGGCACGGGCGCGAACCTCAGATGACTCTAACATTGGATAAGCGTTAGAATCGGATATGCGCTGCAGGAAAAACTGGCTTTCAGTCGTGTTTCGCACCACTAATTCAAGATGACGTTTAACGATTTCAGGTTGATCAACATGGTAGCTGCCTTGGCCGTCGCCCAGACTACGGAATTTGTCGTTCAAAATTTCCGTTGACAATTCCCAGCCCAGGAACTCTTTGGTATCAAGTTGGATACTTCTATGCAGCACGTCGATCGCTTCCTGCGAAGCGCCACTCTCGCTGATTGCTTGCATTCGCCTTGCAGCCATGCGAATGCGTTCCTTAAGTTCGTTTTTCTTTGCTGCAATGGCAGGTAAGTGATCGACGTGTTTTGCTGCCAACGGACATAAGCCACAGCGTTGAATTCCGCCTGTTCGCGCCACAATGTCAGAAGGACACTGATCGCCGACCGGGCACACATGTGTTGCGTGCCAACGAATAACGCTTGATGGGCTTTGACGAAGGAGATCTAAGGCGTCAGTATCCGCCGCTGAGACCTCTTCTGTAGACCACAATGCGACTCCAGGAACGAAACCGAAATCCTTAATTGCTTGTGCACGGTCTTGGCCGAACGCTTGTCTTACCGAGCTTTGGGGGCTGTTCGGTTTGATATATCCTGCACCAGTACCTTCGACATCATACGCACTTTCTCCTTCCATCATACGTCGATCAATCATTTCAAGCTTCGCCCTTATTCGCGTATCCGGTGGCACTTGGTAGTGATTTGTCGTTACCGTGTTTTGATGGCCGAGCTGCATAGCAACTTCCGATACTTCAAGATCCCCGTCCCTATGCGTTGCATAGGTCGCCCGACAAGCATGAGGTGTATGGATGGGTTCCCATTTCAGGGGGCAGAATTGCCATCCACCATGTGGCGCATCTCGATCCAGTTGCAATTCCACTCGAACTACGCCGTCGCTATCAGTGATAGCACCGCAATTCACTGACCGGATTGGTTCAGCCACCACCACCTGATCTTTATCTCGTCGTGTATTGTAGAAGTAGTCAAAGCCTTTAAGGAGCTCTGTCCAATAGGCGGAGTATGTGCTGTCGGAAGGAGGTGTTGGGCGTCTAGTCGATCGGAAAAGCGGCAAAATGGGAGCAAACCTGGTATGGGTGCGTGACTCATACTGAACCGTTTGATCCATCTCGGGTTCACTAATGCTCTCTTGAAAGTATTGCTCTGCTCGAAGTGTACGTTGCACCCTCCAGGTAATATAAGTTTGCCAGCCCTCATTCCTCGCTTTATCTGTGTTCACATACAAATAGGTGAGCCGGGCCGCCGGTGACCAAGTGTGAAGTTCGGATATTGGTGTATCTTTCCCTTCGTATTCCCATGTTTTTCGGTCAAGCCATTGAACACTATTGCCGCGCAGGCCAGTCTCGATCATAACAAGCAGCATGCGAAGCACAGTTAGATGAGGAATTCTGAGGATGAGGTGGCGGTCAGGTCCAACGTTAATACGGCGCCCGTTAACATAAAGGCCCGCGTGCCCTGGAGGATTGGCATGAAGCACTCGTTGTTCAACATAGTAAAGTTCTGGTATCCATAAAACCGGCCAGACTTTGCCGCGATACGTGATGAAAGGTATATATCCCCATTCTGCCGTATTATAGCCGTAATGCTTCTTTTCATTTAGACTGGACAACGGATGGATCCCTGCATAAACGTCCGCAGTGTAAGCGCGTTCTTGGAGATATTCTCCAAATGCTTCCGCAGCATTTGCGTAGTAAATAAGGTACGGCCACACGTCCTCGGGAAAAGGGATCTTGTTCGTCTTATTAGAGGGGCGTCCGGTGGGCTTCTTGTCGAGTTCGAGTTTAATTGGGTTGACGAATCCAGGGCCGGCAATATTCACATCATCATCATACGAAGACTGAATATAGTCGAAAAACTTTTTTAGCGACACAACTACCCTATTGAAGGCCTCGGGAGAGGTCCTTCTAAGAGAAATCAGCTCCAGAAATGGTCTAGGAAGTTTTTCTGCTGTTGGTAGTTCCTCCGAGTCATCAAATCGGCTGCGCGAAACAAAAACAAATCGCAGAAGTTGCTTCGGGCTCGCTGGATATTCGATGTTTCCACCGTTGTTCCTGTCCAGCCAAAATGGAAGATATGCGAATAAATAATCGCACAGGAGCGTTAGTATATGTCTTGTCTCGCGTTCTGATTCTACTTCCTTGCGGATGGCTCTATAACGGAGGTATGAACGGATGCATTTCAGCCAAACATGCCCATATTTTTTTATATCAAACTTTTCAAGCCCGGGGTATGGTGTTGGTTTGAAAATCCAATCAGTCGGTCGGTGGCTCGATGAATTTGCCTGTCCCAGCTTAATAAAATATTCCGAACATGCCTCAGAATCAAATGAGTTTGCTGCATCTAGGAGAGCCTGCACATAGGCATTGGGACCAGCGGCTTGCCTCTTCTTGAATTCGTTCACCTTAGCCCGTGCATTCCTGTCACGGATTTGCTCAGGAGTTTCGACTCTTTCCCTAATCATCCCGTTCACTCGCATGTTAGAGAAGTTTGCGAGGTTTTTTCGGAAATTACTAAACTGAGTTGTTTTGAATTGGCCAGACTCACACCACATCATAAATTGATGGCGCAGTTGTCTCGTCAAGATTTGAGCATCAGCAAACTCAAAAGCTCGCAGTAGCCTATAGTAGAGCGCCTTATTTGTTGGCGCATCTTTTTTGGTGTCAGAATTTTGAGTTTTTATCATGTTGGCCAACTCATCGATGTTGAAGTCAGCTAATTTTTTCCATCCGGTATCTCTTAATAATAGTAATGCAGCCCCTTGCTGAGATGCGTCGGGAATTATACTTTTTGGGAAGAGCTTGAAGCCCGCGCAAATTAGGTGCTCCAGTTCGCTTACAGGTCTGATATCAGCTAATTTTGGCATATCTTATTAGCGCCAAGAAATGGCTTCATTTTTGATCCGGTCGCGGATGGGCGGTGGCAACTGTTCGATATTCTCTGAAATTTGGAATGTCTTCATGTCGTATGCTTCCAGTTTTTGCCGTAGTCTCGATTCTTTTGGCTTGGCGTACTTTCGGGTCGAATTAATGTCTCTGTGCCCCATTAGCATCTGGACTTCTGATTCCGTTAAGCCAGGTATATCTTGCCCAGGGATGGGAATGTCATTAAGCATGTAGACGCCGTACGCGTGACGCAGCGAGTGGACCGTCCAAACGTGATCAGGACTGGTCAGCGGGCCCGGGATGCCAGCGCGCTTTACGGCATCCACGAAAAGATCGTTTAGGGTTGAGTCGGCGGCGAGTCGTAATGGCTTCCCTTGATGCGGATGATTGACATACTGAAATACATAATCGTTGCCGTCTGCAGGTATGACATATTCATTGATCCGATACTGACGAAGGAGTTCAAAAAACCAAGAACGGTATGGCTGTCGGAGGTACGTCCAAGAAACGTCTCTACCTTTAAAACGGTTTGCCCGTTCATTAGGGAGAGAATTTCTTGCGTAACGTAGTAAGTCTGGATCAAGCACATACACTTCCTGTTTCTTGAAATCGATGTGCGCCCATTCTAAATTCAATGCTTCACTACGTCGGATTCCGCTCGCAGCTAGCAGACACCATAGCGCTTTGTCTCGCCAGTGTGTGCATACATTAATAAGTCCTTGGAAGTGCTCCATTGGGAAAGCCTGCTCTCGGCCGGGACTACGTCCATGCTTGCGTCTATTGACCTTCAATTTTCGCGGTCGGGTCAACTTGCCCTTAAAACGAACCACCCCACCAATAAGGGAACAATGCTTAATATGAGTAATTTCGGCGTTGCTGAGTCTGGTATTGCCAGTGACGGCTGAGATTAGCGGCCTATAGTCATGAAAGCTTGCGTCGATAATTTCCTTATCGATCCCACCTCGAATCAAAGCCATTTCACGCGCCTCTTCTTCAAGGCGGTTACACAAACTGAGAAAGCGGTTCAGCGGTGCCAACGTGTTATCCCAGCTGCCGGGCGCCAAGGAGCGAATGCCTAAATTTTTGGCAACGGTTCGCAGTGCTGCCTCCTTCCTTTCATCGGCCGGGTCGGCATACATACCGTTATCGATGCAAAGAGAAATTTTCTCTCCGTTACTGAGCAAAGCGAGATAGTGATCGATAGCCTCGTTCACGACCTCTTTGCTAACTGGAGCAGCCCCTAACACTTGAACTTCGTAGAGGTAATCAATGAACCTTGCTACTACGGTGGTGTAACGAACTTTTGTAGAGTACGTCTCTTCCGTAAGTAGTCGGTTGAAAGCATCAAAGACGCTTAGGCGGACTCCTGCAGGATCATATAGCACCCATGTTATTTTTCCTGTCTCACCAGTCTTCGTCCTTCGAAGGTGTCGCAGCGCCATAAATGTGCTCGTATGTGCATGTTTATTTGCAAAATAATAGTGCACACGGAAGAGCTTAGCAAGCACTTTCGTAACTAGTTGAAAAGATTGAGTTTTCTGAATGAAGAAGACAAAAATAAAGGCGCTCAGAATGGCGCCTTAGATAAGAACCCGCGTCCGCAAGCACTCTACAGACAGTTCTACATACTTAGCACTATCAATTAATTTAACCTGGACAACGGGGATGTGCACCCTTTGGACAGGCGAGTCACCTATGATTTAACAGTCGACCAAGTGACCCGGCCTACTGCGAGCCCCTGTAAATGAGTCCACGAGTCTTGCGACACACCCCAGGGGCGAGGTGTTGTGGACCTAGCAGCAATTAAGCTGCGAGTGCGTACGAGTTATCGTTTGCAGTTATTGATTTCTGGATGTATTTACGAGGTAACCAGTCCTCGGTATGCCCTGCGCTGCTTTGCAACCCACGTCGAAACCAGGTCGCCCCCAACGAAAGAACTTCCATTGTACTCCAATTCCTCAGCAGGTGCAGCTCCATAGCTTACATCTCGCTTAAGGTCAAATAGGCCAAAAAGAAGCGAACATAGCATGACGAAAGTGCAATATGATGTCTCGGTTCGGCCGTCTGCTTCACGTTTCGACAAGGAAATCGAAATGGTTTGCATCGTCTGTGGCAACACCCAAACGGCTGGCCTCGCATCATGGCATGCCGCCTGTCCGGCATGTCGCTATGAAAGTGCGGCCCTGTCCGTTGCCATCAACCAGCACACCGACGTCGAGATCGACGAAGCTGAACGTGAAGCGGCACTCAAGGCCATCCGGCTCGAGAATTTCCGCGCGATTGTCCATTACGCCAGGCGGCATGTCCGGCCAGGCAGTCGCAGCCTGCTCGATGTCGGCAGTGCCCATGGCTGGTTCCTGGAGACGGCGCGCGCGCATTTCGACGTGCTCGGCATCGAGCCCGACGCGGCGGTCGGTGCGCGTATCGCCGCCCGCGGCCTGCCGGTGCGGGCCGGCTTCTTCCCCGATGTGCTGGAGGAGGGCGAACGCTTCGACGCCATCGTGTTCAATGACGTCATCGAGCATATCGCCGATATCTGCAGTGCCCTCGGCGCCTGCCGGCAACACCTGAACGATGAGAGCATCCTGATCCTCAACCTGCCCAGCAGCCGCGGCTTCTTCTACCGGTTCTCGAAATGTGTCGCCCGTCTCGGATGGCGCATGCTCTTCGAGCGGCTGTGGCAGAAAGACATGCCGTCCCCGCACGTGCATTATTTCAGCCCCGCCAACCTTGCCAGGCTGGTGGCGGGACAGGGCTTCGAGCTGGTCGACTGCGCCGAACTGCCGGCCCTGCGTGCCAAGGGCCTGCGCGAGCGCCTGAGCTATGCCGGCAAGGTCTCTCCCGTGTCGCTCTGGCTGCAGTACGCCGCCGTCATGTGCGTGATTCCGGTGCTGCGTGTCTTCCCGAGCGACATCATCGTCTGCATCTTCCGAAAAAAAGCCGCAGGCTGATTGCCTGCGGCTTTACAAGGGAAGACGGCTTAACGGTTGCGGTTGGCGATTTCGTTGCCGAGCATGCCGCCGCCGATGATGCCGGCTACGGTTGCCAGTTTCTTGCCGTTGCCGCCGCCGATCTGGTTGCCGATCAGGCCGCCGATCACGGCGCCGGTGCCGATGCCCACATAGTTGGGCTGGGCAGGAGCAGGGGCCGGCTGCGGGTAGTAGCGCGGTTCGCTCGGTTTGGCGTGGACCACACGGGTCTTCTCGACCACCTTCACCACCGGCTTTTCACGGATCACTTCCTTGACCACGACACGTTCCGGCGCCGGGGCCGGCTGGGCGGCCGGTTGCAGGTAGGCGACCGGCTGGGCTGCGGCGACCGGCATCGCCATCTGCGGCGCGGGGCCGGCTGCCAGCTGGGTGGCCAGCTGCGGCGTCACCGGAGTGGCCGACAGGGGGACGGCGGCGCTCTGGCCCTGCACCGCGGCAGCCGGCACCATCACGACCTGGCCCTGGGCGGTGGTGACCGGGACCATGCCCGGCTGCTGCACCGGCGCTTGCACGCCATAAGGCGCAGCGGCCAGCTGGCTTGCAGGGACGTCGGGGGCGCTGTTCGAATTCGGCAGCAGGCCGGTGATCGCGGCGGCGCCGGTCAGGCTGACAATCACGACCGATACGGCGGCAGCGGCCATCAGGGGATAAATGCGGTTGATGCGGGTGGTTTCCATGTTCTGCTCCGTTAAAGACGTTTTGTTGTCGTATGGGAGTAGATTACCGGCGAGCCCGGCACAGAACTAGACGAAAGCCTGTATCAATCGTAAAGACTTGTAAGCGGCCAGCGCTTCGGCGGGCCGGGAGGCCCGCCTCGGGGATCAGGCTGCCGAGGCGAGCGCGCGTGCGCTTTCCACCACGCTGCGCAGGGTCTGCAGCAGGTCGGCCGGCGTGTCGAGCAGGTAGTCGGCGCCCCAGGTTGCGGGTTCGATGGCGCCGCAATAGCCCCAGTTGCAGGCCACCGTGACCATGCCGGCGGCGCGGCCGGCTTCGACGTCGCGCTGGTCGTCGCCCACGTACCAGCAGTGCTCCGGATCGATGCTGAGGCGGCGCGCGCCTTCGAGCAGCGGGGCAGGGTGGGGTTTCGGGAAGGCGGCGGTGTCGCCCGACACCACGCAGCCGGCATGCGACAGGCCGATCTGCGGAAGCAGCGGATCGGTGAAGCGTGCCGGCTTGTTGGTGACGATGCCCCAGGCCATGCCCGCTTCTTCGATCCCGACCAGCAGTTCGGTCACGCCGCCGAACAGCGAGCTATGCACTGCCATGTTGTCCTGGTAGCGGTCGAACCATTGCAGGCGCAGTTCCTCGTAACCCTCGTCGCCCGGCGCCAGGCCGAAGGCGGCGCCGATCATGCCGCGCGCGCCGGCGGACGCAGTGGGGCGCAGCACCGAGTACGGGGTCGGCGGCAGGCCGCGTTCGGTGCGTAGCCAGTTGACGGCGGCCGCGAGGTCGGGCGCGGTGTCGGCGAGCGTGCCATCGAGGTCGAACAGGATGGCACGCGGTGCCGGCAGGACGATCGGGAGAGTCATGGAAAGAATCAGAGCGGTTTGCTGCACGCCACCATGTAGTTCACATCGGTGTCGTTGTTGAGCGAGTAGATCTTGGTGAGCGGATTGTAGGTCAGGCCTTTCAGGCCGTCGACCTGCAGGCCTGCCAGCCGCGCGAACTGCGACAGTTCGGCCGGCGTGATGAACTTGGCGTAGTCGTGGGTGCCGCGCGGCAGCATGCGCAGAATGTATTCCGCGCCGATGACGGCGAACAGATAGGACTTCGGGTTGCGGTTGAGCGTCGAGAAGAACACGTGGCCGCCCGGTTTCACCAGGGTGGCGGCCGCCTGCACGATCGAGGCCGGGTCCGGCACGTGCTCGAGCATTTCCATGCAGGTGACCACGTCGAACTGGCCTGCTTCTTCAGCGGCCATTTCTTCTGCCGAGATGTGCTTGTAGCGCACTTCCACGCCCGATTCCAGGCTGTGCAGGTCGGCGACTTTCAGCGCCTTCTTCGACAGGTCGATGCCGGTCACCTTGGCGCCCTTGCGCGCCATGGCTTCGGACAGCACGCCGCCGCCGCAGCCGATGTCGATCACCTTCTTGCCCAGCAGCGGGGCGCGGGCATTGATCCACTCGAGGCGCAGCGGATTGATTTCGTGCAGCGGACGGAATTCGGACGTCGGGTCCCACCAGCGGTGGGCCAGTTCGCTGAATTTCTGGATTTCTAAGGGGTCTGCGTTCGTGTTCATACTCGGGATCATACTGGAAATGGTGAAGCTCACGGGGTGCCGCACGGAAAATATGTACGCACACGTCGGCGGCGGGCCGCCCCCGTCTTTGCCACAACGAAAAAAACCCCGCCTCAGCGGGGTTCCTCATGCAATCCGGTCAGGATTACTTGTTGACGGTACGGGTACCGACGACTTCGATTTCCACGCGGCGATTCTTGGCGCGGCCTGCCGAGGTCTTGTTGTCGGCTTCAGGCTGGCTCTCGCCCTTGCCTTCGGTGTAGATGCGGTTCTCTTCCACGCCCTTGCCCTTCAGGTAAGCCTTGACGGCTTCGGCGCGGCGGATCGACAGCTTCTGGTTGTAGGCATCGGTGCCGATCGAGTCGGTGTGGCCGACGGCGATGATGACTTCCAGGTTCATGTCGCCCAGCTTCGAGACCAGATCGTCGAGCGAAGCCTTGCCGGCCGGCTTGAGCACGGCCTTGTCGAAGTCGAAGAAGGCGTCAGCCGAGTAGGACACTTTTTCCGAGGTCGGGACGGGAGCCGGTGCCGGCGTCGGTGCCGGGGCAGGTGCCTCGACCACTGGCGGCGGCGGTGGCGGCGGGGCCACGCACTTGCCGTTTTCCAGCTTCTCGGGCGGCACGCACAGCGGCGCGTCGCAGCCCGGGACCGCGTCTGCCGGGGTCCAGTAACCGGTGCGCCAGCACAGGCCGAAAGGATTGCGGGCGATCACGCCGCGGCTGTCCTGCACATAGGCGCTGTACGGAGTGCGCGCCTGGATGTCCGTGGTCAGCGGTGCGTACGGTGCATCGCTTTGGGCGTATACATTGCCCGCGATCGCAGCCGAAGCAGCGAGCATGAGGGTTGCCAGTTTATTCATGTTCTTTTTCCTTTCGGGGATAAATGCCTTGCGAAACTCAGCGGGGCGTTATGGTCAAGATACTAACACGTCCGGGGAAGGGGCCAGTTTCGCATTATGAAACAATCAATTAATTTCCTGTCCATTTTGCCACATGCACCAAAAACGCACGACTGCACCTAAATCAAACTTGATGCATATTTTTATCAACGTTGTTTGGGCGCAACATTTGGTCAAGCGTGCTGGGCTGGCCTCGACAATCGTTGAACTGTCATGGTGGGAAAACGGAATTGTGCTGGCACTAACTGCCCCATGGTAGAATCATCCGTTGCAGTCAATAACCATTAGCCTGAAAGCAGTCGACCCGCCCAATGGATCAATTCGCAAAAGAAACAGTTCCCATTTCCCTAGAAGAAGAAATGCGCAAGAGCTACCTCGATTACGCGATGAGCGTGATCGTGGGCCGTGCTCTGCCGGACGTGCGCGACGGCCTCAAGCCGGTGCACCGCCGCGTGCTGTACTCCATGCACGAGAGTAACTACGCGCACAACCGTCCGTACGTGAAATGCGCGCGCGTGGTCGGCGACACCATGGGTAAGTATCACCCGCACGGCGACGCGTCGATCTACGACACGCTGGTGCGCATGGCCCAGGACTTCTCCCTGCGCTACACCTTGGTCGACGGCCAGGGCAACTTCGGCTCGATCGACGGCGACAGCGCCGCCGCGATGCGTTACACCGAGTGCCGCCTCGACAAGATCGCCAGCGAACTGCTGGCCGACATCGACAAGGACACCGTCGACTACCAGCCGAACTATGACGGCAAGGAAAAAGAGCCGACTGTCCTGCCGACCAAGATCCCGAACCTCTTGATCAACGGTTCCTCGGGCATCGCGGTGGGTATGGCCACCAACATCCCGCCGCACAACCTGTCGGAAGTCATCAACGGCGCCCAGCACCTGCTGAAGAACCCGGATTGCAGCATCGACGAGCTGATCGAGCTGATCCCGGCGCCGGACTTCCCGACCGCCGGCATTATCTACGGCGTCTCGGGCGTGCGCGACGGTTACCGCACCGGCCGCGGCCGCGTGGTGATGCGCGCCAAGACCCACTTCGAGGAATACGGCAAGGACGGCGGCCGCGTCGCGATCATCATCGACGAGCTGCCTTACCAGGTCAATAAAAAATCGCTGCTCGAGCGCATCGCCGAGAACGTGCGCGACAAGAAGCTGGAAGGCATCAGCGACATCCGCGACGAATCCGACAAGTCGGGCATGCGCGTGGTCATCGAACTGAAGCGCGGCGAAGTGCCGGAAGTGGTGCTGAACAACCTGTACAAGCAGACCCAGCTGCAGGACACCTTCGGCATGAACATGGTGGCGCTGGTCAACGGCCAGCCGAAGCTGCTGAACCTCAAGCAGATGCTCGAGTGCTTCCTGTCGCACCGCCGCGAAGTGGTCACCCGCCGCACCGTGTTCGAACTGCGCAAGGCGCGCGAGCGCGGCCACATGCTGGAAGGCCTGGCCGTCGCGCTGGCGAACATCGACGACTTCATCGCGATCATCAAGGCCGCGCCGACGCCGCCGATTGCGAAGGTCGAGCTGATGGGCAAGGCCTGGGATTCGTCCCTGGTGCGCGAAATGCTGAACCGCACCGAGCTGGGAGCGTCCGGCGGCATCGAAGCCTTCCGTCCGGAACACCTGCCGAAGCATTACGGCATGCAATCCGACGGCCTGTACAAGCTGTCCGACGAGCAGGCCCAGGAAATCCTGCAGATGCGCCTGCAGCGCCTGACCGGGCTGGAGCAGGACAAGATCATCAACGAGTACAAGGAAGTGATGGACCACATCGCCGACTTGCTCGACATCCTGGCCAAGCCGGAACGCGTCACCACCATCATCAGCGACGAGATGGTGCAGATCAAGAGCGACTACGCCGACAACGGCAAGGACACCCGCCGCTCGGTCATCGAGCACAACGCCAGCGACCTGGAAACCGAAGACCTGATCACCCCGCAGGACATGGTGGTCACGCTGTCGCACACCGGCTACATGAAGTCGCAGCCGATCGGCGAATACCGCGCCCAGAAGCGCGGCGGCCGCGGCAAGCAGGCGATGGCGACCAAGGACGAAGACTGGATCGACCAGCTGTTCATCGCCAACACCCACGACTACATGCTGTGCTTCTCGAACCGCGGCCGCATGTACTGGCTGAAGGTGTGGGAAGTGCCGCAGGGCTCGCGCAACTCGCGCGGCAAGCCGATCGTCAACATGTTCCCGCTGCAGGACGGCGAGAAGATCACCGTGATCCTGCCGCTGTCGGGCGAGAACCGGACCTTCCCGGAAGACCACTACGTGTTCATGGCGACCTCGCTGGGCACCGTCAAGAAGACCCCGCTGCGCGACTTCAGCAACCCGCGCAAGGCCGGCATCATCGCCGTCGACCTGGACGACGGCGACGTGCTGGTGGGCGCGGCGCTCACCGACGGCCAGCACGACGTGATGCTGTTCTCGGACGGCGGCAAGGCGGTGCGCTTCGACGAGAACGACGTGCGCCCGATGGGCCGTACCGCGCGCGGCGTGCGCGGCATGAACCTGGAAGAGGGCCAGAACGTGATCGCGCTGCTGGTGGCAGAGAACGAGCAGCAGTCGGTGCTCACGGCCACCGAGAACGGCTACGGCAAGCGTACCCCGATCACGGAGTACACCCGCCACGGCCGCGGCACCAAGGGCATGATCGCGATCCAGCAGTCGGAACGTAACGGCAAGGTGGTGGCGGCGACCCTGGTCGACGCCAACGACGAGATCATGCTGATCACGACCGGCGGCGTGTTGATCCGCACCCGCGTGGCCGAGATCCGCGAGATGGGCCGCGCCACCCAGGGCGTGACCCTGATCGCGGTGGAGGACGGCACCAAGCTGTCCGGCCTACAGCGCGTCGTCGAAACCGACCTCGAAGAGGTTGAGCTCGAACAGGCGCCGCAATAAGCCGAGGGGCCGCATTGACGCGGCCTTTTTTTCGCGCCGGCCCAGCCGGCGCGGCAAACGAGACACCGACAACAATGAAAAAATTCATCCTCGCCCTGTCCGCTGCCGCCACCTTCGCGGCCTTCCCCTCGTTCGCGCTGGCCGCGCCGAGCGTCGACCCGCAGGCGGCCACCGCCGTCAAGGCCATGTTCAATGCCATGGAGATGCGCAAGAACATGAACGCCATGTACGCGCAGATGCAGCAGGCGATGCCGGCCATGATGCGCCAGCAGCTGGGCGGCATGATCCAGGCCGACCCCAAGCTCGACGCCAGGCAGAAGCAGGAAGCCATGGCCAAGGTCGAGCAGGCGCTGCCGCACATGTCGCAGTCGCTGGCGAAGATCTTCAACGATCCGGCCCTGATCGACGCCATGATCGACGAAATGGTGCCGCTGTACGCCAACAACTACACGGTGGCCGAGATCAAGCAGCTGACCGCGTTCTACCAGAGCCCGGTGGGCCGCAAGATGATGACGCTCACGCCGAAGCTGGCGACCGAGGGCATGGCTGCCGCCCAGCGCGTGATGATGCCGCGCGTCGCCAAGCTGATGCAGGACATGGCCCAGGACGTACAGAAACCGTAAGCGCATAGAAAGGACCGCCGGATGGCGCAAGACACGCAGGTATTCAATTTTTCGGCCGGCCCGGCCGTCCTCCCGAAAGAGGTGCTGCAGCAGGCGGCGAGCGAGATGCTCGACTGGCACGGCAGCGGCATGTCGGTCATGGAGATGAGCCACCGCGGTCCGGAATTCATCTCCATCTACCGGCAGGCGGAAAGCGACCTGCGCGAGCTGCTGGCGGTGCCGCCGAACTACAAGATCCTGTTCATGCAGGGCGGGGGACTGGCCCAGAACGCCATCATCCCGCTCAACATGGTCGGCTGCTGCCCGCAGCCGGCGACGATCGATTTCGTGCACACCGGCTCCTGGTCGGGCAAGTCGATCAAGGAAGCCAAGCGCTACGCCCACGTCAACATTGCCGCCTCGAGCGAGGCGGACGGCTTCACCGGCGTGCCGCCGCAGGATACCTGGAACCTCACCTCGCACGCGGCCTACCTGCACATCTGCACCAACGAGACCATCGACGGCGTCGAGTACAACTTCGTGCCCGAGTCGCTGCCGAAGGTGCCGATCGTGGCCGACATGTCCTCGCACATTCTGTCGCGCCAGATCGACGTGTCGAAGTACGGCGTGATCTTCGCCGGCGCCCAGAAGAACATCGGCCCGGCCGGGCTGACCCTGGTGATCGTGCGCGACGACCTGCTGGACGACGCCCTGCCGATCTGCCCCTCGGCCTTCCACTGGCGCACCGTGGCCGAGCACGATTCCATGTTCAACACCCCGCCGACCTACGCGATCTACATCGCGGGGCTGGTGTTCGCCCACCTCAAACGCCAGGGTGGGGTGGCGGCGATGGAACAGCGTAATATCGAGAAAGCGCGCCTGCTGTACGAGGCGCTGGACGCCGACGACTTCTACCAGAACCGCGTCGCGCCCGCATACCGCTCGCGCATGAACGTACCGTTCTTCCTGCGCGACGAATCCCTGAACGACAAATTCCTGGCCGGCGCGAAGGCGCGCGGGCTGCTGCAACTGAAGGGCCACAAGTCCGTCGGCGGCATGCGGGCATCGATCTACAACGCGATGCCGCTCGAGGGTGTGCAGGCCCTCGTCGATTATTTGAACGAATTCGCGGGCAGATGATCATGCGTTACCGGTTGGCGCGGCAACGCATCGGCCGGTTGAACGCGTGGGCGGGGATCCGCCCACCCTACGACAACCACGGTAACGTAGGGTGGGCAGGTGTCCTGCCCACGCGTTCAACAGACACATGAACAATCGCGAATCGCTTAACGCCCGATTTTTGGTTAGCAGAATATGTCAGACAAACTCACTCCCCTGCGCGAACAGATCGACGCGATCGACGCGCAAATCCTGGAACTGCTGAGCCGGCGCGGCAAGATTGCCCAGGAAGTCGGCCACGTGAAGGCCGAGACCAATGCCCCGGTGTTCCGTCCCGAACGCGAAGCCCAGGTGCTGCGCGGCGTCGCCGAGCGCAATCCCGGTCCGCTCAAGGACCGCGACGTCCAGACCATCTTCCGCGAGATCATGTCGTCCTGCCGCGCGCTGGAAAAGCGCGTCACGGTCGCCTACCTGGGTCCGTCGGGCACCTTCAGCGAGCAGGCCGTGTTCCAGCAGTTCGGCAGCGCCATCGAGACGCTGCCCTGCGTGTCGATCGACGAGGTGTTCCGCGCCACCGAGGCCGGCACCGCCGACTTCGGCGTGGTGCCCGTCGAGAACTCGTCCGAGGGCGCGATCAACCGCACCCTCGACCTGATGCTGGCCACCACCACGGTCATCAGCGGCGAGATCTCGATCCCGGTCCACCATAGCCTGATGACGAAGACCGGTTCCATGGACGGCGTCACGGTCGTGTGCGCCCACTCGCAGGCGCTGGCCCAGTGCCAGGTGTGGCTGAACCTGCACCATCCCGGCATCGAGCGCCGCGCCGTGGCCTCCAACGCGGAAGCGGCGATCCTGGCCAGCCAGGACCCGAGCGTGGCGGCGATCGCCAGCGAGATGGCGGGCGAGCAGTACCAGCTCGGCGTGGTGCAGGCCCACATCCAGGACGACCCGCACAACCGCACCCGCTTCGCCGTGATCGGCAGCCTCGAGACCGGCCCGTCGGGGCGCGACCATACCGCCATCGTGCTGGCCGTGCCGAACAAGGCGGGCGCCGTCTACAACCTGCTGGCCCCGCTCGCGAAGCACGGCGTGTCGATGACGCGTTTTGAATCGCGCCCGGCGCGCATCGGCACCTGGGAGTACTACTTCTACGTCGACATCGAGGGCCACGTGCGCGATGCCGCCGTCGCCCGCGCCCTCGACGAGCTGAAGGACAACGCCGCCTTCTTCAAGGTGCTGGGCTCCTACCCGCAAAGTCTTTAATTTCCATTTTTATTCGAGAATCCCATGTCGCAATTCGGTCCAGATTACGTCCGCGCCATCGCCCCTTACCAGGCCGGCAAACCCATCGCTGAAGTGGCCCGCGAGTTCGGCCTCGACGAAGCCAAGATCGTCAAGCTCGCCTCCAACGAGAATCCCTTCGGCATCCCCGAGTCGAGCCGCGCCGCCATGGCGCAGGCCGCCGCCGACCTCGGCCGCTATCCGGACGCCAACGGTTTCGAGCTGAAGGCCGCGCTGTCCGCACGCTACGACGTGCCGGCCGACTGGATCACCCTGGGCAACGGCAGCAACGACATCCTGGAAATCGCTGCCCATGCCTTCGTGCAGAAAGGCGAATCGGTCGTGTACGCGCAGTACTCCTTCGCCGTGTACGCGCTGGCTACCCAGGGCGTGGGCGGGCGCGCCATCGTGGTGCCAGCCAAGGATTACGGCCACGACCTGGACGCCATGGCGGCGGCCATCGAGCCCGATACCCGCATGGTCTACCTCGCCAACCCGAACAACCCGACCGGCACCTTCATCCCGGCCGCCGAGATCGAAGCCTTCCTGCAGAAAGTCCCGAGTAACGTGGTCGTGGTGCTGGACGAGGCCTACAACGAATACCTGGCGCCCGAGCACCAGTTCGAGTCGAGCCAGTGGGTGCGCAAGTACCCGAACCTGATCGTCTCGCGCACCTTCTCCAAGGCCTACGGCCTGGCCGGCCTGCGCGTGGGCTTTGCCATCGCCCAGCCGGCGGTGACGGACCTGATGAACCGCATCCGCCAACCTTTCAACGTCAACTCGCTAGCCCAGGCCGCGGCGGTCGCCGCGCTGAACGACAAGGATTTCCTCGAGAAGGGCGCGCAGAACAACGCGGAAGGGTACAAGCAGCTGACCGCCGCCTTCGACGAGCTCGGCCTGGAATATGTCCCTTCGTTCGGCAACTTCGTGCTGGTGAAGGTGGGTATGGATGACCAGGCCGGCGCGCGCGTCAACCTGGCGCTGCTCAAGCAGGGCGTGATCGTGCGCCCGGTCGGCAACTACGGCCTGCCCCAGTGGCTGCGCATCTCGATCGGCCTGCCGGAAGAGAATGCCGCCTTCATCGCAGCGCTCAGGAAGGTTCTCGGCTAATGATCGACCGGCTCGTCGTCGTCGGCGTCGGCCTGATCGGCGGTTCCTTCGCGCTGGCCCTCAAGCAGGCGGGCGTGGTGCGCAGCGTGGCTGGACTGGGCCGTGAGCCGGCGGCAATGGCGCGTGCGCTCGCGCTGGGCATCGTGGACGAGGTCTGCGAGACCCCGCAGCAAGCCATGCGCGGCGCCGACCTGGTGCTGCTGGCCGCCCCGGTCGGGCAGACCGGGGCGATCCTCGCTTCTCTGCTGCCGTATCTGGAGCCGCACACCGTCCTCACCGATGCCGGCAGCACCAAATGCGACGTGGTGGCCAGCGCGCGCGCGGCGCTGGGCGAGCGCATCCGGCAGTTCGTGCCCGGCCACCCAATCGCGGGCAGCGAATCCAACGGTCCGGATGCCGCGCGCGCCGAGCTGTACCGCGGCAAGAAGACCGTGCTCACGCCGCTGCCCGAAAACCCGGCAGGCGACGTCGAGCGCGTGGCCGCGGCGTGGCGCCACTGCGGTGCGCTCATCCATACCTTGAGCCCGCAGGACCACGACCGCGTGTTCGCCGCCGTCAGCCACCTGCCGCACCTGCTGGCCTATGCGCTGGTGGACGACATCGCCGCCAAGCCGCATGCCGGCCTGCTGTTCCAATACGCCGCCAGTGGCTTTCGCGACTTCACCCGGATCGCCGGCTCCTCGCCCGAAATGTGGCGCGACATCAGCCTGGCCAACCGCGAGGCCTTGCTCACCGAGCTCGATGCCTATCTGGCACAATTGACTTCATTGCGGGCGACGCTTGCCGCCGCCGATGGACGCGGCCTCGAAGCCGTCTTCGCCAACGCCCAGCGTGCGCGGCGCGAATGGATCGAGGCGATCGAGGCCGGCTCGCCGCCGCCCCCGCAGAACCAGGACATAGAATGACGCAGTCTAAACACTACCCGCAGCATATCGACCTTGAACCCGTGATCCATGTGGAAGGATCGGTGCGCCTGCCGGGCTCCAAGAGCATCTCGAACCGCACGCTGCTGCTGGCCGCGTTATCAAGGGGCACGACCCTCATTCACGACCTGCTGGCTTCCGACGACACCATGGTGATGCTGGGCGCGCTGCGCTCGCTGGGCATCCAGTGGGATGAAGTGGACGAGCGCACCGTGGCCGTGCACGGCAATGGCGGCGTGCTGCCGGTCCACGAGGCCGACCTCTTCATGGGCAACGCCGGCACCGCGATCCGTCCGCTGACGGCGGCCCTGGCCGTGATCGGCGGCGACTACACCCTGCACGGCGTCTCGCGCATGCACGAGCGCCCGATCGGCGACCTGGTCGATGCGCTCAACGAGGTCGGCGCCCAGATCGCGTACACGGGGGAGCCGGGCTTCCCGCCGCTGCGCATCAAGCGCGGCCGCATCGCGGCCAACCGCATGGCGGTGCGCGGCAACGTGTCGAGCCAGTTCCTGACCGCGCTCCTGATGGCCGCGCCCCTGATGGCGACCACCCATGCGGTGTCGATCGACGTGGTCGGCGAGCTGATCTCCAAGCCCTACATCGAGATCACCCTGAACCTGATGCGCCGTTTCGGCGTGACGGTCGAGCAGAACGGCTGGGCCTCGTTCACCGTGCAGCCGGGCCAGCGCTATGCATCGCCCGGCAGCATCCACGTCGAGGGCGACGCGTCCTCGGCCTCCTACTTCCTGGCGGCCGGCGCGATTGCCGGCGGCCCGGTACGGGTGGAAGGCGTGGGCCAGAACAGTATCCAGGGCGACGTGCGCTTCGCCGACGCGCTCGAGCGCATGGGCGCCATCATCACGCGCGGCGAGAACTGGATCGAGGCGCGTTCGAACGGCGTCTTGAAAGCCATCGACGCCGACTTCAACCACATCCCGGATGCGGCGATGACCATTGCCGTGGCCGCGCTGTACGCGGACGGCCCCAGCACGCTGCGCAACATCGCCAGCTGGCGGGTGAAGGAAACCGACCGCCTGGCCGCGATGGCGCTCGAGTTGCGCAAGCTCGGCGCCGAGGTGGAGGAGGGGCCGGACTACATCCGCATCACCCCGCCGGAACAGCTCAAACCCGCCACCATCGACACCTACGACGACCACCGGATGGCGATGTGCTTCTCGCTGGCTTCGCTGGACGGCGCGGCACGCAGGGGAAATGCCATGCGCATCAACGACCCGAAATGCGTGGCCAAGACCTTCCCGGAATACTTCGAGGCCTTCGCCGGCATCGCGAAGAACGAACTGTTTTGA
Source organism: Massilia varians (assembly GCF_027923905.1). NCBI lineage: Bacteria > Pseudomonadati > Pseudomonadota > Betaproteobacteria > Burkholderiales > Oxalobacteraceae > Massilia > Massilia varians. The sequence goes on from NZ_AP026966.1 coordinate 1,798,403, forward strand.
ACACGGCGTCGCGGGGGAAACAGTAGAATGCCGACTGGACCGTTTTACCCCCGCGACCATCACATGCCAAATAATCCCATTCCCGTCATCGCCATCGACGGCCCGACCGCTTCCGGCAAGGGCACCGTTGCCGCCAAGGTCGCCGAGCGCCTGGGCTTCCACCTGCTCGACTCGGGCGCCCTGTATCGCCTGACGGCGCTGCAGGCGCTGCGCCGCGGCATCGAGCTGCGCGACGAGCACGGCATCGCCAAGCTGGCCGAACACCTGCCGGCGCGCTTCGTCGGCGGCGACATCTTCCTCAACAACGAGAACGTCACCGGGGCGATCCGGGCGGAAGAAGTTGGCAACATGGCATCGAAGATCGCCGCCTTGCCGACCGTGCGCCAGGCCCTGTATGCGCTGCAACTGGGCTTTCGCGAGACACCGGGCCTGGTGGCCGACGGGCGCGATATGGGCACGGTGATCTTTCCCGGCGCGAAATTAAAAGTGTTCTTGACCGCAAGCGTCGAGGCGCGTGCGCAACGCCGGTATAAGCAATTGATTGACAAAGGATTTTCTGCTAATATGGACGATCTCCTGAAGGATTTGAAGGAGCGGGACGAGCGCGACACCAAGCGCGCCATCGCTCCCCTGGTCCCGGCGGAGGATGCGCACATGCTCGATACCTCGAACATGTCGGCGCTTGACGCGGTCGAACAGGTGTTGGCCTGGTATGCGCATGCATGAGTTTTAGTGTTTTGAATTGTCTTCGTTGCCCATGGCGGCGAGGACTTTCCGCGCAGGCGGATCCGAGTTCTGTGCATCATCGTCGGCTTGAGTCATCGCCAGATGGCTGCGCTGCGAAACCCGGTTCTGCTTCGTGGTGGTGAGGGTCCCAGGACCGTCATCTTGCAGGGTGCCTGCGGCGGCAATTCCGCCATCGCAGGTGTGTGTCAACCTAACCCCAGTTCAGTCCGCACCATTGCCGGCCTGCTGGGCTAACTCGAGTAATAACCTTTATGTCTACTGCAACCAATCAAGATACCGGCATGGAAAGCTTCGCCGCCCTTTTCGAAGAATCGCTGTCGCGTCAAGACATGCGTTCGGGCGAAGTCATCTCGGCTGAAGTCGTGCGCCTGGATCACAACTTCGTGATCGTCAACGCCGGCCTGAAGTCGGAAGCCTTCATTCCGGTCGACGAATTCAAGAATGACCAGGGCGAACTGGAAGTCCAGATCGGCGACTTCGTTTCCGTGGCCATCGAATCGCTCGAAAACGGTTTCGGCGATACCATCCTGTCGCGCGACAAGGCCAAGCGCCTGGCATCGTGGCTGGCTCTGGAAAAAGCAATGGAGTCGGGCGAGATCGTCACCGGCACCGTCAACGGTAAAGTCAAAGGCGGCCTGACCGTCCTGACCAACGGCATCCGCGCATTCCTGCCGGGTTCGCTGGTCGACACCCGTCCGGTCAAGGACACCACCCCGTTCGAAGGCAAGACCCTGGAATTCAAGGTCATCAAGCTGGACCGCAAGCGTAACAACGTCGTCCTGTCGCGTCGCGCCGTCATCGAAGCATCGATGGGCGAAGAGCGCGCCAAGCTGATGGAAACCCTGAAAGAAGGCACCGTGGTCACCGGCGTCGTCAAGAACATCACCGACTACGGTGCGTTCGTCGACCTGGGCGGCATCGACGGCCTGCTGCACATCACCGACCTGGCATGGCGTCGCGTGCGTCACCCGTCGGAAGTGCTGTCGGTTGGCCAGGAAATCACCGCCAAGGTCCTCAAGTACGACCAGGAAAAGAACCGCGTTTCGCTGGGCGTCAAGCAGCTGGGCGACGATCCGTGGACCGGTCTGTCGCGTCGCTACCCGCAGGGCACCCGTCTGTTCGGCAAGGTCACCAACCTGACCGACTACGGCGCGTTCGTGGAAGTCGAGCAGGGCATCGAAGGCCTGGTGCACGTCTCGGAAATGGACTGGACCAACAAGAACGTGGCTCCGAACAAGGTTGTCCAGCTGGGCGACGAAGTCGAAGTCATGGTCCTGGAAATCGACGAAGAGCGTCGTCGTATCTCGCTGGGCATGAAGCAGTGCAAGGCGAATCCGTGGGACGACTTCGGCATGACCCACAAGAAGGGCGACAAGGTCAAGGGTTCGATCAAGTCGATCACCGACTTCGGCGTGTTCATCGGCCTGCCGGGCAACATCGACGGCCTGGTGCACCTGTCGGACCTGTCCTGGACCGAAGCCGGCGAAGAAGCCGTGCGCAAGTTCAAGAAGGGCGACGAGCTGGAAGCCGTCGTGCTGGCCATCGACGTCGAGCGCGAGCGTGTCTCGCTGGGCGTCAAGCAGCTGGAAGGCGACCCGTTCAACAACTTCGCTTCGCTGAACGACAAGGGCACCCTGGTCACCGGCACCGTGAAGTCGGTTGAGCCGAAAGGCGCCGTGATCGCGCTGAACGACGAAGTCGAAGGCTACCTGCGCGCTTCGGAAATCTCGCGTGACCGCGTGGAAGACGCCGGCACCCACCTGAAAGTGGGCGACAAGGTCGAAGCCCTGGTCATCAACATCGATCGCAAGGCTCGCAGCATCCAGCTGTCGATCAAGGCGAAAGACAGCGCTGACACCCAGGAAGCAATGAACAAGCTGGCAGCCGACAACAGCGCCGCTTCGGGCACCACCAGCCTGGGCGCACTGCTGAAGGCCAAGTTCGACAACAAGGGCTAATCACCTTTTCGAGGCGACCAGATGACCAAGTCCGAGCTGATCAACCGCCTGGCTGAGCGCTATTCTCAGCTGGTGGCGAAAGATGCCGAGTTTGCCGTCAAGACCATCCTCGATGCGATGACCAACGCCCTGGCGACCGGGCAGCGCATCGAGATCCGTGGTTTCGGCAGCTTTGCGCTGAACAGCCGGCCGCCACGCATCGGCCGCAACCCGAAGTCCGGCGACAAGGTGATGGTGCCCGAAAAACGGGTGCCGCACTTCAAGCCGGGCAAGCAGTTGCGCGAGCGGGTGGACGCGATGGTCGGGCAACCGATCATGGAAGACTGAGTCGTCTGCTGGCTGGCAGGCAAGAACGGCGTCCCCTTGGGGATGCCGTTTTTTTTCGTGCCTTGCCGGCAGCTTGCCGGGCCAGCGCCAGCTCGGCTTTTGAAATATCATGTCGGATATGCGACACTTTGCCTTTGTGCAAGCATTTGCACACTCACCCAGCGGGCACTGCTGATGAAATTTGTCTCCACCATTGTTGGCGTCATCCTGTTTGTCCTGTTCTTCGGCTTCGCCCTGAAGAACACGCAGGAAGTCGACCTGCATTTCTTCCTCAACTACGAACTGCGCGGCCCCCTCGTCTTGATGCTGCTGGCTTTTTTCATTGCCGGCGCCGCCCTCGGCATCCTGGCACTGACACCGACCGTGTTCCGCCAGCGCCGCCAGACCTCGCAGCACAAGAACACCATCCAAGCCCTGCAGAGCGCCGCCGGCACCGGCAACGCCCCACCGGCCCCGGATGCCGTGAACCCGGCGCAGAAGCTGGCCCCCTAAGCCGCCGCGCGCCAACACAGAACAAGAACACATGGAATTCGAACTCTGGATGCTGCTTGGCATCCCATTCATCTTCGGTCTCGGCTGGATCGCCGCCCGCGTCGACATCAATTCGCTGGTCTACGAATCGCGCACCCTGCCGCGCGGCTATTTCAAGGGCTTGAACCACCTGCTCAACGACCAGCCGGACAAGGCCATCGATTCCTTCATCGAGATCGTCAAGCTCGACCCCGAATCGGCCGACATGCACTTTGCCCTCGGCAACCTGTTCCGCCGCCGCGGCGAGATCGAGCGCGCCATCCGCGTCCACCAGAACCTGCTGGCGCGTCCCGACCTCCCGGGCGAGCAGAAGGCCCACGCCCAGTACGAACTCGGCATGGACTACCTGAAGGCCGGCCTGCTCGACCGCGCCGAGGAAACCTTCAACCTGCTGGTGGGCACCGCCTTCGAGGTGCAGGCGCGGCGCGCGCTGCTGGAAATCTACCAGCGCGAAAAGGAATGGCGCCGCGCGATCGACGTGGCCAACGGCCTGCAGGAGTCCGGCGCCGGCGCGCGCCAGAAGGAAATCGCCCAGTTCTATTGCGAACTGGCCCAGGACGCCCTGGTGCACCTGCAGCCGAGCGACGCCATGCAGCTGCTCGACAAGGCCTTGCTGGCCGACCGCTCCAGCGTGCGCGCCACCATCCTGATCGGCGACGCCCAGCTGGCCCAGGGCGATACCGAGGCGGCCCTGCTGACCTGGCGCCGCGTCGAGCAGCAGAGCGTGCCGCACGTGGCCCTGGTGGCGCAACGTTTGATGGATGGCTACCGCAAGGTGGGGCGACCACAGGAAGGCGTCAACCTGTTGCGCTCCTACCTGGCCGAAGCATCCTCGATTGACCTGATCGAGGTGGTGTTCAAGGCCGTGATCGAACTCGACGGCGTGGAAGCTGCCAAACAGCTGGTGGTCGAGGAATTGCGCCGCAACCCGACCCTGCTTGGCTTGGATAAATTGCTCGAGGCGCACCTGATGGATGCCCGCACCGAAGTATGGGAAGAGCTGTCGATGGTGAAGAACCTGGTGCAGCGCTATACCCAGAAGCTGGCGCGCTACCAGTGCAGCCACTGCGGCTTCAAGGCGCGCCAGTTCTACTGGCAGTGCCCGGGTTGCAGCCGCTGGGAAACCTACCCGCCGCGCCGCACCGAAGAACTCAATGTGATGAACTGACGCAGCCTTACCTATGACCGACCCGATCCCGAACCGCCTGCTGGCGGCAGACAGCTTCCGCCGCGCGGCGGCCCCCGAACTCTCCAGCGTGCGCCTGCTCGTGGTGGGCGACGTCATGCTCGACCGCTACTGGTTCGGCGACGTCTCGCGCATCTCGCCGGAAGCGCCGGTGCCGGTGGTGCGCATCGAGCGCCGCGAGGAGCGCCTGGGCGGCGCCGCCAACGTGGCGCGCAATGCCGCCGCGCTCGGCGCCCACACGGGCCTGCTGGGCGTGACCGGCAAGGACGAAGCGGGCGACGAGGTCGAGAAGCTGCTGCGCGAATCGTCCATCCATAGCTACATGAAGCGCGACGACGCGATCTCGACCATCATCAAGCTGCGCGTCATCGGCCGCCAGCAACAGATGGTGCGCATCGACTTCGAGGATGCGCCCACCGAGACCGTGCTGGTCGAGAAGCTCGACCAGTTCCGCGCGCTGTTGCCCGAGTACGACGTCGTGATCCTGTCCGACTACAACAAGGGCGCGCTGGCGAACGTGGCCGAGATGGTGAAAGAAGCGCGCGCGGCCGGCAAGGTCGTGCTGGTCGACCCCAAGGGCGACGATTTCAGCCCCTACCGCGGCGCGACCCTCCTGACCCCGAACCGCTCGGAACTGCAGCGCGTGGTGGGCGTCTGGAAGACCGAAGAACAATTGACTGAGAAGGCGCAGCGCCTGCGCGCCGAACTGGAACTCGACGCACTGCTGCTGACCCGCTCGGAAGAGGGCATGAGCCTGTACACCGACAAGGAGGTGCTGCACGTGCATGCCGACGCGCGCGAAGTGTTCGACGTCTCGGGCGCGGGCGACACCGTCATCGCCACGCTGGCCGCGATGCTGGGCGCGGGCGCGCCGCTGGACGAAGCGCTGGCCACCGCCAACCGCGCCGGCGGCATCGTGGTCGGCAAGCTGGGCACGGCGACCGTCACCCGCGAGGAACTGTTCCCCGGTTGAGTTCGCTCAAATCCGGGCCGTCAACGACGGCCCGGCAGCTCCGTTAGTGCGTGGGTGGATGGCGCCGCCGTCCATCATACGAAAACCTACGGAGAACATTCAATGATCAAGAAACTGGTATTCGCCATTGCCGCGCTGGTCGCCTCGACCGGCATCGCCTTCGCCCAGGTCGACGTCAACAAGGCCGATGCGGCCGCGCTGGACGGCATCAAGGGCGTGGGGCCGAGCATGTCGAAGATGATCCTCGACGAACGCGCCAAGGGCGAGTTCAAGGACTGGGCTGACTTCCAGCAGCGCGTCAAGGGCGTGGGCGGCAAGAAGGCGATGAAGCTGTCCGAGGCCGGCCTGACTGTCAACGGCAAGCCGATGGAAGCCGGCGCCGCCAAGCCGGCCAAGACGGAGAAAACCTCCGCCAAGACGGCCGCCAAGGACAAACCAGGCGAGCAGAAGGCGGCGATGTAAGAAGCCAACCCGCGGCGACGCGGGTTTTTGATGCTGGCACGCGTCGGCTTACTGGCGGATGCGGATGTCGATGTTCACCTGCGGATCGCGGCGCGCGTGGCGGCCGTCGTCGGGATAGTAGTACGAGTTCACCGGGTAATAGCCTTGATACACGACCGGGCGTTCAACGTCGTGCTCACGGTAGCGCCGATCGTCGTAGCGGCGCTCCGCGTAGCGAGCGTCCGGGCGCTTGCACTTGCGCTTTTCCTTGTATTCGCCTTTCTTCCATTTCTGCTCGACCTTGCAGTATCCATCCCAGTAGGTCTGCTTGTGTTCGCGGCTGTGACGGCCGCCCTTCCACGGATCCGCCATGGCGGCGGACGACAGCGATACAAGCGCAAGCAACAACAGTGACGTAGCCGATTTCTTCATGATGGAACTCCTTGTCTGCCTGGCTCCATACTAGACGAGCCCGGCCGGTGTCCGATTGCGACTGTGTTATCGAATGTTACAGGGCCGGCCGGCCGGCAGCGTGCCTGCGTACCCGGCAGATGTATTGACTGACACCAATCAATCCGCATGAGAAGATGTGCACGCCACTTGCACTCCATAAACCAGAAAGGTACTCATGCCTCACGCCCGCATTTCTTCCTCCCTGCTGGCCGCACTGCTCGCCGTTAGCGCCGGCACGGCCGCCGCCGCACCGGTCGCCGCGGCCCCGGACTTCAAGCGCCAGCAGCCCCAGATCAACAAGATCCTCTCCGAGATCTCGGCCAAGCGCATGGAGGCCTATGTCGCCAAGCTGGTGAGCTTCGGCACCCGCCACACGATGTCGGAAACCGAATCCGACACCCGCGGCATCGGCGCCGCGCGCCGCTGGATCAAGGCGGAACTCGAGCGCTGCGGCGCCGGCACGCCGCTGCAGGTTTCCTTCGATAGCCACATCGCCCCGGTCTCGGCCCGCATCTCGCGCCCGACCGAGATCGTCAACGTGGTCGCTACGCTGCCGGGCACCCAGGAAGCCTCGAAGGACCGCATCTACGTGGTCAGCGGCCACTACGATTCGCGCGTCAGCGACGTGATGAACTACACCGCCGATGCCCCGGGCGCCAACGATGACGCCTCCGGCACCGCGGCCACCATGGAACTGGCCTGCGTGATGGCCAAGCACAAGTTCGACGCCACCATCGTCTTCATGGCGGTCGCCGCCGAAGAGCAGGGCCTGCTGGGCGCGCGCCACTGGGCCACCCAGGCGCGCCAGAAGAACCTGAACATCGCCGGCATGTTCACCAACGACATCATCGGCAGCTCGCGCGCCGACAATGGCAAGGTGGACAACAAACAGGTGCGCCTGTTCTCGCAGAGCATCCCGGCCACCAAGGAGATGAGCGAAACCGTGCGCCAGCTGGTGGCCACCGGCGGCGACAGCGATTCGCTCTCGCGCCAGCTGGGCCGCCATATCAAGGAGATGGGCGAGCGCTACGTAAAGGGCTTCAAGGTCTCGCTGATCCATCGCGCCGACCGCTACCTGCGCGGCGGCGACCACATGCCCTTCCTGGAGCAGGGCTACGCCGCGCTGCGCTTTACCGAGCCGGCCGAGGACTTCGCGCACCAGCACCAGGACCTGCGTACCGAAAACGGCAAGGTCTACGGCGACCTGATCGAGTTTAATGATTACGACTACATCGCCAAGGTGACCAAGGTGAACGCTGCGGCACTGGCCTCGCTGGCGCTGGCACCAGGCGCGCCGCAGAACGTCAAGTTGCGCACCGACAAGCTGACCAACGACTCGACCCTGGTGTGGCAGGCGAATGCCGAACCGGACGTGGCGGGTTACCGCATCGTCTGGCGCGACACCACCGCCAGCGAGTGGCAGGGCTCGAAGTGGGTCGGGAATGTCACCGAGGCGACCATCGACCTGTCGAAAGACAACGTGTTCTTCGGCGTGCAGGCAGTCGACAAGGACGGCAACCCGAGCGTCGCCAGCTATCCGCTGCCGCAGCGCTGATTGTCGTAGGGTGGGCGGCTCCACCAGGCGGCGTGCGTTGCCGCCGGCGTGTGCGCCGCCCACGCGTTCAACCCCGGCCCGCGCAGACGCAAGGGCTGTTCGAGTCATGCCTGAACGCGTGGGCGGCGCAGACAATCCCGTCAGATCATGCTGCGCAGTCGAGCCGCGCCACCCGACGGACGAAGCCCGACAAATACGCCGCCTTGCCGTCCGGATTAGAATAGCGGTTTAGGAAATCGCGAGAGAGCAAGGAATGGCTTACAAGACCATCGAAGACACGATCGGCAACACCCCGCTGGTGCAACTGGTGCGCCTGCCCGGCGCGGACGCGGCTGCCCGCAACAACATCATCCTCGGCAAGCTCGAAGGCAACAACCCGGCCGGTTCGGTGAAGGACCGCGCCGCCATGTCGATGCTGCGCGGGGCCGAAGCGCGTGGCCAGATCAAGCCGGGCGATACCCTGATCGAAGCGACCAGCGGCAACACCGGCATCGCGCTGGCGATGGCGGCCGCCATCCGCGGCTACAAGATGGTGCTCCTGATGCCGGACAACCTGTCGGTCGAGCGCCGCCAGAGCATGGCGGCCTACGGCGCCAGGATCATCCTGACCCCGAAGTCGGGCGGCATGGAGTACGCGCGCGACATGGCCGAGCAGATGCAGAAGAACGGCGAGGGCATCATCCTCGACCAGTTCGGCAACCAGGACAATCCGCGCGGCCACTATGAAACCACCGGCCCCGAAATCTGGCGCGACACCGAAGGGCGCGTCACCCACTTCGTCAGCGCCATGGGCACCACCGGCACAATCATGGGCGTGTCGCGCTACCTGAAGGAACAGAACCCGGCGGTGCGCATCATCGGCGCCCAGCCGGAAGAAGGTTCCTCGATCCCGGGCATCCGCAAGTGGCCGGAAGCCTACCTCCCGAAGATCTACGACAAGGCGCGCGTGGACCAGGTGGAGCCGGTCAGCCAGGCGGCGGCCGAGCAGATGGCGCGCCGGCTGGCGGCGGAAGAGGGCATCTTCTGCGGCATCTCGGCGGCGGGCGCCTGCGAAGTGGCGCTGCGCATTTCCCAAACGGTGGAGAACGCGACCATCGTGTTCGTGGTGTGCGACCGGGGCGACCGCTACCTGTCGACCGGCGTGTTCCCGGCCTGACGCCCGACTAGCGAACGATACAAAAAAGCCATCCTGACGGATGGCTCTTTATTTTGCGCAACTTTTTTGACGTCCGGGGGCGCCCGCAGCGGTCCTGCGTTCGCAAGCACCCGGCAAGGCGCACGCCGGCGTCAAGCGGCAGGCCGGGCCTGCCGCGCCGCCGCAGCGATCACGCCTCTTTCGGCGCGGCGCCTTCCTTCGGCTTGAACTGCTTATCGCTGATGCGGAACTTGGCGCGGCGGTCGCCCATGAGGTAGCGCAGGTCGCGGATCGACAGGTCGCTGACTTCGTGCATGCGGATCAGGAGCGAAGCGCCGACCGGCAGGCGGTGGTGACGGATCTTCGAGATCACCGGCGGCGCCACTTCCAGTGCGCGCGACAGGGCTGCGTCGTTCTTCAGGCGCAGGTTCTCGATCAGAGTGTCGAGCAGGCGGTTCGGGTTGTACTGCAGGAGCTCATCGGACTCCGAATCGCTATTCATATCAATGCCGACTTGGTTTGTCATGATTCAAATTCCTATTTTGGGTTGGACGGAGCCCCATGCGGCGCTCGGCTCCAGGCTACGTTATTTCGTAATTTTCTACTCAATTGTACAACTAATTTCTAATCTGATACTCAGTAGCAATAACGATCAGATCGATTTACTCAGTATTGTTGTCTCAACGCAACAATAGCCGCAATGCAATTCTCTCACAAACTCACGGAAATAATAATTGTTTTTTGATTAATCCCAAGTGTAACGTCATCGCTGGGTTGATGCCGCACGGTATGAAAAATACTGACAGAGTACTAAGAAAAGCGGGAGTATGAAGCGATGAGGGGTGTTTCTCCAGAGAATCTGGAGAAAAGGAACGCATACCCCCGGGGAGTATAGGGACAGTGAAGCGCTTCAGGAAGGAAGAAAAGGCGGGAAGACCGTTACAAATCGATACAAAGTTTCCCGCCGAGCAATGCTCAGCCGCCGCGCGAAGCACGCACCGCGCGACCAAGCTCAATCACTGACATGGCATAGAAATAACTGCGGTTGTACTTGGTGATGGCAAAGAAGTTATCGTCGGCGACCCAGTATTCGGTGGCCTCGGCGCCGTTCTGCAGGTCGACCAGGCCGTACAGGCGCTCGGCGGACAGCGCCGACGCCGCGGTGACGCCGGCGGCGCGCAGCTCTTCCGGACGCAAGGTCGCTTGCAGGCCGCGGTCGAGCAGCGGCTCCCAGGCATGGTTGGGCGATACGTCGGCCGGCGTTACCGGACTGCCGCGGTGTTCCGGGTTCCAGCCGTGCTGGATCAGGAAATTGGCGACGCTGCCGATCGCATCGTCCGACGACTGGCGCAGGTCGATCTGGCCGTCCTTGTTGAAATCCACGCCGTATTTCAGGATATTGCCCGGCATGAACTGCGGCATGCCGACCGCGCCGGCGAAGGAGCCCAGCAGCGAGAAGGGCTCCACCCGGTGCTCGCGCGCGAAGATCAGGGTGTTCGCCAGTTCGCTGCGGAAGAAGGCCATGCGCGCAGCGCGGTTCGGCGTTTCCGGATAGGCAAACGCGAGCGTCGCCAGCGTATCGAGCACGCGGAACTTGCCGGTGTCGCGGCCGTAGATGGTCTCGACGCCGATGATGCCGACGATGATCTCGGCCGGCACGCCGTAGGCCGCTTCGGCCCGTGCCAGCGTCTCGGCGTTCTCGTTCCAGAAGCGCACGCCGGCGGCGATGCGGATCGGCTCGATGAAGCGGTCGCGGTAGGCCTGCCAGTTCTTCGGCTTGCCCGGCGGGGCCGGCTTGACCAGCTGGACCGCCGAATCGATGAAGCGCGCCTGGCCGAACAGCGATTCGAGGTAGGTCCGTTCGAAGCCGTGCTGGCTCGCCATCTCGTCCACGAATTCGCGCACCGCATGCCATTCCAGGAAATTGTGGTGCTCGCCGTCGTAGTCGATCGCGGCGGCGGCCGGGGCGGCCTTGAGCACCTTGCTGGAACGGAGGGCGACGCGCTTGCGGGCGGCCTTGTCCTTCTTGCTCCTGGCCGCGGCGGCCTTGGCTTTGGCAGCCTTGGCTTTGGCGGCCTTGGACTGGACCTGCGGATCCTTCGCGCTGGCGTGCGCCTGGCCGCTCGGGGCAAAGGCGATTGCCAGCGCGGCAAACAGGGGAACGATCGATTTCATCTAACTTGCGACAGTAATCTCTTCAAGGTAGCGGCCAGCTGGCGCGCGAGCGCGGGCTGGGGCGGCGCATAGCGCCAGGCGCTATAGCGGCGCAAGAATTCGGCGGCGGCGTCCAGTGATGGCGGGGCCAGCTGCTGCGAGGCCGCGATCCGGGCCGCGTAGGCGGTGGGCCCTTCGTCCGCTGCACGTGCCAGACCCAGGTGGGCAAGGCGCTTGCATAGGGAAGAGTATACCGCCTCGACCGGATCGTGTTCCCTGCGCAGGTACAAAATTCTTCCCAACAGCAACACTCCGGCTCCCAGCATGATCAGGCCGGCAACACGCCAGCCGGCCAGGCTCTCGCCCACGCTTTGCAGCAAGCCGCGCTGGCGTTCCGGGGTGTAGTTCAGCACCCACTGGTTCCAGCCGTTGTCGACCGCGCCCAGCGCATTGCGCAGGCGCCCCAGCAGCGAATCGCCGCCGAACATCGACAGGCCGCGCAGCGCATCGATGCCGAAGGGAGCCGGCCGCTCGACCGCGGCGGCGAGGTTGCGCCGCACCCGTTCCGGCGCCACGGCGGCGGTCGGGTCCACTCGCACCCAGCCGCGCCCGCGCAGCCAGACCTCGGCCCAGGCATGGGCATCGGACTGGCGCACCGTCACGTAGCCGTCGATCGGATTGCGTTCGCCGCCCTGGTAGCCCGTCACCACGCGCGCCGGGATGCCGGCCGCGCGCATCAGGAACACGAAGGCGCCGGAATAATGTTCGCAAAAGCCGGCGCGGGTCCCGTACAGGAATTCGTCCACCGAGTGGCGGCCCAGCAGCGGCGGCTCCAGCGTGTAGCTGTAGGGCTGCTCGCGAAAGCGTCGCAGCACCTGCTCGATGCGGCGCGCCGGCTCCGCTTCCTTGCGCAGCGCGATGCCCGCGGCCAGCGCCCGCGGGTTGTAGCCGTAGGGGAGCAGCAGCCACTGGTTGGGATCGTCGAGGGCGTCGCGGCCGTCGAGCGCATAGTCTGGATAGGAAATCATCGAATAACGCGCCCGCGCCGCCAGCGGTCGCTCAAGGCTCAGTTCCATCTGGTGCGAGACCTGGGTCTGGTAGCCCGCCACTTCCGGGATGTGGCCGGCCATCTCCAGCGCGAACAGCCAGCGCGTGTCGGACGGCTCCAGCGTCACTTCGTAGCGCTGCGCCGCGCCGCGCACGCGCAGCGAGGTGCCGGAGCGGGTGGGGATCGAGCCGCCGCGGGTCCAGGCGCTGCCGTCGAAGGCGTCCAGCACCAGGCCGCGCCAGTACAGCTGGGCCTTGGGCGGCACTGGACCTTCGAAACGCACCCGGAAGGCCGGTTCGTCGGACATCGCCAGGTTCGACATCTGCCCCGGCGCCATCCGTTCGGACAGGCCGGACCTGGCGCTGCCGTTGCCGTTGCCGCCGCCGCCCGGCATGCTCCACAGCGGCCCGCCCAGGCGCGGGAACACGAAGAACAGCAGCACCGCGATCGGCGCGGCGAATAGCAGCATCCTGGCCCCCATCGCCAGGCGCGCACCCAGTGGCGGCACCTTTCCCGTGAACTGGAACGAGAGCTGGGTGGTGAGCAGGGCCAGCACCGCCGCCACCATCAAGAGGGCGGTGCCGATGCCCTGGGCATAGAAGAAGTTGGTCAGGACCAGGAAGAAGCACAGGAAGATCACCACGTACAGGTCGCGGCGCGCGTGCATCTCGAGCATCTTGAAGGCGACCAGCAGCACCAGCATGGCCACGCCGGCGTCGCGCCCGAGCAGGGTCTTGTAGCTGAACTGGATGCCGGCCATCGCGGCGACCGCGATCGGCAGCAGCAGCATTGCCGACGGCATGCGCTTGCCGCGCAGCGTGATCGCGCCGCGCCAGGCCAGGGTGGCCGCGCACAGCAGGGACACCCACAGCGGCAGGTGCGCCGCATGCGGCGCCAGCACCAAGAGGGCGCTGCCCAGCAGCAGCAGGGTGTCCGCCTTGTCTCTCGGCAGGCGCGCCAGGGACGCCAGGCGCTTCATGCCGCTTCTCCGCTGCCGTACAGCGCCAGCGCACGCAGGCAGGCCGCCTGGTGGGCGGCGCCGTTGCCGGCGTCGTAGTGGATGGCGCCAAGCCGGAAAGCGTAGGGCAGGGCGCGCTGCTCGGCGTCCAGCACCCAGCGCGTCATGCGCGACAGGCGCAGTTCGAGGTCGAGCTGGGCGGGCAGCTGCGCGAAGTCGAGCAGCAGTTCGTCGCCCACGCCGCCTTCGAAGTGCTTGGTGACGAGCTGGCCGCCGAGGGCCGGGTCGAGCCGGGCGATCTGGCGCCAGGCCAGCTGGCGCGGCGAATCGCCCGCCTGGTAGCTGCGCACGCCGGCGAAGTCGTCGGAGCCCCCTGCGCGGCCGCTGCCGACCGCATTGCCGCTCACCGGCAGCGGCGGCGCGCCTTCTTCCGGGCGCGGATAGACCAGCGCGCGGGAGGCGGGGCGCCAAGTGCTCCAGGCGCGGAACAGGCCGAGCGGGAAGCGGGTCGACAGCACCACGCGCGCCGGCTGCAGCCAGCCGCGCGTGCTGGTCGGCACGCCCAGCAGCACGCTGGCGCTGCCGTGGGCGGCGATGTCGGCGGCGTGGCGCGGCTCGCCTTTGTTGGAGGCATCGGAAAAATCGATCCACACGCCGTAGCGCGCCAGCGCCGTGCGGTTGGCGACGTGCAGCTCGAACTGGGCTTCCTGGCCGGCGAAGACGGCCGGCACACGGCCCTGCTGCAGCGCCAGGTGGGCCAGGTTACGGTAGGTGAAGACCATGTCCACCAGGGCGCAGGACAAGGCCAGGAAGGTCAGCGCGAAGCCCAGGCCGAGGCTGTAGTTGATCGAGCCGATCAGGAGCACCAGCAGCAGGACGGCGAAGCCGATGCCGGCGCGGGTCGGCAGGATGAAGACGCGGCGCTGGCTCAGCACCACCTCGCCGGCGTCGAGCGTGCCGCGGCGCGGCAGCCATTTGCCGGTGGTGCGCCGCATCCAGCCGCGCAGGCCTCCTGCTGCGACCGCCATCTACACCGGGACCGATTTCTGCAGCTGCAGCACGAGGTCGCGGCTGGCCAGCGCCTGGCCGTGCGCCGCCTTGAGCGGACGCAGGCGGTGCGCGCAGACCGGCACCAGCACGGCCTGGATGTCTTCGGGGATCACGTGGTCGCGTCCTTCCAGCGCGGCCCAGGCGCGGCCGGCCTGCAGCAGGGCGATCGCGGCGCGCGGCGACAGGCCCTCGGCGAACAGGCCATTCTGGCGCGAGGCCTGGGCCAGCGCCTGCACGTAGGTGACCAGCGCCGGCGAGGCATGGATTTCCTTCAGGGCGCGCTGGGCCTGGGCCAGCTGCTCCGGCTGCATCGCCGGCGGGAGCGAGCGCAGCATGGCGCGCCGGTCTTCGCCCATCAGGAGGGCGCGTTCGGCGGCCGCGTCCGGATAGCCGAGCGAAAGGCACATCAGGAAGCGGTCGAGCTGCGATTCGGGCAGCGGGAAGGTGCCGACCTGGTTGGCCGGGTTCTGGGTGGCGATCACGAAGAAGGGCTCGGGCAGGGCGCGGGTGACGCCGTCGGCGCTGACCTGGCGCTCTTCCATGGCTTCGAGCAGGCCGGACTGGGTCTTGGGCGTGGCGCGGTTGATCTCGTCGGCCAGCAGCACCTGGGTGAAGATGGGGCCGGGATGGAACACGAAGTCGTTCTTCTCGCGCTCGTACACCGAGATGCCGGCCACGTCGGCGGGCAGCAGGTCGCTGGTGAACTGGACCCGGTTGAACTTCAGGCCGAGCGAGATCGCCAGCGCATGCGCCAGCGTGGTCTTGCCCACGCCGGGCAGGTCTTCGAGCAGGAGGTGGCCGCCGGCCAGCAGGCAGGTCAGGGCCAGGCGCACCTGCTGGTCCTTGCCGACCACGACCTGGGACACCTGGCGCGCCGCTGAGTGTAATTGATTGAACATGCTTGGGTTCCGGTGAGCGGCTTGGGAGTGCGGAGCAGGACGCTTGCATGGTAGATTAGCGCCATTGGCAACCTTCATACTCCGTCGGCAACAAGCCTTTGGGTCGATTCTATGCGAAACCGGCCGCAAAGGTGCGCTATGGATGAGCATTTCCCACGATGAGCACAGCAATCTACAGCCACCCCGACTGCCTGCGGCACGACATGGGGGACTGGCACCCCGAAGCGCCGGCGCGGCTGCAGGCGATCGACGACCAGCTGATCCTGGCCCGCCTGGACGGACTGATCGAGCAGCGCAGCGCCCCGCTGGCCGACATCAAGGACGTGCTGCGCAACCACACGCCCGGCGCGGTGGCGCTGGTGCGCGACAACGTGCCGGCCGAGGGCGACCACTATCCGCTCGACGGCGACACCATCCTGTGCCACCACAGCTACCAGGCGGCGCTGCGCGCGGCCGGCGCCGCGGTGGCCGCGACCGATGCCGTGATCGCGGGCGAAGTGGACAATGCCTTCTGCTCGGTGCGCCCGCCGGGGCACCATGCGACGCCGACCGAGCCGATGGGCTTCTGCTTGTTCAATAACGTCGCCATCGCGGCGCGCCACGCGCTGGAGGTGCACGGGCTGGAGCGCGTGGCCATCGTCGACTTCGACGTCCACCATGGCAACGGCACGGCGGACAGCTTCCGCAACGACCCGCGGGTGCTGATGGTGAGCCTGTTCCAGCACCCGTTCTATCCCTACTGCGACCCGGAACCGATCACGGCCACCAGCGTCAACATCCCGGTGCCGGCGCTCAGCGACGGCGACACGGTGCGCCAGCTGGTGCAGGAGCACTGGCTGCCGGCGCTGCACCGCTTCCAGCCGCAGATGATCTTCGTGTCGGCCGGCTTCGACGGCCACCGCGAGGACGACATGGGCGGCATCGGCCTGGTGGAAAGCGACTATGCCTGGATCACGCACCAGGTGATGGCCATCGCCAAGCAGTACGCGCGCGGGCGCATCGTCAGCTGCCTCGAGGGCGGCTATGCGCTGTCGGCGCTCGGGCGCAGCGTGGTGGCGCACCTGAAGGCGCTCGCCGAGCTCGACTAAAGCGCGCCTCGCTGGCGGGCCCGGCGCGGAACGTCCCTCCCGCCGCGTCATCTAATCCTTCACGGCTTCGCCGCCATGGCGAAGCGATCGACAAGGAGAAGAAGATGAGACCGATCCGTACCTGCTGCGCGCTGTTCCTGTTCTCCGCATCCGGCCTGGCAGCCGCCACCAACTACACGCTCTGGATCAACGGCCGCGCCGGCGGCGCCGTCGGCGCCATCGGCAACTACGAGGACTTCAGCTACTGGGGGCCGGCCTCGACCCCGGCCGGCGTCAACAAGAAGGCCGTCAACTGGGACGGCCGCAGCAGCATCGCTTCCCAGAGCGGCACGGTACGTAACGCGCTCGACTGCTTCTGCACCGGCGGCAACTGGTGCTATATCGTCACCTACAGCGCCGGCGACCTGATGCTGGGCTACACGCTGGCCAATTACGGCGGCACGCCGCGCCTGAAGAAGAACGCGGTTCCGAACGCGAACGGGGTATGTGGCAACAGCGACGGCGGCGCCCAGACCGGCTGGAACATCCGCTGGGTGCGCGCCGCGGCCGGGGCGGCGGGCGGATCCGAGCTGTCCGACGCCGGTTCCTGGACCACCTCGGAGCCGCTGGTGCAGGACCTCAAGACCGCCACCGCGCGCGCCATGTACAACCACAACGACACCCGCAACATCTGGTTCTACATGTACGCCGGCGCCAGGGGCACGCTCTACTCGGGCCTGCTGCCGGGCCAGGACGACGAGGTCGTCGCCTACCACAGCAGCGGCGGCGTGGCCGGCAGTTCCGGCCGCTCCCTGTGCAATCCGGGCGACTGGTTCTGCAACGACCTCACCCTGGGCACCGCCAACAACCAGGGCGGCAGCGCCAAGTGGGGCTATCACTCGGTGCTGTTCCGTGACGACGGTGAGGACTATAACCACTATATGAAGGGCAACTGGGGCGGCGTGGTGGGCGTGGTGCGCGACGCCGTGGTGAATTCGGCGCAGTAGCGTCTTGCGCCAGCGCGGGCGCGGGTCCATGCCATCGGCATCGACCCTGCGCGCGCGCATATTTCCTGCGAAAAATACCGCTGCCGGACCTGCCCGCAACACTGGCAATCGTGCAAATTGACACGTCTGTATGCCAAGCGTACTGTCGAACTCAACCGTAGAACCTACGGTCACAACGACCATAAGGAGAAGACAGTGAGACAAATACGCATGTTGTGTGCGCTGTGCCTGATGTTGGTAACGAGCTGGGCGTCTAGCGCGAACTACACTCTCTGGATCAACGGCCGCACCGGCGGCGGGGCGATCGGCAACTACAACGATTTCACCTACTGGGGCCCGTCCACCACGGCGGCCGGGGTCAACAAGAAGGCCGTCAACTGGGACGGCCGCAGCAGCATCGCTTCCCAGAGCGGCACCGTGCGCAATGCGCTCGACTGCTTCTGCACCGGCGCCAACTGGTGCTACGTCGTCACCCACAGCGCCGGCGACCTGATGATGGGCTACACCCTGGCCAACTACGGCGGCTCGGCGCGCCTGAAGAAGAACGCCAGCCCTGCCAGCAACGGCGTGTGCGGCAACAGCGACGGCAGCTCGCAGACCGGATGGAACATCAAGTGGGTGCGCGCCGCCTCCGGCGCCGCCGGCGGCTCGGAGCTGTCCGACGCCGGTTCCTGGACTACCTCGGAGCCGCTGGTGCAGGACCTCAAGACCACCACCGCGCGCGCCATGTACAACCACAACACCACCCGCAACGTCTGGTTCTACATGTATGCGGCGGGCAAGGGCACCGCCTATTCGGGCATCCTGCCGGGCCAGGACGACGAAGCCGTCGCCTACCACAGCACTGGCGGCGTGGCCGGAAGCGCCGGCGGTTCCTACTGCAACCCGAGCGACTGGTTCTGCAACGACCTGACGCTCGGCACCGCGGCCAACGAGGGCGGCAGCGCCAAGTGGAGCTACCATTCGGTGGTCTTCCGTGACGACAGCGAAGCCTACAACCACTACGCCAACGGCAACTGGGGCGGGATCGTGGGCGTCGTGCGCAGCGCCGTGGTGAACAGTGCCCTCTAAGTCTGCCAAAGCGCTGATCGGCCTGGGCGTGGCGCTCGCCGCCGCGCTCGGCCTGTGGCTCGGGCGCGGCGAACCGGAGGCCGCGCCGCAGGCTGCCGCCAGCCCGCCGCCCGCCGGCCCGCGCTTCTTCGGCCCGGTGCCGGAACCCGGCCCGGCGATCCCCAGCGGGCGCGCCGAGCGGCGCCGCCAGCTGGTCGAGCACGTCCAGCTGACCGACCACACCTATTGCAGTTACCTGGAGGGCAGCCGCTATCCCATGGATTCGCGCCCGGCCGCGCAGAATCCGGACCAGTTGCACCCGAACCAGCCCGTCGCCGAGATGCACCCGATGCGCCTTGACGGCGGCGGCACCAACGGCAGCGTGTTCCTGCAGACCTCGCAGTCGCGCGTCTACCTGGCAGCCGGCGAAGCCGCCGCCTTTTCGCTGCGCGCCGTCGATGCGCAGGGCGCCACCGTGCCGCTCGTGATCACGCGCGCGCTGGCCCAGGGCATGACCTACGGCGGCAGCCGCCCGACTCCGCAGGTGGCCCTGACCTTCGCCGACGATGGCGGCGGCGCCGACCCGGTGGCCGGCGACCAGTCCTACGCCGCCGTCCTGGCGCCAGGCCAGACCGGCCTGGCGGGCTTTCACGGCACCATCCGCACCGAGGTCCGCTACAACGCCGGCGGGCGCAATGGCTTCGCCCTGTTCGACGTGATCTACACGCCGGTGCTGCCGGCCAGCTGGACCGGCCAGGTGCGCGAAGCGGTCGAGAACGGCTCGCTCAGCTTCTACCTCGGCCTGGAGGTGCGCCAGCCGGGCCGCTACATCGTCACCGGCCGGGTCGACGATGCGCGCGGCCAGCCGTTCGCGCTGGCCACCTTCAACGAGGTGCTGGCCGTCGGCACGCGCGAAGTGAAACTGACCGTGTTCGGCAGGCTGATGACGGACGAGCGGCCGGCGCTGCCGCTGCGGCTGCGCGACGTCGACGGCTACCTGCTGCGCGAGAACGTGGACCCGGACCGCCTGCTGTTGCCGCGCCTGGAAGGGCAGGTGTTTGCCAGCCGCACCCAGAGCATGAAGGGCGTGTCGGATGCCGAGTGGCAGAGCGAGGAACGGTCGCGCTACCTGCTTGAGTACGCGAAGGACCGCAACGCGGCGCGCGAACAGCTGGCCGCCTTCGATCCGGGCCAGCCGCTGCCGCCGAGCGCTTGCGTCCCGGCGGCCAGGTGAGGCTGCGGCATCAACCCATCAGGAGGGGGAAGCGGTCGACCAGGCAGGCGGCGCCGACCATGGCGCACAGGACGCCGAAGGCGCACCAGCGCCCCAGCGACTTCTTCGGCGGTAGCTCGACCGCCGCCCAGCGCGGCGGCGAATTCCTCGGCATATGACGCATGACGATTCTCCAGAAATGCGGCCCGGCGGGCGGAACCTGAAGTGTGCGCCGCGCCCTAAGGTGAAGCATTGCTAGTGATCAATGGATTGTGCGTTCAGATGTGCTGTTGTTTCACAAGCCGGCCGCCAGCGTAAAATAGCGTCCTGACTGAAGATTTGGAAAGTAGAGCATGTCGATACAATGGTTCCCGGGGCATATGAACGCGGCCAAGAAGGAAGCCGCCGAGCAGATGGAGAACACCGACCTGGTGATCGAAGTCCTCGACGCCCGCCTGCCCGAGGCGAGCTGCAACCCGCTGGTGGAGGAGCTGCGCAAGTTCCGCCAGCGTCCCTGCCTCAAGATTCTGAACAAGACCGACCTGGCCGACCCGGTGGCCACGGCGGCCTGGAAGGCCTTCTACGATGCGCAGGAAGGCGTGACCGCCTACCCGATGACGACCAAGCGGCCGAACGAGGTGGCGCGCATCCCCGACATCTGCCAGTCGCTGGCGCCGCACCGGGGCGTGCCGACCAAGCCGCTGCGCATCATGATCATGGGGATCCCGAACGTCGGCAAGTCGACCCTGATGAACGCCCTGCTCAAGAAGCGGGTGGCCAAGGTGGGCGACGAACCGGCCGTCACCAAGACCCAGCAGAAGCTCTACCTCGGCAAGCATATCGTGCTGGTCGACACCCCCGGCATGCTGTGGCCGAAGATCGCCATGGCGAGCGACGGCCTGATGCTGGCCGCGAGCCATGCGGTCGGCTCGAACGCGCTGATCGAGGAAGAAGTGGCGGAATACCTGGCCAACCTGCTGCTCGAGCGCTATCCGCAACTGCTCACGGCGAGGTACGGCTTCAAGACCGAGGGGCTGGACGGCATCGCCGTGATCGAGCACGTGGCCCAGCGCCGCGGTTTCCGCATGCGCGGCGGCGAGTTCGACTACGAAAAGGCGGCACACGTGCTGCTGCACGACTACCGCACCGGGGCGCTGGGACGCATCAGCCTCGAGACGCCGGACAGCCGCGCCGCGGCGCTGGCGCGCCATGCCGCAGAAGTGGCGGAAAAGGCCCGCATCGCCGAGGAAAAAGCGGCGTTGAAGGCGGAAGAGGCGATGCGCGGCAAGCGCGGGACCTGAGGACTTTCGTAGGGTGTGCGGCTCTGCCGCACACGCGTTCAACGCAACGATGCGTTGCAGGGACGCTAGCGTGGGCCGGCTCCCCTGGCCAGCTCCATCAACCCGAACAGGCGCGCGCAGCGCATCCAGGCCAGCGCCAGCACCGCCAGCTGGGCCAGCAGCAGCCCGCCGAGGAAGCTGCCAGCGCCCAGCGCCGGGACGTTCAGGCGCGCCACCGCCAGCGCGCCGGCGAGCAGCAGCCCAAGCACCGTGATCACGGCATACAGGCCGAGGACGGCAAACGGGCGGCGCACGATCAGGCCCAGCCCGTCGCACCAGGCCAGCACCGCCGAGCTGCGGCGGCGGTCCAGCGCCAGCACCGCGCGGCCGGCGTCGAGCGTCGCATGGGCCAGCAGCACGAGCAGGGCGACGATCAGCGAGGCCGCCAGGGCCGCATTGCTTGCGGTCGACTCGAGCACGGCGCCGGGCTGCTCGGCGACCGAAGCCGCCATGCCACCCAGGAAAACCGCCGCGCCGAGCGGCACGATGGCCCACAGCAGCATGCGCAGCAGGCGCCCGTACTCGCGCACGCCGCCGGCGGCCAGCGCCGCGAAGGCGAGCGGCGCCGGCGCGCGCGCGGCGCTGATGGCCGCGCCGGTCAGGAAGGGCGACAGCAGCAGCGTCATCACGAGGGCCACGATGCCGCCCGCACTCACGGCCGAGGCGTGCTGGCTGTGCAGGGCCACCAGGTCCGCAATGGCTACCCCGTCGAGGCGCTGGGCCAGGGCCGTGGCGTGCACCGAGCGGTCGAAGGCGGCGCCCAGCATGGTCCAGAGGGGCAGGGCGGCAACCAGCGTGGGCAGCAGCAGGGCCAGCAGCCAGAGCAGCAGGAGGCGCCATTGCAGGGCCGGACGCAGGGCGGCGCCCACTGCACGCAAGCCGGCATGGCCGCGTGACGTGGAAGTGTGCGGCGCCTGCGCGGGCGCCAGGGAAGCGGTCGTGGTCGTCATACGGTGGCGATGAAGGACAGGATGAGTTGGAAGAAGGCTGCAGCGTCGCTGGTCCAGCGGGTCGATGCGCTGCGCTTGGGGTCGATTGTGCGGCTGTCGTCGAGCTTGTTGACGTCGAGGTAGTGGCTGCGGCGCGGGTCGAGCTCGGCCGAGATGGCGCGCGCCGGCCTGACCCAGGTGAATGTGCGCCATTTCTCGTCCGGCGAGGCGGCGTTCCAGGCCACGGTCTCGCTGCTGCCGTCGGCGAAGCGCACCACCAGGGTCTGCGGCACGCTGGCGCCGTCGCGGCGCACGGTCACCCGGGTACGCCAGGGGAAGGGGCCGCCCTGCCTGGCCTTGGGATTGGCCTTGGTCCAGTCGGCGCGCAGCCTGGCGATGCGCTCGTCCACCGCCGCCTGGCTCTCTTCGACGCGCTTGCCGTCCACCACGCGGGTGCCGGCCAGCGGCAGCTCTTCTTCGCTCGACAGCCTGGCCAGCTTGTCGTCGACGCGCGCGGCCGCATAGACCTGCTGCGCAAAGACCTCTTCGACTGCGGCGCGCTCGCCGCTGCCGTCCGCCAGCGCCTCGCGCAGGTCGGCAATGCTGGGGTGGCGGAACTTCCAGCGCCGGTAGTATTCCTTGAAGCCGCGCTCCATGGCCTCGCTGCCGATGCGCTGCTCCAGGTCGCGCATCACGGTGGCGCTGCGGGTGTAGACCGGATCGATGCCCTGCAGGCGTTGCCAGGCGTTCTGGCCGGGCGCATCCAGCGGCCGCTCACGCGGGGCGAACAGGCGCATGGCGTCGAAGCCCTCGAATCCCGGATCGAAGCCGATCCGCTTCAGGAAGCCGGGGGCGGGATGGACCTTCTGTCCGCGGTCGCGCATCGCGCGGTTTTCCCAGTAGGCGGTCAGGCCTTCGTCGAGCATCGGCTCCTCGAACTCGTTGCTGGCCAGGATGCCCTGGAAGAAGTTGTGGCCGAGTTCGTGAATCGTCACGGCGTCCAGTTCATATTCCTGCAGCGACTTGGGCGGAACCGCCGCATAGCCGGACGCGGTGATGAAGGTCGGGTACTCCATGCCGCCGGCTTCCTGCGCGTTGTAGGGCGGGATCACGACGGTCAGCGTGCGGTAGGGGTAGGGGCCGAGCTTGCGCGAGAAATAGGCCAGCGAATCCTTGGCCGCCTTCATGACCGGCCTGGCGCTGGCCTCGTATTCCTGCGGGTACAGCACCTGCACCGTCACGATCGGGCTGCCGGGACCGGTCCAGGTCTCCACCAGCGGGCGGCCGCTGCGCTTGTCCGCAGTCCAGGCGAAGTCGTGCACGTCGTGCTGCACGTAGCGGTGCGTCAGCAAGCCGTTCTTCTCCACGGGCGCACCCTGCAGCGCGCCGGTCGCGCCCACCGTATAGCCCTTCGGCACGGTCAGGCTCACGTCGTAGCTGCCGAAATCGGCGTAGAACTCGGACTCCATGTGGAATTCGTGCGCATTCCAGCGTGGCGCGGTGGCGCCGCGCTCGCCCGGCAGTTCGAGCACCGCGATCTTCGGGAACCACTGGGCCACCAGGTGGAAGCTGCCGTAGTAGCCGGTGCGCGCGATCACGCGCGGCAGCTGGGTGGTGAAGGCCATGTCGAGCGTGGTCGAGGCGCCGGGGGCGACCGCCTCGGGCAGGTCGAGGCGCGCCACCGTGTGGTCGGTGGGCGGTCCCCCGTCCGGCTGGACGAAGCGCCATGGCACGGTGGCGCCGCCCTGGCTCACGCTGCGCAGCGCGATGTGGCCCCATTCGCCGTCGCCGATCTCGGCGCCGCTGCGGAAACGTTCGCCGCGCTGGCGCTGCTCGGTGAAAAAGCTGCTGCCTTCGCCTTCGAAGGCGTTCATGTAGAGGTGTATGTAGATGCTGCGTACCGGGACCGCGCTGCGGTTGCGCCAGGTGAGCTGCTGCTGGCCGGCGATCACGTGCTTGTCCGGGTCGAGCGTGGCGCTGATGCGGTAGCTGGCCACGCGCTCGGACAGGGTCGCGTGGTCGCCGCTGCGGATGCCACCCCAGGCATTCGGGCTGCTCGGCGCCGTAACGGCAGCGGCGTTCGGCGCGGCCAGCGCGATGCCGTCGAGCGAAGGCGTGGCCGCGGGCGGGGGCGCGTCGGCCTGGGCTAGCCAGGCGCCGGCGCCGCCGAAGGCCAGCAGTGCGGCGCATGCCAGCGCGCGCAGGCCTTGTCGCTTTCTTTTGATCTGCATGCAGGACTCCCTGTTGTCGATGTTGTATTTATATGAGCGCGACTATATCCAGAACATCGGCGAATTGCCATGCGCAGGGAATGGAAGCACAAAATACGACAACGAAATGCAGGAAAGCTTGTCAGGTTATAATCTCGCCGTTCTGGTGCCCGCGCATGCGCTCCGCATGTGCAGTTAAACGGGAAACACGAGGCAAAGGCGCTGCGCGCCCGCGCCGAGATGTGCTGCCCCCGCAACGGTCAACAAGCACGGCTTCGCATACGCGAAGCTGTAGGCTGCCTCGATAACCACTGTGCCCGGCGGCATAGGAAGGTGGGGCGGTCCGTCTTGCAAGCCCGGATACCGGCCAGACAGGTGGAAGCGAGCGCATGCGAGCAGCATGGCGGCGCCTTCCGTTGAACTCCGGCGTGCGGGGACGCAGGTCGGTGCCATTACCGAGAACATCCGAACATGAAATCTGCTGTCGTACCACGCAGCGCGCCGGTCGTGAAGCCGCTCGCGCTGGCTTGCGCCCTGTCGCTGTCCATCCTTGCCGCCGACGCCCTTGCCCAGGACACCCTGCCGTCGATCGTCATCACCGGCGCGCGCTTCCCGGCGCAGGCCGCCAGTGCGCCGATCGGCGCGACCGTGATCACCCGTGAGGACATCCGCCGCTCCGGCGCCGCCGACGTCAATGCGGCGATCCGCAAGGTCGGCGGCGTCTACGGACGCCAGAGCCTGGACGCGTCGCCCGACTTCGCGCTCGACCTGCGCGGCTTCGGCGCGAACAGCGCCCAGAACCTGGTGATCCTGGTCGACGGCGTGCGCCTGAACGAGAACGAGCTGACCAATGCGGTGCTGTCGAGCATCCCGGTCGACACCGTCGAGCGCATCGAGATCCAGCGCGGCGCCAGCAGCGTGCTGTACGGCGAAGGCGCGACCGGCGGCGTGATCAACATCATCACGCGCCGGGCCGCTGGGAACGGCACCCGCGGCTCGGTCTTCGCCGAGGCGGGGCGCTTCGACGCCCACGACCTGCGCGCCTCGCTGACTCACGGCGCCGGTCCGCTGTCGTTCGACCTGGCGCTGGCCGACCGCGGCACCGACAACTACCGCGCCAACAGCGAGTTCAAGCAGAAGACCGCTAGCGGCGGCGTCCAGTATGCCTACGGCGCCGGCCGCGCCGGCCTGCGCTTCGAACGCTCGCGCCAGGACGCGCGCTTCCCGGGTTCGCTCACCGAGGCCCAGTTCCTGGCCGATCCGCGCCAGGCCTCCACGCCGGACGACTCCGGCACCCTCGACACCGACCGCATCAGTGCCTTTGTCGAGCACCGCGTGGGCGGCTTCGAACTGGCCGCCGAACTGGCGCACCGCGAACGCGAAGTCGCCGCCAGTTACTTCTACACCGGCGGCGTCACCCGTGTCGCCTACGACGCCAGCCAGACCCAGTTCTCGCCGCGCCTGCGCCACACGGCCGCCCTGGGCGACAAGCGCAACGAACTGGTGGTCGGGATCGACCTGGCGCGCTGGGAACGTCAGACCGCGTCCAACTTCTCGCAGGGCGACGCCGAGCAGGACTCGCGCGCCATCTACCTGCGCAACGAGCTGCTGTGGAACGCGTCGCAGGGTGTGCTGCAAAACGCGCGCCTGGCGATCGGTGGCCGCCACGAAAGCTTCACCAAGGATTATTCCGACCCGCTGGCCTTCCCGCCGGTGGTGAACGAGCACCGCAGGCAGTCGGTCAATGCCTGGTCGCTGGAAGGCAGCGTCGATCCGATGCCGCAGGTGACCGTGTTCGCCAAGCTGGGCCGCAGCTACCGCATCGCCAACGTCGACGAGAACAGCCTGCGCGCGGGCCTCGAGGTGCTGGCGCCGCAGACCTCGCGCGACCTGGAGCTGGGCGTGAGTGCCGGCGGCGCCGACCGCCAGCTGACCGCGCGCCTGTTTCGCCACCGCCTGAAGGACGAGATCTTCTACGACCCGACCATTGGCTGGGGCGCCAACACCAACCTCGACCCGACCCGCCGCCAGGGCTTCGAGCTCGAGGGCCAGCAAGCCCTGACCCCGGACCTGCGCCTCTCCGCCAAGTGGCAGCGCGTGGACGCCGAGTTCACCGGCGGCCCGAATGCCGGCCGCGAGATGGTGCTGGTGCCGAAGAACGTCGTCACCGTGCGCGCCGCCTGGACTCCGGCGAGCGCCCACAGCGCCGACATCGGCGCCCAGTGGGTGGACAGCCAGCGCTACGGCAGCGACTTCAGCAACAGCTGCGGCGCCCGCATCCCCTCGTACACGACCGTCGACGCACGCTACGCCTACCGCGTGAGCGGCTGGGAAGCGGCCGTCAGCGCGCTCAACCTGACCGACCGCCAGTACTACAGCAATGCCTTCGGCTGCCGCTCGGGCATCTACCCGAGCGATGGCCGCCAGCTGAAGCTGTCGCTGCGCTACGACTTCTGATGCGCGCGCCCCGACTCGTGTTCGCCGCGCTGCTGTTGGGAGCGGCGGCCGGCGCCCAGGCCGCGGTGAGCGTGGTCGACGATGCCGGCCGCCGCGTCACCGTGGAGCAGCCGGCCCGGCGCGTGATCTCGATGGCGCCGCATGCCACCGAACTGCTGTTCGCGGCCGGCGGCGGCGCGCGCGTGGTCGGGGCGATGAACTACAGCGACTATCCGGAAGCGGCCAGGAAGATTCCGCTGGTGGGCAGCAACAGCGTGATCGACATGGAGCGGGTGCTGGCCCTGCGGCCCGACCTGATCGTGGTCTGGCACAGCGGGAACACGGCGCGCCAGATCGCCCAGCTCGAATCGCTGGGCGTGCCGGTGTTCCACAGCGAGCCGCGCACGCTGGGACAGGTCGCCGACAACGTCGAGCGCCTGGGCCGGCTGCTGGGCACCGGGGCGGCCGCCGACGCCGCCGCCGGGGCCCTGCGCATCCGGCTCAAGGGGCTGGAAGCACGCTATGCCCGGCGTTCGCCGGTCACGGTGTTCTACCAGATCTGGGACCAGCCGCTGTACACCCTCAACGATGCCCAGATCGCCAGCGACGCGATCCGGGTCTGCGGCGGGCGCAACGTGTTCGGCGCCTTGAAGGCGGTGGCGCCGGAAGTCGGCATCGAAGCGGTGCTGCAGGCCGATCCGGAGGCGATCATGGCGGGCAAGCGTTACGATCCTGCCAACCCGGGCCTGAAGCTGTGGGAACCGTACAAGAGCATGACGGCGGTCAAGCGGGGCAACCTGCTGACGGTGGACGGCGAACTGCTGACCCGGCCCGGGCCCAGGGCGATCGATGGCGCGGCCCGGCTGTGCGAGGCCCTGGAGGGCGTGCGCCAGCGCCGGCCACGATAGCAATGCCCCCGTATCGCCCGCGTTAATTCGGTAAGCAAATGCAAAATTCAGCCCTTCCTCAGAATGACGGGCCGAAAAAGTGGTAATCTCCCGGCGTTTGCTCAATCTATTGTGGAAGGAAACCTATGCGTTCTCTGCGTTTTGCCCTCATCGCCGCCACCATGGTCGCCAGCACCGCGATCGCGTCGCCAGCCGATCCGAAGAACGGTGTCGACTACCAGACCCTGGCCGCGCCGCAGCCGGTGCAGGCGACGGGCAAGAAGGTCGAGGTCCTCGAGTTCTTCGCGTACCACTGCCCGGCCTGCAATATGCTGGAGCCGACCCTCAAGCAGTGGGTCAAGAAGCAGGGCGACAACATCGTCATGCGCCGTGTGCCGCTGCCTTTCCAGGGCCCGGCCGACCCGGAAGCACGCCTGTTCCTGACCCTCGAAGCGATGGGCAAGCTCGACCAGTACCATGATCGCGTGTTCCAGGCCGTGCACGTGCAGCGCCAGCGCCTGATGAAGGATGACCAGATCATCGAGTGGGCGGTCAAGAACGGTCTCGACAAGGCCAAGTTCATGGAAACCTGGAACTCCTTCGGCGTGACCACCAAGCTGCGCCGCCTGCAGCAGACCGCCAGCGCCTACAAGGTGAGCGGCACCCCGACCATCATCATCGACGGCAAGTACGTGGTGTCGCCGGGCCAGATCCAGGAATCGAACAAGATCCAGGACGTCAACCAGCTGATGCAGGCGACCTCCCAGGTCCTGGACAAGCTCGTCGAGCGGGCAGCCAAGACCAAATGAGTAAAGACGTCGAACGCGAAGTCCTCAAGATGTACGATGGGTCCCGGCCCAACGAGGACGACCTGTTTGAGACCAGCTATGTGAACCACATTGCGTGGTCGGTGGCGGTGCTCTGCACGGGCATCGCCATCTGGCTCGCCATTGCCCTCGTCAATGCCGAGAACCAGCGCTACGCCCTGATGAGCAACAAATGCCCCGATCCACTCTTCAAGGGCGGCATCGACAAGGCCTGTCTCGTGACCGTGCGTTCGCGCGACCACTGGTGGGAACACCTGTGGTACGGGATGACGCACGTGAGCGGCCAGTACGACGAGCACGTCTCGCGTTATCCCTCCCGGCGCGCGCCCGAACGCTGAACCCTAGGGGTTCAGCGCCTTTCGTTCTTCCAGCGACAGCACTTGCGGCGGCGTCACCGGCTCGCTCGTGCCCGGCCGGAAGAAGGGATTCTCCCGGTAGCTGCCGCCCAGGCGCGCCTTCATGAGCATCGTTCCGATCCTGCACACGGCCCAGGCCGTGCCCAGTACGCTCGACTTCACGGGCCCCTTGGCCGACCCTGTCTCGACCCGGCAGCGCAGCGGGCCAAGCTGGCGCGCGAGCTCCGCATCGGACGCATCCAGGCAGGTCCGCACCAGTCCCAGGTAGGAGGTGCGCGGATCGCGCGGCGTGTTGCCGACCGGGGTGCGGCAGCAGTTCGCATACCAGCGGTATAGCCCTTGGGGGCTGAGCGACATGCAGGCCAGGTGCTCGAGGCCCGCGTCGAAGCGCACGGCGGCGGGCAGGGTGGCGGCCACCTCGGTGCCACCGAGCGGGTCGAGCACGCTCGTCCCCAGGAAGCGGCCATAGGCCTGGCAATCCTTGCAATAGCAGACGGCACGCGCGGCCACGCGCCTGGCGTCGACCTGGCCGCGCAGCTTGCCGCAGCGGCAGCGTAGAGCGATCGTCATCTTACCCCTCCCTGTCCGGCGAATCCTCGCAGCGGCCCGCGTCGGCGCGTGTCCGCTCGGCTTGTCCTTCCTGTCCCGTATCGAGCGGCAGCGTGATCACGAAGCGCGCCCCGCCCAGCGGCGCGCTGTCCGCGCGCAGGCTGCCGCCGTGCAGCGCCACCGCCTTGCGCGCGATCGACAGACCGAGGCCAAAGCCGCCGGTGGCGCGGTCGCGGCTGCGGTCGAGCCGGTAGAACGGCTCGAAGACCCTGTCGCGCTCATCGAGCGGGATGCCGGGACCGTCGTCGTCGACCGTGATCTCGACGCCGTCGCCGCTGCGCGCCGCCGCCAGTAGTATGCGGCCGGCCGCATATTTTTGCGCGTTGCGCAGCAGGTTGCAGACGGCGCGCGCCAGCAGGCGGCGGTCGAGCGCGAGCTCGCCCAGGTCCTCGGCCAGCACGCAGTCGAGCGCGTGCGGCGAAGGAGGCAGCATCTCGAGGCAGTCGCGCAGTACCGTATCGAGCCGGACCGGCTCGCGCTGCAGCTGGCGTGTGCTGTCGAGTTTACTCATGTCGAGCAGCTCACCCACCAGGGAATTCAGTTCGCGCAGGTCGCCTTCCATCGCCCGGATGCGCTTGCCCAGGTCGGGGTCTCTGGCGCGCGCATCCAGCAGCTCCAGGCCGAATTCGAGCCGCGCGATCGGCGTGCGCAATTCGTGCGACACCGAGTGCAGCAGGCTTTTCTGCGCTTCCAGCAGGTCTTCGATGCGGTCGGCCATGTGGTTGATGCGTTCGGCCAGCGGATAGATGCTGGCCGAGGGCTTCATCTGCGAACGCGCGCTCAGCTTGCCGCTGCCGAACTCGTCGGCCATGCGCGACAGCGACTGCAAGCCTTGCCAGTGCGAGCGCGACCACAGCGCGATCGGCACCAGGAGCGCGATCGCCACGATCACGTAGCGCAGCGCTTCCATCGTGAGCGCTTTGCCGATGTCCACCGGCAGGTCCTGCGCATGCAGCACTTCCTCGTTGCTGCCGATGTAGCGCTGGCCGTCGAGGTCGACGCGGCGGTAGAAGCCGCGATTGGCGGGATCGAGCACCAGTTCGCCGCGCTCGAGCAGGGCGCGCCGGCCGGCCGGCAGGGCGCTGCGTGCCTGTGCCAGCGGAATCAGGTCGTAGCGCACATCGGACACGACGCGCACGTTGTTCAGGCGCGCCAGCCATTCGTCGCTTGGGGCCTGGTCAATGTACTGTTCCAGCAGGAAGATCTGGGCGGCCGCCTGGCGGCGTGCGATGTCCTCGAGCGGATCCCCGAACAGCCGGCTGAAGGCGAAATAGATCACGAAGGTGGCCGCCGTGATCGAGAGCATGACCAGCACGAAGAAACGGAAGAATATCCGGTTCACGTGCCCATCCCGCATAACTGCTTGTTACGAAACGCTGCCAAACACATAGTATCTCCTTGGCAGCATTGTATAGGAGCAGGTGC
Source organism: Massilia varians (assembly GCF_027923905.1). Lineage (NCBI taxonomy): Bacteria > Pseudomonadati > Pseudomonadota > Betaproteobacteria > Burkholderiales > Oxalobacteraceae > Massilia > Massilia varians. The sequence continues at coordinate 1,829,174 of NZ_AP026966.1, forward strand.
CTCTTAGGAATCTTCCTACCGGCTTTCCTCTCGCTTACAAATTGCAGACAATTCCTCGACAGTTCGAGGGGGAATGCAGGGCGTGGACTTCCTATGATGCTCAACATCAGGTTAAGGATTTTTATCTGGTTTTCCGTTTGCCCGCCTGATATGCGAGTGTCGGCGGGTTTTTTTATATCTAAGGGAACGATCGGTGGAGAAGAAAATGAGGAAGTTTCGACGCACTCTGATCAACGCCGCCGCCGTCATCGGCGTGGGCGTGGCTTTGGCAGCCTGCGGCGGCGGCGGTGAAGACATTGCCGTCATGAAGAACCAGACCGCAGGGCTGGGCATTGCGGTCGGCGAGCCCAATGGCGGCATGCCGGTCGTTTCCGAGTACATCAAGATGGCCCAGGAAGCATCCTGCGCATCGACCCGCAACAATCTGTATGTCGTCGACAGCAAGTACGTGCTGTGGGACCGCGCCGGCAACTGCGCCGACAACTCCACTGGCCAGACCCTGATGGGCGCGACCCCGCAGGCCGTGCTGTGCACCTCGGGCGACACGATCGCCGGCCCGCGCACCAGCTGCCTCGATGCGAGCGTACGCCCCCTGTTCGACACCATGCTGAAGAACCTCGACAAGGCCGACCTGGGCCTGGGCGCCGGCCACAAGGTCGAGCCGGTCGGCTTCCTGCCCAAGTCGGGCACTCCGGTCGCCTTCCAGACCATCGTCAGCGAAAGCTTCTCGAACATCGAGACGGCGCGCGAAGTCGTGATCAAGGACGCGGCCGCGTGGTCGGCCCTGTGGTCCGAACACAGCAAGACCCGCATCGCAGCGCCGCAAGTCGATTTCTCGCGCCACATGCTGGTGGCGGTATTCCAGGGCAGCGGCAATCCGGGCTGCGGCAGCTTCGACGTGGTGCACGTCGGCGCGAAAGACGGCAAGCTGCTGGTCGAATACGAGATCCGCGACATGTCGCCGGTCATGCTGTGCCTGGCCGCCGTGACCCAGCCGATGCGCGTGGTCGCGGTGCCGAAGATCGATGCGCCGGTCGAGTTCCGCAAGATCGTCAACGACTACGTCAACTTCACCACGGTCGAGCCGCATGTGCGCACCGGCATCCTCGAGCAGCGCAATGTCGTGGTGCGCGACGAGGCGGCCTGGACGCGCCTGTGGGCCGAACATGCCGGCAGCGAGCATGCCTTGCCGAAGATCGATTTCAAGGAGCAGATGGTGATCGGCGTGTTCCGCGGTCCCAAGCCCAGTACCTGCCACGGCGGCGGCGTCGCCAACGTGAGCTTCCGGAACGGCAAGCTGCAGGTGGGCGTGGTCGACACCGTGCCCGGCCCCGGCGTCTTCTGCGGCATGATGATCGTCCACCCGGCGCACCTGGTGATCGTCAAGCGCAGCGAGGCGCCGGTGGAATTCGTCACAGAAACCCGATCCACCCAGTAACAATGCGTGAGAGTTCGGCTTGCCCGACGTAAAATGTTGGATTGCCGAACTCTGCCGATTGTGAACGACATGAAGAAGCTTTTCGCCCTGGTTCTGGCTGTCTCGGGCAGCGCCGCAAGCGCACAGACGCCGACCACCAACCCGATGCCCGACGGCAGCCGCGATATGTATGCGGGGCTGGGCGTCGTGTCGGCGCCGCGGTACGAGGGGGCGGACAGCAGGAAGATCAGGGCATTGCCGGTGCTTCAGGCCCAATGGAGCAACGGCATGTTTGTTTCCGGCATGAGCGCCGGAATGCACCTGTCCGCCAGACCGCTGGTCGAATACGGTCCGCTGCTGGCCGTTCATCCGCGCCGCACCGCATCGGGCACCGGCTCCATCGTCGGCGGCGTCGATGCCTTTGCCACGCTGCTGCCGTCGACCGAGCGCGCCATGAAGAGCCCGAATCCGCTGGCCGGCATGGAAGAGATCAAGGCGCGTCTTGAAGCGGGCGCTTTCTTCAATGTGTATCTGTCGCCGCAATGGCGCCTGACCAGCAGCGTGCTGGCCGGCGCCGGCAACGACCGCAACGGCGTGCGTGGCGAGTTCGGCATCCAGCGCCTGGCGATGCAGCTGGCCCCGCACCACACGCTGTCGCTGTCGGCCGGCCTGGGGCTGGCCAACCGCGCCTACCAGCAGAGCTACTTCGGCGTCAGCGCCGAGCAGGCCGCGAGCAGCGGCAACCGCTTCTACCGCCCGGACGGCGGCCTGAAGGACCTGCGCATCGGCGCGCGCTGGAACTGGGCGCTGTCGCCCTCGTGGATGCTGACATCGAGCGTGCAGGGCACGCGCCTGATGGGCGACACCCGCCGCAGCCCGCTCGTCGAGCGGCCCGACAACCTGACGGTTTCGACCGCCTTCGCCTACCGGTTCTGATGATGCGATTCGCTCACGCCACCGCATGCGTACTGCTCCTGAGCTCGGCCAGCCTGGCCGCGGCGCAGGCGCTTGCGCCGGCGTCGGAGTGGGCGAGCTACCGCGACGCCTACCGCAGCCTGGTCGTGTTCGAGAAATACGGCGGCGCCAAGAACCTGCTGCAGAACCACCTGCAACTGCTGCCGCGCGAGAAAGGCGCGTTGGGAGAGGGCCTGCAACTGGTCCTGACGGGCAAGACCGTACAGACCAGCCTGGCGCTCGACGCCCTGGGACGCGGCGTGCTGCCCCTGGTGAAGGCCGCCTACGACGACAACGCCGTGCTGGCGCCGAACCGCAAGATCGGCCCTTTCAGCCTGCGTGCCCGGGTGAGCATCGCGCCGCGGGCGGACAACGTCTACGACACGGACGAGCTGCGCGCCGCCTGCGCCCAGGCCCTGTCCTATGCCCGCCACGTCGATGCCACGGCGCGCTCGCGCCAGTGCGTGGGGGTGCGCATGGTGTTCCCGAAGAAGGGCGTGGAGGCCTCGGTCAAGCTGCGCCGTCCGGACGGCGAGCAGGCGCTGCCGCTCACGCCTGGTGCGGCCTTCGGCGGCGACCTCGATGCCGACTTCCCGACCGTGAACTACCGCTTCGGCGCCGAGCGGGCGCAGGTGATCACCTATAGCGCGCCGCTGGCGATCGTGCCGCTGTTCGAGTGATCAATCCCAGGCCGACGGCGAGAACAGATAGCCTTCGCCCCACACCGTCTTGATCTTTTCCGAATCGGCGTCCTCGAACTTGCGGCGCAGCTTGGAGATGCAGTTGTCGATGCTGCGGTCCAGCCCATCGAATTCGATCCCGCGCATCTTCTTGAGCAGCGCGTCGCGCGACAGCACGCGGCCGGCGGCTTCGGCCAGCACCAGCAGCAGCTTGTATTCTGTATTCGACAGCACGCAGGGTTCGCCGCGCCAGACCACGCTGCGGTCGCTGGTGACGATGCGCAGCGCGCCGAACTGCAGCACGCGCGCATCAAGCCCGCCCTTGGCCTGGGCCGTGCGCCGCAGCAGGGCGCGCAGGCGCGCCAGCAGCACGCGCGGCTGCACCGGCTTGTTGACGAAATCGTCGGCGCCCTGTTCCAGGCCCGAGACTTCGTCGTAGGAGTCCTCGCGCGCGGTCAGGATCAGGATCGGCACTTCGGACACTTCGCGGATCCGGCGGCACACCACCATGCCGTCCAGACCCGGCAGCATCAGGTCGAGCACGACCACGTCGGGCGAGAGCGTCTTGAAACGCTCCAGCGCCTGGTCGCCGCGCGTGACCAGGTCGACCGCGAATTCATAGCCGGACAGGTATTCAGTGACGAGCTCGGCCAGGCGTGCATCGTCTTCCACTAACATCACTCGGTACATGCTTGTATCTCCTCCGTCCGAGATTGTATAGAACTCGTTGCCCGACAGCACAACCCCTACAAAGAGGGGACATTTGCTTACAGTTCGGTGACAATGATGCGCTCGCCCCACCATCGTGTAAAGTTGAAGTGCAGTAACGCCAACAACCCATGCATCGGAGACCACCGGATGAGACTTCACCGCCGCCCGCTCGGGCTGACCCTGATCGCCACCTTGTTTCTCGCCGCCGGCCCGGCCGCGGCCCAGGAGAGCGCCGTCGCACCCCCGGCCGCGATGGTGCTGGAAAACGTGCCGCCGGTGCCTGCCAGCCTGGCCAGCCAGGTGGCGAAGTACAACGACTTCAAGCCGACCTCGTTCGCGTCCTGGCACCCGACCAGGCTCGAGATGATCGTCTCGCGCCGCCACAACAACACGCCCCAGCTGTTCCGCGTCGCCAAACCGGGTGCGCCGCTCGCATTGATGACCGATTACGCCGAGCCGGTGCGCTCGGCCCAGTACGAGCCGCGTCATGGCAAGTACTATGTGTTCGGCCGCGATGCCGGCGGCAACGAGGTGTTCCGCGCCTACCGCCGCGAGGTCGGCAGCCTGGATGCGATTCCGGTCACGCCGGACAACCGCCGGGTGCAGGACACCGCCTGGGCCAGGAAGAGCGGCCGGCTGCTGTACGTGACGGTGCCGGTGGGCCGCCAGGGCTCGAACGACCAGATCAGCTCCACGGTCAGCATCGTCGACCCGACGCAGCCGGAGCAGGCGCGCGTGCTGGCCGAGCTGCCGGGCGGCGGCTGGGGCTCCTTCGAATTCTCGCACGACGACAAGCAGCTGGTGTACAGCGAGTACGTGTCGGCCAACGAATCCTACCTGTGGCTGATGGACGTCGCCAGCGGCAAGAGCCGGCGCCTGACCGAGCAGGGTGGAGAGAAGGTCGCCTACGGCAATGCCAGGTTCGCGCGCGACGGCAAGGGCATCTACACGACCAGCGACCGCGGTTCGGAGTTCCAGCGCCTGGTCTACATCGACATCGCCAGCGGCAAGGAGACCGTGCTGACGCCTGGCATCAACTGGGACATCGACAGCTTCGACCTGACCGAGGACGGCAAGCTGCTCGCGTTTGTCGCCAACGAGGACGGCACGAGCGTGCTGCGCATGATGCGAACGGCGGACCGCAAGCTGGTGGCGCAGCCGGAGCTGCCGATGGGTGTCATCGGGCGCATCGAGTGGCACAAGGACAGCCGCCACCTGGCGCTGTCGCTGGCCTCGGCGCGCAGCCCGTCGGAGGTCTACAGCGTCGACGCGAAGACGAGCGCCGTGACGCGCTGGACCCGGCACGAGAAGATGGAGGTGGACATGAACAAGTTCGCCGAGCCCTCGCTGGTGCGCTGGAAGTCGTTCGACGGCCGCGAGATCTCGGGCTTCGTCTACCGTCCGGACGCCGCCAGGTTCCCGGGCAAGCGCCCGGTGCTGATCAATATCCACGGCGGTCCGGAAGGGCAGTCGACGCCGGGCTTTTTGGGCCGCAACAACTACTTCACCGACGAGATGGGCCTGACGGTGATCTACCCGAACGTGCGCGGCTCGACCGGCTACGGCAAGAGCTTCCTGAAGCTGGACAACGGCAAGCTGCGTGAAGACTCGGTGAAGGACATCGGCGCGCTGCTCGACTGGATCGCGGCCCAGCCCGACATGGACGCCTCGCGCGTGGCGGTGATGGGCGGCTCCTACGGCGGCTACATGACCCTGGCCGTATCGACCATGTACCCGGAGCGCATCGCCGCCAGCATCGACATCGTCGGCATCTCGAACTTCGTCACCTTCCTCGAGCGCACCGAGAGCTACCGCCGCGACCTGCGCCGCGTGGAGTACGGCGACGAGCGCGACCCCGAGATGCGCAAGTGGATGGAAGCGACGGCGCCGGCCAACAACGCGTCGAAGATCAAGAAGCCGCTGTTCGTCGTGCAGGGCAAGAACGACCCGCGCGTGCCCTGGCAGGAGGCCGACCAGATCGTGGCCACGGTGAAGAAGAACGGCACGCCGGTGTGGTACATGACGGCGAACGACGAAGGACACGGTTTCGGCAAGAAGGCCAATGCCGACTACCTGTTCTATGCGACGATCGATTTCTTCAATACGTACTTACTGAAATAAACTGTAGGGTGGTCGGCTATGCCGACCGCGCGTTCAAGTCACGTACGCCGGCCTGCTCCGTGGTTTGTATTCGGTCCTTGAACGCGCGGACGGCGAAGCCGTCCACCCTACGCAGTAACGAGATACGCCGCGATCGCTTTCCCCACCTCGGTCGTATCCGCCGTCCCGCCCATGTCCGGCGTGCGCGGCCCGTTCACCAGGCAGTGCTCGATCGCGCGCAGCAGCGCATCGTGCGCATCCTTGTACCCCAGGAACTCCAGCATCATCGCCCCCGACCAGATCATGGCGATCGGGTTGGCGATGTTCCTGCCGTAGATGTCGGGCGCCGAGCCGTGCACCGGCTCGAACAGCGAGGGGAAGCTGCGCTCGGGATTCAGGTTGGCCGAGGGAGCGATGCCGATCGTGCCGGTGCAGGCCGGGCCCAGGTCCGACAGGATGTCGCCGAACAGGTTCGAGGCCACCACCACGTCGAAACGCTCGGGCGACAGCACGAAGCGCGCCGCCAGGATGTCGACGTGGTACTTGTCCCAGCGGACATCCGGATACGCTGCTCCAACAGCGGCCACGCGCTCGTCCCAGTAGGGCATCGAGATCGCGATGCCGTTCGACTTGGTGGCGGCGGTCAGGTGCTGCTTCGGGCGGCGCTGGGCCAGGTCGAAGGCGTACTTGAGGATGCGGTCGGTGCCCTTGCGGGTGAAGATGGCTTCCTGCAGCACCAGCTCGCGCTCGGTGCCCTCGAACATGCGTCCGCCCACCGCCGAGTATTCGCCTTCGGTATTCTCCCTCACCACGTAGAAGTCGATGTCGCCCGGCTTCTTATTGGCGAGCGGGCAGGGCACGCCCGGCATCAGGCGCACCGGGCGCAGGTTGACGTACTGGTCGAACTCGCGCCGGAACTTGAGCAGCGAGCCCCACAGCGAGATGTGGTCGGGAACAAGGTCGGGCCAGCCGACCGCGCCGAAGAAGATCGCGTCGACGCCGTCGAGTTGCTGTTTCCAGTCGTCCGGCATCATCTTGCCGTGCTCGCGGTAGTAGTCGCAGCTGGCCCATGCGAAGGTGACGAACTCCAGCGGGATGCCGAAGCGCCGCGCCGCCGCCTCGACGGCGCGCAAGCCCTCGGGCATGACCTCCTTGCCGATGCCGTCTCCGGCGATCACGGCGATCCTGTGCTGCTGCATGGCTGGCTCCTGTGGGTGTTGAGTGTCGGCTCAGCATAGCAAGAATACGCCACGTTTATAATCCACCGTGGTGTGGCCTTATGGAACACGAATCGTGAATAATCAAATCGAAAACGGTGACCTGGCGGTCTTTGTGGAAGTAGTCCGCAGGGGTAGCTTCAGCGGGGCGGCGCACAGCCTGGGCATGTCCGCGGCCTTTGTCAGCAAGCGCATCGGCATACTGGAAGCGCAGCTCGGGGTGCGGCTGTTCGCGCGCTCCACGCAGCGCGTGGTGATCACCGAGGAGGGCGAGCAGGTCTATGCCAGGGCCCAGCTGATCCTGGCGCAGCTCGACGACATGCTCGACGACGTCGCCGAGCGGCGCCAGGAGCCGGCCGGGCGCCTGCGCATCTGCAGCAGCTTCGGTTTCGGGCGCAACGTGGTCGCGCCCGTGGTCGCCAGGCTGGCCGCCAGCCACCCGAAGCTGCAGATCCGCCTGGAGGTGTTCGACCGCCTGGTCGACACAGTGGCGGAAGGCTTCGACCTGGACGTGCGCATCGGCGACGACCTGCCGCCGCAGCTGGTGGCGCGCAAGCTGATGGACAACCACCGCATCCTGTGCGCGGCGCCAGGCTATATCGCGCGCCACGGCATGCCGAAGTCGCTGAAGGTACTCGCCAGCCACCAGTGCCTGGCGATCAAGGAGCGCGACCACCCGTTCGGCACCTGGCGCCTGCGCGGCAAAGGCGGGGAGGAGACGGTGCGGGTATCCGGCCCGCTCTCGACCAACCACGGCGAAATCGCGCTGCGCTGGGCGGTCGAAGGCGCGGGCATCGTGCTGCGTTCGCTGTGGGATGCGCGCGCCTACCTGGAGAGCGGCGCGCTGGTGCAGGTTCTGCCCGACTACACCCAGCCGGCCAGCGTGTGGGCCGTGTATCCGCAGCGCCTGAGCGGATCGGGCAGGGTGCGCGTGTGCGTCGACTTCCTGCGCCGGCACCTGGGGCAGCCGGACGCCCGGCTTGGCGCGGACGGTGCGCTTCGCTAAGATGCCATCTCATCCTTACCAACCCGTCAGGACAGATTGTGTGGCTACCCGGAGACCCGATACCTGAACTCGTGGCCAGCACGAGGCGCCCCCGGTGGTGGCGGGCAAGCGTCATTCCCTGACGGGCAGTGTTCGTGTAGCCGCGTTCATGCCGGGGCAAGCCGCGTCCATGTCATCCAAACCGGGATTCGCCGCATCGCGCCGCGCCGCAGCCCCGGCCCCGCTAGAGTAGGCGTTCCAAATCCGAAGAGAGAGACCGCGCATGAAATCGACCCTGCTTGGCCTGCTGGCCAGCTTCGCCCTGGCCGCCGGCCCCGCCCACGCCGTCGACGCCAGCGGCCACTGGAAAGGCCGCATCGCCGATTCCCTGAACGTGCAACTGGAGTTCGCCCGGGCGGCCGACGGCAGGTGGGAAGGAAAACTGGCGGTGCCCCAGCAGGGCTTCAAGACGCCAGTCGAGCAGCTGGAAGTCGGCGCGGAGCAGCTCGGGTTCAGACTGCCGCAACTGAACGCCGGTTTCACGGCGCGCTGGAGCGAACAGGACCAGGCCTGGATCGGCACCTGGAGCCAGAACGGCCAGACGCTGCCGCTGCGCCTCGAGCGCACCGATGCCGCGGCGCTCAAGCCGAAGCGTCCGCAGCTGGAAGCGATCGCCGCGCGCCAGCCGAGCTATGCCAGCGTCGAGGTCGGCTTCGCCAACCCGGCGGGTGGCCACGTTCTCGCCGGCACCTTGACCGTCCCCCAGGGCAAGGGGCCGTTCCCGGCGGTCGTGCTGGTGCATGGCTCCGGTCCCGTCGACCGCGACGAGACCGTCCGCGAGCACAAGCCCTTCCTGGTGCTGGCCGACCACCTGAGCCGCCAGGGCATCGCGGTCCTGCGCTACGACAAGCGCGGCGTCGGCAAGTCCGGCGGCGTGTACAAGCTGGCGACGACCCAGGACTTCGCCACCGATGCCGAGGCCGCGCTCGCCTTCCTGCGCGGCCGGCCCGAGATCGATGCGAAACGGATCGGCATGCTCGGCCACTCGGAAGGCGGCATGATCGCGCCGATGGTGGCGGCGCGCGACCCAGGCCTGGCCTTCGTCGTGATGCTGGCGGCTCCCGGGGTGCGCGGCGAACTGCTGATGGTCGAACAGATCGCGCTGGGAACGAAAGCCGCGGGGATGCCGGACGAGGCGGTGGCCAGGGAGCGTGAGCTGAACCGCGCGGTATTCGCGGCCATCCTGGCCGAGCCAAGCCCGGCGCTGGCCGGCGAAAAGGCGCGCCGCATGATGGAAGCGGCCGAACGCGATGGGCTGCTGTCGCCCGGGACCGCCGCGGCGCGCGCCAGCCTGTTCGCTTCGCCCTGGTTCCATGCCTTCCTGCGGCACGAACCCGGCCCGGTCCTGCGCGCCGTGCGCCAGCCCATCCTGGTGCTGAACGGCGAGCGCGACCTGCAGGTGCCGGCCGCGATGAACCTTGCCGCCATCCGCACGGCGCTCGCGGGTAATGGGCGCGCCGTGGTGAAGGAACTGCCGGCGCTGAACCACCTGGACCAGACCGCGCGCACCGGGGCCGGCAGCGAATACGCCGAGATCGAGGAAAGCCTCGCGCCGCTCGCGCTCGACACCGTCAGCGACTGGATCCTGGCAAGGGTCAAGGCGCCGCGCGACAGCATAAAATAGCCAAATGGAAAACAACGCCCCAGCCGACCACGAATCACCGCTTCCGTCCAGCCTCGCCGCCAGGCTGGGAGGATGGTCGCATCGCGCCCAGCAGTATCCGGTATTCGGCAAGACCTGGTACGGCTACCGCATGCGCTCGTTCCGGGTCCCGATGATCCTGTTGGCGCTGGTGCTGGTCATGCTGGCCGCGCTGGTTCCCAAGCCGCCGCCCGAGGTCAACCCGCTGGCCTTCTGGTTCACCTTCCCGGCCATCTGGCTGGTGGTGGCCACCGCCCTGGCGCTGGGACGCGGCCTGGCGGTGCTGGTGCGGGCGCGCGGCTGGCGTCCGCGGCGCGAAGCGGCCGGCATCGTGTGCGCATTGCTGCTGGGGGTGCTGCTGGCCTGGTCGCTGACGCCTTTCGTGAGGACCGGCGGCCAGCCGGCGTCAGGACAGGCGTCGGCCGAACTGCGGGCCGAGCAGGAGCGCGACAACCGCGTGGTCAACCTGGCGATCTGGTTCCCGGTGCTGGTCTGGCTGGCCGGTCCCTTCGACCTGGCCGCCTATTTCCGCCAGCGCGGCTTGCTGCGCGAGGCCGCCCTGCAGGCGCAGGCCGAGCGCTACAAGCACCAGCGCAACGAAGTCGAGGTGAAGCTGGCGGTGCTGGCCAGCCAGGTCGAGCCCCACTTCCTGTTCAACACCCTGTCGGGCGTGCGCGCCGCCATGCTGTCCGATCCGGATCGCGGCATCGTCATGATCGACCACCTGATCGACTACCTGCGCTCGACCATCCCGCAACTGCGCGCCGACGGCGCCAGCACCTTCGTCACCCTCGGCTCGCAATGCGATTCGGTGCGCGCCTACCTGGGCGTGATTGCAGCGCGCATGCCGCGCCTGCATGCCGAGGTGGCGTGCCCGCCGGAGCTGCGCGCCGCCCCGATTCCGCCCCTGATGCTGATCTCGCTGGTGGAGAACGCGGTCAAGCATGGCATCGAGCCGAAGAAGGGGCCAGCGACGATCCGGGTCTGGGCCGCCTGCCGCGAGACAGATGGCGCGCGGATGCTGGCGCTGAGTGTGAGCGACGATGGCGTGGGCTTTCGCGCGTCGAGCGGCAGCGGCATCGGCCTGGCGAACATCCGCGAGCGCCTGACCCACCTGTACGGCGGCACCGCCGCGCTCGAACTGCGCGCCGGCGAGGAAGGCGGCGTGGTGGCCAGCATCGTGCTGCCGCTGGCCGCGACCATGGAGGGAGCGTGAACATGCCGACCGCGATCATCGCCGACGACGAAGACCTGCAGCGTGCCGAACTGCAGCGCCTGCTGGCCCTGGCCTGGCCGGAGCTCGAGATCGTCGCCTCCGTGGAAGACGGCAGCGAGGCGCTGGCCGCGATCGCCGAGCTGGAGCCCAGCGTGGCCTTCCTCGACATCCGCATGCCCGGCATCAGCGGACTCGAAGTCGCCCGCGCCAGCGGGGGAAAAGCCTGCGTCGTCTTCACGACCGCCTACGACAGCCACGCGCTCGAAGCCTTCGACCTCGGCGCCGTCGACTACCTGCTCAAGCCGGTCAACGGGGCCCGGCTGGAACAGGCCTTGCAGCGCGTGCGGGCCCAGCTCGACACCAAGGGCGGCAGCGCCGAGCGCGCCAAAAGCTGGATGGAACTCGACCATCGGCTGCGGCCGAACGCCGCCCAGGAGCGCATCCGCTGGATCAGCTGCACTGCGGGGAACATCATCAAGCTGTTCCCGATCGACGAGATCCTGTTCTTCGAATCGGACACGCGCTATACGCGGGTGGTCACGGCCACGGACGAGGGCCTGATCAGGATGCCGATCAAGGACCTGGTTGCCGGCCTGGATCCCGACCAGTTCTGGCAGATCCGGCGCGGCACCCTGGTGTGCGCCCGCGCCATCGCGCGCATCCGTCGGGACGAAGCGGGCGGCTTCGTGGTGGAGCTGCGCGCGCATCCGGCGCAGCTGAAGGTCGGCCAGACCTATGCCTGGCGCTTCCGCAACGAAGTGCTGATCCGCTGATGCGGGTTAGCGGCGCCCTGCAATGACCGCGATCTCGATCTTGGCGTCGCGCGGCAGGCGCGCCACCTGGATCGTGGCGCGGGCCGGCGGATCCTTGGTGAAATACTGGGCGTAGACGGCGTTCATGCCGGCGAACTCATTCAGGTCCTGCATGTACACCGTGCTCGACAGGACGTCCTCGTAGCTCAGGCCCTGCGAGGCCAGGCCCGCCCCGATGTAGTCGAGCACATGTTTCGTCTGCTCCTCGATCGTGGCGCCCTCGAGCGCAGTGCCGGCCCGGTTCAGGGCGATGATGCCCGAGAAATAGATGTGGTTGCCGTAGCCGATCATCTGGGAATAGGGGCCGATCGGCGGATAGATCTGGTCGGTCCTGAGCACTTCCTTGCGCGGCGTGGGTGTCGTACAGCCGCCCAGCGCGCAGGCGCCGGCGGCAAGGCACAGGGCCATCAGTAAGCGTTTCTTGTCCACGTACACTCCTCGGTGAAGGCATTGCGCTTCATTTAACGCCGGCCGGGAGCGCGCGCGGGGCGAACTCGGGTTTGATTGATGATGGTCAATTGCCTAGAGGCGCAGAAGCGACAGGACGTCTTCAGTCGAGCCAGGGATGCGCCGCCAGCCAGCGGCCCAGCTCGTTGTCATTGGCGCATTGCAGCTTGTTGAAGATGTTGGCGCGGTGGGTCTCCACCGAACGGTGGCTGCAGGGCGGCACCAGCATGCGCGCGATCTCCTTGTTGGGCTGGCCCAGGCCCACCAGTTTCGCCACCTCGCGCTCGCGCGGCGTCAGCTCGGCCCACCGGCGCAGCGCCTGGGCGCGGGCCCGGGCCAGCGCGGCGGCGGCGGGGAGCTTGTCGAGCAGCTGCCGGGTGTCCGGCTTTTCCACCCAGTCGTAGGCGCCGCGCCGCACCGCTTCCAGGGCGGTCGGGATGTCGCCGTGCGCCGACAGGAACAGGGTGACCAGCGGACTGTGCGCCGCAAGCAGGCGTTCGAAGACTTCCAGGCCGCTCATCCCGCCCATGCGCAGGTCGAGGATGACGCAGCCCGGCTGGTGCAGGTCGACGGTGTCGAGAAAGGCCTCGCCGGACTCGAAGGCCTGCACCGCCATGCCCTGCGAGAACAGCAGCAGGAGCAGGGAGCGGCGCAGGGCTTCGTCGTCGTCGACGACGTACAGGGTCAGGGGCGCTTCTTTCATGGTGCTTTCATGGTTCGGTGGGCAGGGTGAAGGAAAAGACGGCGCCGCCCTCAAGCCGGTTGTCGACGCCGATGGCGCCGCCGTGGGCCTCGACGATGCTGCGGCAGATGTTCAGGCCCAGTCCGAGGCCATCGGGCCTGGTGGTGAAGAAGGGGGCGAAGACCTGCTCGCGCTGCTCGGGCGCAATGCCCGGTCCGCGGTCGGCGACGCTGATGAGCAGTCCCTGCGCGCTGCGGCGGCAGGCCAGCTCGATGACGCGGCGCTGGCGCGGCTGGTCCTGCACGGCGTGCATGGCGTTATGGATCAGGTTGACGAGGACCTGCTCGAGCAGGACCCGGTCGCCGCGCACCCGGGCGCCGGCGTCCATGCGCAGCAGGCGCAGGGTGACGCCCTGGCTTTTCAGCTCTGGCTCGAGCAAGGCTTGCGCATGGGTGATCACGCTGTCGATCGCCAGGCTTTCGTATTGGGCCCGCTGGGGGTTGATGAAGGCGCGTACCCGCTTGACGATTTCGCTGGCGCGCTGCGACTGCCCGACGATCTCGTCGAGCGCGCCTGGCAGCAGCTCGGATTGGCCTTGCACGGCCAGGGCGCGCGCGGCGACGGCGAAATTGGACAGGGCCATGAGCGGCTGGTTGAGTTCATGCGCCAGCGTCGAGGCCATCTCGCCCACGCTGGCCAGGCGCGCGCTGCGCTGCAGGCGCAGTTCCTGGTCGCGCTGGCGGGCTTCGGCCTGCTTCTGCGCGGTGATGTCCACGACCGAACTCATCCAGCCCCGGTGCACGCCCTGGGCATCGACCAGCGGGGCGGTATAGACCATCGTGATCACGTCGTGCCCGTCCTTGTGGCGGATGCGCGACTCGAAGCCGTGCGGCGCGGCGCGCCCCTGCAGGGCATCTTCGCTTTCGCGCGCCTGCTTTTCCAGGTCGTCCGGATGCCAGTAGGGGTAGGGCGGCCGGCAGCCGAGCAGTTCCTCGGCGCTGTAGCCGACCATGGCGCACAGCGCCGGATTGACGTAGATGATCTTCCCGTCCGGATCGCGGGCGCGCATGCCCACCAGCAACGAATCTTCCATCGCCTTGCGGAAGGCGTGCGCTTCTTCCAGGTCGCGGGTGCGCTCCTCGACCCGGCGTTCCAGCTCGATGCGCGCGCTGCGCTGTTCGACGAAGCGCTTTTCGCGCAGCCGCCAGTACGACAGGCCGAGCAGCAGCAGCGCCATGGCCAGCGCCGTCAGCGCGAGCGCGGAGCGGCGCGCCTGCGCCACCTCCTTCATGCTCGAGGTCACGGTGAGGGTCCAGCCCAGTTCCGGCAGCGGGGTGTCGAGCGCGAGCAGGCTCCTGGCTTGCCCCCGCACCTCGGTGCGCAGGACGAAGCCCGGCATGCCGGGAAGCGCCTCGGGCTTCCATGGCAGGACGCCGAAGCGGGTGCGCTTGCCGTACTGGCCGTGTTCGGCGATCCAGCGGGCGTCTTGCGCGGACACCGGCCGGATAGCCTGGTACAGCCATGCGGGCTCGCCGCTCAGGAAGACGATGCCGCGGCTGTCCCTGAGCACGACCGGTTCCGGCCCGCGCATCCAGGTGGCCTGCAGCGCCTCCAGGCTGATCTTGACCACCGCCACCCCGAGGATGGCGCCGTCGATGCGCACGGGTTCCGCGATGAACAGCCCGGACTGGCCGGTGGTGAGCCCGAGGCCATAGAACAATCCGCGCCGGCCCTGCACGGCATCTTCGAAGTAGGCCCGCTGCCGATAGTTCTGTCCGACGAAGCTCGAGGGGGTGTTCCAGTTGCTGGCGGCCAGCGTCAAGCCGTCGCGGTCGACCAGGTAGAGCGCCGCCGCGCCGGTGGTCGCCTGCAGGTCGGCGAAATACGCGTTGACGCGCGCCTGCAGGGCGGCATCCCACGGGGCGCGCAGCAGCTCCTGCACGCCCGGGTGACGCGCCACGGCATGCGGCAAGAAGTCGTGCTTCTCGACCAGGCCGCGCAGGCCCAGCGCCTGCGCGGCGGCGGCCTGGCGCAGTGCCTGGGTCTTGGCGTCCAGCTCGCGCTGCCCGGCCCAGTGTCCCGCGGCCGCGATCAGGACCAGCGCTCCCACGGCGGCAAGGAGCCCGCGCCAGTAACGAACGATGAACGGGCGCGCCATTCGATTTTCCTTTGAATCAGATCACGAGACGATAGCAGTTGCGCCGGCGCTTTGGAATGCTTCTGCGTAGTTTTACGGAGGCGGCAAGGGCGACATCCCGGATGCGCGCCGCGCCGCCGCGCGCGATAGTCAGGGCCTGGAAACGGGAGACGCGTCGATCTCCCGTGCATCACAGGAGACAACATGACTGCAGTCACAACGAGGGCGGCCGTCGACGGCCAGGCCCAGGCCGGGGAACGGATTTCCGGCAAGCGCTTGCGCGCCATCTTCGTCGGCTCGTCCGGCAACCTGGTCGAGTGGTTCGATTTCTACTGCTACTCGGCGTTCGCGCTGTATTTCGCCAGTTCCTTCTTTCCGGCCCAGGACCCGACCGCGCAGATGATGTCCACCGCCGGCATCTTTGCCCTCGGCTTCTTCGTGCGCCCGATCGGCGGCATCCTGTTCGGCCGCCTGGCCGACCGGCGCGGCCGCAGGACGGCCCTGATGGCCTCGGTCCTGCTCATGTGCTTCGGCTCGCTCATCATCGCCTGCGCGCCCACCTACGCCACCGCCGGCATCCTGTCGCCCTGCCTGCTGCTGCTGGCGCGCCTGCTGCAGGGCCTGAGCCTGGGCGGCGAGTACGGCGCCAGCGCCACCTACCTGTCGGAAATGGCGGACTCCAAGCACCGCGGCTTCTATGCCAGCTTCCAGTACGTGACCCTGATCGGCGGCCAGCTGCTGGCGCTGCTGCTCCTGCTGGTGCTGCAGCGTTTCCTGCTCTCGGACGAACAGCTGCGTGCCTGGGGCTGGCGGATTCCCTTCTTCATCGGTGCGACCCTGGCCGTGCTGGCGCTGACCATGCGCCACAACATGCCCGAGACCGACTCCTTCGAGGCGGCGCGCAAGAAGGCCAAGAAGATGGGCGGCCTGCAGCAGCTGATGCAGCACCCGCGCGAGGTCCTCCTGGTGATCGGCCTGACCATGGGCGGCACGCTGGCCTTCTACGTCTACACCACCTACATGCAGAAATTCCTGCGCCTGTCGGTGGGCCTGACCGACGCCCAGACCACGGCGGTGTCCGCAGGCTCGCTGCTGTTCGCCATGTGCCTGCAGCCGCTGTACGGCGCGCTGTCCGACCGCATCGGCCGCCGTCCGCTGCTGGTGGGCTTCGCGCTGCTCGGCACCCTGTTCACGGTGCCGCTGCTCACCGCGATTCGCAATGCCTCAGGCCCATGGGAAGCTTTCGCCCTGATCGCCTGCGCCTGGATCATCGTGTCCGGCTACACCTCGATCAACGCGCTGGTGAAGGCCGAGCTGTTCCCGGCCACCATCCGCGCCACCGGCGTCGGCGTGCCGTACGCCTTCGCGGTGTCGGTGTTCGGCGGGACGGCCGAGTACCTGGCGCTGTGGTTCAAGTCGATCAACCTGGAAAGCGGCTTCTACTGGTATGCCACCGGCGTGATCGCCTGCACCCTGGTGGTGTGCTGGTTCATGCGCGATACCGCGGCGAATTCGCGGATCGATGCGGAGGCGCGCGGCTAGGCGATCGCTTCTGCCCGCTTGAGAAGCAAACGGCCCGCCATGGCGGGCCGTTTGGCTTTTTCCAGCTGCTACGCTAGCTTGCGTTGTCGGGCCGATAATGCACTTCGATCGTCGCGTGCACAATTTCTTCGTGAATGCCCAGTTGCTCACGTAGCTTGACTGGTGTCAGGGCCGGGTCATTCGTCACGAGGCTCAAGGCACAGGAATAGAACTGCTTGCCGACGCGCCAGACGTGCAAGTCGACCAGTCTGGTATAGCCTGCAGTCGACGCTGCTGCTACGACCTCGCGAATTTCCTCGACAACCGGGGTGTCCATTTCGCGGTCGAGCAAGACTTTTCCGGTCTCGACGATCAGGTTCTTTGCCCACATCGCGACGAGCACCGCGCCGACAATACCCATCACCGGATCGAGCCAGGACCAGCCAAACGCCCATCCGCCAGCCAGCGCGCCGATCGCCAGCACCGATGTCGCCGCGTCTGCAATCACGTGGATATAGGCGGACTTCAGGTTCAGGTCATGATGACCGTGTCCATGATCGTCATGCGCATGCGCATGTCCATGGTGATGATGCCCGTGGCCGTGGCCGTGATCGTGGTGGGCATGGCCAAGGATCAATGCGCAAACCACGTTCACGACCAGGCCCAGGATGGCGATGACGATCGCTTCCCGATAGTGGATGGGTTCGGGCGTGAAGATGCGCTCGATCGAACTGAATGCCATCAATGCCGCAATCCCGAGCAGGAAGACGGCGCTCGTATAGCCCGCCAGGACTTCGATCTTCCACGTGCCAAAGGCAAAGCGCGGATCCTTCGCATATGTGCGTGCGGCGGAGTAAGCGAATGCGCTCAGGCCGATCGCCAGCGCATGGGAACTCATGTGCCAGCCGTCCGCCAGCAGCGCCATCGAATTGAACCACCAGCCGGCGGCGATCTCCACCACCATCATGGACGCGGTGATCCACATGACCAGGCGCGTGCCGCGCTCGGCGGCATTGCTGCCCTGGTCGAAGATGTGGTCGTGTGCGAGGTCGTCGACAGTGTGTTGATGAGTCAGGTCTTGCATGAAGTTTCCTCCGCCGGCCGTGCTATCGGCCATCCAGTTTTTTCTCGCGCCGCGCGCGTTCGTTGATGATCTGGTGCCTGCGGTGATCGGTCATCTTCTTCCACTCGCGCGCCTCGGCAAGCGTGCGCAGGCATCCGGTACAGAAGCCGGTCTTGCCGTCGAACTGGCATAGTTCGACGCAGGGTGATTTCACAGCCATGGAAAACCTACTTCAAATACGCTCGAATCACTTCGAGCAGTTCGTCTGCGCCTTCGCCACGCTCCGCTTCCGTCAGGTCGCGTGCCGCGAGGTGTTCCCGCACGTGATCCTCGATGACTTCGGCCATCAAGCCGTTCATGGCGCCCCGGCTGGCTGCCAGTAAATGCAAGACCTCCGCGCACCCGGCTTCGGCCTCCAATGCGCGCTCGATCGCCTCGACCTGGCCGCGGATGCGGCGTACGCGAGCGAGCAATTTCGCTTTTTCTCGTGCGGTGTGCGACAACTGTGGGCCTCCGTTTATAGGGTGGGGGGGTATATTATCAGAGGGTTCGGACGAACGCTCATCTTCCAGCTGGCGCAAGGGGACCGATCGATGCTTGTCGGCGGCACGCCTGTTGCCGGGCGCTTCGCTGCTACCGTCGTGCCACTCCAACCTATTTCTACACGTCGGATACTGCACCCAGGCGCTTTTGACGAGCCCGAAACGACACAGCCCGCGCAAGGCGGGCTGTGAGTCTCATTGTGTTCCGATCATTATCAAGTTGTTCTGAACTTAATGATGAGGAACAACGAGAAGGCTTACGCCATGTTCTGGTTCACGAAGTCCCAGTTGGCGACATTCCAGAACGCGTCCAGGAACTTGGCGCGCGCGTTGCGGTAGTCGATGTAGTAGGCGTGCTCCCAGACGTCGGCGGTCAGCAGAGGCTTGTCCGAGGTGGTCAGCGGGGTGCCGGCGTTCGAGGTGTTGACGATGTCGACGCTGCCGTCGGCCTTCTGCACCAGCCAGGTCCAGCCCGAGCCGAAGTTGCCCAGTGCCGACTTGTTGAACTCTTCCTTGAACTTGTCGAACGAACCCCACTTGGCGTTGATTGCCTCAAGCGCCTTGCCGGTCGGAGCGCCGCCGCCGTTCGGGGTCATGCAGTTCCAGAAGAAGGTGTGGTTCCACACCTGGGCCGAGTTGTTGAACACACCACCGGACGACTTCTGGATGATCTCTTCCAGGGACATGTTTTCGTACTCGGTCCCCTTGATCATGTTGTTCAGGTTGGTGACATAGGTCTGGTGGTGCTTGCCGTGGTGATATTCCAGGGTCTCGGCCGAGATGTGCGGCTGCAGAGCATCCTTAGCGTACGGCAGTGGCGGCAGGGTATGTTCCATGTTCAATTCCTTGTGCGTTGGTTGGACGGGTTTTGTTCCAAAACCGCGCTATTCTAAACCGGATAGCGCGACGTTGCATGCTTGGCTAGTCATTCGGATCACCCAGCGCGGTCTGTACGCTGGACACGACGATGTCGGCCGTGCCGCCGGCCAGCCGCAGGCTCAGCTTGTTGCGCGCCTTGACCTGCGCCGGGTCGCGCAGCACCTCGCCCTTGACGTTGCGGACGATGGCATAGCCGCGCTCGAGCGTGCGTTGCGGGTTCAGCAGTTCCAGCTGGGCCGCCAGGGCCTCGAGAGCGTCGCGCCGCCGTTTGACGGCGTTGCACAGGCTGGTGTTCAGGTGGCGGCCGTCCGACTGCAGCTGTGCGCGCATGGCCCGCATGTCGGGGCGATGGCGCATCCAGCGCTGCTGCAGCTGGGCCAGCATCAGGTTCTGGCGGTTCACCGGGGTGCGCACCGCATGGGTCAGCGCGGCCGCCATCGACAGCAGCTTCACGCGCTGGTGGCGGATCTGGGTAGTCGGACTCAACAGGCGCCGGCTATAGCCGTCCAGGCTCTGGCTGGCGTCCGACAGCGTGCGGCGCATGGCGCGGCGCAGGTCCTGGGCGTCGCCCGACAAGGAGGCGAGCCAGTCGGCGCGCGGGGTGACCGCCAGTTCCGCGGCGGCGGTCGGGGTGGCGGCGCGCACGTCGGCGGCGAAGTCGGCGATGGTGACGTCGGTCTCGTGGCCCACGCCCGAGATCACCGGAATCTGGCAGGCGTCGATGGCGCGCGCCACGCATTCCTCGTTGAAGCTCCACAGGTCTTCGATCGAACCGCCGCCGCGGCATACCAGCAGCACGTCGGCTTCCTGCCGGCTTGATGCCGATTGAATCGCTTCGGCGATCTTGTCGGCGGCGAACTGGCCCTGCACCGGGGCCGG
The DNA here is from genome assembly GCF_027923905.1 of Massilia varians. NCBI lineage: Bacteria > Pseudomonadati > Pseudomonadota > Betaproteobacteria > Burkholderiales > Oxalobacteraceae > Massilia > Massilia varians. The sequence goes on from NZ_AP026966.1 coordinate 1,849,118, forward strand.
GTAGAGGATCACGCGCACGTGCGGCGCACGGCGGCGCAGGGCGGTGAGCACGTCGCGCAGGGCCGCGGCCTGGGGGCTGGTGACGATGCCGATGGTGCGCGGGAACAGCGGCAGCGCTCGCTTGCGCTCCTGGTCGAACAGGCCCTGGGCCTGGAGCTTTTCCTTGAGCCGCAGGAAGGCTTCGTAGAGCTGGCCGACGCCGGCGCGGCGGATGGTCTCGACATTGATCTGGTAGTCGCCGCGCGCGCCATACAGGGTGACCAGGGCGCGCACCTCGACCTTGTCGCCTTCGCGCGGAACGAAGCCGGCGTACTGGGCGCGGCTGCGGAACATCACGGCGCGCACCTGGGCGGCATCGTCCTTCAGCGTGAAATACCAGTGGCCGGAACTGGCGCGCGTGAAGTTCGAGATCTCGCCGCCGATCCAGACCAGGGGAAAACTCCGTTCGAGCAGGCGCGCGACCTGCTGGTTCAGGGTCGTCACGCTCAGGACGGGTGGGGCGGTATAGGCGAAGTCGGCGTCGCTTTGGAATTCCATGGGGCTGCGTGGCTGCTTGGGTAAAGCTGATGCTTATGTCACATCTTGGCGAAAACGACAAGGGCCGGCAGGCAGGCGTGCGCGGGCTCATACCGTCTTGTCCGAGATGAAGCGTTGTTGCCAGTTTTCAATGCATTCTATTGAAAGCCTTTAAAATCAATGGCTTGCAGAGCTCTCTTCAGGCTTTGACGCGAGTTTATCCACAAAATCTGTGGGCAACTCATCCATAAGACCCAAGCGTGCTCAAGAATGGGGCTTGGGTCTCACTTCCCTTATGCGTCAAGTACTTAGCGCCCCTATGCCGAGCTTGAGCACATTGTTGTCCACAAAATATGTGCATATCGCAGATGTAAATACGAGGCCGGACGGGCGGGCGGCAAACGGCGCTCTGCTGCTCAAAAATGACGCTAGGAAATTTTATCCTTATAGATCATGGGCTTAAGGGTGTCAGGGACTCCTTGCACACAATTTTGTCCACAAAAAGTGTGCACAAAGGTGGCGGTAGGGCCAGACCAGAGGCTCAATATTGCCTTGAAAGTAATGAAAGGGCCGGCGCGGCGCCCACAAACATGGCGTTCCGAGCATTTGCATCTTTCGCAGGCAGTGCCATCTGATCTCCTATGAATCAATGACTTAGCTGCTTGCATACAGCATTCATCACATCCTTATCCACAAAAAATGTGCAGATGTGAACTTTCTTAACCACTAGATCCTCAGTGCAGAATAAGTCATGCATGAAAGGGCAGACTTGCACACAATCGCTTGCATTAATGCTGAGTGATGAAATTTTATGCAGTGATGTTTTATTGAGTTAGATCAAGCACTTAGCTGTTGAAACAGACCCTTGCTCACACTTTTGTCCACAAAAAATGTGAGGAACCGCACACCGCCGTACGTTTGAGGACAAGCTGCGACACTGCCTATTTTTTGCGCTTAGGAAATTTCTTTAGGCGAAACAAGTACTTAGCTGCTACCAGATGCCATTGCGCACAATTTTGTCCACAGAATTTGTTCGTAAGTGCAAACGCTTGAGCTAGATCAATATCATCTCCAACAACGCGCTTGCACGCGAAGCATGCTCATCCGATAGCTGCCGTTTTCTTGCGCAGGCGCAGAAAGTCTTTTTAAATCAAGGATCTGTGATCCAGAAGCGGGCCTTGCGCACATTTTTATCCACAGAAGCTGTGTAGAACCACACTTGCCGCACTGCTGGCAACTTGTTACATTGCTGAACTGATTTTCTTTCCCACAGGAGTTTCTTTTGCTCGCCATTTTCCAAGCTGCAGGCTGGCCCATCTGGTTCTTGCTGATTGCCTCGATCATTGCCGTCGCGCTGATCGTGGAACGCCTGCTCTACCTGCGCCGCGAGAAGATTCTCCCGAAGGCATTGCTGGATGAAGTGATTCGCGTCTACCGCGCCGGCAAGGTCACGCCCGACGTGGTCGACAAGCTCGAACACAATTCCCCGCTCGGCACCGTACTGGCCGCCGCGCTGCGCAACGTCGACGCCTCGCGCGACGTCATGAAGGAATCCATCGAGGAAGCCGGCCGCGGCGTCGCCCACGGCCTCGAGCGTTTCCTGACCACCCTCGGCACCATCGCGTCGCTGGCTCCGCTGCTGGGCCTGTTCGGCACGGTGGTCGGCATGATCGAGATCTTCGGCGCGCAAAGCCCGACCGGCAACAACCCGGCCCAGCTGGCGCACGGCATCTCGGTGGCGCTGTACAACACCGGCTTCGGTCTGGCCATCGCCATGCCGGCCCTGGTGTTCTACCGCCACTTCCGTTCCTCGGTCGACAGCTTCATCGTCGAGATGGAACTGCAGGCCGTGAAATTCGTCGACGTCGTGCACGGGACCCGCAAATGATGAACTTCCGCCGCGGCCGCCAGCGCGAGGAACCGGAGATCAACCTGATTCCGTTCATCGACGTGCTGCTGGTCGTCCTGATCTTCCTGATGGTCTCGACCACCTACAGCAAGTTCACCGAGCTGCAGATCACCCTGCCCACGGCCGACGCAGAGAAGGTGCAGGAGCGCCCCTTCGAGATCAACGTCACCATCGACGCCAAGGGCAACTACACGGTGAACAACGTGCCGGTGGCCTTCCACAGCGTGGCCGGCCTGGCCGACGACCTGAAGAACGCCGCCCGCAGCGCCGGCCCCAACGGCCAGCCCGCCAACGATCCGGTGGTGATCGTCAACGCCGACCAGTTCGCGATGCACCAGATGGTCATCAACGTGCTGGAAGCGGCGCGCGTGGCCGGCTACGACAAGCTGACCTTCGCCGCCCAGACCGGCGCCAAAAAGTAAGCAGGCGGGCGCCGCGGCGTCCGCTCCTCCATGGCATCCAAGCTCGAATCCACTCTCACCCGCGCCTGGCTGCGGCGCGGCCCGCTGGCGCTGGCCCTGCTGCCGCTGGCGCTGCTGTTCCGCGTCCTGGCCGGCCTGCGCACGCTCCTGTACCGCCTCAAGCTCAAGAAGAGCGAACGCCTGCCGGTGCCCGTCATCGTGGTCGGCAACATCTTCATCGGCGGGACCGGCAAGACGCCGCTGACCATCTGGCTGGCGGACAGCCTGCGCGGCGCCGGCCTGCGCCCGGGCGTGATCTCGCGCGGCCACGGCGGTGCGGCCGAGACGCCGCGCGAAGTCACGCCGCAGTCGCGTCCCGAGGAAGTGGGCGACGAGCCGCTCCTGATCGCGGCGCGCGCCGGCTGCCCGGTGGTGGTCGGGCGCCAGCGGGCGCAGGCGGGCAGGGCGCTGCTCACCAGCCACCCGGAAGTCGACGTCCTGATCACCGACGACGGCCTGCAGCACTACGCCTTGGCGCGCGACGTCGAGATCGTCCTGTTCGACGGCCGCGGCGTCGGCAACGGCTGGCTGCTGCCGGCCGGGCCGCTGCGCGAACCGCCCTCGCGGCGCCGCGATTTCACGGTGGTGAACGCGCCCGAGATCACCCCGAGGCTGGCGCGCGCCGTCGGCGGCCAGCCTTTCCAGATGCAGCTGGCGGGCGATTTCGCCGAACCCCTGATGCGGCCGCAAGACTGCCTTCCCTTGGGGCGCCTGAAGGGCCGCCGCATCGTCGCGGCCGCCGGTATCGGCAATCCGGGCCGCTTCTTCGCCATGCTGCGCGGCGCCGGCCTGGACTTCCGGGAACTGCCGCTGCCCGACCACCACGACTTCCTCGACCGGCCTTTCGACGGACTCGACGCCGATGTCATCCTGATCACGGAGAAGGATGCAGTAAAATGTCGGCAACTTGATAACCTGAAGGACGACCCGCGCTTGTGGGTCGTGCCCGTGACGGCGCGGATCGACCCCGCGCTGGCCGAACAAATCGTGGAGAAATGTCGTGGACGCTCGACTGCTTGATATCCTGGTCTGCCCGCTGTGCAAGGGCCCACTCCAGTACGACAAGAAGGCGCAGGAACTCATCTGCAGCCCGGACCGCCTTGCTTACCCGATCCGGGATGGCATTCCGATCATGTGGGCCGACCAGGCGCGCAAGGTCGAACCGGTGTAAGCGGATGGGTTTTACCGTCATCATCCCGGCCCGCCTGGCCTCGACCCGCCTGCCGAACAAGCCGCTGGCCGACCTCGGCGGCAAGCCGATGGTGGTGCGCGTGGCCGAGCGCGCGCGCGCATCGGGCGCTGCCCGCATCATCGTCGCCACCGATCACCCCGACATCCTGGCGGCCTGCGAAGCGCACGACATCGAAGCCTGCATGACCCGCGCCGACCATCCTTCCGGCACCGACCGCATCGCCGAAGTCGCGCACAAGCTGGGCCTGGCGCCAGGCGAGGTGGTGGTCAACCTGCAGGGCGACGAACCGCTGATCGACCCGGCGCTGCTGTCCGCCTGCGCCGCGCGCATCGTCGACGGCGTGCCGATGGCCACCGTGGCCCACCCGATCGTCGACGTGGCCGAGGTGTTCAACCCGAACGTGGTCAAGGTCGTGCTCGACAAGGCGGGCAGGGCGCTGTATTTCTCGCGCGCCACCATTCCCTGGCACCGCGACGCCTTCGCCGCATCCCAAGAGGCGCTGCCGGCCGGCTATGCGCCGCTGCGCCACGTCGGCCTCTATGCCTACAGCAACGCCTTCCTCCAGGCCTATCCGGCACTGGAAAGTTCCCCCCTTGAAACCATCGAGGCGCTGGAACAGCTGCGCGTGCTGTGGCACGGCTACCCGATCGCCGTGCACATCACGGACAGCGCGCCGCCCGCCGGCGTCGATACGCCGGACGACCTCGAGCGCGTGCGCCGTCACTACGCTGCCTGAACTTTCTTACGCCAGTTTTACATTGTCTGCGCTATGTCAAAACGAGCTGGCGGAGGCTCCGGGGATTGGCGTTAAAGCTGACTTTTGTGGTAACTTTCGTGTCAAGTAGTCAGATATGCATCAATCACAATCGTCTGCCAACATAAAAATTATCAACATCCTCTAAGAATCTAGGAAACTCATGCGTCTCATTCTGTTAGGAGCACCCGGTGCCGGTAAAGGCACCCAGGCTAATTTCATCAAGGAAAAGTTCAACATTCCGCAGATTTCCACCGGCGACATGCTGCGTGCCGCGATCAAGGCCGGAACCGAACTGGGCCTGGCTGCCAAGAAGGTGATGGACGCGGGCCAGCTGGTGTCGGACGACATCATCATCGGCCTGGTGAAAGAGCGCCTGAAGGACACCGACTGCGCCAACGGCTACCTGTTCGACGGCTTCCCGCGCACCATCGCGCAGGCCGACGCCATGAAGGACAGCGGCGTGCAGATCGACTACGTGCTGGAAATCGACGTGCCTGACGAACTGATCGTCGAGCGTATGTCGGGCCGCCGCACCCACCAGGCATCGGGCCGCGTGTACCACACCAAGTTCAATCCGCCGAAGGTCGACGGCGTCGACGACGTCACCGGCGAGCCGCTGGTGCAGCGCGACGACGACAAGGAAGAGACCGTCCAGAAGCGCCTGGCCGTGTACCACAACCAGACCGAAGTGCTGCTCGGCTACTACAACAAGTGGGCCCAGTCGGGCCTGCCGGGTGCGCCGAAATACCGCAAGATTTCGGGCGTCGGCCCGGTCGAGCAGGTACGTGACGCAGCCTTCGCGGCGCTGTCGGAATAAACACTCAACAAGTTGATCAAACGGCCCCAAGGGGTAATGCCGGTCACTTAAGAGTCAGTGCTCATCCGTAGGGTGGGCGGGTCTCCCGCCCACGCGTTCAAATCAAAGTACTGCAGCCTGTTCGACTGTTCATATCACAACTATCACCGCGTGGGCGGGGAACCCGCCCACCCTACAATGATCGCTAACTGACTGGCATTACCCCAAGGGGCCGTTTTTCGTTATAGATAGCGCTCGACGGCCGCCGTCAGCGACTCCCGGTCCGAATCCCCCTGGTAGCGTTCGCCGTTGATGAAGAAGCTCGGCGTCCCGCTCGCCCCCAGCGACTTTGCTTCTTCCGCCTGCGCCTGGACCCGCTCGCGGTGCCTGCGCTCGGCGATGTCGGCGTCGAAGCGCGCCGCATCCAGCCCCAGGCCCTGCGCCAGCAGCGGCAGCTGGCCCGGCGCCATCTGCGCCTGGTGCTCGAACAGGCTGTCGTGCATTTCCCAGAACTTGCCCTGGGCGCCCGCCGCCTCCGCCGCCTCGGCCGCGCTTTCCGCATACGGGTGCATGCCGAGCGGCAGGTGGCGGTAGACCAGCGCGATGCGCTCGCCATGCTGCTGCTGCAACCCGCTCAGTGTCGGGTGGGCCCGCGCGCAGTAGGGGCACTGGAAATCCCCATATTCGATGATGACGATGTCGGCATCGGGATTGCCGCGCACGTGGTCGCCTTCCACGATCTCTACCTGCCTCATGCCCGCTCCCGTGAATGTGATGGGTTGGATATTCGCACGCTGCTCCGCAGGCGCGCCGCCCGTTACCGCCCGACAATCATGTGAGGAAGTGTTTCGCGTGCGCCGATGGCGGGCATGCGGGCAGATAATGGACTGACCACTATCCATTCGCCCGAGGTGTACCATGCGTCCCATCCAGTCCGTGATTGCCGTGCTGTTCGCGCTGGGGTCGGCGGCAGCGCTGGCCCAGAATCAGGTGCCGGCCCAGCCGCCGACCGGCAAGCCGGTCGACGACAGCGCCAGCTATGGCCCCGTGCTCGACCCGCAGCAGCCGACTGCGCCCACCACCCGGGAGCCGACCCGGGCCAGCACGCAGGCGGCGGGCGAGGCCCGGCCGCAGGCGCAGGAAGAGCGCGCCGGCCAGCCGCCAGTCACCAGCAAGCAGAACGACGTCGACCCATCGGCCCGTCCCGCTCCGGGAAGCGGGCAGCCGGCGACCCCGGCGCCGCCGCAGCCGCAGCCGCAGCCGCAAACCCAGCAGCCCAAGACCCAGCAGGAACTCCAGGGCAAGCCCGAGCGCCAGCAGCACACCAGGAAGCAGGCCCAGCGCCGTCCGGGCGCGGTCCAGCGCATCGACGCCACGCCCGGCATTCCCGCACCGGCGCCCGCGCCGATCCCGCGCGCCGGGGCGGCGGCTAGCTCCGTCGGTCCGCAGTCGAGCCAGGTAGTCAGCTGCGTGGGCGGCACCTGTACCGACGTCAACGGCACGACCTACAACGCGGGCGGTCCGGGCAATGTCGCGGTCAGCAGCAGCGGCCGCGCCTGCACGACCAACGGCACCACGGTGCAGTGCCTTTGATCCGACCGGATCATCGCGCTCGCGGGATGGTTTTTCCTGCCAAAAGTTCGTTACAATGCCGGCTGTTTGACGTTTACGTTAACGTAATGTCCGCGTAAGCCGTCATCACAGCGGCACTAGAACTTTTAAAAGGGAAAACCATGCAAATTCAGAACAATGTGTTCATCGTGACCGGTGGCGCGTCGGGCCTGGGAGCAGCCACGGCGCGCATGATCACGGAAGCGGGCGGCAAGGTCGTCATCGCCGACGTGCAGGTCGAGGCCGGCGCCGCGCTGGCGGCCGAGTTGGGCGGGCAGTTCGTCAAATGCGACGTCACGCAGGAAGCGGACGGCCTGGCGGTCGTGGAAGCGGCCACCAAGCTGGGCAGCTTGCGCGGCCTGGTCAACTGCGCTGGCGTGGCGCCGGCCGTCAAGACCGTCGGCAAGGACGGTCCGCACCCGCTGGACGCCTTCCAGCGCGCGGTGAACATCAACCTGGTCGGTACCTTCAACATGTGCCGCCTGGCGGCCGACGCCATGGGCAAAACCGAAGCATCGGAATACGGCGAGCGCGGCATCATCATCAACACCGCCTCGGTCGCGGCCTTCGACGGCCAGATCGGCCAGGCCGCCTACGGTTCCTCGAAAGCGGCGGTGGCCGGCATGACCCTGCCGATGGCGCGCGACCTGGCGCGCAGCGGCATCCGCGTGATGACCATCGCTCCGGGCATTTTCGAGACCCCGATGCTGATGGGCATGCCGCAGGAAGTGCGCGACTCGCTGGGCAAGATGGTGCCGTTCCCGCCGCGCCTCGGCATGCCGAAGGAGTACGCCCACCTGGCCAAGGCCATCATCGAGAACGTGATGCTCAACGGCGAAACGATCCGCCTGGACGGCGCGATCCGCATGCAGCCGAAGTGATCGTCTCCTGAACGCTCCTGCCAATTGTTGTACGATTGGCAGATGTCGGGCGCGTGGCGCAAGCCGCGCGCCCGTTTTGCTTTTGGAGAAACGATTTGAACGACACGAAGTTGCGCGCTACCGTCCTGGCCCTGGCGCTGGCCTTTACCGCCCAGCCGTTGCTGGCGCAGGATACCCGCCAGGCAGCCCCGGAAGCCGCCACCGGCTACACCGCCAAGGCCGGCTGGCCCGCCAAGAAATACATGGTGGCCGCGGCCAATCCGCTGGCGGTGCAGGCCGGCTACCAGATCCTGCAACAGGGCGGCAGCGCGATCGACGCGGCAATCGCCACCCAGCTGGTGCTGACCCTGGTCGAGCCGCAGTCGTCCGGCATCGGCGGCGGCGCTTTCCTGGTCCACTACGACGGCCGCAAGACCCAGGCCTTCGATGGCCGCGAGACCGCGCCCTCGAAGGCCGACGAGCGCCTGTTCCAGCGTCCCGACGGCACGCCGCTGTCGCGCGTCGAGGGCATCGTCGGCGGCCGTTCGACCGGCGCGCCGGGCGTGCTGCGCATGCTCGAACTGGCGCACAAGGAGCACGGCAAGCTGCCCTGGAAGACGCTGTTCGCGCCCGCCATCCGCTTGTCGGAACAGGGCTTCGCGGTCAGCCCGCGCCTGCACGCGCTGCTGTCCGGCGACCGTTACCTGCGCCAGGATCCGGAGGCCGCGCGCTACTTCTACGGCAACGGCGGCCAGCCCTGGCCGGTCGGCCACATCCTGAAGAACCCGGCGCTGGCCGCCACCTTGCGCGAGATCGCCGAGGGCGGCGCCGATGCCTTCTATACCGGCCGGATCGCGCGCGACATCGCCGCCAAGGTGCAGGGCCACCCCACCAACCCGGGCCTGCTCAGCGCCGCCGACATCGCCGCCTACCAGCCGAAAGTGCGCACCCCGGTGTGCAGCGATTATCGCGCCTACACGGTATGCGGCATGCCGCCGCCTTCTTCCGGGGGCATCGCCGTCGCCCAGATGCTGGGCATGTTCGAGACCTTCGACATGAAGGCGCTCGCGCCGGCCAATGGCGTGCCCGGGCCGGATGCGGTGCACGTGTTCAGCGAAGTGGGGCGCCTGGCCTACGCGGACCGCAACCGCTACGCCGCCGACAGCGACTTCGTGCCGCTGCCCGGACGCGGCGTGCCCAGCCTGATCGACAAGACCTACCTGGCCACGCGCGCCAAACTGGTGGGGACGCGCTCGATGGGCGAGGCGCCGGCGGGCAAGCCGCCCGGCATGGAGATGGCCTGGCACTGGGGCAAGGACAACGCCATCGAGACGCCATCGACCTCGCACCTGTCGGTGGTCGACGGCTACGGCATGGGCCTGGCGATGACCACGACCGTCGAGGATGCCTTCGGCTCGCGCCAGATGGTGGACGGCTTCATCCTCAACAACCAGTTGACCGATTTCTCGTTCGCTTCAAGGGACGCCGACGGCCCGATCGCCAACCGGGTGGAAGCCGGCAAGCGCCCGCGCAGCGCGATGTCGCCCACGGTCGTGTTCGACCGCAAGAGTGGCAAGCTGGTCCTGACGGTCGGTTCGCCCGGCGGCCCGGCCATCATCAACTACGTCGCCAAGGTGCTGGTCGGGACGCTCGACTGGGACATGAACGTGCAGCAGGCGATCGCGATGCCGAACTTCGGCAGCCGCAACGGCCCGACCGAGCTCGAAGCGGGGCGCTTCCCGTCGACCACCATCGAGGCGCTGGGTGCGCGCGGCCACAAAGTGCGCCTGGGCGAGCAGACCTCGGGCCTGCACGGCATCCAGCGCATCCAGGTGCACGGCGTGCCGCTGTGGTACGGCGGGGCCGATCCGCGCCGCGAAGGCGTGGCGCAGGGGGACTGAGCGGAACATCCGGATGCCGCACCCGTCGACCGCCGCCGCCTACGACCAGCTGGCCGAACGCTGGCTGGACGGGGTATTCGACGGCAGCAACGGCCTGCGCCAGCACCAACGGGCGCTCGCTTTTCTGGCGCCGGCGGCCGGCGGCTGGGCGCTCAACGTCGGCTGCGGCTGCAGTAGCCGCTTCAACCGGCTGCTGCGCACGCATGGCCTGCGCATCGAAGGCGTCGACGTGTCGGCGCGCATGCTCGAACTGGCCCGGGCCGCCGACCCGGAAGTGGTCCTGCACCATGCCGACATCCGCGACTGGCCGCTTCCCCGCAGCTACCGTTTCATGACGGCGTGGGACAGCATCTGGCATGTCCGCCTGGCGCAGCAGCGCGCCCTCATGCGCAAGCTGCTGCGCGCGCTCGAGCCGGGCGGCGTGTTCATCTTCAGCGCGGGCGGCACGGACGAGGCCGGCGAGCATGTCGACGCGACGATGGGCCCCGAGCTCCGTTACAGCACGTTGGGGATACGGGGCCTGCTTGCGCTCATCCACGAAGCGGACTGCGATTGCCGCCACCTCGAATTCGACCAGCATCCCGAACAACACCTGTTCGTCATTGTGCAACGTCGAGCATGACGATACATCATTGCTTAATTGCAATGATGTACCTTTCAACAAGGAGGGGGCTGCCAACGTCGGCGAAAACCAACTTCCCAGTATTTATTTCCCAAGAGATACCCGACTTTTGCTAAGCTGCGCGGGTGGACAGTGGAGCAAAAACAGGCCTGGTCCTCACAGGCGGTGGAGCACGCGCCGCCTATCAGGCCGGCGTGATGCATGCGATCGCCCGCATTCTTGCCGACGCCGGCCGTCCGGCCCTGCGCTCGCCCTTCGACATTATCTGCGGCACCTCGGCCGGCGCGCTCAACGCCACCGCGCTGGCCTGCCGCGCCGACGACTTCAGCAGCGCCGTGCGCGGCCTGCTGAACGTCTGGGAAGGCGTCAACGCCCACCAGGTCTACCGCGCCGATTCGCTGGGCGTGCTGCGTTCGGGCGCGCGCTGGCTGTCGCTGCTGTCCTTCGGCTGGCTGCTGCGCAAGTGGCACGCCTCGCCGCCCCAGTCGCTGCTCGACAACACCCCGCTGGCCGGCCTGCTGCACCGCGTCCTCGACCTGCCGCGCCTGGATGCCGCGCTGGCCGACGGCGTCCTGCATGCGCTGGCGATCACCGCGTCCTCGTATAGCAGCGGGCATCACATCACCTTCTACCAGGCCGCGCGCGAGATCGCGCCCTGGCTGCGACACCAGCGCCTGGCGTTGTCGACCCAGATCAGCGTCGAGCACCTGCTGGCCTCCAGCGCCATTCCCTTCATCTTTCCGGCGGTGCCGCTCTACCTGGGCGGACGGCGCGAATACTGCGGTGACGGCTCGATGCGCCAGCTGGCGCCGATCGCGCCGGCCATCCACCTGGGCGCGGCGCGGGTGCTGGTGGTGGGGGCGGGGCGCATGTCGGAGCGCGCGGTCGACCCGGCGCCGAACACCGGCTATCCGAGCCTGGCGCAGATCGCCGGCCATGCGCTGTCCTCGATCTTCCTCGACAGCCTGGCCGCCGACATCGAGCGCCTGCAGCGCGTCAACCAGACGCTCGAGCGCGTGCCGCCGGAGGCCCGCGCGGCGCTGCCGCTGCGCCGCGTGGAGCTCCTGGTGATCGCGCCGTCCGAACGCCTCGACGACATCGCGCTGCGCCACGTGCACAGCCTGCCGTCGCCGGTGCGCACGCTGCTGGGCGGGATCGGCGCGCTCGAGACCCGCGGCGCGGCGCTGGCCTCCTACCTGCTGTTCGAGGGCAGCTATACGCGCGAGCTGATCCGACTCGGCGAACGCGATACCCTGGCCCGGCGCGACGACGTGCTGGCCTTCTTCCCCGCATGAGCGCGCTGCTTCGACTGTTCGCGGCGGCGCTGCTGCTGGTGCTGGGGGCGGGCGCGCTGGCCGGCCCGCTGCGCCCGACCCTGCGTTTCCAGCACCTGTCGGTGGCCGAGGGCCTGGCCCAGGAGACGGTGCTGGCGGTGGTGCAGGACCGCGACGGCTTCATGTGGTTCGGCACCCAGCACGGCCTGTCGCGCTTCGACGGCTACCGCGTCATCAACTACCGCACCGTGCCCGGCAAGCCGCGCTCGCTGTCGAACAGCTGGGTGCGCGTGCTGCACCTGGACCGCCACGGCCGCCTGTGGCTGGGCACCGACGGCGGCCTGAACCTGTACGACCCGGTGACCCAGTCCTTCACCCTGTTCGTGCCGGAAGAGACCGCCCGGCGCGGCAATGGCAACCGCCACATCAACGCCATCATCGGCGACGGCCGCGACGGCCTGTGGATCGGCACCAACGACGGACTGCAGTATTTCGACACCACGCTGCGCCGCTTCACCACCTGGCACCACGAGCGCGGCAACGAAGCGAGCCTGAGCGACGACAACGTCAATGCGCTGGCGCTGGACGCAGGCGGGCGCCTGTGGATCGGCACCGGCGGCGGACTCGACAGCCTGGCCACCGGCCCGGGCGCCGGGCGCGCCCGCATCGAGCACCATCCTTCCGACCTGGGGCCGCGCGGCAATCCGGTGCATGCGCTGATGGTGGACGGCCAGCAGCGCCTGTGGATCGGGCGCCTGGGCGGGCTGGAACGGCGCGTGCTCGAGGGACCGGAGGCGGGCAAGCTGCGCCGCTTCGGCCTCGAGGACGGCATCGGCCCGTGGTGGATCACGACCCTGTACCGCGATGCCGCCAACGAGATCTGGATCGGCACCCACGACGACGGCCTGCTGCGCTGGCGCGGCCACGAGGACAAATTCGAGAGCCACCGCCACGTGGTCAGCGACCGCCACAGCCTGGGCGACAACCAGGTCGCTTCGCTGTACCGCGACCGTCTCGGCACCTTCTGGGTCGGCACCTGGTACGCCGGCGTGTCGCGCGTGGACCTGGGCAGCGGCGGCTTCGCCCGCATCGTGCGCCGTGGCGACCTGCCCGACACCCTGGCCGACAACAAGGCGCGCGCGCTGCTCGGCGACGGCAACAAGCTCTGGGTCGGCACCGCCACCGCGCTCAACCACGTCGACCCGGCCACCGGCGAAGCCAGCGTCTACCGCCCCGATCCGCGCAATCCGAACAGCCTGGCCGACCTGCCGGCCAGCGCGCTCGCGCGCGACGGCGCCGGCCGCGTGTGGATCGGCAGCCGCACCGGCCTGACCTCGTTCGACCCCGTCAGTCGCCGTTTCGAGCGCCTGGCGCTGTCGGGCGACGCCGACGCCAACAACGTGCGCGCCCTGTATGCCTCGCCGGACGGCGGCATCTGGGTCGCCACCCGCGGCGGCCTGCACCGGCTCGACCCGGCCACCCGCAAGACCGAGCACTGGCGCCACGACCCGGGCAAGTCCACCAGCCTGGCCGACGATATCGTGCGGCCGATGCTGCTGGACCGGCGCGGCCGCATGTGGATCGGCACCTTCGACGGCCTCGACCTGATGGACCGCGCCAGCGGGCGCTTCCGCCACTTCCGCCACGATCCCTACGACGCCGCCAGCCTGAGCCACGACGAGGTGCACGCGCTGTTCGAGGACAGCCGCGGCGACGTCTGGGTCGGCACCGCGGTGGGCCTGAACCGCATGGTCACCGCGGCCGACGGATCGGTGAGCTTCGTGCGCTACACCACGCGCGAAGGCCTGCTCGACGACGCGGTCGCGGCGATCCTGGAGGACGGCGACGGCCGCCTGTGGGTCAGCACCACCAGCGGCATTTCCTGCTTTGATCCTGCCGCCAACCGCTGGCGCAACTACACGGCCGCCGACGGGCTCACCGAGGGCGCCTTCTTCGACTCGTCGGCGGTGCGCGGCCCGGACGGCATCCTCTACTTCGGCGGCTTCAACGGCATCACGGCCTTCGACCCGCGCGCGATCCGCGACAACCGGGTGGCGCCGCGCCCGGTCATCACCGGCCTGACGATCTTCAACCGCCCGGTCGAGCAGGTGCTGCCCGGCGCGCTCAAGGGACCGGTCGAGCATGCCGAGACGGTGACGCTGCCGGCCGGCGCCTCGGTGTTCTCGCTCGAGTTCTCGGCGCTGCACTTCGCCGCGCCCGAGCGCAACCGCTTCGCCTACCGCCTCGACGGCTTCGACCAGGACTGGGTCTACGAGGATGCCGCCAGGCGCTTCGCCACCTATACCAACCTGGATCCGGGCACCTACGTGTTCCGGCTGCGCGCGGCCAACAAGGACGGGGTCTGGAGCGAGCAGGTGGCGGCGCTGGCGATCACCATCGAGCCGCCGCCCTGGGGCACGCCGTGGTTCCGCGCGATCGCCGTGCTGCTGCTGGCGGCCCTCGGCTACCTGGGGGTGCGGATGCGCATGTCGGGCCTGCAGCGCCAGAAAGAGCAGCTGGCGCGCCAGGTGGGCGCGCGCACCGAGCAGGTCGAGCAGCAGAACCGCATGCTCGAGCGCCAGACCGAGGAATTGCGTGACCAGGGGCAACGGGTCCGCCAGCAGTCCAACGAATTGGCGCGCGCCTACCGCGCGCTGCAGGAGAACGAGGAATTCCTGCGCCAGGCCAAGCAGCGCGCCGAGGATGCGACGCGCCAGAAGTCCGAGTTCCTGGCCAACATGAGCCACGAGATGCGCACCCCGCTGGCGGGCGTGATCGGCATGCTCGGCTTCGCGCTGCGCGACGCCTCGCTGCGCGCGACCACGCGCGAGCAGATCCAGCGCGGCCAGGGCAATGCCGAGGCGCTGCTGGCGATCATCAACGATCTGCTCGACTTCTCCAAGATCGAGGCGGGCAAGCTGAGCATCGAGAACATCGACTTCGACCTGCATGCCGTCATCCGCAACGTGGCCAGTTTGTTCGAGGAGCAGGCCGCGGGAAAAAGCATCGGTTTCAAGGTGGCCTTCGAGGACGCGCTGCCGCGCTTCGTGCTGGGCGACCCGACCCGCTTGCGCCAGGTGCTGGTCAACCTGGTCGGGAATGCCTTCAAGTTCACCCGCTCGGGCACGGTCGACCTGCGGGTCGAGCTGCGTGCGGACGACCAGGTGCGCGGCGAGGGCTGGAACATGGTGCGTTTCACGGTGCGCGACACCGGCATCGGCATTCCGGCCGATGCGCTGCCGCGCCTGTTCCAGAAATTCGAACAGGCCGACACCACCACCACGCGCCGCTACGGCGGCACCGGCCTGGGGCTGGCGATCTGCCGCCAGCTGGTGGCCCTGATGGGCGGTTCGATCGCGGTCAACAGCATCGAAGGCAAGGGCAGCACCTTCAGCGTGCTAGTGCCGCTGGCCGACGGCGTCGAGCCGCCGCACCTGGAGCAGGCGCCGCGCGCGCCGCATACCCATCGCCTGCGCATCCTGTGCGCCGAGGATTTCGCGACCAACCAGATCATCGCCCGCACCATGGTCGAGGACATGGGGCACCAGATCGACATTGCCGACAATGGCCTGCTGGCCGTGGCCGCCTGCGCCCGCACGCGCTACGACCTGGTGCTGATGGACGGACGCATGCCCGAGATGGACGGCGCCACCGCGACCCGCCTGATCCGCGCCGGCGGCACGCCCGACGCCAGGGTGCTGGACCCGCACCTGATGATCGTGGCCCTGACCGCCAACGCCAGCGGCGAAGACCGGGCGCGCTACCTGGCCTGCGGCATGGACGCCTTCCTGACCAAGCCGATCGACGAGGACGCGCTGCACCAGCAGATCTCGCGCGCCATCGAACGCCAGCTGGGGCGCGGCATCGCGCTGGCGCCGATGCCCGCCGCCGAACCTGCTGCGGGCGAGCCGGCGCCGGCCTCGCCGCTGGCCGCGCTGGATGCGATGTTCGGGGTCGCCCCGGCGCCCACCCAGGCCCCATCGCCCGACGCGGCGGCGCCGGCCAATGCCGGCCGCCGTGCCGACGACCTGGCCGCGCGCCTGCGCGCCGCCTTTGCCGCCGACTTGCCGCGCCGCCGCACCGAGCTGGCGGCGGCCCTGGACAGCGACGACCTGGAAGCGGCGGGCAGGGTGCTGCACGGCCTGCGCGGCAGCGCCGCCTACCTGGGCGAAACCGCGCTCGGCCAGTTGTGCGCCGAGCTGGAAGCGGCCGCCGACGCGGGCGACCGCGCGCGCCTGCTGGCCGGGCTGGCGCGCCTGGGCGTGCAGCTGGCCGTCTTCCAGCCCACGTGAATCACCTTTCACTATAATGGCGCTCGACAGGGGCCAAGGGGGCAGCGGAACATGAAAGTGCTGGCGGTGGACGACGACGTGGTATCGCGCATGATGCTGATGCATCTGGTGGACAGCTGCGGTCAATACGAGATCGTGGAGGCGGAGGACGGCGAGGACGCCTGGCGGCGCCTGGCCGCCGGCCTGCGCCCCGGCATCGTGTTCTGCGACCTGCGCATGCCCAGGCTCGACGGCATGGCGCTGCTGGCGCGGGTGCGCGCCGCGCGCCACGATCCTGCGCTGCAGGCGCTGCCCTTCGTGCTGGTGTCGGCGGCGTCGGACGCCGATACGCTGGCCGAGGCCGGGCGCCTCGGCGCCGACGGCTACATCGTCAAGCCCTTCGCCGCGGGGCAGGTGCGGACCCAGCTCGCGCGCCTGGCGCCCCTGGACGAGGAAGCGGCCTCGGTGCTGCAGCGCCTCGTCATCACGCCCGAGCGCCTGCTGGCCTATCTCGGCGGCCTGCAGCGCCAGCTCGAGGAAGCCGGGCCGGCCCTGGCGGCACTGCCCCTGGACCGGGACGCGCGCCTGGAGCGCCTGGCCGAAGGCTGCGCCACGCTCGGACTGGCCGGCAGCGCGGCGCGACTGCGCGCCGTGATCGCGGGCGGCGATGCGCAGGCGCTCCAGGCAGCGCTCGCGCAGGCGCTCGGGGCGGTCGGCCGCCAGCGGCAGCGCGCGCAAGCTATCGTATAAATACGCTTGCTGGCAAATTACTTTAGATTTAAAGTAAGGCGCGATCGCTGCACCATTGCCGGAACCTCTACAAGGGCCAGACATGACCGACGCCTCCGCAGCACTTGCGCCGTCCGGCTACGCCGACGGCTTCGCCCGCGCCAAGCTGCCGCCTCCCGGCGAGTGGCCTGAATTCCGTTTCGACCTGCCCGAGCTGCGCTACCCGCCGCGCCTGAACAGCGTGGCCGTGCTGTTCGATGCCGCCGCGGCGCGCGGCTGGGACGCGCGCACGGCCCTGGTCGGCCAGCGCGAGCGTCTCAGCTATGCCCAACTGGGCGCGCGGGTCGACCGCATCGCCCACGTGCTGCGTCGCGACCTGGGGCTGGCGACCGGCAGCCGCGTGCTGCTGCGCGGCGCCAACTGTCCCATGATGGCGGCCTGCATCCTGGCCGTGATCAAGGCCGGCTGCATCGCGGTGCCGACCATGCCGCTGCTGCGCGCCCGCGAACTGGGCGTCATCGCCGGCCGCGCGCGGGTCGACGCGGTGCTGTGCGCGGCCTCGCTGCGCCTCGAGGTCGATGCGATGGAGCCGGGCGGCCTGCCTCTGCTGCTGTTCGACGGCGATGCGCCCGATTCGCTGGAGGCGCGCATGGCGGCCCATGACGATCCGTTCGAAGCGCCCGACACCGCCGCCGACGACGTCTGCCTGATCAGCTTCACTTCCGGCACCACCGGCGTGCCGAAGGGGACCATGCACTTCCACCGCGACCTGCTGGCGATCTGCGACTGCTTCCCGCGCCACACCCTGCGCGCGCGGCTGGAGGACGTTTTCATCGGCACGCCGCCGCTGGCCTTCACCTTCGGCCTGGGCGGACTGCTGCTGTTCCCGCTGCGCGTGGGCGCCAGCGCCGTGCTGCTCGAGCGCTTGAGCCCGGAAAGCCTGCTGGCGGCGATCCGGGAACACCGCGCCACGGTGTGCTTCACCGCGCCCACCTACTACCGCCAGATGGCCCAGCTGGCCGGGCGCATGGAAGCGGGCAGCCTGCGCAGCCTGAGCCGCAGCGTGTCGGCCGGCGAGGCGCTGCCGATCGCCACCCGCGAGGCCTGGAAGCTTGCCACCGGCCTGGACATGATCGACGGGATCGGCGCCACCGAGATGCTGCACATCTTCATTTCCGCCGCCGGCGCCGATACCAGGCCGGGCGCGACCGGCAAGCCGGTGCCCGGCTACCAGGCCTGCATCCTCGACGAGCAGGGCCGGCCGGTGGGACCGGGCGTGGTCGGGCGGCTGGCGGTGAAAGGCCCGACCGGCTGCCGCTACCTGGACGATCCGCGCCAGCGCAACTACGTGCAGGACGGCTGGAACATCACCGGCGACGCCTACGAGATGGACGCCGACGGCTATTTCTACTACCGCTCGCGGCTGGACGACATGATCATCTCGGCCGGCTACAACATCGCCGGCGCCGAGGTCGAGGAAGCGCTGCTGCACCACCCGGCGGTGGCCGAATGCGGCGTGGTGGGGCGTCCCGACGAGGAGCGCGGGCAGGTGGTCGAGGCCCACGTGGTGCTCAAGCCGGGCGTGGCGGCCAGCGGCGAGCTGGCGGCGGCGCTGCAGGAATTCGTCAAGGCCCGGATCGCCCCGTACAAGTATCCGCGCGTGGTGCGGTTTCGCGAACAGCTGCCGCGCACCGAAACCGGTAAACTGCAACGGTTTAAATTACGCATGGATGCGGCTTAAGGAACTATGTCCGATCTCGACGACGGGGAAGAGCAGGAACTCGACCTGGCAAGCCGGCTGACCCAGGATCACCATCAGTCGCTCAAGCTGTGGCTGCGCATGCTGTCCTGCACGGTGCGCATCGAGAACGAGATCCGCTCGCGGCTGCGCGCCAGCTTCGGCATCACGCTGCCGCGCTTCGACCTGATGGCCCAGCTCGAGCGCCATCCGGACGGCCTGCGCATGGGGGAACTGTCGCGGCGCATGATGGTCACCGGCGGCAACGTCACCGGCATCACCGACCAGCTCGAGCGCGAAGGGCTGGTGCTGCGCGTGCCCGACCCGCACGACCGCCGCGCCTGGGCGGTGCGCCTGACCCCGGCCGGCCGCGCCGCCTTCGCCGAGATGGCGGCCGTGCATGAGCGCTGGATCGACGAGATGCTGGCCGATATCCCGCAGCAAGACAAAACCAGCCTGATCGCGCTGCTGGCATCGATGAAACAGCGCCTCAACACCGGCGACGGGCGCTAGCGGCGAATCCTGTGTGCCACTGTTTTGATTTGGCAAGGCGGCTGGTACAATACAGGACTGCACCTGCGCGCACGCGCGGGAGCGATGTGTCGCCATAGTACAATGGATAGTACAAGGTCCTCCTAAGACTTAGATGCAGGTTCGATTCCTGCTGGCGACACCATCCTTTTACGCCCGTCCGGGCGTGGTTTTCTCCCAGTTCGGCTATACTTTTTCGCGCGGCCCTTGCCCGGCCGCGCCTCCTGCTTCCGTGGCCCGGCCCTGGCGGCGTTCCTGCTTCCCAACCGGACCCACACGATGTTCCTCACCGCTTCCTCCCCCGGCCAGCCCGGCGCCGTCGAAACCCTGATGGCCGGGCACGACTGGCGCACCGCGGCTTGCGGCGAGCCCGGCGGCTGGGAGCCGGCGCTCCAGCATGCGGTACGCCAGATGCTCGACTCGGCCGTCGCCACCTTCATCGTCTGGGGCAGCGGGGAAACCTTCCTGTACAACGATGCCTACGTGCCGGTGCTGGGCGGGCGCCATCCTGGCGCGCTGGGCCGGCCGTTTGCCGAGGTGTGGCCGGAATCCTATCCCGAGGTGGCCGGGGCGGTGGCCCAGGCGATGGCGGGGCGCACGGCCAGCTTCACGCATGCGCCCTTCGTCGTCACCCGCAACGGCGCCGAGGAGCAGGCCTGGTTCTCGTTCAGCTATTCGCCGCTGCGGCGCCTGGACGGCACGGTGCGCGGCTTCGTGTGCGCGGTCACCGAGACCACCGACCTCGATGCCATCCAGCGCAGCGAGGCGGCCCTGCGCGACGCCCAGATGCGGCTCGAAGGCGCGCTCGGCGCCGCCCAGGTCGCGACCTGGAACTGGAACGTGCGCGAGAACCGCCTGTATGCCGACGCCAACCTGGCCCGCCTGTACGGCGTGCCGGAAGCGGACATCGATGGCGGACCGGTCGAGGCCTACCTGGCGGCGATCCACCCCGACGACGTGGCCCGGGTGCAGGCGCGCATCGCGGACGCGCTGGCGACCGGCGACGCCTTCGACGACAGTTACCGCGTGCGCGGCGCGGACGGCCGCTGGCGCCACGTCGAGGCGCGCGGCAAGGTGAGCTTCGGGGACGACGGACAGGCCGAGTGGCTGCCGGGCGTGGCGCTCGACGTCACGGCCCAGAAAGAGGCCGAAGCCGGCCTGCGGCGCAGCGAGACGCGGTTCCGGCGCCTGGCCGAATCGAACGTGCTCGGCATCGTGCAATACCGCTTCGACGGCACCCTGACCGCGTCGAACGATGCCTTCCTCGACCTCCTGGGGGTGACGCGCGCCGACTTCGAGCGCACCGGCCTGTCCTGGCGCGCCCTGACGCCGCCCGAATGGCACGAGGCCGACGAGCGCGGCTGGGCCGAGCTGCGCGCGACCGGCGTGATGGCGCCGTACGAAAAGGAATACCTGCGCAGCGACGGCAGCCGCGCCGCGGTCTACCTCGGCGCCGCCAACGTCGACGGTAGCCTCGACGAGGGCATCGCCTACATGCTCGACATCTCCGGCATCCGCAGCGCCGAGCGCGCCCTCAAGGAAAGCGAGGCGCGCTTCCGGGTGATCGCCAATGCCATGCCGCAATCGGTGTGGTCGACCCGTCCGGACGGCTTCCACGACTACTACAACGACCAGTGGTACGCGTTCACCGGCACGCCCCACGGTTCGACCGACGGGGCCGGCTGGAATGCCCTGTTCCATGCGGACGACCAGGCGCTGGCCTGGGAAAGATGGCGCCATTCGCTGGACACCGGCGAACCCTACGAGATCGAATACCGCCTGCGCCACCATACCGGCGGCTACCGCTGGGTGCTGGGGCGCGCGCTGCCGGTGCGCGGCGAGGATGGCGCCATCGTGCGCTGGATGGGCACCTGCACCGACATTCACGAGCAGAAGCTGACCCAGCAAGCGCTGCAGGAAGCCGACCGCCGCAAGGACGAGTTCCTGGCCATGCTGGCGCACGAGCTGCGCAACCCGCTGGCGCCGATCGCCACCGCCGCGTCGCTGCTGGCGATGGCGGCGCAGGATCCGGCGCGGGTGCGCCAGGTGGGCGCGGTGATCTCGCGCCAGACCGCCCACATGACCGGCCTGATCGACGACCTGATGGACGTCTCGCGCGTCACGCGCGGCCTGGTCAGCCTGGAGCGCGAAGAGCTGCCGCTGTCGCAGGTGGTCGACGACGCCGTCGAACAGGTGCGTCCGCTGCTCGAGGGCCGGGCGCACCGGCTCGAGGTGCGCCTGGGCGCCGCCGGCGCGACCGTGAGCGGCGACCGCAAGCGCCTGGTGCAGGTGCTGGCCAACATCCTCGGCAATGCCGCCCGGTATACGCCGGCCGGCGGCCACATCGTGCTCTCCAGCAGCATCGAGGATGGCTGCGCCGTGCTGGCGGTGCGCGACAACGGCATCGGCATGGCGCCCGAGCTGGTGGCCAGCGCCTTCGAACTGTTTTACCAGGGCAAGCGCAGCCCGGACCGCTCGCAGGGCGGGCTCGGGATCGGGCTGGCCCTGGTGCGCAGCCTGGTCGAGCTGCACGGCGGCAGCGTGGCGGCGGCCAGCGAAGGCGAAGGGCGCGGCAGCACCTTCACGCTCAGGCTGCCGTTGCCGGAGCAGGGCGCCCGCGCGGCAGGGCCGGCGGGCGGCCATGCGCCGCAGCAGGCTCCGGCCGCGCTGCGCGTGCTGGTGGTCGACGACAATACCGATGCGGCGGAACTGGTGGCGATGTTCCTGGGACTGCTCGGCTACGAAGTCAGCGTCGAGTTTGGTGCGGCGGCGGCGCTCGAGCGCGCGCGCCAGCTGATGCCGCACGTCTGCCTGCTCGACATCGGCCTGCCCGGCATGGACGGCAAGGAACTGGCGCGCCGCCTGCGCCGGCTGCCCGGCCTCGAGCAGGTCAGGCTGGCGGCCATGACCGGCTACGGCCAGCCGCACGACCGCCGCGAAACCGAAGCGGCGGGCTTCGACGTCCACTTCGTCAAGCCGGTCGAGACCGAGGCGCTGGCGGCCTGGCTGGCCGAGGTGGAAACGCCCCACGCCTGAGATGCGGCGGCCGCCGCGGCGGCAGGCCGCCGAAACCCCGGCGCCAGTCGGTACAATGGCGTCTTCTTTCAACATTTTGCGCCCGCCGCCTTGCGTGTCGGGCAGGTTCACGGATCATGGCTGTCATTTCCCTCACTCAAGCGCAGCTGGCCTTCGGCCACGTCGCGCTGCTCGACCACGCTGACTTTTCCCTGGAGGCCGGCGAGCGCGTCGGCCTGATCGGCCGCAACGGCACCGGCAAATCCTCGCTGCTCAAGATCATCTCGGGCCGCTCCAGGCTCGACGACGGCCTGCTGGTCATGCAGCAGGGCATCAAGATCGCCTACGTCGAGCAGGAGCCCGTGTTCGATCCGGAATCCAGCGTGTTCGACGCGGTGGCCGCCGGCATGGGCGAGCAGCAGGCCATGCTGGCCGAGTACGAGTCCCTCACCGGGCAGTTCGGCGGCGACAACGACGAGGCCTTGATGGAGCGCATGCACGAGATCCAGCTCAAGCTCGACGCCATCGACGGCTGGAACCTGGCGCACAAGGTCGACACCACCCTCGACCGCCTCGGCCTGAACCGCGAAGCGAAGATGGGCACGCTGTCGGGCGGCATGCAAAAGCGCGTGGCGCTGGCCGTGGCCCTGGTGTCCAGCCCCGACGTGCTGCTGCTCGACGAGCCGACCAACCACCTCGACTTTACTTCGATCAAGTGGCTGGAGGGCCTGCTGCGCGAATTCCGCGGCTCGGTGCTGTTCATCACCCACGACCGCAGCTTCCTCGACAACGTCGCCACCCGCATCATCGAGCTCGACCGCGGCCGCCTGCTCTCGTTCCCGGGCAACTTCTCGACCTACCAGGAGCGCAAGCGCGAACTGCTGGCCAACGAGGAAGTCGAGAACGCCAAGTTCGACAAGTTCCTGGCCCAGGAAGAGGTCTGGATCCGCAAGGGCGTGCAGGCCCGCCGTACCCGCGACGAAGGCCGGGTGCGCCGCCTGGAAACGCTGCGCCTGCAGCGCGCCGCGCGCCGCGAGCAGCAGGGCACGGTCCGTCTCGACGTCGGCGCCGGCGAGCGCTCGGGCAAGATCGTTGCCGAGCTGGAAAATATCTCCAAGTCGTACGGTGAGAAAGTCATCGTCAGCAACTTCACCGGCACGATCCTGCGCGGCGACAAGGTTGGGCTGATCGGGCCCAACGGCGCAGGCAAGACCACGCTGCTGAAGATCATCCTGGGTGACGAGACTGCCGACAGCGGCTCGGCCAAGCTGGGGACCAAGCTGAACGTCGCCTATTTCGACCAGATGCGCGCCCAGCTCAACGACGAGGCCAGCCTGGCCGACACCATCTCGCCGGGCAGCGACTGGGTCGAGATCAACGGCCAGAAGAAGCACGTGATGACCTATCTCAGCGACTTCCTGTTCGCGCCGGAACGCGCGCGCTCGCCCGTGAAATCGCTCTCGGGCGGCGAGCGCAACCGCCTGCTGCTGGCGCGCCTGTTCGCCAAGCCGGCCAACTGCCTGGTGCTGGATGAACCGACCAACGACCTCGACATCGAAACCCTCGAACTGCTCGAAGAATTGCTCGAGGAATACACCGGCACCGTCTTCCTGGTCAGCCACGACCGCACCTTCCTCGACAACGTCGTGACCCAGGTGATCGTTGCTGAAGGGAACGGACTGTGGCGCGAATACGTCGGCGGCTATACCGATTGGGAACGTACGCGCGCCAGCGAGTCCGCGGCTGCGGCGAAGTCCGCCACTCCCGCAAAGGGCGCTGCGACCACCCCGGCGGCGGTGCCCGCCGCGGCAGCCAAAGCTGGTGAAATGTCATCTACCGCACAGAGCGGGTCTGGTAAAAAGGTAAAGTTGAGCTACAAGGAACAGCGCGAACTGGAGGAACTTCCCCAGCTCATCGCGACTCTTGAAGATGAGCAGTCGGCGATCACGGCCCAGCTGAATTCGCCCGACTTCTACAAGCAGAATCCCGGCGATGCGCGCCGCCTGAGCGAGCGCCACGCCGAGATCGACGACCTGCTGCTCGACGCCCTCGACCGCTGGGAGCGCATCGAAGCCCGCGCAAGGGGTGAGCAGCAATAACGAACCGGGCAGGCCAGGCGCCTGCATTACAAGGATATGACCGAGCACAACGATCCGAGCACTGCTCCATCCTCCGCTCCATCCGCAGCCCATGCGTTATCGGTCGACGCACCCCTCTTCAGCCGCGCCGCCTGGGCGCGGATCCTGCCTTTCGGCGCCTACATCTTCTTTATCATCCTCGGCGACATGCTCGAGCGGACCGGCCTGTCGCGCGCCGAGCTGCGCTGGCTCTACCCGGTGCAGATCGGCGTCGTCGCCGTCCTGCTGGCGGTGTTCTGGCGCCGCTACCACGAGCTGCGCGCGCCGCTGCCGGGCGCGGCGCAGCTGCTGGTGTCGGTGCTGGTCGGCATCGTGGTTCTGGTTCTCTGGATTAACCTGGACGCCCCCTGGATGACGGCGGGCGCGAGCCCCGGCTACGACCCGCGCACCAACGGCGAGCTCGACTGGCTCCTGATCGTGATCCGCATCGCCGGCGCGGCCCTGGTGGTGCCCGTCATGGAAGAACTGTTCTGGCGCTCCTTCGTCATGCGCTGGGTCGATGCCGCCGACTTCGAAGCGCTGGAGCCGGCGCGGGTCGGCATCAAGGGTTTCCTGGTATCGGTCGTCCTGTTTGGTTTCGAGCACAACCTGTGGCTGGCCGGCATCGTGGCCGGCGTCGCCTACAGTCTCCTTTACATGCGTCACCGCAACCTGTGGTCCGCGGTGATCGCCCACGCTGTCACCAATGGCCTGCTGGGCGCCTGGGTGGTATCGACCGGCAGCTGGGCCTTCTGGTAATCCGCACGCGAAGCCTCACCACCTCAAGCGCAATGACCTCAGAAGAGACAAACAACATGAAGCCTTTACGCCACCCATCCCTCCGTCCGATCGCCTTGTTCATCGGCGCCATGTTCATGCTTCCGGCCCACCAGGCCGCCGCCCAGCAGCAGCCGGAAGAAGGCTTGAAGCTGTACGGCGGCATCGGCTGGGGCTACGACGACAACCTGCTGCGCGTGCCCGACAACCGCCCGGCCTTCGGCGGCAAGCGCAGCGACCGCTGGCGCCAGGCCGAGGCTGGCGTCGTGTACAACAAGCGCATCAGCCGCCAGCGGGTGGCGGTGGTGGCCAAGGCCTCCAAGGTCGATTTCGACTTCTTCAAGCAGCTCGACTACGACGGCCGCGACCTGCAGGCCACCTGGTTCTGGGAACTCGGCAACAAGTTCGAAGGGCAGGCCGGCACCCTGTACGACCGCACGCTGGCCTCGTACACCGACTTCTTCAGCGACGAGCGCAACGTGCGCGAGCGCCGCCGCAAGTGGTTCGACGCCGGCTGGAAGATGCACCCGAGCTGGAAGCTGCGCACCGGCTTCACCAATGAGCGCTACGAATACGAACTGGTGCGCCAGCGCTGGAACAACCGCACCGAGAAGACCTCCGAGGTCGAGCTGCTGTACCGGCCCAAGAGCGGCAGTTCGGTCGGCCTGGTGGCGCGCCGCATCAAGGGCGAGTACCCGTTCCGGCGCCCGACGACGATCGGCGTGCTGAACGACGACTTCACCCAGGACGAACTGAAAGTGCGCGTCAACTGGTACGCCACCGGTTCGACCAGCGTGCAGGCGCTGGCCGGCTACGTGCGGCGCGAACAGCCTTCGTTCGGCGAGGGCAAGACCAGCGGCTTCAACGGCCGCGTGAACGCCTATTACCAGCCGCGCGGCAAGGTGACCTACAACGCTTCGCTGTGGCGCGAATTCGCCCCGATCGAAAGCACCATCGTCAGCTACACCCTGAACCGCGGCGCCAGCATCGGCGCCACCTGGCAGGCCACCGGCAAGATCAAGGTCGACGCCAACGCCGCCTACGAGCAGCGCGCCTACAACCCGCGCTCGGTCGCGGCAAGCGGGCTGTCCGACCTGGACGACTCCCTGAAGACGGCCAGCCTGCGCGCCACCTGGCAGGTCAAGCGCAAGATCGCGCTCTCGGCCGGCTGGCAATACCAGTCGCGCAGCGGTTCGCAGACGCTGAACCTGGGCAAATTCGACGCCAACACCGTGATGGTGAACGCGAACGTGCTGTTCTGAAGTACCCATGAAGTGACTTATGACGGTCAACGACATTCCGATCATCTCGTTTTTCCAGCGCGTGCTCGATCCCCTGATCATCATGGGGACCCTATACCTGGCCACGCTGTATTACCAGGAGCCGTTTTCCGGGTATTCGCTGGTGCTGATGATCCTGGCGTTCTTCATCTCGTCGTCGGTCTACCAGCACGTCGATCCCTACCGCACTTGGCGCAGCGGCCGCATGCTGGCCTATGCGCGCGACACGGTGTTCGGCTGGTGCCTGACCATCGCGGTGCTGTATTTCCTGGGGTCGGCCAGCGGCCTGAAGTACTTCTACGACGAGCGCGTGCTGCTGGCCTGGTTCATTGCCACGCCGGTGACGATCCTGGCCAGCCACCTGGCGGTGCGCAAGGCCACCGGCAGCCGCGACCGCAAGCGCGAAGTACGCTCGATCGTGGTGGTCGGGATCAACGACGTCGGCATCAAGTTCGCCAAGGTGTGCGGGCGCCACCCGAACCTGTTCATGGAAGTCTGCGGCTTCTTCGAGGATCGCAACGACGAGCGCCGTCCGAGCGAAATCGGGCATCCGGTGCTGGGCGGCATGGCCGACGTCTGCGCCTACGTGCGCCAGCACAACATCAAGATGATCTTCATTAGCCAGCCGATCTCGGCCCAGCCGCGCATCCGCAAGCTGATCGACGAACTGAAAGACACCACCGCCTCGGTCTATTTCCTGCCGGATGTCTACGTGTTCGACCTGATGCAGGCCAGGTTCGACACCGTCGGCGGCATGCCCGTGATCGCGATCAGCGAGACCCCTTTCATGGGCTGGAACAGCGTGATCAAGCGCGGCAGCGACATCGTGATCGGCAGCATCATCCTGGTGCTGCTGGCGCCGCTGATGCTGGTCATCGCGATCGCCGTGAAGCTCACCTCGACAGGACCGGTGATCTTCCGCCAGCGCCGCTATGGCCTGTATGGCGAAGAAATCTACGTCTACAAATTCCGCTCGATGACCGTGACCGAGGATGGCCCGAACGTGGTGCAGGCGCAAAAGAACGACCAGCGCGTGACCCCGATCGGCGGCTTCCTGCGGCGAACCTCGCTGGACGAACTGCCGCAGTTCATCAACGTGCTGCAGGGACGCATGAGCCTGGTCGGGCCGCGCCCCCACGCGGTGGCCCACAACGAGCAGTATCGCAAGCTGATCAAGGGCTACATGCTGCGCCACAAGGTGCGCCCCGGGATCACCGGCTGGGCCCAAGTGAACGGCCTGCGTGGCGAGACCGCAACGCTCGACAAGATGGAAGCGCGCATCCAGTACGACCTCGATTACCTGCGCAACTGGTCGCTGTGGCTCGACCTGTGGATCATCATCAAGACGGTGAAAGTGGTGCTGACGCGCGAGAACGCTCACTGAGCACGGATTGAACCCGGCGTTGCGGCGGGCATCGAATAGCAGGATGATGGACGGATCGGCGTCAGCACTAAATGATATTAATTGCGCTCAATATGCGCTTATTTACCGGTGAAAACACTTTAAATTCAGATTGGCAAGTATTCGCTTAAGGTCAACTTAAAATTGACGCGCACGATTGGACGCTTGCTTGCATGACCACACGAGCTGCGTAGAATCGTTGATGAGTTTGCAACTGTCGGGGCCGGTGTTTGCCTGGTTCCGTGAGGGAAAACAATATGAAGAAAGCACTGATTACCGGCGTCACCGGCCAGGATGGTTCCTACCTGGCGGAGCTGCTGCTCGAAAAAGGCTACGAGGTCCACGGCATCAAGCGCCGCGCCTCTCTGTTCAACACCGGGCGCATCGACCACATCTACCAGGATCCGCACGCCGACAATCCGCGTTTTTTTCTCCACTATGGCGACCTCACCGATACCTCCAACCTGACCCGCATCCTGCAGCAGGTGCAGCCGGACGAGGTCTACAACCTGGGCGCGATGAGCCACGTGGCCGTCTCCTTCGAGTCGCCCGAGTACACCGCCGACGTCGACGGCATCGGCACCCTGCGCCTGCTGGAAGCGATCCGCTTCCTGGGGCTGGAAAAGAAGACCCGTTTCTACCAGGCCTCGACCTCCGAGCTGTATGGCCTGGTCCAGGAGATCCCGCAGCGCGAGAGCACGCCTTTCTATCCGCGCAGCCCGTACGCGGTGGCCAAGCTGTACGCCTACTGGATCACGGTGAACTACCGCGAGGCCTACGGCATGTACGCCTGCAACGGCATCCTGTTCAACCACGAATCGCCGCGCCGCGGCGAGACCTTCGTCACCCGCAAGATCACCCGCGCCCTGGCCAACATCGCCCAGGGCCTCGAGCCCCAGCTCTTCCTCGGTAACCTCGATGCGCTGCGCGACTGGGGCCATGCCCGCGACTACGTCCACATGCAGTGGCTGATGCTGCAGCAGGACAAGCCCGAAGACTTCGTGATCGCCACCGGGCGCCAGTATGCGGTGCGCGATTTCGTCGAGATCGCCGCACGCGAGCTCGGCATCGAGATCGCCTGGCAAGGGCAGGGCGTCGAGGAGCGCGGCCTGGTGGCGTCCGTCCGCGGCGAGAAGGCGCCGGGCGTGGTGGTGGGCCAGCCGATCGTGGCGGTGGACCCGCAATATTTCCGTCCGACCGAGGTCGAGACCCTGCTGGGCGACCCGAGCCGTGCGCGCGAGTGCCTCGGCTGGATACCTTCGACCAGTTTCGAAGCGATGGTGCAGGAGATGGTGGCGCACGACCTGGACACGGCGCGCCGCCACAAGCTGCTCGCATCGCATGGCTACAACGTTGCACTTTCACTGGAGTAAGCGTGTCGAATAATCAGCCTCGTATCTATGTCGCCGGCCATCGTGGCCTGGTCGGCTCCGCCATCGTGCGCGTCCTGCGCGCTCAAGGACACACCGACATCGTCACCCGTACCCATGCCGAACTGGAACTCACCGACCAGGCACAGGTACGCGAATTCTTCCGTACCGAACAGATCGACCAGGTCTACCTGGCCGCGGCCAAGGTGGGCGGCATCCACGCCAACAATACCTATCCGGCCGAATTTATCTACGACAACATGATGGTGCAGGCCAATGTCGTGCATGAAGCATGGCGCGCCGGCGTCCAGAAGCTGCTGTTCCTCGGGTCCTCCTGCATCTATCCACGCCTGGCGGCCCAGCCGATCCGCGAGGAATACCTGATGAACGGCATCCTCGAGCCGACCAACGAACCCTATGCCATGGCCAAGATTGCCGGCATCAAGCTGTGCGAGAGCTACAACCGCCAGTACGGCACCGACTACCGCAGCGTGATGCCGACCAATCTGTACGGCCCGGGCGACAACTATCACCCGGAAAACAGCCACGTGATCCCGGCCCTGCTGCGCCGCTTCCACGAAGCGCGCGAAAACAATGCGCCGGAAGTGGTGATCTGGGGCAGCGGCAAGCCGATGCGCGAGTTCCTGTACGTGGACGACATGGCCTCCGCCAGCGTCTACGTGATGAATCTGCCGATTGACGTGTATGCGGCCAACACCGACCCGATGCATTCGCACATCAACGTCGGCACCGGCCAGGACGTCACCATCGCCGAGCTGGCCCGGCTGGTGGGCGAGACCGTGGGCTACCGCGGCCGCATCGTGTTCGATGCCGGCAAGCCGGACGGTACGCCGCGCAAGCTGCTCGACGTATCCAAGCTGGCCGCGCTCGGCTGGCGCGCCAGCACGCCGCTGCAGGAAGGCCTGCGCCGTGCCTACGACGCCTTCGTCGCCGAGCAGGAAGCGGAAGAGGCCGGTCCGCAGGACGTGCCGGCCCAACTGCTGGGACGCCCGGGAGCCGGTGCGGCACGGGCTGTGGCATGAAGCGCGCAACATGTCGCGGTAGCAGTTTGTTAATTGACGAACAGAGGGCGAATCGTGCGGAACCCAGAATGGATGAGTCCTGAACCTGCTCCGTGATCCGGGGCAGTTTACGAATAACAAAAGGAACACGCGGCGGGCTCGCCCGCTAACCAACGTCGAGGAAACTATCTTGAAAACCTTCCATTTGGCAGCCAAACCCACTTCCTTCCCAAGCCCCAGGCGCCTGCTGTCCGCGGCGGCGCTGGTGTTGTGCGCGACGACCCTGGCCGCTTGCAGCAAGGATGAAGCACCCAAGGAGTCGAAGCCCGGCCAGGCCCTGGCCAGCGTCAACGGCGAAGAGATCACTGTCCTGCAGCTCAACGAGGAGCTGCAGCGCCTGGGCGTCGGCGCCCAGCAGCAGCAGACGGCCGGCAAGCAGGTCTTGCAGGCCCTGATCGACCGTGAACTGCTGGAGGGCGAGGCTGCCAAGGAAAAGCTCGACCGTGATCCGAAGGTGATGCAGGCCATCGAACGGGCGCGCTCGCTGATCATCGCCCAGGCCTACATGCAAAAGCGCATCGGCGAGCCGCAGCGTCCCTCGCAGGCCGAAGTGGAAGACTATTTCAACAAGAACCCGCAGTTCTTCAGCAACCGCAAGCAGTTCGCCATGAACGAGCTGATCCTCGCGGCCAGCGACCTGACCCCGGAAGTGCGCGCCGCCGCCGACAGCGCCAAGTCGCTGGAAGAAGTGGCCGTGTTCCTCGACGCGCGCAACATCAAGTACGGCCGCGCCCAGGTCACGCGCAGCACCGCCGACCTGAACGCGCAGCTGTCGGCCAAGCTGCTGTCGATGCAGAAGGGCCAGTTGTTCGCGGTGAAGGAAGGCGACCGCGCCATGCTGATCTCGATCGCCGAAGTGCGCGACGCGCCGGTCACGCTGGCCATCGCCGCGCCGCAGATCACCCAATACCTGATGAACAAGAAGAACAAGGAACTGGCCGCCGCCGAGATCCAGCGCCTGCGCGGCACCGCCAAGATCGCGTACCTGAACAAGGAATACGAGCCCAACCCGAACGCTCCGGCGGGCGGCGCCCCGGCGGCGCTGGCGGCGGGTACGCCAGCCGGCGCGGTGGAGCCAGGCGCGACCGCCGTGGCAACGGCGCCGGCCGGCCAGTCCTCGATCGCGCCGCCAGCCGACACCGGCCCTGCGACCGACAAGTCGGCGCTCGAACGCGGCGTGGCCGGCCTGAAGTAATCCGCATCATCGACTCATCGACCCAAAAACAAATAGAAGGAGCAATCATGAAACGATTCGTCAAGTGGATGATGGCCACCGCGCTCGTGCTGAGCATGGGTGTCGCCGCTGCCGCCGAGGTGCTGCTGGGACCGGGCGACGTGGTCAAGCTGTCGGTCTACGGCAGCCCCGACCTCTCGCTCGAGACCCGCGTCAGCGAAAGCGGCAACATCACCTTCCCGCTGCTGGGGCAGGTCGCGGTGGGCGGCCTGTCGGTCGCCGCGGCCGAGAAGAAGATCGGCGACATGCTCGAGAAGGGCGGCTACCTCAAGAAGGCCCAGGTCAACATGCTGGTGACCACCCTGGCCAGCCAGCAGGTGTCGGTGCTGGGCTATGTGAACCGTCCGGGCCGCTACGCGGTGGAGGGGCGCCGCAAGGTGCTCGACCTGCTGGCCATGGCCGGCGGCATCCACGGCGACGGCGGCGACATCATCAACCTGGTGCGCACCCGCGACGGCAACACCACGCGCGAGACCATCGACGTGGTCGACATGGTCCGCAAGGGCGAGCTGAACAAGGATTACGAAGTGGCCGGCGGCGACATCATCTATGTCGAGCGCGCCCCGCGCGCCTACGTCACCGGCGAAGTCCAGCGTCCGGGACCGTTCCGCCTCGAGCGCGGCATGACCGTGCAGCAGGCCGTTTCGGCCGGCGGTGGCCTGAGCATGCGTGGCAGCAATAACGGCATGAAAGTTACCCGCAAGGATGGCAATGGCAACCCGGTGACGATTGATGTCAAGGCAAGCGATCCCGTACAAGTGGACGATGTCATCGTCGTCCGCGAGTCCTGGTTCTGACGTTGGTTTACGTAGCGTGGGCGGCTCAGCCGCCCACGCGGTCAAATCACGGTACTGCAGCCTGCGCGGCTATTCATTATCCGACTATCACCGCGTGGGCGGGGAACCCGCCCACCCTACGAAACGCTGTTTAAAGCTTCACCCGTTTTGTCCACCCCGCTGTCAAGGCATCTGATGCAAAGGTAAGGCCATGAACGTTCATCAATTCCTGCTGATCCTGCTTGCCAGGAAGAAGATCATCCTGGGGACCCTGCTGGTCACCGTCCTGCTCGCGCTGGGCTGGAGCCTGATCCAGCAGAAGACCTACAAGGCAACCGCATCCGTGCTGTTGAACTACAAGGGCGTGGACCCGGTCAGCGGACTTACCATGCCCGGCAACCTGATGCCGGGCTATATGGCCACCCAGATGGACATCATCACCAGCAAGAACGTGGCGCTGCGGGTAGTCGATTCGCTGCGCCTGGCTTCCAGCCCGGCCGTGCAGGCCCAGTGGCGCGAAGCCAGCGAAGGCAAGGGCACGGTGCGCGACTGGCTGGCCGACCTGCTGCTGAAGAAGCTCGAGATCATGCCTTCGCGCGAATCGAGCGTGGTCGAGATCAGCTTCAAGGGTGCCGACCCGGCCTTCGCCGCCGCCGTCGCGAATGCCTTCGCCGACGAATACCAGAAGATCAGCGTCCAGCTCAAGACCGAGCCGGCCAAGAAGGCCTCGTCCTATTTCAACGAACAGACCAAGCAGCTGCGCGACAACCTGGAAGCCGCACAGGCGCGCCTGTCGAAATACCAGCAGGAGAAGGGCATCGTCAGCCTCGACAACAACCGGGTGGACGTCGAGCTGTCGCGCCTGAGCGACCTGTCGGCCCAGCTGGTCGCGGCCCAGACCCAGGCCATGGAAGCCAGCTCGCGCGAACGCATGGCCACTGGGGTCGGCTCGCCCGACGTCGCCAACAACGCCCTGGTGCAGAGCCTGCGCGTGAGCCTGGCGAGCGGCGAGGCCAAGCTGGCCGAAGCGGCCTCGCGCTACGGCCGCAACCACCCGGCCTACCAGTCGGCCCAGGCCGAGGTGAGCAAGATGCGCGCCGAACTGAATGCCGCGCTGGGCAGCGTGTCGAAGAGCGTGGGCGCCAATGCCCAGGTCTACCGCCAGCGCGAGGCCGAGCTGCGCGCCGAACTGGCCGCCCAGAAGACCCGCGTGCTCGAGCTGAACCGCACCCGCGACGAACTCGGCGTGCTGCTGAAAGACCTCGACAGCGCCCAGCGCGCGTTCGACGCCGCCAGCAACCGCTTCTCGCAGACCCGTATCGAGGCCCAGGCCGAGCAGTCCGACATCTCGATCCTGAACCCGGCGGTGCCGCCGACCGCGCCCTCGGGCCCGCGCGTGCTGCTCAACACCCTGGTGTCGATCCTGCTGGGCACCATCCTCGGCGTCGGCCTGGCCCTGCTGCTGGAGCTGATCAACCGTCCGGTCCGCTCGACCGGCGACGTCAAGGACATGCTGGGCATCCCGGTGCTCGGCACCATCGAATGGCGCATGAAGCGTCCGCGCAGCGGCGGCATCCGCGCGCTGATGACCCCGCGCCGCCTGCTGCGCCTGAACTGAGGCGCACGGCGCGCGCGCATCCGAACCAGACAAGAATAGGACACGACCATGAATTCATCCGTGCTATCCGCATTGCCGACCGGTGCACCCCATGAGGGCGCACTGCACAACGGGGCTCAGGCCGATTCGAGCATGGGCGCATTGCTGCTCGATTCCGGCAAGCTCACCCCCGAGAGTGCCGAGCGTGTCCTGCGCATGCAGAAGGACCTCGGGATCCGCTTCGGCGAAGCCGCCGTGCGCCTGGGCCTGGTGAGCGAGGAAGACATCCAGCAGGTGCTGGCGCGCCAGTTCTCCTATCCTTATCTGCAGAAAGGGCAGGCCAACCTGTCGCCCAAGCTGGTGGCCGCCTACGACCCGTTCTCGCCGCAGGTCGAAGCCCTCCGGGCGATCCGCAGCCAGCTGATGCTGCGCTGGTTCGCCCGCGGACGGCGCGCCCTGGCGATCGCCGGCGTCACCCCGGAAGACGGTTCCAGCCTGTTCGCGGCCAACCTGGCGGTGGTGTTCTCCCAGCTGGGCGAGCAGACCCTGCTGGTGGACGCCAACCTGCGCAGCCCGCGCCAGCAGGAGATGTTCGGGGTCAAGCCGCGCCAGGGCCTGTCCGACCTGCTGGCCGGCCGCGCCGACCTCGACGTGATCCAGCGCGTTCCCGCTTTCGTCGACCTGTCCCTGATGCCGGCCGGTACGCTGCCGCCGAACCCGCAGGAACTGCTGGCGCGCGAAGGCTTCCGCAACCTGAACACCCAGCTCGAGTCGCGCTACGACGTGGTGCTGTACGACCTGCCGCCGTTTGCCAGCGGCGCCGATGCGCTGGCCGTGGCCGGGCGCGCCGGCGGCGTGCTGCTGGTGGCCTGCAAGCACCGCACCCGTATTTCCAACATCAGCCGCATGGCCGAGCAGATGGCCGAATCCGGTGCCGAAGTGGTCGGCTCGGTGGTGGTGGAGTTCTGAGATGGCGACGGCGGCACCAGATCACGCAAGGGCGCAGGCGGAACTCCCGCCCCCGACCCTGGCAGGGACCCTCGATGGCCTGAAGGGCTCCGTTTCCGAGTGGTGGCCGGTGTATGCCGGCCTGGCGATCCTGTTCGGTCCCACTTTCTACAGTCTGTTCACCGGCGCCTGGATCAGCGAAGAGCAGGGCCA
Organism: Massilia varians; assembly: GCF_027923905.1. Classification (NCBI taxonomy): domain Bacteria; kingdom Pseudomonadati; phylum Pseudomonadota; class Betaproteobacteria; order Burkholderiales; family Oxalobacteraceae; genus Massilia; species Massilia varians. The sequence continues at coordinate 1,884,097 of NZ_AP026966.1, forward strand.
CGGACCCATCATTTTCTTCCTGGCGCTCTGGCTCATCTGGCGCAAATGGCCCGAGGTCATGGCCGCGGTCGGTTCCAAGCCCGAGGGCAGCTGGGCCGGCTGGCCGGTGCTGGCGATCGGCCTGATGTTCCACCTGCTGGGCCGCTCGCAGAAGATCCTGATGTTCGAGGTGGCCTCGATCGTGGTGGTGATGGCGGCCCTGGTGCTGCTCAAGTTCGGCAGCCGCGCACTGCGCGTGCTGTGGTTCCCGTTCTTCTTCATGCTGTTCCTGATCCCGCTGCCGAGCGAGCTGGTGGCGGCGGTGACGATGCCGATGAAGATGGCGGTGTCCTGGGTGACCGAGCACATCCTGTTCGCGCTGGGCTATCCGATCTCGCGCTCGGGCGTGGTGCTGCAGATGGGCCAGTACCAGCTGCTGGTGGCCGATGCCTGCGCCGGCCTGCAGACCCTGCTGACGCTGGAAGCGCTCGGCCTGTTCTACCTGAACCTGATGCGCCACCCGTCGGCCTTCCGCAACATCACGCTGGCGATCCTGATCGTCCCGATCTCGTTCACGGCCAACGTGATCCGCGTGATCGCCCTGACCCTGATCACCTATTACTTCGGCGATGCCGCCGGCCAGGGCTTCCTGCACGGCTTCGCCGGCATGGTGCTGTTCGTCACCGCGCTGCTGCTGATCCTGGCAGTCGACAACGGCCTGCAATGGTGGATCAAGCGCCGCGGCAAGCGCGGCGGCGGCCCGGGCGCGGGCGGCGGCCGCCGCATGCCGGGCACCCTGAAGGAGGCAACATGAACCGCCGTTTCGCCATCAGCGTGGTGCTGGGCCTGGCCATGGCCGGCACCTCGGCCCTGACCGGGGCGCTCACCCCGAAGCCGCGGGTGCTGCAGCCGCATGAGCAGTTCAGCCTGGAACAAATGATCCCGCAGCGCTTCGGCGACTGGCGCATCGACCCCTCGGTGGTGCCGCTCGCGCCCGATCCGGAGCAGCAGAGCATGCTGGAAAAGATCTATGACCAGACCCTGTCGCGCACCTACATCAACAGCCAGGGACAGCGCGTGATGCTGTCGATCGCCTATGGCGGCGACCAGAGCAAGGCGCTGCAGCTGCACCTGCCCGAAGTCTGCTACGTGGCCCAGGGCTTCCAGATGCAGAAGGACGCCGAGGACAGCCTGGCGACCCGTTTCGGCGAGCTGCCGGTCAAGCGCCTGGTGGCGCGCCTGCACGAGCGCAACGAGCCGATCACCTACTGGATCACGATCGGCGAGCACGCCGCGCGCGCCGGCATCCAGCAGAAGCTGCGCCGCCTGGCCTACGGCCTGTCGGGAGAAATCCCGGACGGCATGCTGGTGAGGGTCTCGACCATCCAGGCCAACGAGACCCAGGCCTACGGGGTGCAGGACCGCTTCGTCGCCGAGATGCTGGGCGTCATGGCGCCGCGCGACCGTACCCGCCTGCTGGGCGCGGACCTGGCGGGTGCACCGGAAACCGCCCCCGCCGCCGCCGCGGCGGCGCCGGCGGCGCACGGCGCGGCGCGTGGCTGACACAGGGGAAAGACAACAGCGCCGATGAACACGATCCTCCCATACATTTATTACTCGCTGCCGTGGGCCTTCATCATCGGCCTGTCGATCGCAGCCGTCGCGGGGATCGGCATCGGTATCGCATGGCCGCGTTTCCTGGTCTACCCCTACCTGGCGGTCTACTTCTGCATGAACTCCACCAGCTACGGGAACATGGCGATCTTCGCCACCCGCAGCATCTACAGCCGCGGCTCCGGCCTGCTGCTGTTCGGCCTGGTGCTGTGGTACGTGCTGGGCGCCTGGGCCTGCGCCCGGGTGGCGGCCACCTTCCAGCGCTATCCGACCCCGGCCTGCAACCTGCGGCCCTGGTTCTGGGCCTGGTTCGCGCTGCTGCTCGGCCACCTCGCCGTGGGCCTGATGAACGGCGTCACGGTGGCCGAGGCCCTGACGCCGCAGGGCTTCTCGAACATCGTCTGGATGGCGCCGCTGATCTCGCTGATGCTGCTGTCCTTCCGCACCCGCGAACACCTGCTCGAGCTGACCCATTTCATCCTGATCGTGGGCCTGTGCCGCTCGCTGTTCGGCCTGGTGCGCTGGGCCGCCTTCGGGGGCGACCCGAACAACGTGTATGCGAACCTGAACGCGATCAAGATCCGCCTGACCTTCTTCGACATCAACGACAGCCTGGTGTGCACGATCGCCTTCGCGATCGCCGCCGTCCACCTGTTCCAGACCGTCAAGACCGACCGCCCGAAATTCTGGCGCGCCATCGAGTGGATGACCTTGATCTCCACCGCGCTGTGCATCCTGCTGTCCTACCGCCGCAGCGCCTGGATCGGCTTCATGCTGGCCTTCCTGGTGATCATGATGCGCTTCCCGCTCAAGCGCCGCATGCAGCTGATGACCGCCGGGCTGCCGGTGGTCGGGGCCGCGCTCACCTACGTCGCGGTCCAGCGCCTGTCGCAGACCAAGGGGGCCGGCAGCGGCCTGTCCAGCCTGGTCTACGACATGCAGTCCAAGCGCTTCGGGCCCGAGAGCGAGCGGGTGCTGGAACTGAAGTTCGCGCTGGGCGACTTCCTGGCCAACCCGATCACCGGCATCGGCACCTGGGGCAGGTACACCGGCTACCAGTACATCTCGTGGCAGCAGAACCCGGACGGCGGCCTGTTCCTGCATAGCGGGGTGCTGCACATCGCCCTCAAGAGCGGCCTGATCGGCATGGCGCTGCTGTTCGGCACCTTGATCACCTTCGTGCTGTTCGCGCGCCGCGCTCTCAAGCAATTACCGCCGGAACTGCTTGGCCTGGCCACGGCCGGGGTGGCGGGGCTCGCCTTCATGATTCCCGACTTCCTGATCGGCACGCCGTTCCCGCAGGTGCGCACCAGCCAGATGCTGGCCATCTGCATCGCCCTGCCTTACCTGGCGATGGCGGTGGCCAGGGCGACGCCGGTCACCAGGCCCGCGGTGAAACCCTTCACGCCGCCGCGTCCCCACCTGGTGCCCGCCTGATGAACCTGCGTCTTGCCCGTAACGCCTGGTCGAACCTGCTCGGCGCGGCCATCCCCGCGCTGGTCATGCTCGGCACCGTGCCCCTGGTGGTCAAGGGCCTGGGCGACGCCGGCTACGGCCTGTATTCGCTGGTCACGGCCATCGTCGGCTATTTCGCCGTCATCGACATCAACGTCACCGCCGGGTCGGTCAAGTACATCGCCGAGCACAATGCGCGCAAGGACGACGAACGCATCCACGAGACGGTGTCCTTCGGCCTCGCTACCTACGCGGGCATCGGCCTGCTGGGCGCGCTCGGCCTGTTCTTCAGCGCCGGCTGGCTGGTCGGCGGCGTGTTCGCGGTGCCCCAGCACCTGGTTCCCGAAGCGACCGCCACCTTGCGGCTGGCCGCGCTCGGCTTCCTGGCCGGCCAGCTGCAGAGCTACCTGAACAGCGTGCCGCAGTCGCTGATGCGCTACGACATCTCGGCGCGCCTGGAAATGGTGTTCGGCACCCTGGTGCCCCTGGCCACCGTCGGCGTGCTGCTGCTCGGCTACGGGCTGTTCGAGGTGATCCTGCTGCGGGTGGCCGCCAGCACCCTGCATTGTTCGATCCTGTGGGGCGCGATCCGGCGCCTGCTGCCCGGGCTGCGCTGGCGCTGGCCGGGAAGCGCCTTCCGCAATGCGCTGCTGGGCTTCTCGGCCTACTCCTTCCTGTCGCGCTTTGCCACGCTGTCCTATGCCCATGCCGACAAGCTGATCATCGGCGCCCTGGTGGGCGTCACCGGCCTGGCGTATTTCACGGTGGCAGCCACGCTCGCCAACCGCGTGCTGAGCCTGACCTTCCGCCTGTCGGGCGTGTTCTTCCCGGCGGCCAGCGCGCTGGCCGCCAGCGGAGAGTATGCGCGCCTCGACCGCGTCTACCTGAAGGCGACCCGCTACGTGGTCTTCCTGAACGCCGCGATCCTGGTGCTGGTGGCCGTGTTCGCGCACCAGATTCTCGGCTACTGGATGAACGAGGACTTCGCCCGCGCCGGCGCGATGGTGCTGGCCGTGATGGCGCTGTCCCAGTTCGTCGACTCGCTCACCAGCCTGCCGTCGCTGGTCAACGACGGCATGGGCCACCCGCGCGTGTCCGGCCTGTTCGCCGTCACCCGCGCCCTGGCCGGCCTGGCCATCGTCTACACCGGCGTGGCTGGCTGGGGCATCGATGGCGCCGCCTGGGGCCACCTGGTGGCCTCGCTCGTCTTTACCAGCGTGTTCCTGGTCTACGTCCATGGCCGCACCGTGCCGACCACCCTCGGACGGCTGCTGGGGCAGGGCTATGCGCCGGGCCTGTTCGGCGTGGTCCTGGTGGCGGTCGCCGCCACCGCCGCCGAGCAGCTGTTCGACCGCGGCGCCTGGGATTTCGTGTTCATTCTCGGCGTGACCGTGCTGCTGCTGGGCGTGCACGGCGCGCTGTTCGTCGTCGAGCGCGACGACCGGCTGATGGCATGGTCGCGCCTGAAGGCCGGCTGGTCGCGCTGGCAGGCGAAAGGAGCCTAGATTTTGCGGATATTGATGGTGTCGGAAGATTTGCCGGGCGCCCAGCTCGGCGGCCTGGCCAAGCATGTCGTCACGCTGTCGAATGCCCTGCTCGAAGAAGGCCACCACGTGGACATCATGGGCCGCTCGGACCGGGCCCACCCGAAAAGCGCCGAGGAAATCGGCTTCCACGGGCAATTCATCCCCGGGTTCGACTTCCGCCGGGTCGGCTGGAAGGAAGCCCAGCTGGGCTTTTTCAACCCCGCCAAGCGGCCCTGGTTCGCCGCCAGGGTGGCGCGCGCGCTGTCCGCGCATGCGCGCAGGATCGGCGACTACGACGTGGTGCACTACCACGGCCACCTGCCCATGACCGGGCTGTATGTCGATGCCGGCCTGAACTTCGTCCAGACCCGCCACGACCAGGGCAGCGAATGCGTGACCCACCTGCGCTTCAGAAACGGCGCCGTGTGCGAGGCGACCTCGCCGCGCGCCTGCGCCGGCTGCGCCCACGCGGCGCCGGGGCCGGTGCGCACCCTGTTGTCCGGCCACGCGGTGGCGCGCTACCGGGGCGAGACCGAGCGCACGTTCGCGCAGCACAAGACGATCTTCGTGTCGGACTTCCTGCGCCGCCAGTTCCTGCGCACGCTGCCGCATGCGGACCTGGGGCGCTCGCGCGTGATCCACAACTTCATCAATTACCGCAAGCTGGCGCGCCTGGCCAGCGCCAGCGGCGCCCCCAGGCCGGGGCAGGTGCTGCTGGCCGGGCGCATCGATACCGGCAAGGGCTTCGCCGAATTCCTGGCCGCGGCGCGCGCGCGCCTGCCGGCCGGGGCGCAGCTGCTGGTGGTCGGCGACGGCCCGCTGCGCGCGCGCCTGGAGGCCGAGTATGCGAGCGAACAGATACGCTTCCTCGGCTGGCAAGCGAACCAGGACGTGGTGGCCCTGACCGCCACCAGCCATGCCTGCGTGGTGCCCTCGGTGTGGGAAGAACCCTGCGGCACCACCATTCTCGAAGCGCTGGCACTGGGCCGACCCTGCCTGGCCCTGGCGCGCGGCGGCAACCCCGAGCTTGCCGTCTACGAGTCCTATCCCGGCCAGCTGCGCCTGGCCACGTCGATGGAGGAGCTGGTCACGCAGCTCGTCGACGAACTGGCGCGGCCGGCCCAGGCGCGTCCATTGCCGGCAATCGCCGGGATGGACGTTTTCCAGGCCCTTCCCAAGATCGTGGACTTCTATGCACAATAATTCTTCGACCCCTGCCGCCGGCAAGCCGACTTTTTCCATCGTTACCTGCACCTGGAACAGTGCCGCGACCCTGGCCGATACCCTGGCCTCGGTCCAGGCCCAGACCTGCCAGGACTACGAACACATTTTCGTGGACGGCGGCTCCACCGACGAGACCCTCGACATGATCGCCGCCTACATGCGCGACAGGCCAGGCAACAAGCGGGTGCTGCGCGACGTCGGCGGCGGCATCAGCCGCGCCATGAACCAGGGCATCGAAGCGGCACGGGGCGAGTACATCGCCCATCTGCATTCGGACGATTATTACAACGGGCCCGACGTGCTGGCCACCGTCAAGCGCGCCTTCGACGAGGCCCAGGCGGCAGAGCGGCCGGTGGACTGGGTGTACGGGAACATCCAGGTCCTGAAGGACGGCAAGATGGTGCCGCCGTACGCGATGCCGGCCTTTTCCTACCGCTCTTTCGTGGCCGGGCGCAGCTCGATCCCGCACCCGGCCGTGTTCATCCGCAAGTCGGCGTTCGAGCGCGTGGGGGCCTTCGATGAGAAGCTCAAGTACGCCATGGACATCGACTTGTGGCTGCGCCTGGGCGCGGTGGCGCGCCCGGCCATGATCGACCAGCCCCTGACCGTGTTCCGCGACCATGCGGGCAGCGTGTCCTCGGCCAACCGCCTGAAGGCGCGCCAGGAAGAATTCAACGTGCGCCGACGCCACATGGACAAGGCGCCACTGGCCTTCGGTATTTACTGCCTGCGCTACCTGAAACGGGTGCGCGAGCTGCAGGCCGAGGCGCGCGCCGTGCCGGCGCAATGAAAGGAGATAGCTTTCCGACAGCTTTGCCGTTTTGTCTTTCCAGGCAGTTTAGAGTCGTTAGAAGCCTGCAAATATTATTCGGTAAAAGTTGAAAATTTGTCGTGGGATTTCCGCAAAGCAAGGAAGAAATGTGTGATTTCTTTGGGGAATTTGCCTGTGCTCAACTTACTTTGGGGTAGCATAACTGCTGTCAAGTAAGTAGTTTCTGTAGCGCAGCCAATTGTTCTCCCGCCAGCCGGCCAGCCCGGCCTGGCGCATGGATGTCAAGATTTTTTTCTCGGAGTACCCACATGCAATTTCAACGGAAGAGCCTGGTCCTGATGGCCGCTGTCGCCTCGCTGTTCGCGAGCGTTTCCGCGCGTGCCGACTGGGTCCAGTCGACCGATCCCCTGGTTGTGCAGGCCAAGCCTGAAATGAACTCGGTGCAGGCGCAGAATCCTCCTGGCTTCACCTGGGCCCGCCATGCGACCGGTCCGGCCAGCTACGAGGTCGAGATCACGCCGGTGGGCGGCACTCCGACCCGCGCCGTGGTCGAGCGCAACTGGTACCTGCCGACCAAGGCTTTGGCCCTCGGCAACTACACCTGGCGCGTGCGCCCGGTGGGCAGCAACGAATGGTCGACCCCGCGCAACTTCTCGATCACCAGCAAGTCGACCAAGTTCGAGGTGCCGGACAACGCGACGCTGCGCAGCCGCATCCTGTCGAAAGCGCGTCCGCGTTCGCTGCCGTCCTCGGTGACCCCGTTCTCGACCTGGAACTATGCCAAGCGCACCACCCTCGAACCCTACCTGAGCCGCCTCGGCAACGAAGTCAAGGCCCAGGTCAGCGCCGTGCCGAGCCTGTCGGACTCGCGCTGGAACATCGTCATCACCTCGCCGCTGACCGCCGCCATGGCCTCGCAGCAGACCGACGTGCGCCAGCGCATCAACGAAGCGACCCGCCAGATGGAAGCGGCGGCGCTGATGTACAAGCTCAAGGGCGAGAGCCAGTTCCTGACCGAGGCGCTGCGCCGTGGCGACGAACTCGCCGCCCTCAATCCGTCCGGCCCGACCAGCTACGCCAACCAGGACCAGGCCACCCGCCAGATCGCCTGGGGCCTGGCCAAGACCATCGACCTGCTGGGCGGCGCGCTGGACGGCACCCGCAAGGCGCGCTGGCTCGGCGCGATCAAGATCCGCACCACCGAGATCTACAACAACCTGGCCGGCGACAACGGCCGCCTCGACCAGTATCCGTTCGACTCGCATGGCAACACCAGCCTGGTGTTCCTGGTCCTGATCTCGACCCTGACCCTGGGCGACATCCCGGACGCCGAGAAGTGGTTCGACTTCTCCTTCCGCGCCTACGCCCTGAGCCCGAACCCGTGGAGCGGCCCGGAAGGCGGCTACGCCAACGGCACCGCCTATGCCGAGTACGCGGCCGGCTACCTGCTGGCCCTGTGGGACCCGCTGACCCATGCCAGCGGCGTGAACTTCTTCGGCAAGCCCTGGACCCTGGGTTTTCTCGACTTCGCGATGGAATTCACCCCGCCGGGCGCGCGTACCCATGCCTTCGGCGACGCTTCGGAAACCAAGCCGGACCCGCGCGTGCTCCGCGCCTTTGCCACCCGCATGTGGTCGCCGCGCGCCGCCTGGTACGTGAAGAACACCACCGGCATGGAAGACGCGATGTCGCTGCTGCAGGCCGAATACCCGCTGCCGGTCACCTATACCAGCTGGCTGGAAGCGCCCCAGAACTCGGCCTATTACCCGAGCATCGGCTGGGTCGCCATGCACAGCGACCTGGGTTCGAGCGCGCGCATCTCGACCTTCTTCAAGTCCAGCCCCTACGGCTCGTTCAACCACAGCCATGGCGACCAGAACGGCCTGCTGCTGTCGATCGCCGGCCAGCCGATGCTGGTCAAGGCCGGCTGGTACGACTGGTACGGCTCGCCGTACTGGACCGACTGGTACCACCAGACCCGCTCGCAGAACGCGATCACCTTCGACGGCGGCAAGGGCCAGATGGTGACCGGCTACCGCGAGCAGCTGCAGCGCAACGGCAGGATCACCGCCTTCACCGCCCAGCCGACCTATGACTATGCCGAAGGCGATGCCACCCCGTCCTATGGCGGCCAGCTGACCATGGCCAAGCGCCAGGTCTGGCACCTGCGCAATGCCGGCAACGCCATTCTGGTGCGCGACCGCCTGTCCAGCACCGTGGCCCGCACCTACGAGTGGAACATCCACACGCCGGTGATCATGACGGTCGAGAATGCCCAGAACGTCAAGATCGTGGCCGGCGGACAGTCGCTGTGCCTGCGTTCGCTGAACGGCGACGCCAGTTTCGCCAAGTGGATCGGCCCGGGCGCCAAGACCAACGTGATCGAAGACCACGGCGCCTTCTACCTGAAGGCCAATGCCAACACCACCGCCGAGTACCTGGTGCTGCTCGACGTCGGCTGCAAGAAGCCGGCCGTGAACATCTCGACCTCGGGTTCGGTGCGCACCGTGACGGTGGGCGGCCAGTCGGTGACCATCAACTAGATGTAAGCGGGCGCTGTTCCCCCTGCGTGCCATGCTAGACTCGGCGCGCGGCACAAGTCCCCTGCGGCCCACGCCGCAGGGGACTTTTTTCATTGGCGGTCGCCAAGGCGGGAGAGAGTGATGAAGCAGGTATTCCTGATCTGTGCGCACAAGGACGTCGAGCAGCTCAATGCGCTGGTCGAGGCCTTGTCCGACCCCGACTTCACGGTCTACGTCCACCTCGACCGCAAGAGCGCGCTCGACCCGGCCGACCTGCATCGCGCCGCGCGCCAGGTGGCGCCGCGCATCGACGTGCGCTGGGGCGGCTTCTCGCAGGTAGAGGCCACCCTGGTGTCGCTGCGCCAGATCCTGCGCGAGCAGCCCGACTTCGACAAGCTCGTCTTCCTCTCGGCCCAGGACTTCCCGCTGCTGCCCAACGCCCTGCTCAAGCGCGAACTCGTTCGCTTGAAGGAGCATGAATTGCTGGAGACGGCGCCGATCCGCCCGGGCGGCTGGAACGTCGACTTCCGCTACCAGTTCTTCTACCGCGAAGGGGGAGGGCAGCTGGAGCGCCTGGCCTGCGGCCTGGCCAACCGCGTCCTGCGCGCCACCGGGCGCCGCCGCCGCATGCCGGACGGCTTCGCGCCGCATGGGGGATCGTCCTGGTGGGCCTTGTCGCGCGGCTGCGTGGCCGAGGTGCTGCGCCTGCTCGACGCCCACCCGCGCCTGACGCGCTTCATGCGCACCGTCCAGTGCCCCGACGAGATGCTGTTCCAGACCCTGGTCATGCATTCGCGCTTCGCCGACCGGGTACTGTCCGATAACTTCCGCTACGTGCAGTGGCCGGAACAGGGGGCGCGCAATCCCAAGGTCCTGGACGCCGGCGACTTCGAGCGCATCCGCGCCTCGCATGCGCATTTTTGCCGCAAGCTGGACAGCCAGGCCAGCGCGGCGCTGCTGCCGCAGCTGGTGCAATGGAAGGAAAGCCGTGCCGCCGCCTGAGGAGTCCGGCCATCCAGACGGGACGCCGCGGCGCGGATCCCAGAAGGTCATCTACGCCGCGATCGTCGCCAACCTCGGCATCGCGACCGCCAAGTTCATCGTCGCCGGCATCACCGGCAGCGCCGCCATGGTGGCCGAAGGCATCCACTCGGCCGTGGACACCGGCAACGAATTCCTGCTGCTGCTGGGCGAGCGGCGCAGCAGCCGCCCGGCCGACCGCAAGCATCCCTTCGGCTATGGCAAGTCGCTGTATTTCTGGGCCCTGATCGTGGCCTTGTCGGTGTTTTCGCTGGGTGGCGGGCTGTCGATCTACCATGGACTCGATGCGCTGGAAAACCCGCCGCCGCTGGAGGACCCGTTGTGGAACTATGTCGTGCTGGGCGTGGCCGCCGTGTTCGAAGGCTATAGCTGGAACGTGTCGCGCAAGGCCCTGAATGCCGTGCGCAAGCCGGGAACGACGCTATGGCAGGCGGTCCGCGCCAGCAAGGATGCCTCGGTCTTCACGGTCTTCATCGAGGATTCCGCCGCGCTGCTGGGCCTGGCGATCGCCGCGCTCGGCATCGCGCTGGGGCATTACTTCGACAATCCTTACGCCGACCCGGCCGCTTCGATCCTGATCGGCCTCCTCCTGATCGGCGCGGCCATCATGCTGGCGCGCGAAACCGGCGCCCTGCTGGTCGGCGAGAGCATCGACCGCGACCAGCTGGCGGCGCTGTATGCGCTGTTTCGCAGCGAGCCGGCGCTGGACAGCGTGAGCAGCCTGCGCACCATGCAGATGGGACCCGAGGAAGTCCTGCTGGCGGCGTCGGTGCAGTTCCGGCGCGGTATGCGCATCGACGAGGTAGAACAGGCGATCGCCCGGATCGAGAGCGCGGTCGCCAGTGCGCATCCGGTGATCCGCCAGATTTATTTCGAGGCCTCGGCGCTGCGCACGTCGATGCGCTGAAGCGCGCAACGCCGCCTTTTTGCCCCCGGGTGTGCTGTAGCGCACATAAGCGTGCCGCGCCCGAGCCGTGCTCGCCAGCGCCTGCGCTAGAATCGGCTGGCCTCGCTCATCCTGAGAACCGTATGCGCAAGCCCCTGTCCATCGCCTTCATCGTCCGTGATCCCCTGCCGCCGCTGCGTGCCGACCTGGCGACCCTGTTCGGCGCCGAGATGCCGCGCTACGGGGTGAACACCGAACTGGTGGGCCAGGCGGGCAGCGAGGCAGGCAGCCCATGGCCGGCCGGGGGCATGCACACGGTCGGCAGCCTGAAGTCGCGCTTCGCCGCGATCATGTCGCCCGTATGGGACTTGCGCGGCCTGCTGCGCGCCCGGCGGCGCGGGCGGCCGGACTGCATCCAGGTGCGCGACAAGATCGCTTCCGGCCTGCTCGGGCGGATCGCCGCCGCTGTGCTGCGGGTCCCTTTTGTTTACTGGATGTCCTTCCCGATCGTCGAAGGCTTCGAGGTGCGGCGCGACGAGATCGGCCGCCGCGGCAAGGGGCTGCTGTGGTTCGGCCATGCCCTGCGCGCCTGGGCCTCGCGCTTCGTCATCTACCGCCTGGTGCTGCCGGGCGCGCGCCACATCTTCGTGCAGAGCGAGGCCATGGCCGACTGGATGGCGAACCAGGGTTTCGAACGCGCGCGCATGACCGCGGTGCCGATGGGCGTCGATGCGGGCCTGTTCGACCGCGACAGCGTCGAGCCGGTGATCGATCCGCGCCTGGACGGGCGCCGCGTCATCCTGTATCTCGGCCGCATCGCCCAGGCGCGCCGCTCGGACTTCCTGCTGGACGTGGCCGAGCGGCTCAAGGACAGGTTTCCCGACCTGCTCCTGGTGATGGCCGGCGACGCCGCCTCGCACGACGAAATGGCCTGGATGCGCGCCCAGATCGCGCGCCGCGGCATCGAACGGCACGTGCTGCTGACCGGCTGGCTGCCCCAGCGCACCGCGCTCGGCTATGCGGTACGGGCCGAGGTCGGGCTCTCGCCGATCCCGCGCAGCACCCTGTTCGACGTCTCCTCGCCGACCAAGCTGGTGGAGTACCTGGCGCTGGGCATCCCCAGCGTCGCCAACGACATCCCCGACCAGCAACTGGTCATCGACGAGAGCAGGGCGGGCCTGTGCGCCCCGATGGAAGCGGCGCCGTTTGCCGCTGCGGTCGAGCGCCTGTTGCAGGACAAGGCGCTCGCCGCCGAGTTGGCGAAACGTGGTCCAGCGTACGTAAGAAGCAACCGGACCTATGCTATTCTGGGTCGGATTGTTGCAGAAACGTACACAAAAATCCTGCCGCGCCAGAAGTGATTCGGCAACACTTCGGTCCGCCAGGCATCGTATCGTGCGCTTCCTGGAGTAAATACCGTTGTACTATCCAAAACAATTTCTAATCTGCAAATACGTTTGCAGGGACCTGAAGGAAAGGCACATGGCATGAACCGGGCATCGGCACCAGCAGCGCCAGCGGCGACGCACGCGTCGCCCAAAGTGCTCATGCTGGGCACCGAGCCTGGCGGACGCGGCGGTGTTGCCACCGTGGTCTCGCTGCTGCGCCAGAACGGCCTGTTCGAGCGCGAAGGCGTCTGCTACGTGCCGACCCATGCCGAAGGCAGCCGCGCCGTCCGGATCGGCGCCGCCTGCAAGGGCTTGCTGCGCACCCTGGCCTGCCTGGCGCGGCGCCCCGACGTCGTGCACGCGCACGCGGCCTCGAACGGCAGCTTCGCGCGCAAGTCGGTGCTGCTGGCCCTGTCGCGCGCGCGCGGCGCCAAGACCGTCTTTCACCTGCATGGCGCCTGCTTCGACCGTTTCATCGAGCGCTCAAGCCCGCTGCAACGGCGCTGGATCCGCCACACGCTCGAGAAGAGCTCGGTCGTCATCGCGCTCTCCAGCCGCTGGGCCGCGTACCTGGCGAGCTTCGCGCCGCGCGCCAACATCGTCGTGATCCCGAACTCCGTGCCGCTGCCGCCTCCGGCACAGGAAGCGCCCGAGCCGGGCCGCATCCTCTTCCTGGGCCAGGTCGAGCCGCGCAAGGGCATCTACGAACTGCTCGAAGCGCTCGCGCTGCTGCGCGCACGCTTTCCCCATGTCCGGCTGGCGATCGGCGGGCAGGGCGAGCTGGAACAGGTGCAGGGCCGCGCCGCGGCCCTGGGCGTGGCCGACCTGATCAGCGAGCTGGGCTGGGTGACCGCCCAGCGCAAGCAGGAGGAACTGGCGCGTGCATCCATCTTCTGCCTGCCTTCGCATGCCGAAGGTTTGCCGATGGCCCTGCTGGAGGCGATGGCGGCCGGCAAGGCGGTGGTCAGCACCGGCGTCGGCGGCATTCCGGATGCGCTGCGCGACGGCGACAACGGCTTGATGGTCGAGCCGGGGAATGTGGCATCGCTGGCGGCCGCCCTTGGCAGGCTGCTCGGCGACGAAGCCGAGCGTCGGCGCCTGGGCGCGCGCGCCCGCGCCACCATCGAGCAGGAATTCGAGTCCGGCGTCGTGATCGGACAACTATCAGCGGTGTACCGGCAACTGCGCCAAAGCGCAACTGCCTGAGAGCATCGCGACCAACTTCGCAAGGCGAGGGGAGAGCTATGAACGCAACAGGAAGCTTGGGTTGGCTGGTGAACCGGCTGCGCTGCATGTCGGTGGCCGAAGTGGGCTACCGTGTCCGCCAGGCGGCCGCGACCAGGATGGGCCGGCGCATGGCCGGCCGCACGGCGCCCGCGCCGCTGCCGCGCGCCCGCACGCTGGCCGTGCATGGGGCACCCACCCTGGATGGCGCCGAAATCGAGGCCCTGCTGCTCGATGCCGACCGCATCTGCGCCGGCCACGTGGTGCTGTTCGCCGAGCGCCGCTTCGACGTCGGCGTGCCCACTGCCTGGAACCGCGATCCCGACACCGGCGTCGTCGGCCCCTCGGTGTATGCCGGCGACATCGCGATCACCAACCGCGAGCTGGTCGGCGACATCAAGCACGTGTGGGAGCTGAACCGCCACCTGCACCTGGTGCGCCTGGCCCAGGCCTGGGCCTTGACGCGCGATTCGCGCTGGCTGCATGCGCTCGAACAGCAGCTGCGCAGCTGGCTGGAGCAATGCCCGCCGCTTACCGGTCCCAACTGGACCAGTTCGCTGGAACTGGGCATCCGCCTGATCAACTGGAGCCTGGTATGGCAGCTGGTGGGCGGCGAGAACAGTCCGCTGTTCGAGGGCGAGTCGGGCCAGAAACTGCGCGCCGACTGGCAGGGCAGCATCCATGCCCACTGCCGCAGCATCGCGCGCCACCTGTCGCGCCACTCCTCGGCCAACAACCACCTGATCGGCGAGCTGGCCGGCCTGTACGTGGGCGCCAGCACCTGGCCGTGCTGGAAGGAGTCGGCCGACTGGCTAGAGCAGGCGCGCCGCGAGCTCGAACGCGAGGCCGTGCTGCAATTCTCGCGCGACGGCGTCAACCGCGAGCAGGCATTTGCCTACCACATCTTCTCGAGCGAATTCCTGTTCGTCGCCGGCCTGATGGGCCAGGCCTGCGGCCAGCCTTTCCCGCGCCCCTACTGGGCCTCGCTGCAGCGCGCGCTGCGCTTCCTGCGCTCGGTGCGCGACGTGGGCGGCAACGTGCCGGCGGTGGGCGATGCCGACGACGGCTGCGTGTTCCGCCTCGACGCCTCCGGCATGGACCGCGCCGCCCAGCTGCTGGCGCTGGGCGACACCGTGTTCGGGGCCCACGCCGACAACCATCCCGGCGTGCGCTGGCTGCTGCACGCGCTGCCCGGCCCGCGCCCCGACTGCGACCCGCACGAGGTCGACAGCGGCTGGGCCTTCCCGGACGGCGGCTACCTCCTGTTCGGCAACCATTTCGGCGAGCACCAGGAAATCAAGGGCATGCTCGACTGCGGCCCGCTCGGCTACCTCGGCATCGCCGCCCACGGCCATGCCGACGCGCTGGCGATGACGCTCTCGGTGGCCGGCGAGGAATGCCTGATCGATCCCGGCACCTATTCCTACTGGCAGGATCAGAAGTGGCGCGACTACTTCCGCGGCACGTCAAGCCACAACACGGTGCGCATCGACGGCCAGGACCAGTCCGTCAGCGGCGGCCGCTTCATGTGGCTGCGCAAGGCCCAGGCGCACATCGAACGCATGCCCAGCAGCCCGGGCGACTTCGATTTCCGCGGCTCGCACGACGGCTATACCCGCCTGTCGGACCCGGTGCGCCACATGCGCAGCGTGCGCTTCGACGGCGCCAGCAACACCCTGACCGTGCGCGACGAGGTCTCGGCGCGCAAGCAGCACAAGGTCGAGCTGTTCTGGCACTTCGCGCCCGAGCTCGACGTGCGCCTGACCAGCCATGGCCTGTCGGTGCGCGGCAAGCGCTTCGTGCTGCAGATGGGTGTCAGCGGCGCCGACCTGCAGCTGGAACTGGTGCGCGGGGCCGAGAACCCGCCGCTCGGCTGGTGCTCGCGCACCTATGAATCGAAGCGGGCTTGCGAAGTACTTCGTATCACGACGGTATCGTCCGCCGTCCCTGTCGAATGCAGGTTTACAATAACGTTCCTGCATTAACAAAAAGTTATCATTGGGAAAACCGCATGAACGCACAGACCCCGCATAGCACGCCGGCCGGCCAGGACCGCATCACCCTGATGGGCTGCCAGGTCGACAACCTGACGATGGAAGAAACCTTGGGCAAGGTCGAAGGCTTCATCGGGTCCGGGTTGCCACACCAGCACGTGGTGGTCAACGTCGACAAGCTGGTCAAGGCCAGCCGCGACCCGGAACTGCGCAGCATCATCAACGACTGCGCGCTGGTCAACGTGGACGGCATGCCGGTGGTGTGGGCCTCGCGCCTGCTCGGCAAGCCGCTCAAGGAGCGGGTCGCCGGGGTCGACCTGTTCGAGGCCCTGATGCGGCGCGCGGGCGAGAAGGGGTGGCGCGTGTTCCTGCTGGGCGCGCGCGAGGAAGTCGTCAGCAAGGTGGCCGAAACCTATACCCGCAAGTACCCGGCGCTCAGGCTGGCGGGTTACCGCAACGGCTACTGGAAGGGCGAAGAGGAAGAGCGTGCGGTGGCGGAGCAGATCCGTCTAAGCAATGCCGACCTGCTGTTCGTGGCGATCAGTTCGCCCAAGAAAGAACAGTTCCTCGGTAAATACCAGGCCCATATGCGGATTCCGTTCGCGATGGGTGTCGGCGGCACCTTCGATGTCGCCATCGGCAAGGTGAAGCGGGCCCCGCTGTGGATGCAGAAATCCGGGCTCGAGTGGTTCTACCGCTTCCTGCAGGAGCCGCGCCGCATGTTCCGGCGCTACTTTATCGACGACATGGCTTTCATCAAGCTGTTTTTCAAGGAAGCATGGTCGACCAGCCGGGGCAGGCAAGTCAAACAAGGATAGCGCGACCGCAGAAGCCGCGCGCGCAAGAATACAAAAAGCCCCAAGACAAGAACGGACGGAGACCGCATCATCGACCCTGACCGCCCCATGGCGGCCGGCGCAGGTGTCGTGCGTGGGTTTTCGGGGCAGCGGTGATATGCTACGCCATTGATTGCCACATTATTAATACATTTTATATATCACAGAGAGAAACACAATGAAGATCCTGGTTACTGGCGGTATGGGCTACATCGGCTCGCATACCGTCGTCGAGCTGCAGAACGCGGGCCACGACGTGGTGGTGGTGGACAACCTGTCCAACGCGGTCGCATCGGTGCAGGAGCGTGTGCAGCGCATCACGGACAAGCCCTTCGTCTTCGAAAAAGCCGACATCCGCGACCGCGCGGCGATGGAGCGCATCTTCGGCCTGCACAAGGTCGACGCCGTGATCCATTTCGCCGGCCTGAAGGCGGTCGGCGAATCGGTGGCGCAGCCGCTGCGCTACTACGACAACAACGTCAACGGCAGCGTGATCCTGTTCGAGACGATGGCCAAGTTCGGCGTGCAGACCATCGTGTTCTCGTCCTCGGCCACCGTGTACGGCGACCCGGCCTCGGTGCCGATCCGCGAAGACTTCCCGCTCTCGGCCACCAATCCCTACGGCCGCAGCAAGCTGATGATCGAAGACATCCTGCGCGACCTGTCCAAGGCTGAACCGGGCTGGCGCATCGCGCTGCTGCGCTACTTCAACCCGGTCGGCGCCCACGAGAGCGGCCTGATCGGCGAAGAGCCGAACGGCATCCCGAACAACCTCGTTCCCTACATCGCCCAGGTCGCCAACGGCCAGCGCGAGAAGCTGTCCGTGTTCGGCGGCGACTACCCGACCCCGGACGGCACCGGCCTGCGCGACTACATCCACGTGGTGGACCTCGCGATCGGCCACGTGAAAACCCTCGATCGCCTGGCCAAGGAACCGGGCATCGTCACCTACAACCTTGGCACCGGCCGTGGCAACAGCGTGCTGGAAATGGTGCGCGCCTTCGAGCAGGCCTGCGGCCGCCCGATTCCCTACCAGATCGTCGAGCGCCGCCCCGGCGACGTGGCCCAGTGCTACGCCGACCCGGCCAAGGCGCGCGAAGAGCTGGGCTGGACTGCCGAGCGCGACGTCGCCCAGATGTGCGCCGACGTGTGGCGCTACCAAACCACTGCCAAGTAAGCACAGCCAAACAACCCATATGTAAAGGACGGTCTGATGAAAGCCATGATTCTCGCTGCAGGCAAGGGCACGCGTGTGCGTCCGCTCACCTATGACCTGCCAAAACCCATGATTCCATTGCTGGGCAAACCGGTGATGGCCTACCTCGTCGAACACCTGAAAAAGCATGGCGTGACCGAAATCATGGTCAACGTCAGCTGGCTGCACGAAAAGATCGAGGAATACTTCGGGGAAGGCCACCAGTTCGGCGTCCAGATCGGCTACTCTTTCGAGGGCTACATCAAGGACGACGGCGAAGTCGTGCCCGAGCCGATCGGTTCGGCCGGCGGCATGAAGAAGATCCAGGAATTCGGCGGCTTCTTCGACGACACCACCATCGTGCTGTGCGGCGACGCCCTGATCGACCTCGACCTGAAGGCCGCGCTGCTCGAGCACCGCCGCAAGGGCGCCATGGCCACGGTCATCACCAAGGAAGTCCCGTGGGACAAGGTCTCGTCCTATGGCGTGGTGGTCACCGACGCCCAAGGGCGCATCACCGAGTTCCAGGAAAAGCCGAGCGAAGCCGAAGCCAAGTCCAACTTCATCTCCACCGGCATCTACATCTTCGAGCCGGAAGTCATCGACCTGATTCCTTCCGGGGTGCCGTTCGACATCGGTTCCGAACTGTTCCCGCTGCTGGCCGAGCGCGGCCTGCCGTTCTATGCCCAGGGCCGCCCCTTCAACTGGCTCGACATCGGCACCATGAGCGACTACTGGGAAGTGCTGCAGACCGTGCTGACCGGCGAGGTCAACCACATGGACGTGCCGGGCATCCAGATCGAGCCGGGCGTCTGGACCGGCCTGAACACCAGCATCGACTGGGAAGGCACCACCATCGAAGGCCCGGTCTACATCGGTTCCAACGTCAAGATCGAAGCCGGCGCCCGCATCGTCGGCCCGACCTGGATCGGCCACGGCAGCCACATCTGCGAAGGCGCCGAGGTCGTGCGTAGCATGTTGTTCGAATACACACGGGTGTTGCATGATGTAACATTGCATGAAATGATCGTTTTCAAAGACTACAGTGTCGACCGCAAGGGCGAGATGAAGCATGCCTCCGAGTACTCGTCGCAGGAATGGCTGAATGCGCGCGATCGCCGCCGTTCGGTCCGCAAGGAAATTGACGGCGTCGCCCAGAACGCCATTCAAAAGATCAAAGAGAAAGTTAGCGCATGAAAATTTATCCAGTCATCCTCTCCGGCGGCGCCGGTACCCGTCTGTGGCCGTTGTCGCGCGCCGTGCTGCCCAAGCAGCTGCTGCCGCTGGTAGCGGACCGGACCATGCTGCAGGAAACTGCGCTGCGGGTGGCCGAATGGCCGGGAGTGATGGCGCCGCTGGTCGTGTGCGGCAATGACCACCGCTTCATGGTGGCCGAACAACTGCGCGAGATCGGCATCACCCCGCTCGGCATCCTGCTCGAGCCGGTCGGCCGCAATACCGCCCCGGCGGTGGCCGCGGCCGCCCACTACCTGAAGTCGATCGACCCCGAAGCGCTCATGCTGGTGCTGCCGGCCGACCACGTGATCGAAAACGGCGCCGCCTTCCGCGACGCGGTCGAACGCGCCGTCACGCTGGTGGGCCAGGGCGCCCTGGCCACCTTCGGCGTCGTGCCGAAGACCCCGGAAACCGGCTACGGCTACATCCGCCGCGGCGAACAGGTCGCCGGTTGCGGCGAGTGCTACAAGGTGGCGCGCTTCGTCGAGAAGCCGGATGCCGCCACCGCGCAAGGCTTCCTGGACGAGGGCGGCTACTACTGGAACAGCGGCATGTTCATGTTCCATGCCGAGCGTTTCCTGCAAGAGCTGCAGCAGCATGCGCCGGCCATTGCCGAGGCTGCCGAGAAGGCCGTCAGCACGGGGTATCGCGACCTCGACTTCTGCCGCCTGGAAGAAAAGGCGTTCTCGGACAGCCCGTCCGATTCGATCGACTACGCGGTGATGGAAAAGACCCGTGACGCCGCCGTGGTGCCCGCCGACATCGGCTGGAACGACGTCGGCTCCTGGTCGGCGCTGTGGGAAGTGCAGCCGAAGGATGCCAACGGCAATGCCCAGCGCGGCGACGTCTACCTCGACGGCGTCAAGAATTCGCTGGTGCGCGCCGAATCGCGCATCGTGGCCGTGGTCGGCGTGGAAGACCTGGTCGTGGTGGAAACCCAGGATGCGGTGCTGGTCACCCACAAGGACCAGGTGCAGCGCGTCAAGCAGGTGGTCGACCACCTCAAGTCCAAGGCGCGTACCGAGCACCTGCACCATACGCGGGTCTACCGCCCATGGGGACACTACGAGGGCATCGATGCGGGCGACCGCTTCCAGGTCAAGCGCATCACCGTCAAGCCGGGCGAGAAGCTCTCGCTGCAGATGCACCACCACCGCGCCGAGCACTGGGTCGTGGTGTCGGGCACCGCGCGCGTCACCTGCGGCGAGAAGGTCTGCCTGCTGTCGGAGAACGAATCGACCTACATCCCGATCGGCGTCACCCACCGCCTGGAAAACCCGGGCAAGCTGCCGCTGGATCTCATCGAGGTGCAGTCCGGCAGCTACCTCGGCGAGGACGACATCGTCCGCTTCGAGGATATCTACCAGCGCGCCTGACAGCCTGCGTCATAGCGCCGCGTCCGCTTGCATAGCGGAACCGTGCGAACCCCTTGCGGAACGCGGGCATACAATGCCCGCAACTGAACCGAGCGAGGGGGCATCCATGAAAACAATGCTTGCGGCATCGGGCCTGGCCCTGACCATGACCCTGGGTCTGGCCGCGCCGGCCGCGCATGCCCAGAACGGCACGCCGCTGCTGGACCTGACCCTGTATGGCCAACTCGAGCGCTGGCTCGGCGCCGGCCCGCTGGACCTGCGCAACATCTATACCCGCGAGCAGGGCCACAATTCGCGCGACTTCCATGCCGCCGCCGACGGCGCCGGCATGAACTTCACGCTGATGCAGGTCACCAACGACTTCGGCCAGAGCTGGGTCGTGGGCGGCTACAATCCGCAGAGCTGGTCGTCGACCGACGGCTGGCACGAAACGCCGCGCGACTGGCAGCGCACCGCCTTCATCTTCAACTTCACCGACGCCAAGCTGTGGCGCCAGGTCCTGTCCGACGACATCCTGCCCAACCGCGGCCTGCGCCAGACCTTCAACGAACCCAACCATGGCCCGACCTTCGGCGCCGGGCCCGACCTGTTCGTCAACGACCGCCTGAATGCCGCGCTGTCCTGGCAGGTGAGCTATGGCGACGGACTGTCCGAGGGCACCAGCATCATCGACGGCAGCACCGGCGGCCAGCTGTTCCGGATCGACGCCCTCGAGGTGTATTCGATCTCGCTGGTGCCGGAACCCGGCAGCACGGCGATGTTCATCGGCGGCCTGGGCGTGCTGGGCTGGGCGGCATGGCGGCGCCGCGCCGCCGCGGTCCCCGCCGGCAAGACGCGCAAGCCTTGAGGAGCAGGCTGCGGATCCTTGCATGACGTTTTGGCAAGCTGTGGCATGATGGTGGCGGAGCCCGGCTCCGCCATTCGTCCACCTTGCGACCATCCATGCGACTGAACCTGCCAACCGCCTGGCGTGCGCCTTTGCGCGCCATCTTTGCCTGCTGCCTTGCCGCTGTCCTCCACGCGCCGGCCGCCCATGCCGCCGTGTCCGCTCTCAAGCCCGAGCAACTGGCCATCGTCATCAATGACGCGGATCCGAACAGCGTCGCCGTCGGCGCCTACTACCGCAAGCGCCGCGACATCCCGGCGGCGAACGTGGTGCACGTGCGCATTCCCGGCAAACCGAAGTCGATCAGTCCCGCCCAGTTCCGCCTGTTGAAGGAAGAGATCGACAGCCAGCTCAGGCCCGGCGTCCAGGCGGTGCTGATGGTCTGGACCGCGCCCTATGCGGTGGACTGCAATGCGATTACCGGCGCCTACACCCTCGGCTTCGACGGCGGCCAGTGCGCCAAGACCTGCGCGCCCGGCCAGCCCAGTCCTTATTTCAACAGCAAATCGGCACAACCCTTCAGCGATCACGGGATGCGCATCTCGATGCTGCTGCCCACCGAGTCCGTACAGCAGGCGAAAGCGCTGATCGACCGCGGCGTCGCGGCGGGCTTTCGCACCGTGCCGGCCACCGCCTACTATCTTGCCACCTCGGAAAAGGCGCGCAACACCCGCGTCGGTTTCTTCCCGCGTCCCGGCCGCATCCCCGGCCGCCGCCTGTCCACCCGCGTCATGCAGGCCGACGTGCTGGAAGGGGTGAAGGACGTGCTGGTCTACCAGACCGGCATGGCGCATGTTGCCAAGCTCGAGACGCTCGGCTTCGTGCCCGGCGCCCTGGCTGATCACCTGACCTCGCTGGGCGGCGACCTGCTCGGCAGCAGCCAGATGAGCAGCCTGCGCTGGCTCGAAGCCGGCGCTACCGCGAGCTACGGCACCGTCAGCGAGCCCTGCAACCACTGGCAGAAATTCCCCAATCCTTCCGTCCTGCTGCGCCATTACCTGAGCGGCAACAGCGCCATCGAAGCCTACTGGAAGAGTGTTGCGTGGCCAACACAGGGTCTCTTCATTGGTGAGCCCCTGGCGGCGCCATACCGTTCCCGCTGAAACCAGGCTCTTTCCTATGGGAGATGGGGCTATGCACACTCCCATTCCTTCCCCATGCGCGTGTTGCAAAAAAGATGACAAAAAATATTGTCATCAGGATGTAAATTTATTCATTTAATATCAATTTTGCTAATGATAAATTGCATTCTGCTAATGCATTTCCCCTTAAACACGTAGCAGGACACTTCTTCAGGGATCCCATGACCAAGTACGCCGCATTGCCCCTTTCTCCTGGCCGTCTCACCGTGCTGGCGGGTTTGCTCGCCTGCCTGTCGGTGCCGGCGTTCGCCGAATCGCCCAACGTCGTCATCAGTCAGGTCTATGGCGCCGGCGGGAATGGCACCAACGTCGCTACCTACAGGCACGACTTCATCGAGCTGTTCAATCGCAGCGGCGCCACGGTGGATATCGGTAACTGGAGTGTGCAGTACGCATCCAGCGGTGGAAGTTCCTGGCAGGTGACGCGCATCCCGGCCGGCACCTTGCTCGAGCCGGGTCAGTATTTCCTGGTCCGTCAGGCGGCAGGCAGCGACACCACCAGGCCGGAGACCCCGTCCGACCTGAACGGCAGCATCTCAATGGCCGCCAGCGCCGGCAAGGTGGCGCTGGCGAACAGCACCACCGCCCTGAGCGGCACCAAGCCGGCCAGCGCAGCGCTCGTCGACCTGGTCGGCTACGGCAACGGCACGGTCGGATTCGAAGGCGATGCGCCGACCGCCAGCATCGGCAATGCCACGTCGGCCTCGCGCCTGGGCAACGGTTGCCAGGATAGCGACCAGAACGGCGCCGACTTCAGTGTCGGCGCGGTTGTCCCGCGCACCAGCACCAGCCCGCGCCACCAGTGCTCGCCGAGCGGTCCGGTCGCGGAGCCGATCGTTGCGAGCTGTCCGGCGGGCCTGCAGGTCCAGCAGGGCAGCGGCGCTTCGGCGCTGCTGTCGGCCAGCGACAAGGACAGCATTGTCAACAATGCCGTGATCGCCTCGGGCGCCACATCCGGCATCGTGCTGGCCGGCCTGGCGCCGGCCGCCGGCATCGGCGGCAGCGCCACTGTGACCCTGCAGGTCGACGCCGCGGTCGCGGCCGGCAGCTACCCGGTCAAGGTCAGCTTCACCAACAACGACAGCCAGGAGGCGAGCTGCACGGTCACCGTGAGCGTGGCCGGCCAGCTCAGCATTCCGAAGATCCAGGGCAGCGGGGCGACCAGCCCCTACGCCGGCACCGTGCAGTCGACCGAAGGCGTCGTGACGGCCCGGCTGGGCAACAGCCTGTTCGTGCAGGACCCGGTCGGCGACGGCGACCCGACCACCTCGGACGGCATCTACGTCTTCAACAACAATGCCGCGCTGGTCAACGGCATCAATCCGGGCGACCGCGTGCGCGTCAGCGGCAAGGTCACCGAATACCGCCCAAGCGGCGCCAACCGTAGCTATACCGAGCTGACCGAGATCGCGCCGGTCGTCAAACTGGCCAGCGGCCAGTCGGTGACGCCGACCAATATCGAACTGCCCAATCAGGACCTGGCGCGCTTCGAAGGCATGCTGGTGCGCTTCGTGACCGACCTGACCGTCAACCAGAACAAGTACCTGGGCGACCGCGGCGAACTGACCCTCGCCTACGGCCGCCGCGAGAACCCGACCAACCGCTATCCGGCCGGTTCGCCCGAAGCGGCGGCGCTGGCCCAGCAGCATGCGGCCAACGAGATCGTGCTGGACGACGGCATCTTCACCGCCCCGGCCGTCATTCCCTACCTCGGCGAGGACAATACCGTGCGCGCCGGCGACACGGTAAGCGGCCTGACCGGCGTGCTCGACTACGGTTCGATCGGCGGCGGCGGCGCGGCCTTCAAACTGCAGCCGACCGAAGCCCCGCGTTTCTCGCGCACCAATCCGCGTCCACTCGCGCCGACCCTGCCGGCCGGCGTCAAGGTCGCCAGCGCGAACGTGCTGAATTTCTTCACGACGTTCACCAACGGCGGCGACGCCTGGGGCCGCACCGGCCAGGGCTGCACGATCGGTGCGCGCACCTCGGCCAGCGAGTGCCGCGGCGCCGACAACATGGCCGAGTTCCTGCGCCAGCGTAATCAGATCGTGGCCTCGCTCAAAAGCCTGGATGCGGACGTCGTGGGTCTGATGGAAATCCAGAACAACGGCGACGTTGCCGTCAACTACCTGGTCGAGCAGCTCAATGCCGCGATCGGCCAGCCGGTCTATGCAGCCGTGCCGGCGCCTGCCGCTACCGGCACCGACGCCATTCGCGTGGCCATGATCTACAAGCCTGCCGTGGTCTCGCTGGTGGGCGGCGCGCTGTCCGATGGCGACCGCATCAACAACCGTCCGCCCATGGCCCAGACCTTCAAGGCCGGCAACGGCGCCAGGTTCTCCGTGGTCGTCAACCATTTCAAGTCAAAGGCCAGCTGCAGCGGCGCCAGCGGCGGCGACCTCGATCCGGGCAACGGCCAGGGCTGCTGGGATACCACCCGCGTCAACCAGGCGGCACGCCTGGCGGATTATTTCATCCCGCAAGTGGTGCAGGCCGCAGGCGACCCCGACGTGCTGGTGATCGGCGACCTGAACGCCTATGCCTTCGAGAATCCGATCAACCTGCTGACCGGCAGGGGCTTCGTCAACCAGATCGAACGCTTCGTCCGCCCGCTCGGCATGCCGTATTCCTATGTGTTCGATGGCCAGGCCGGCTACCTCGACCACGCGCTGGCCAGCGCTTCGCTGAGCCCGCAGGTAGCCGGTGCAGCCGAATGGCACAACAATGCCGATGAGCCGGAGCACATCGACTACAACCTGGGCGACACCGAGCAGGATCCGTACCGCGAAGGGGCCTACCGCGCCTCGGACCATGACCCGGTGGTCGTCAGTCTGGCGCTCACTCCGGCCTTCAGCGATGTCACCGCTTCGGTCGACGTGGCCCAGAGCGGCCTGACGATGAACCGCGCCACCCTGAAGTACACCGGCAAGATCACCTTCACCAACACCGGCGCCGCAGCGCTGGCCGGGCCGCTGCGTTTCGTACTGCAGGGCCTCACCGATGGCGTCACGCTCGACGGCGCCGCAGGCACGTTCAACGGTGCGCCTTACGTCACGCTGCCGGAATCGCTCGCCCCGGGCGCCAGCATCACCGTGACCACCACGTTCAGCAACCCGTCCAAGAAGGCGATCGGCTACACGCCGAAGCTGTACTCGGGCACGTTCTAATTAAAACCAGGGAAAGCACAACATGAACAACTTCAAGAACTTCTTCCTGCGCGCACTGTTGGCGCTGGCTGTCCTGAGCGCGGCTCCCGCCGCGCTGGCGGGACCGATCTACCGCGTCACCCTGAACACCGGCTGGGCCGGCCAGGCCGGCTTCCTCGACATGAGTTTCGGCGGCCTGATCGGCGCCGGCAGCTCGGTGGCGCGCGTTTCCAACCTGCAGGGGAACTTCGACGGCGCGCTTGATCCGTATTTCGAGCCGGATGACGGCCTCGGCCTGGGCAGCGAGCGCGCCAACGGCAGCCGCGCCGGCGGCTTTACCCTGGTGGCCGGCGACACGCTGGCCCTGGTCAGCCAGGCGGTGACCTTCGGCGACAGCTTCAGCTTCGACCTGCAATTCGATATCGCAGGGAGCGGCCTGGCCTCGGACTTCGCGATTGGCCTGCTCGACCTGGACTTCGCTCCGCTGACCTGGGGCGACGCAGCCTTGGTTTTCACCATCACGCCGGCCGGCGCGGTGAGCTTCATCGGCGCTGAACTGGCCCAGGTGCAGATCATCAATGAAGTGCCGGAGCCGTCGGACTGGGCTCTGGTGCTGACCGGCCTGTTCCTGATCGGCGCGATGCGCCGCATGCAGGCACGCCGCTGAACCCTTTTCAGGGCTCTGAACACCTGCCGGCAGGCAGGTGTTCTTGTTTAGGACGTGGGATTGCCTGACGAGGAAACGGGCGGCACCGGCTGCGCCGCCGCGGGGGAGGGCGGGTCGATCAGGACTGGGTCAGGCCATTGCCTTCGGCCGCTGCGCGGCGCATGGCGTCGATGCGGTAGGCTTCGGCGTTGCCGTCGATGATGCGCAGGCTGCGGCAGCCTTCGGCGGCGCAGTCCGGGACCGGGTTGTTCGGGCCGGTGGCGGCGGCAACGGCCGGGCCGGTCGACACGGCAGTGGACTGCGGGACGGTAGCAGCTGTGGCGACGCCCAGGTCGCTCTGGACTGCCGCGCCGAGCGTCATTGGGGTCTGGGTCTCCTGCTGGCCCGCGCCGCAGGCGGTCAGGAGGGCGGTCAGGGCGATGGCGGAGAAAGTACGGAAGGAGATGTTCATGGTCTGTCTGTTGAGCAAGCTCGTCTGTAACGAATCCTATTGTAGTGAGTAAATTTTTCCAGTGCTCAATTATTTTCGTTAGTGAACAGCAAATATTAAGATTTAGAAACAGAAATGCGCGAAGTTGGCGGGTTTTGGCGACAGTTCGTACATCTGTTTTTAAGGAAATAAAAAGTTCTTGTGGGAAATTGATGTTCTGCGGCAACGATTGAGTGTTGCTGTGCAACGACGTGTCCTCGCTTTTCCGGTCATCGTGGCCAGCCGGGCCATGCGTGCAGGGATTCGCTTGACCACATGTTGGCAAGCAGGGAAGATGAACGTATGCGAAAACTCATCCTTATCTTCCTGCTCGCCTGTTCCGCCTGCGCCAGCCAGGCCCAGGATCCCGGCCGCAAGGCCATTCCGGCGCCGGCAGGCGCCAGCGCCGGCGGGGCTAGCGGCGGCGACACCCTGGCGCGCCTGCGCGCGCTGGCCGGGGGCGGCGCCTGCACCGAGTCCGGCCAGTGCCGCACCCTGCCGGTCGGGGCCATGGCTTGCGGCGGTCCGGAGGGCTACCTGCCGTATTCGATGTCGGGCACCGACGAGAAAGCCCTGCGCGCCCTGGGCGAGCAGTACCAGGCCGAGCGTCAGGCCGCCAACAAGGCGGGCGGCATGATGTCCATCTGCCGCCACCTGCCCGACCCGGGGGCGGTATGCGTCAGCGGCAGCTGCCAGCTGGGGGCAGCGGCGCCGGCGGCGGCGCGCTGAGCGCCGCGCAGCGCTCGCGCAAGCGGGAGGCGCCGCGTGGCTGCAATCGTGGCTGTCGATGGCAAAAAATAAAGAAATGTTGTCTTGGCATCGAGCGCCGTGTTAGCCTTCCATGCCAAGGTTTTCGTATGTGCAATAGGAGTCGGTCGATGCATTTAGTATTGGAACAGCATGCCGGACAGCGGGCCGCGCCGCGCCGCGCGCGTGGCGCCCAGGCAGGCTTCACCCTGCTTGAACTGCTGGTGGTGATCGTGATCATCGGCCTGCTCGCAGCTTATGTCGGCCCCAAGTATTTCTCGCAGCTCGGCAAGTCCGAAGTGACGGTGGCGAAGGCGCAGATCGACGCCTTCGACAAGGCGCTCGACACCTACCGCCTCGACGTCGGCCGCTACCCCAGCGCGGAGGAAGGCCTGAATGCCCTGATGGCCGCGCCGCCGAGCGCGGGCGCCAAGTGGAACGGCCCCTACCTGAAGAAGGGCGTGCCGCAGGATCCCTGGGGCCGTCCGTTCCAGTATCGTTCGCCGGGCAGCAAGGGTGAATACGAAATCCTGTCCCTCGGTAAAGATGGCCAGCCGGGCGGCACCGGCGACAATGCCGATATTTCGTCGAACTGAACGCGTCTTGCCAGCACGCCGCCGTTCCTGACCGTCCAGACCTGAAACTCAGCCGGGCCCGCTTTCATGCAGTTCGCCGTTCGCACCCTTGCGCCCGACATGTCGATCTCGAACCTGGTCGTCGATGCCGCCGACGCGCTCGACGCGCGCCGTCAGGTCGAGGCGCGCGGGCTGTTCGTCAGCGCCGTCGAACCGGCGCGCAGCTCGCCCTTCGCCGGCCTGCGCTTCGGGCGCCAGGGCGGCGGCAAGCTGTCGCTGGTCCTGTTCAGCCAGGAACTCCTGGCCCTGCTCAACGCGGGCCTGGGCATCGTCGAGGG
This sequence comes from Massilia varians, assembly GCF_027923905.1. Taxonomy (NCBI): domain Bacteria; kingdom Pseudomonadati; phylum Pseudomonadota; class Betaproteobacteria; order Burkholderiales; family Oxalobacteraceae; genus Massilia; species Massilia varians. The sequence goes on from NZ_AP026966.1 coordinate 1,912,335, forward strand.
CCTGGAAGCGCTGCTCGAGAAGGAAGCCAGCCCGGGCGCGCGCGGCGTGCTCGAACGCCTGCTCGCCGGCCTGCGCGAGGGCAAGCGCTTTTCCAGCGTGCTGGCCGCCCAACCCGCTTTGTTCCCGCCGCTCTACGTCGGCATCGTGCGCGCCGCCGAAGGCACCAGCGACCTGCCGCGGGCCCTGGCGCGCTACATCGACTACCAGCAGCGCATCGACCTGGTGCGCGCCAAGATCGTCAGCGCTTCCATCTATCCGGTGATCCTGCTGTTGGTGGGCGGCGGCGTGAGCGCCTTCCTGATCGGCTACGTGGTGCCCAAGTTCGCCGAGGTCTACCAGGGGGCAGGGCGCACGCTGCCCTGGATGTCGCAGCTGCTGCTCGACTGGGGCCAGTTCGCCTCCAGGCACGGCAGCGCGATCCTGGTCGCGGCGCTGCTGGCCATCGTGGCAGCCTTCGCCGGCGTGCGTCACATGGTGCGCAGCGGCGGTATCAACCGCCTCCTGGTGCGCCTGCCCGGCATCGGCGAGCGCGCCCGCATCTATGAGTTGTCGCGCCTCTACCTGACCCTCGGCATGCTGACCGAAGGCGGCATCACCATCGTCGGCGCCATCGAGACCGTGCATCCGATGGTGTCCGGCAGCGTGCGCAAGGGTCTGCTGCATGCGCGCGCCGCCATCGAATCCGGCCAGCCGCTGTCCAATGCGTTCGAAGCCAACGGCCTGACGACGCCGATCTCGCTGCGCATGCTGCGCGTGGGCGAGCGCACCGGCGACATGGGACCCATGCTGACCCAGTCGGCCGCCTTCTACGACGGCGAGATCACACGCTGGATCGACCGCTTCACCCGTACTTTCGAGCCGCTCCTGATGGCGGCCATCGGGCTGGTGGTGGGCGCCATCGTGGTGCTGCTCTACATGCCGATTTTCGATCTTGCCGGAGACATGTCTTGAACGCGCCGCAGGATAAATTGCTCGATCCCGCGCTGCTGGCGCGCGCCCGTGCGCAGGCGGCCGTGTCGCGGCGCGGCCTGGTGGCCGAACTCGAGGGACTGACCGGGCTCGAGCCGCGCGGCATCATCCGCGAGCTGGCGGCACCGTTCGCGCTGCCGGTGATGGAAACCGCCGCCATGCTGGCCCAGTCTCCGGCCTTCGACCTGCTGCCGCTGGCCGCGGCCATGGCGCGCCACTGCGTGCTGCTGCGCGACGCGGCCGGGCGCCTGACGGGCGTGCTGTCCGATCCCTTCGACCTCGACCTGCAGACCTGGCTCGGGGCCCAGGCGCGCGCCACCGCCAGCCGTCCGCTCGACCTGTGCCTGGCGCTGCAGTCCGATATCCAGGCCTATCTGTCCAAGCAGGAGGAATCGGCGCGCGCGGTGGACAGCCTGGTGGGCGGCGATGCCGAGGCCCGGCGCGACGGCAAGACGGCCCAGGTGCTGTCCTTCGCCTCGGTGTCGGAAAGCGGCAGCCCGGCCGTCAAGCTGGTCAATTCGACGCTCTACGACGCGCTCAAGGCCGGCGCCTCCGACATCCACCTGGAGAGCACGGCCGGCGGCCTTGCCGTGAAATACCGCGTCGACGGGGTGCTCGACCACGCGGCCACGGTGGGCGGCATCGAGCTGGCCGAGCACATCATCTCGCGCCTGAAGGTGCTGGCCGAGCTCGACATCGCCGAACGCCGCATCCCGCAGGACGGCAGCTTCCGGGTCGAGTCCGGCGGACGCGACATCGACCTGCGCGTCTCGATCATGCCCAGCATCCATGGCGAGGACGCGGTGATCCGTATCCTCGACAAGCGCGCCATGATCGAGTCCTATGGCGCGCTCACGCTCGAAGCCCTGGGCTTCGACGCGCCTTCGCTGGCCTCGCTGCGCGCGCTGGCGCAAGAAGCCTACGGCATGCTCCTGGTGACCGGTCCGACCGGCTCGGGGAAGACCACCACCCTGTACGCGGCGCTCACCGAGATCCACAACGGGCGCGAGAAGATCATCACCATCGAGGACCCGGTCGAGTACCAGCTGCCGGGCATCCTGCAGATCCCGGTCAACGAGAAGAAAGGCCTGACTTTCGCGAAGGGCCTGCGTTCGATCCTGCGCCACGACCCCGACAAGATCATGGTCGGCGAGATCCGCGACCGCGAGACCGCCGAGATCGCGGTGCAGTCGGCGCTGACCGGCCACCTGGTGCTGACGACCGTCCACGCCAACAACGTGTTCGACGTGTTCGGCCGTTTCACCCACATGGGCATCGATCCTTACGCCTTCGTGTCGGCCCTGAACGGCATCTGGGCCCAGCGCCTGATCCGCATGAACTGCCCGCACTGCGCGGCGCGCTACCAGCCCGACGCGGCGGAACTGGCCTCGGTACACCTGGCGCGCGAGGATGTCGAGGGCTACGTCTTCATGCGCGGCAAGGGCTGCGGCGACTGCCGCGGCACCGGCTACCGCGGACGCCGTTCGATCGCCGAGATATTGACCCTGAACGACGAGATCCGCGAGCTGATCGTCGACAAGCAGCCGATCCGCCGCATCAAGGCCGCGGCCCACGCCAACGGCACCCGCAGCCTGCGCCTGGCCGCGCTCGACCTGGTCAGGCGCGGCGCCACCACCATCGACGAGATCAAGCGGGTGACCTTGCATGCATAGGAAGTTCGGACAGTCCCTGCGCCTGGGGGTGGCCGCCGACGGCCTGGCGCTGCTGCGCGTGAGCGGCTGGCCGCGCGCGGGCGCCGAGGTGTTGCGCTTGCTGCCGCTCGAAGCCGGCGCCCCGGATGCGCTGGGCAAGGGCCTGCGCGCGCTGCTGGGCGAATGCGATCCGCGCCGCTGGCCGGTGAGCGTGGTGCTGGCCGACGAGCTGGTGCGCATGTGGCAGGTGCCGCCGCCGCCGGGAGCGACGCGCATGGGCGACCTGCGGGCCGCCGCGGCGCTGCGCCACCAGCACCTGTTCGGCGCGCCCCCGCTCGAGTGGCGCATCAGCGCCGACTGGGATGCGGCGCGTCCCTTCCTGGCGGCCGCCGCGCCGGAAGCGCTGCTGGGGCTGCTGGAGTCCCTGGGGCGCGAGCACCGCTTCCACCTGGTCGAGGTGGCGCCGCAGTTCGTGGCCGCGATGAACGCCTGGCGCCGCGAGCGCCGTCCGGGCGCCTGGTTCGGCCTGGTGCATGGCGGCGTGCTGTCGATCGCCGCCTACGAGGGCAGTTCCCTGGCCGCGGTGCGCACCGCCTTGATCCCGCAAGGGGCCGACCGCGACTGGCTGGAAGCCCACGTCGCGCGTGAGGCATTGCGGCTCGGGGTGGGGCGGCCGGAGCGCATCCAGCTGTGCGGCGCGGCACCTGGAGGCTGGGCCAGCGCGGCCGGCCGGCTGAAATTCGCCTGCACCCTGCTGGAAGACGACAGCGCCGACTGGCCACTGCACGTGCGCCTGGCGCGCACCGGGATCGCATCATGAAGCGCACCGACATCGATTTTGCGCCGCGCACGCTGCGGCGCGCCCTGTTCCGGGTGCCGCCGCGCTTCGCCGCCCTGCTGGTGCCCACCGCCTGCCTGTGCTTCGGGCTGGTATCGCAGGTCGTCAACTACCAGGAAGAGCGCGCGCAGCTGGAGGCGCTGCAGGCCGCCATCGCCGCACGCCCGAGCGCCGTGCGTCCGTTGCCGGTGGCGGCGGCGCCGAAGTTCACCGTGTCCGAGGCCCAGGCCCAGGCCGTCAACGACGCCGTCATGCAGCTCAACCTGCCGTGGCGCGACCTGGTCGAAGCGGTGCGGGCCGCCACGCCGGGCAACGTTGCCCTGCTGGCGCTGGAGCCGGACGCCAAGCGCCGCACCCTGCGCATCACGGCCGAGGCGAAGAACAGCGACGACATGCTGGCCTACGTGGCGAAGATGGAAGAGCAGGGCTGGTTCGCCTCGAGCGCCCTGGTGCGCCACGAGATCGCCGAGCAGGAGCCGAACCGGCCGCTGCGCTTCCAGATCAGTGCCCAATGGGGTACGGGCGGGGGCAGCCAATGAAGGACCTGAACCTGTCCGCGCTGTGGCTGCGCATCGTGCTGGCGCTGCGTCGCACGAATCCGGTCGTGGCCGGCGCAATCGCGCTGGCATTGGGCGTCACGGTGGCGATCTTCTTGATGCTGCGGGCGCTGGCCGGCCTCGACGAACAGTACGAAACGGCGCGCCGTCAGGCCGCCATGCCGCCGCCGGCGCCCAGGGCGCTTGCGGCGCCCGCGCCGAGCGCCGACCAGAACCTGGCGCATTTCTATGCATCGCTGGGCGAGCGCGGCAAGGTCGAACGCCAGCTCAAGACCCTGTTCGCGCTGGCCGAGAAGAACGGCCTGACCCTGCGCCAGGGCGAGTACCGCGGCAGCCAGGACCGGGCAGGGCGCTTCTTCACCTACCAGATCACGCTGCCGGTGACGGGCCGCTACGGCGCGATCTGGCAGTTCGCCTTCGACGCGCTGCGCGCGCTGCCGCATGCCTCGCTCGACGACGTGGCGTTCCGGCGCGACGCGATCGGCAACGAGGCCGTGGAGGCGCGCCTGCGCCTGACGCTCTACCAGTCCGCGACGCCGGGAGCGCCGCGATGAAGCCGCGCCATATCGCGATGGGCGTGGCCCTGGTGGCCGCCGCCGTCCTGGCGGTCTTCGGCGACAACAGTCCCGAGGACGTGGTGGCCGAACCGGTCGAGCGCGCGCGGGCGCCGGCGTCCGGCGCTGGCGCACCAGACCCGCAAACCAGGCCGGACAAGGCGTCGGAGAACACCGTGGCGATCCTGCGCCTGGTCCCGCGCGAGGTGCTGATCGGCGACGGCGACGACCGCTTCGACGGGGACGGGAATGGTGTGTTCGCGCGCCAGGACTGGACCCCGCCGCCCCCGCCGCCGGCCCCCGCGCCGCCGCCGCCGCCGCCGACTGCGCCGCCCTTGCCCTTCACCTTCATCGGCAAGTCGCTGCAGGACGGCGTCTGGGAGATCTACCTGGCCCGCGGCGACCGTACCCATCTCGTGCGCGAGAACACCGTCATCGACGGCATGTACCGCGTCGACGCGATCAGGCCGCCGGTGCTGACCCTGACTTACCTGCCGCTGAACCAGGTTCAGCAGCTCAATATTGGAGTGTTCGACTGATGCTTCGCTTAGTTTCGCCCACGAAGGCACATGTGCTGGGCATGGCCCTGGCGGCGGTGTTGATCGGCGGCTGCGCCGGCCAGCGCGCCTACCAGGAAGGCAATGCACTGGTGGCGCAGGACCAGGTGGCGGCCGGGCTGGCGAAATACCAGGAGGCGGTGGCCGCCGACCCGGGCAACCCCCAGTACCGGACCGCCTGGCTGCGCGCGCGCGACACGGCGGCCAACCGCCTGGTCCAGCAGGCGGAAAGCGCGCTCGCCAACAACCAGGTCGAGCAGGCGCTGGAGGATTACCGCCGCGTGCTGGCCTTCGATCCGGCCAACGAGCGCGCCAGAGCCGGCCTGCGCCAGGTCGAGGCCGACCGCCGCCACGGCATCCTGCTGCAGGAGGCGCGCAGCGCGTTCGACAAGGGCGAGTTCGACACCGCGCGCCAGAAGCTGTCGGCGATCCTGACCGAGCGCCCGGCGCACGAGCCGGCGCGCCTCCTGATGCTGGAGGTGGACGAGAAGGCGGCGGCAAGCCCTGCCGGGGAAGCGGCGCTGGCCGCGTCCTTCCGCAAGCCGATCAGCCTGGAATTCCGCGATGCCCCGCTGAAGCAGATTTTCGAAGTCATCTCGCGCCACGCCGGCCTGAACTTCGTGTTCGACAAGGACGTCAAGGCCGACCAGCGCAGCTCGATCTTCCTGAAGAACAGCACGGTCGAGGCGGCGGTCTACTACCTCCTGATGACCAACCAGCTCGAGCGCCAGGTCATGGACAGCAACACCATCCTGATCTACCCGAACGTGGCGGCCAAGCTGAAGGAATACCAGGAGATGACGGTCAAGACCTTCTTCCTGGCCAATGCCGACGCCAAGAACATCGCCAACACCTTCAAGACCATCCTCAAGTCGCGCGACGTGGTGGTGGACGAGAAGCTCAACCTGGTGATCCTGCGCGACAGCCCGGAAGCGGTGCGCGTGGCGACCCAGCTGGTGGCGCTGCAGGACGTACCCGAGCCGGAAGTGATGCTGGAAGTGGAGGTGCTGGAGATCAAGCGCAGCCGCCTGGTCGACCTCGGCATCGCATGGCCGAAGTCGGTGTCCTTCACGCCGCTGGCGAACCTCGATGGCGAGCCGGTCTCGATCGACCAGCTGCGCGGCCTGAACCGCGGCAACATCGGCGTCGTCAGCGACCTCACCGCCACCGTCAATGCCAACAAGACCGACGGCGACTCGAATATCCTGGCCAATCCGCGCATCCGCGTGCGCAACAAGGAAAAGGCCAAGGTCGTCATCGGCGACAAGATCCCCAACATCTCGACCACGATCTCGTCGGGCGTGGGCGGTTTCGCCTCCGAGTCGGTCAACTACATCGACGTCGGCCTGACCCTGAACGTCGAACCCACCATCTACCTGAACAACGAGGTCGGCATCCGCATCTCGCTCGAGGTCAGCACCCTGGGCGACTCGGTGCGGACCAACTCCGGCACCGTGGCCTACCGCATCGGCACCCGCTCGGCGACCACCTTCCTGCAGCTCAAGGATGGCGAGAACCAGGTGCTGGCCGGCCTGATCAGCAATGAGGACCGCTCCAGCGGCAGCAAGCTGCCGGGCATCGGCGACCTGCCGATCGTCGGCCGCCTGTTCGGCAGCACGCGCGACACCAGCGACCGCACCGAGATCGTGCTGTCGATTACCCCGCGCCTGGTGCGCACGGTGCAGCGCCCGGCCGCCGCGGTCTCCGAGTTCGGCGCCGGCACCGAGGCCAGCTTCCGGCGCCGTCCGGACAGCACGGCGCGCGCCTTGGCGCCCGCTGCGGCTGTCCGTGCCGCCGCGACGGTGCAGGGCACTGCCCCGGCAGCACCTGCGCCGGCCGCCGGGTCGCCGGCCGCCGGAGCGCCGGATCGCCCGATCTCGGTGCCGCCCTCGCAGCTGCCCGTCACGCCGCAGAGCGGCTCGCCGCAATCCGGTCCGCCGCCGTCGGCGACCGCGCCCGCGCCCAACCTGCAGGTGGTCCCGGTGGCGCCGCCGCCGCCCGCGAACCCGGCCACGCAGAACTGATGTCCATGCGCGGCTTCACCCTCATCGAGCTCCTGGTGACGCTGGCGATCCTGGCCCTGCTGGGAACGCTGGTGGTGCCGGTGGCCCAGGTCACGGCCCAGCGCCGCGACGAGGTGGAGCTGCGCCGCGCCCTGCGCGAGATCCGCGCCGGCATCGACGCCTACAAGAAGGCCAGCGACGAGGGCCGCGTGGCCAAGGCCGCGGGCGCCACCGGCTACCCGCCGCGCCTGGAGATGCTGGTCGAGGGCGTGCGCGACCAGAAGAGTCCGAAACAGGCGCAGATCTACTTCATGCGCCGGCTGCCGCGCGACCCCTTCCACGCCGATCCGGCGGTATCGAATGCCGAGACCTGGGGCAAGCGCAGCTATGCCAGCGAAGCGCACGAGCCGAAGGAGGGCGACGACGTCTACGACGTGTACTCGATGTCCGGGAAAACGGCCCTGAACGGCACTCCCTACAACAAGTGGTGAATCCGATGTCCAAGCTCACGCGCCTGCGCGCCTTCACCCTGATCGAACTGCTGGTGGTGCTCGGCATCGTGGCCCTGCTGTTGACGCTGGCGGTGCCGCGCTTCTTCCCGAGCATCGACGCCACCCGCGACAGCATCCTCGAAGAGAACCTGCGCAATACGCGCGCGGTCATCGACCAGTACCGGGCGGACACCGGGCGCTATCCGGATTCGCTCGAGCAACTGGTCGAGAAGAAGTACTTGCGCGAGCTGCCGATGGACCCGATTACCGAGAGCCGCGAGAGCTGGATCGTGGAGCCGCCGCAGGAGGAAGAGCAGGGCGAAGTCGGCAACATCAGGAGCGGCGCGCCGGGCAAGGGCCGCAAGGGCACGCCCTACGCGGAGTGGTAGCGGTGCGCGCCCGCCGCCAGGCCGGCTTCACCTACCTCGGCCTGATCATCTTCGTCTTCATCCTGGGCATGGTCGGCGCGGCCACGCTGAAGATCGGTTCGCTGCTGCAGCGCGCCCATGCGGAGCAGGAGCTGCTCGAGATCGGCTATCAGTTCAGCACGGCGCTGCGGACCTATGCCGAAGCGACGCCGCGCGGCCAGCCGGCCCAGCCATTGACCTTGCAGGAACTGCTGCGCGACACGCGTTTTCCGAATCCGCGCCGGCACCTGCGCAAGATCTTCGTCGACCCGGTCAGCGGCAAGGACGAATGGGGACTGGTGCGGGCGGGTGACGGCGGGCGCATCCTGGGCGTGTACAGCCTGTCGCAGGCAAGGCCGCTCAAGGTGGCCAATTTCGACCAACGCTTCCCCGGCTTCGGGAACCGCGAACACATCGCCGACTGGAAGTTCATGGCCGAGCAGCAGGGCGCGGCGGCGCCGCTTCAGCCGCCGGCCATGGCGCCGCAGCCACAGCCGGGCGCCGCACCGCCGGCGCCGCCGGCGCCGCAGACACCGGCAGCGCCGCCCGCCGCCGAGCCGCCACCGCCCGTGCCGGAGCCGGAAGCGGCGCGGGACGAGCCGCCCGCGGAGGAGCCGGCGCCCGACAAGCCGGCCGAGGCGGACGAAGCGACGGAACCGAAGGAACCGAAGGAGCCGCCGGGCCAATCGCAGGACTCGGGCCACTAGGACGCTGTCCCGACAGGGAGCGCCGCGGTTCCCGGCGACGATAGAGCAGGCTCAAATCCAGGCACTGCGACGCGACGACAATGGACAGCGCCTGGACTTCCGAGACTTCCTCACATGCCTGCCTTATCCCATGCCAGCACCGCCGCGCTGCGGGCACCGCCAGCCTGGACACGGATCCTGCCCTGGACGCTGGGCGCGGGCTTCGTCCTCGTCTTGTGCTCGGTGCTGGGCTTGCGCACCCTGGTGCCGCCCGACGAGGGACGCTACGCCGAAATGGCGCGCGAAATGTTCGTGAGCAAAGACTGGATCACGCCGCGCCTGAACGGCATCAAGTATTTCGAGAAGCCGCCGCTGCAGACCTGGATGACGGCGCTGTCCTTCTAGCTGTTCGGCCTGGGCGAATGGCAGGCACGCCTGTGGAGCTGCCTGGCCGGGCTGGCCGGCGTCGGCATGACCGGCTGGACGGCCCGGCGCCTGTACGGGCCCCGCGTCGGCCTGTACGCCGCCGCGGTCCTCGGTTCCAGCCTGTACTGGGTGGCTTGCAGCCAGATCAGTTCTCTGGACATGGGCCTGGCGGGCATGACCACGCTGGCGCTGTGCTGCCTGCTGCTGGCCCAGCGCGACGGGGCGGCGCCGGCCGAGCGGCATCGCTGGATGCTGGCATGCTGGGCGGCCATGGCGCTGGCCGTGCTGTCCAAGGGCCTGGTCGGCATCGTGTTGCCGGCCGGGGCGCTCGCCTGCCATGCGCTCGCCATGCGTGACCCACTGGCGTGGCGCCGCCTGTACCCGGTCAGCGGCGGCCTGCTGTTCCTCGCCATCGCTGCACCCTGGTTCGTGCTGGTCTGGATGCACAATCCGGAGCACCCGCGGTTCTTCTTCATCCACGAACACGTCGAGCGCTTCCTGTTCAAGGAGCATCGCCGCGAAGCCCCATGGTGGTTCTTCCTGGCCTTGCTGGCGATGGGCAGCATTCCCTGGCTCGGCGTGCTGCCGCACAGCCTGGCGGCGGTGCGGCGCGGCGCCGGCCGGTTCCAGCCCCGCGTGCTGGTGCTGGCCTGGGTGCTGTTTACCCTCGTCTTCTTCAGCGCCTCCAGTTCCAAACTGCCGGGCTATATCCTGCCGGTCTTTCCGGCCCTGGCCCTGCTGATCGCGCTGTTTCTCGCCGAGGCCGGGCGCCGCCACCTGGCCGCCGGCGCCGCCGTGCTGTGCCTGCTGGGCCTCCTCTTGCTGGTGTTCGGTCCGATGCACGGGCGCCTGAAGATACGCGCCGGCGAGGCCGCGGCGTACGCGGCCTGCCAGCCGTGGATAGTCGGCGCCGGCCTGGCGGCGCTGGCCGGTGGCGCGCTTGGGCTGTACTGCGCGCTGCGGATGCGCCGCGATGGCGTGGTGCTGGCACTGGCGGTGGCCGGCTTCGTCTCGGTCCAGCTCCTGCTGGCGGGATACGAACCGATCGGACGCCTGCGCGCGGGAACCGCGCTGGTACCGGCCATGCGCGCCGAACTACGGGCCGACAGCATCGTCTATTCGGTGGGGACCTACGAACAATCCCTGAGTTTTTATCTGCAGCGGACCGTCGTATTGGTGAACTACCGGGACGAGTTCGACTTCGGCCTGCGCCAGGAGCCCGGCCTGGCGATCGCCTCCATCGCCGAGTTCGAGCGGCGCTGGCGGCAGAACCGGCCGGCACTCGCGATCGTGTCGCCAAGCGTGCTGCGCGAGCTGCGGCACCGGCAACTGCCCTTGCGCCTGGTCGCATCGGATGCGCGCCGCAGCATCATCACCAATCGCTGAGTGCGAGACAGCGCCGCCATCCACAGCCTGGAAACATGATGAAAAAAATCCTCATCCTTGGCGTCAACGGCTTCATTGGCCATCACCTGTCGCAGCGCATCCTGCGAACGACCGACTGGGAAGTGTATGGCATGGACATGCACAGCGACCGCATCGCCGATTTGCTGGGGCAGCGGCGCATGCACTTCTTCGAAGGCGACATCACCATCAACCTGGAATGGGTCGAGTACCACGTCAAGAAATGCGACGTGATCCTGCCGCTGGTGGCGGTGGCGACACCGGCGGTCTACGTCAGGGACCCGCTGCACGTGTTCGAGCTCGATTTCGAGGCCAACCTGCCGATCGTGCGCTGGGCAGCCAGGTACGGCAAGCACCTGGTGTTTCCCTCGACCTCGGAAGTGTATGGCATGAGCCGCGATGCCGAGTTCGATCCGGAGTGCTCCGAACTCGTCTATGGCCCGATCAACAAACCGCGCTGGATCTACGCCTGCGCCAAACAGCTGATGGATCGCGTGATCTGGGGCTACGGCATGGCCGGCCTGAACTTCACGCTGTTCCGTCCTTTCAACTGGATCGGATCTGGCCTGGATTCGATCCATGCGGCGAAAGAGGGCAGTTCGCGCGTGCTGACCCAGTTCCTCGGCCATATCGTGCGCGGGGAAGCGATCCACCTGGTGGATGGGGGCGAGCAGAAGCGGACCTTCACCTACGTCGACGATGGCATCGACGCCTTGCAGGCCATCATACGCAATACGGACGGCAAGGCCAGCGGTCAGATCTACAACATCGGTAATCCGGCGAACAACTGCTCGATCCGCGAGCTGGCCAATATGATGCTGGCCCTGGCCTCGGAGTATCCCGAGTATGCCGAGATGGCCGGCAAGGTGCGGCTGGTCGAGACCAGTTCCTGCGTCTATTACGGCGCCGGCTACCAGGACGTGCTGCAGCGCGTGCCGAAGATCGACAATACCCAGGCCGACCTGGACTGGTCCCCACGCACGGGCCTGGAAGAAGTGCTGCGCCGCATCTTCGATGCCTATCGCGACCAGGTCACCCAGGCCCGTGCCCTGACTAACGGCCCATGAGCACGGGGCCATGAGCAACGGGCCATGAACCGGGCCGGCTGGCAGCGGGGGCAGGGCCCTCAGCGTGGCGCCCTGTCGATGATCAGCTCGCCCGAGCGCCCGGGCACCGTGCCCCAGCATGGCGCCAGTTCCGGCAGCACGGCTTGCCGGACCGTCTCGTGGTAGGCGGCCATCGACGCCAAGCGGTAGCCCTGGGCCGCCCAGCCGGCCAACAGGTGTTCGAAAGCCGGCGCCAGCCTTTGGCCCTCCAGTTCGGCATGCAGGGTATACACGTGGTCGCGATGCCGGTTCGCCGTCAGCTGCAGCAGGTGAGCGGCAACATTGCTCCCGTCGAGCCGCCGGCCGCCGATCGTGCGCCCGAGCAGTTCGTCCAGTGTCGGCAGGGTCGTGGGCATCTGGATGCAGGATCCGCCCGGCAGGCGGTAGGGGCCGGAGCGCGGGTCGAGCAGGGTGCCGTCGTCGCGCAGCAGGGCGCGGCCATCGGAGGCATAGCGGTAGCCGGCCTTGTCGTGGCGGGCAAAGGCATGCGGGTTCATCTGCCAGCCGGCAGCCCCGCAGGTGGGCGCCGCCGCGCCGAACACCTCGACGTAGCGCCGTTCGGCGGCTTCCATCATGCGGCCGGTCCAGGCAGGGTCGCCCGTGCGTGCGCGATCCTGCCAGGCCACGTGATCCCAGGCGTGGATGCCGCATTCGAAACCGGCATCGCGTGCACAGCGCATGTCGGCGCCGGCCGCCTTGCCGATATCGGGACCGGGCAGCAGCACCCCGTACATCAGGGTCTTGATGCCGTAATGGCTCACGACCGAGCTGCGCGCGACCTTCCCGAGGAAGCCAGGCCGCAGCGCGCGCCGCAGCGCCCGGCCCGTGTGGTCCGGGCCGAGCGAAAACAGGAAGCTGGCGCCGGCGCCGCGCGCGGCGAGCATGCGTACCAGCCTCGGGACGCCTTCGCGGGTGCCGCGCAAGGTGTCGACGTCGACCTTGAGGACGAGCAGCGCCATGTCAGCCCGGCTTGGTGAGCAGGGCGTCCAGTTCGGCCGGTCCGATGCGCCGGCCATCGGCCAGCAGGCTGTGGATGGCCAGTGCATGGCCATCGCCGCAGATGCCGAGGATGGCGCCGTCGACCACCGCCAGCCCGGGCGCGGCGGGGGGGCGCAGTGATCCCTTCGCCAGGCGCGCATGCTCGATCACGCAGCGGCGCCCGCCGACCTCGGTGAAGGCCCCGGGATAGGGAGGCGCGACCGCGCGGTGCAGGTTGTAGACCTGCTGCGCGGGGAGGGACCAGTCGATCCTGCCGTCTTCCGGCCGGCGCCCCCCAAAGTAGCTGCCCCGGATCAGTTCGTTGGGTAGGCGCGGCGCGCGGCCTGCCAGCAGCGCCGGCAAGGCCTTCACCAGGACCATTTCGGCCGCGACGACGACCTTGCCGAACACCTCGAAGGCGGTATCGTCGGGCAGGATCGGCACCGCCTGCTGCGCCACGATCGGGCCGGCGTCCGGCCGGGCCGTCATTTCGTGCAGCGTGGCGCCGGTCTCGCTGGCGCCATGCAGGACTGCCCAGTTGACGGGGGCGCGGCCGCGGTAGTGCGGCAGCAGCGAGCCATGCATGTTGAAGCCCGGCGCCAGCTCCAGCACGGCCTGGGACAGCAGGTGGCGATAGTAGAAGCTGAAGATGAGGTCCGGGCGTGCTTGCTCGATGCGGGCCGGCAGTTCGGGCGCGCCGGCTTCCGGCATGATGCAGGGAATGCCTTCCAGCCGGCACAGCGCCGCCACCGAACCGAACCAGGTGTTTTCACCCGGGTCGTCGCGATGGGTGACGACCAGGGCGATATCGACCCCGCCGGCGAGCAGCACCTTGAGGCAGCGCACCCCGACGTCGTGGTAGGCAAAGGCGACGATGCGCCTGGGTGGAGAGCGCATGGTGTCCCCTTATCGACAGCGTGCGCATGCCTGCGCATTTTTGTCCGTATATTTGTCCGGTCCGGGCGTGTCCTGCAGGATGGCGGCCACCACGTAGCGTGGCCGCGCCCGCACCTGCTGATGGATGCGGCCGACGTACTCGCCGACCAGCCCGATGCCGAACAGGATGATGCCGTTGAAGAAAAAGGCGATCGCGAACAGCGTGAAGACGCCTTCGGCTTCGGCGCCGAAGGCGAGGCGGCGCAGCGCCAGCACCAGCACGAGCAGCCCGGACAGCAAGGACATGGCCATGCCCAGCAGCGAAAAGCACTGCAGCGGCACCAGCGAAAAGCCGGTGATCAGGTCGAAGTTCAGGCGGATCAGGCCGTACAAGCCGTATTTGGAGCGCCCGGCCGTGCGCGCCTCGTGTTCGACCACGATCTCGGCCGGATTGCGGGCGAAACGGTAGGCGAGCGCAGGCACGAAGGTGTTGACCTCGCCGCACAGCTTGACCAGCTCGACCACGTTGCGGCCGTAGGCCCGCAGCATATTGCCCTGGTCGGTGATGCGGATGCTGGTGATCTTCGCCCGCAGCCGGTTCATGAGGCGCGAGCACAGCCGGCGCCAGGCGGAATCCTGGCGCCGGCGGCGGATCGATCCGACGTAATCGTGCCCTGCGCGCATGCAGGCCAGCAGCTTGGGGATTTCTTCGGGGGGATTCTGGAGGTCGGCGTCGAGCGTGACCACGATCTCGCCGCGGGCCTGTTCGAAGCCCGCGAGGATCGCCATGTGCTGGCCGTAGTTGCCGTTGAGCAGGAGCACGCGGGTCTCGCGCGGGCGCCGCCGGTACTGTTCGGTCAGGATTGCCGCCGAAGCGTCGCGGCTGCCGTCTTCGATGAAGACGATCTCGTAGCGCAGGCCAAGCGCGTCCAGGGCGGGATACAGGCGGGCGAACAGCCTGGCCAGGACCGCTTCCTCGTTGTAGACGGGGATGACGACGGAGACGGCGGGCGCGTCGGCCGCCGATGGCTGTTGCGCATGCTGTTGGTAGGGCATTCCGGATTCCGTGCGGGAGTGGCCTCTCGGTGCCGTTGATCTCGAAGAACCAAGCCGGCGCGCCGTGACGGTAAAGTCAGCGGCGCAACGCGGTACCGAACAGCATAAAGCCTTCCCCTCGTGGGATCGCTTGATCTTCGACAGGCGTGCGCAGAAAGCTCCCCAACTGCGCACCGTGGGCTGCCGACAAGCATCACCGGGACCAGGGTCGGCGGTCCCGGGCGGCGCTTATTTGGCGCGGCGCTTGAAGTCGCGCGGCCGGAAGCCCAGCGCCAGCAGTACCGCGAAATAGGCGGCAGCGGCCACCGCGATGATCGCCGCCAGCGCGCCGGCCCGCAGCAGCGGCGTGGCGCGCAGCGCGATCCAGTCGAACTGGGCCTGGCCGAACCAGGACACGGCGCCCATCACGCTCACCGCGACCAGCAGCTTGAGGAAGAACTTACCCCAGCCCGGCTGCGGCACGTAGATGTGGCGCCGGCGCAGCCCGGTGTAGAGAAAAGCCGCGTTGACGCAGGCGCCCACGCCGATCGACAGCGCCAGGCCCGCCACCCCGAACAGCGGTACGAACACGAGGTTGAGCAGCTGGGTCGCCACCATCACGCCGACCGCGATCTTGACCGGGGTGCGCACTTCCTGGCGCGCATAGAAGGCCGGCGCCAGGGTCTTGACCAGGATGAAGCCGAGCAGGCCGGCGCTGTAGGCCATCAGCGGCAGCGCCGAGTGGGACACGTCGGCGGCGCTGAACACGCCATAGTGGAACAGGGTGGCGATCATCGGCACCGCCAGCGTCGCCATGCCGACCGAGGAGGGCAGGGCCAGCAGGAAGGTCAGGCGCAGGCCCCAGTCCAGCAGCGAGGAGTATTCCTGGGTGTCGCCCTCGGTATTCGCCTTGGCCAGGCTCGGCAGCAGGATGGTGCCCAGCGCCACGCCCAGCAGGGCGGTAGGGAATTCCATCAGGCGGTCGGCGTACTGCAGGGCCGTCACCGCGCCGGCGGCCAGGCTGGCCGCGATGGTGGTGTTGATCAGGAGGCTGATCTGGGCCGCCGACACCGCGAACACGGCCGGCCCCATCTTGCCGAGCATGCGGCGCACGCCGCTGTCGCGCAGGCCGGTCAAGGGGTTGAGCGAGAGGCGCGGCAGCATGCCGAGCTTCATCAGCGACGGGATCTGGATCGCCACCTGGGCCAGGCCGCCCACGCACACGCCCACCGCCATCGCGTAGATCGGCTGCTCGAAATGATCGGCCAGCACCAGCGCCGAGACGATGAAGGAAATGTTCAGGAGCACCGGTGTGATCGCCGGGATCTTGAAGTTGCGCCAGGTATTGAGCACGCCGCTGGCCAGGGCCACGAAGGCCATGCAGACGATGTAGGGGAACATCATGCGCGTCATGAGCACCGCGGCGTCGAAGGCAGCCGGCTCGCGCTGCAGGCCGCCGCCGATCAGGTAGATCAGCACCGGCGCTCCGAGGATGCCGAGCAGGCTGGTGAGCACCGTCGCCCAGATCAGGACCGTGGCCACATGATCGACCAGGGTCTTGGTGGCGGCCGAGCCATGCCTGGTCTTGTACTCGGTCAGGATCGGCACGAAGGCCTGCGAGAACGCGCCTTCCGCGAACAGCCGGCGCAGCAGGTTGGGCAGGCGAAAGGCGATGTTGAAGGCGTCGGTGAAATTCGAGGCGCCGAAGGTGGCGGCAAACAGGCTGTCGCGCAGCAGACCGGTGACGCGGGACACCATGGTCATGCTGGAAATAGCGGCGAGGGTACGGAGCAGGTTCATGGCCCGGGATTATACTTGGGCAACAGTCCGGAAAGCGCGGCCGCACGTGCTCCGGGGCGACAATGTCTGAATTATGAATTGCCCTAAACGCTTTCCTTCGCTATAATCGTGGGCTGTACTGAATTCTGTTAGCAGACACGAATCGTTGGGCAGGCACTCGTCGGACATGAGGCGCCAGTTTCACTCGCGAATGTTTGCAAACGCAACTTGACCCCGATTTAGGAAATTTCATGGCAAATACCGCACAGGCGCGCAAACGCGCTCGTCAAGCAGTTAAGCAAAACGCGCACAACTCGTCGCAGCGTTCGACCCTGCGTACCGCAATCAAGGCAGTTCGCAAGGCCATCCAGGCTGGCGACAAGGCCGCTGCAACCACCATCTTCCAGCAGTCCGTGTCGACCATCGACAGCATCGCTGACAAGAAGATCATCCACAAGAACAAGGCCGCCCGCCACAAGAGCCGCCTGGCTGCTGCCCTGAAGGCACTGTCCGCTTAATTAGCGAGGTGCGTGCGGCCTAGGCCGCGCAGGCAGTTCTGTGCAGAGCAAGACCCGCCCGACTTCGGTCCTGGCGGGTTTTGTCGTTTGTCGCATATGCTCGGGCTCGCTCCGAATCCGCCCCCTTCGGCAGGCGCTCTAAAGTTCAAAACCCATGGCGCACAGTAAAATACTGGTGCATAATGTGAAACGCCGTCTTATGTCTTATAGAAGACTTCGCGAAGTCTCGACTCCAAGACCTGAGCGTTACCACCTGTTTTTGACATCGTGCGACCCGCGCGATCATCGAGGAAAAAGCGTATGAGCAGTGATCCGACCATCATCTACACCCTGACCGACGAGGCCCCGCTGCTGGCGACCCACGCCTTCCTGCCTGTCGTCAGCACCTTCACCAAGCCGGCAGGCATCAAGGTCGAGCAGAGCGACATCTCGGTCGCCGCCCGTATCCTGGCGCAGTTCCCGGAAAACCTGACCCCGGAACAGCGCGTCCCGGACGCCTTGAGCGAGCTGGGCAAGAAGACCCTGGAGCCGGACGCGAACATCATCAAGCTGCCGAACATCTCGGCCTCGGTGGGCCAGCTGACCGCCGCCATCAAGGAACTGCAGGCCAAGGGCTACAACCTGCCGGACTACCCAGCCGACCCGAAGACCGACGAAGAGCGGGCCATCAAGGCCCGCTACGCCAAGTGCATCGGCTCGTCGGTGAACCCGGTCCTGCGCGAAGGTAACTCGGACCGCCGCGCACCAAAAGCGGTCAAGGAATACGCACGCAAGAACCCGCACTCGATGGGCGAATGGTCGCAGGCATCGCGCACCCACGTGTCGCACATGACCCACGGCGACTTCTACCACGGCGAAAAGTCGATGACCCTGGACGCCGCCCGCGACGTCAAGATGGAACTGGTCACCAAGTCGGGCCAGACCATCGTGCTGAAGCCGAAGGTCGCGCTGCAGGCCGGCGAGATCATCGACTCGATGTTCATGAGCCGCAAGGCCCTGCTGGCCTTCTACGAGAAGCAGATCGAAGACGCCAAGAACACCGGCGTGCTGTTCTCGCTGCACGTCAAGGCGACCATGATGAAGGTCTCGCACCCGATCGTGTTCGGCCACTGCGTGCGCATGTTCTACAAGGAAGCGTTCGAGAAGCACGGCGCCCTGTTCGACAGCCTCGGCATCAACGTCAACAACGGCATGGCCGACCTGTACAACAAGATCGCCGACCTGCCGGCCTCGCAGCGCGAAGAGATCGAGCGCGACCTGCACGCCTGCCAGGAACACCGTCCGGCGCTGGCCATGGTCGACTCGGCCAAGGGCATCACCAACTTCCACTCGCCGAACGACGTGATCGTCGACGCATCGATGCCGGCCATGATCCGCGCCGGCGGCAAGATGTACGGCGCCGACGGCCGCCTGAAGGAAGTCAAGGCGGTGATCCCGGAATCGACTTTTGCGCGCATCTACCAGGAAGTGATCAACTTCTGCAAATGGCACGGCGCATTCGACCCGCGCACCATGGGCACCGTCCCGAACGTGGGCCTGATGGCGCAGCAGGCCGAGGAATACGGCTCGCACGACAAGACCTTCGAAATCCAGGAAGACGGCGTGGCCAACATCGTCGACCTCGCCACCGGCGAAGTGCTGCTGTCGCAGAACGTCGAGCAGGGCGACATCTGGCGCATGTGCCAGGTGAAGGACGCGCCGATCCGCGACTGGGTCAAGCTGGCGGTCACCCGCGCGCGCAACTCGGGCATGCCGGCCGTGTTCTGGCTGGACCCGTACCGTCCGCACGAGAACGAGCTGATCAAGAAGGTCAAGACCTACCTGAAGGATCACGACACCAGCGGCCTGGACATCCAGATCATGTCGCAGGTTCGTGCCATGCGCTACACCCTGGAGCGCGTCTCGCGCGGCCTGGACACCATCTCGGTGACCGGCAACATCCTGCGCGACTACCTGACCGACCTGTTCCCGATCCTGGAACTGGGCACCAGCGCCAAGATGCTGTCGATCGTCCCGCTGATGGCCGGCGGCGGCATGTACGAAACCGGCGCGGGCGGCTCGGCTCCCAAGCACGTGCAGCAGCTGGTGGAAGAGAACCACCTGCGCTGGGATTCGCTGGGCGAATTCCTGGCGCTGGCCGTGTCGCTGGAAGACCTGGGCCTGAAGACCGGCAACAACAAAGCCAAGGTGCTGGCCAAGACCCTGGACACCGCCACCGGCCGCCTGCTGGACAACCGCAAGGGCCCGTCGCCGAAGACCGGTGAGCTCGACAACCGCGGCAGCCAGTTCTACCTGTCGATGTACTGGGCGCAAGAACTGGCCGCGCAGACCGAGGATGCCGAACTGGCAGCCAAGTTTGCGCCGCTGGCCAAGCAGCTGGCGGAGAACGAGCAGAAGATCGTTGCCGAACTCTTGGAAGTGCAGGGCAAGCCGGTCGACATCGGCGGCTACTACAAGGCCGACGACGCCAAGGTGAAAGCCGTGATGCGTCCGAGCGCGACCTTCAACGCTGCGCTGGAGTCGTTCGCCGCCTGAGCGATCGACTGCATCGCATGAAAACGCCGACCTGCGGGTCGGCGTTTTTTGTAGGGTGGTCGGCTATGCCGACCGCGCGTTCAACCACACCATGCGCCGTCACGACGCATCCGAGTCGAACTACGAGTAAGCGACTTCTATAAATTCGCCCGGCATCAAGGGATGCGTCGCCAGCGAAAACGGCCCGATGCTCGAGCGCACCAGCCGCAAGGTCGGCAATCCCACCGCCGCCGTCATCCTGCGCACCTGCCGGTTTTTCCCTTCCTCCAGCGTGACCGCGATCCAGCTGGTGGGCTTGTCCTGGCGCGCGCGGATCGGCGGATTGCGCGGCCACAGCCAGGCCGGTTCGGCGATGCGCACCGCGCGGCACGGCTTGGTCACGAAGTCGCCCAGGTCCAGCGGCGCCTGCAGCCGCGCCAGGGCGGCGCCGTCGGCCACGCCGTCCACCTGCACCAGGTAGGTCTTGGCTTCCTTGTGGTCGGGATGGGCGATTCGGTGCTGCAGCTTGCCGTCGTCGGTCAGCAGCATCAGGCCCTCGCTGTCGGCATCCAGCCGGCCGGCCGGGTAGATGTTCGGGATGTCCAGGTAGTTGGCGAGGGTCTCGCGCTCATCCTGGGTGGAGAACTGGCACAGGACCTGGAAGGGTTTATTGAAGAGGATCAGAGGCATGGAGTGCGAATCGGTACATAAAAGGTGCTGCGTAGCGCCTCGGAAAATACTGGTGCATAATGCAAGATGCTGGGAAGCTGTCTTATACAAGACTTGCAGGCATATTCCACATTGTAGATGAAATGCAGGCGACGCCGGATGCGGCCTGCCACGCGACCACATGGGAGAGCATGATGTACCAACATATCAAGGTCCCGGCCGACGGCCAGAAAATCAGCGTCAACGCCGACTTCTCGCTGAACGTGCCGGACAATCCGGTCATTCCGTACATCGTGGGTGACGGCACCGGCGTCGACATCACCCCGGTCATGCTCAAGGTGGTGGATGCGGCCGTGGCCAAAGCCTATGGCGGCGCGCGGAGAATCAGCTGGATGGAAATCTACGCCGGCGAAAAATCGACCCAGGTCTACGGCCCGGATGTCTGGCTGCCCGCCGAGACCCTCGAGGTGGTGAAGGACTACGTGGTGTCGATCAAGGGCCCCTTGACCACCCCGGTGGGCGGCGGCATCCGCTCGCTCAACGTCGCGCTGCGCCAGGAACTCGACCTGTACGTCTGCCTGCGCCCGGTGCGCTATTTTGCCGGCGTGCCTTCGCCGCTGAAGCAGCCGGAAAAGACCGACATGGTGATCTTCCGCGAGAACTCGGAAGACATCTATGCCGGCATCGAGTGGGCCGAAGGCTCGGACGGCGTCAAGAAAGTGATCAAGTTCCTGACCGAAGAGATGGGCGTCAAGAAGATCCGCTTCCCGGAGACCTCGGGCCTGGGGATCAAGCCGGTCTCGCGCGAAGGCACCGAGCGCCTGGTGCGCAAGGCGATCCAGTACGCGATCGACAACGACAAGCCCTCGGTGACCCTGGTCCACAAGGGCAACATCATGAAATATACCGAGGGCGGTTTCCGCGACTGGGGCTATGCGCTGGCGCAGCGCGAATTCGGCGCCGAGCTTATCGACGGCGGCCCATGGTGCAAGTTCAAGAACCCGAAGAGCGGCCGCGAGATCACGATCAAGGATTCGATCGCCGACGCCTTCCTGCAGCAGATCCTGCTGCGCCCGGCCGAGTACAGCGTGATCGCCACCCTGAACCTGAACGGCGACTACATCTCCGACGCGCTGGCGGCCCAGGTCGGCGGCATCGGCATCGCGCCGGGCGCCAACATGTCGGATTCGGTGGCCATGTTCGAGGCGACCCACGGCACCGCGCCGAAGTATGCCGGCAAGGACTACGTCAATCCGGGTTCGCTCATCCTGTCGGCGGAGATGATGCTGCGCCATATGGGGTGGACCGAAGCGGCCGATCTCATCATCAGGGCGATGGAACGTGCGATCACCTCGAAAAAAGTCACCTACGACTTCGCGCGCCTGATGGAAGGCGCGACGCAGGTGTCGTGCTCGGGCTTCGGCGAAGTGATGATCGAGCAGATGTAAAGGCCCCATCCAGGCTTCGGCCAGGATGAGCGCCCCGTGCGTCTCCGCGCGCGGGGCATCTTTTTTCTGGAGGCGGCGATTGCAGACTGCGAGCGCATCGCCGCACTGTTGAAAGACACCCGCGACTTCTCGGCGGAACTGGCTTATGCTCGTACCCGGGATGCATAAAATACAGGGGCGAAAAAAACCCCGCCGTGGCGGGGTTCTTCGCTTCCGGGAGGGGAAAGATTACATGCCCTGGATGTTGGAAGCTTGCTTGCCTTTCGGGCCTTGCGTGACTTCGAATTGGACTTTTTGACCTTCTTTGAGGGTCTTAAAACCGTTCATATTGATCGCGGAGAAGTGTGCGAACAGATCCTCGCCGCCGTCATCAGGAGTGATGAAGCCAAAGCCTTTGGAATCATTGAACCACTTAACAGTACCAGTTGCCATAAAAGAACTTTCAAATTTTAACTAATCACACGAGCCATAAAAGCAAGAAGCTTCTTGCCCCCTCCTCAGCCTGCTCACTTCTTATCAACAAGTACATAAGTACAATGTCAATGACTGCATTGTTGGTGGAATAATCATTGAAGTCAAGCGGTTTTGGGGGGCTGTTGCCAAATTTTTCACGGCAGAGGTATCACGACTCTTGATTTCGTCAATTGGATCGCCATCTGCGCATTCATCGGAAAACCAGTAACATGGAAGCACATGAAAACAAGCTGATGTTTACGCTTGGCACAGATATTGAAAGCATTAGAATACGCCCATGGCTACGAAGCATGACACCGAACAGCTGCTGGAGCGGCAAACTGTAAAACCGCCACCCTTATATCAGGTGGCGTTGCTGAACGACGACTACACGCCGATGGAATTCGTGGTTGCGATCATCCAGGAGTACTTCAACAAGGATCGCGAAACGGCGACCCAGATCATGCTTTCCGTGCATCGGCACGGCAAGGGCGTCTGTGGGGTGTTTTCCAAAGATATAGCGTGTACCAAAGTGGAGTTTGTCTTAACGCATGCGCGTAAGGCAGGGCACCCCCTGCAGTGCGTGATGGAGGAAGTATGATTGCGCAGGAACTTGAAGTATCTCTACACATGGCCTTTGTCGAAGCTCGCCAGGCCCGCCACGAGTTCATTACCGTGGAACACCTGCTGCTGGCCCTGCTCGACAACCCATCAGCCGCCGAAGTCCTGCGTGCGTGCGCGGTCAATATCGAAGACCTGCGCAAGACTTTGACTAATTTTATCGGTGACAACACCCCGACCGTGCCCGGCACGGGCGAGGTCGACACCCAGCCGACACTCGGATTCCAGCGCGTGATCCAGCGTGCGATCATGCACGTCCAGTCGGCCTCGAACGGCAAGAAGGAAGTCACCGGCGCGAATGTGCTGGTGGCGATCTTCGGCGAGAAGGATTCGCACGCCGTCTACTACCTGCACCAGCAGGGCGTGACCCGTCTCGACGTGGTCAATTTCATCTCGCACGGCGTGCGCAAGGACCAGCAGCTCGACACCAGCAAGGCGTCGGAAGGCGTGGAAGAAGCGCAGGTCGAAGGCCAGGCCAAGGAAAGCCCGCTCGACCAGTTCACCCAGAACCTGAACAAGTCGGCCGCCGACGGCAAGATCGATCCGCTGATCGGCCGCGAGGAAGAGGTCGACCGCGTGATCCAGATCCTGTGCCGCCGCCGCAAGAACAATCCGCTGCTGGTGGGCGAGGCCGGTGTCGGCAAGACTGCCATCGCCGAGGGCCTGGCATGGCGCATCGTCCAGGAAGACGTGCCCGAGATCCTGCAGAACGCCGTCGTGTATTCGCTCGACATGGGCGCGCTGCTGGCCGGCACCAAGTACCGCGGCGACTTCGAGCAGCGTTTGAAAGCGGTGCTCAAGCAGCTCAAGGACACCCCGAACGGCATCCTGTTCATCGACGAGATCCACACGATCATCGGCGCGGGTTCCGCCTCGGGCGGCACCCTGGATGCGTCCAACCTGCTGAAACCGGCGCTGGCCAACGGCCAACTGAAGTGCATCGGCGCGACCACGTTCACGGAATTCCGCGGCGTGTTCGAGAAAGACCATGCGCTGTCCCGCCGCTTCCAGAAGGTCGACGTCAACGAACCTTCGGTCGAGCAGACCGTGGCGATCCTGCGCGGCCTGAAATCGCGCTTCGAAGAGCACCATGGCGTGAAGTATTCGGCCTCGGCGCTGTCGACCGCGGCCGAGCTGGCGGCGCGCTTCATCAATGACCGCCACCTGCCGGACAAGGCCATCGACGTCATCGACGAAGCGGGCGCGGCCCAGCGCATCCTGCCGAAGTCGAAGCAGAAGAAGACCATCGGCAAGACCGAGATCGAGGACATCATCGCGAAAATCGCGCGGATCCCTCCGCAGACCGTCAACCAGGACGACCGCAGCAAGCTGCAGACCATCGACCGCGACCTGCGCAACGTGGTGTTCGGCCAGGATCCGGCCATCGACGCGCTGGCCTCGGCCATCAAGATGGCGCGTGCCGGCCTCGGCAAGCAGGACAAGCCGATCGGCTCCTTCCTGTTCTCGGGTCCGACCGGCGTCGGCAAGACCGAGGTCGCCAAGCAGCTGGCCTTCATCCTGGGCATCGAGCTGGTGCGCTTCGACATGTCCGAGTACATGGAGCGCCACGCGGTGTCGCGCCTGATCGGTGCGCCGCCGGGCTACGTCGGCTTCGACCAGGGCGGCCTGCTGACCGAGGCCATCACCAAGAAGCCGCACGCGGTGCTTCTGCTGGACGAGATCGAGAAGGCCCACCCGGACATTTTCAACATCCTGCTGCAGGTGATGGACCACGGCACCCTGACCGACAACAACGGACGCAAGGCCGACTTCCGCAACGTGATCATCATCATGACCACCAATGCGGGCGCCGAAAGCCTGACCAAGCGCTCGGTGGGCTTCGTGGACAGCAAGGCGGCAGGCGACGAGATGGCCGACATCAAGCGCATGTTCACGCCGGAGTTCCGCAACCGCCTGGACGCGATCATCAGCTTCCGCGCGCTGGACGAAGACATCATCCTGCGTGTCGTGGACAAGTTCCTGATGCAGCTGGAAGAGCAGCTGCACGAGAAGAAGGTGGAAGCCGTCTTCACCGAGAAGCTGCGCAAGTTCCTCGGCAAGAAGGGCTTCGACCCGCTGATGGGCGCCCGTCCGATGTCGCGCCTGATCCAGGACATGATCCGCAAGGCGCTGGCCGACGAGCTGCTGTTCGGCCGCCTGGTCAACGGTGGCCGCGTGACGGTGGACCTGAACGAGAAGGACGACGTCGTCCTCGAGTTCCCGGAAGGGGACGCGTTGCCGCCGCCGGCTCCGGCCGAGACGGTCGAGATCGAATAAGCTTCGGCCTCCTCACAAAAGCCGCGCCTCGAGCGCGGCTTTTTTTTGCACGTATGCACACCGCGCGCGCCATCGCCTGTGGCAAACTCTTCCTCTTGAGTAAACCTTGCCACTGCAAAACATGCCCCTGTCCCACACCATCCTTGCCCTGTCGCTCGCCCTGATCGGCAGCCAGGCCGCCGCCGCCGACCCCTACTACCGTTTCCCCGCCATCCGCGGCGACAACATCGTCTTCACCGCCGAGGGCGACCTGTGGCGCACGACGACCAGGGGCGGCACGGCGACCCGCCTGACCACGCATCCTTCCAGCGAGACCCAGGCCGCGATCTCGCACGACGGCCAGCACGTCGCCTTCGCCGCCTCGTATGAAGGCGCGCAGGAAGCCTATGTGATGCCGATCGGGGGCGGCCTGCCCAAGCGCATCACTTTCGAAAACGGCGGCGTGAGCGTGCTGGGCTGGACCGCGCAGGGCGAAGTCCTGGTGAGTACCGAAAATTCGGTGGGACCGTCGAAACACCGTATCGTTGCCGCCCTCGACCCGGTGAAGATGACGCGCCGCGTGCTGCCGCTGGCCGACGCCAACGATGCCGTGCTGAGCGACGACGGCCGCACCGTGTTCTTCACGCGCATGGGCCTGTCGATGACCAACGACAACGTCAAGGCCTACCGCGGCGGCGCCCATGCCCAGCTGTGGCGCTATGAGCTCGGCGGCAAGGGCGAGGCCACGCGCCTGTTCAAGGACGACCATGCCAACAACCGCCGCGCCATGTGGCATCAAGGCCGCATCTACTTCATCAGCGATACCGGCGGCGCCGACAACCTCTGGTCCGCGCTGCCCGACGGCAGCGACCGCAGGCAGCACACCGGGCACACCGAATGGGACGTGCGCACCGCCTCGCTGGGCGACGGCCGCATCGCCTACCAGCTGGGCGCCGACCTGCGCGTGTTCGACATCGCCAGCGGCAGCGATACGCTCGTGAAGGCCAGCCTGGTCTCGGACTTCGACCAGCAGCGCACCCGCCGCGTGCACTCGCCGCTCGACGCGCTCACCAATATCGATGTCGCCAACAAGGCCCAGCGCATCGTGCTGACCGCGCGCGGCAAGGTGACCATTGCCGGCACCGGCAGCTACCGCCGGGTCGAGATCGCGGTGCCGGACGGGGCGCGTGCCCGCGGCGCCGTGTTCAGCCACGATGACAAGTGGATCTATGCTTTTGTGGACACCACCGGCGAGAACGAGATCTGGCGCTATGCCGCCGACGGTTCCGGCAAGGGCGAGCGCCTCACCATCGACGGCGCCAGCCACCGTTCGGGCATCTACCCGTCGCCCGACGGCAGGTTTCTAGCCCACACCGACAAGAAGGGCCGCACCTGGCTGCTCGACCTGCAGTCCAGGACCAACGTCATCATCGACGATGCCAAGCAGGTCGGCGCCGACCGTCCGGACCAGGTGGTGTGGTCGCCGGACAGCCGCAACCTGGCGTTCGTGCGCGTCGGCAGCAGCGAGCAGCGCAACCAGATCGGCCTGTACAACCTGGCCGGCAAGACCATGGCCTTCGTCACCACCGACCGCTACACGGCCAACTCGCCGGTGTTTTCGCCGGACGGCAAGTGGCTGTACTTCCTGTCCTCGCGCCACTTCAACGTGGGTAATGGCGGTCCCTGGGGCGACCGCAACATGGGGCCGGTGTTCGATCGCCGCGTCGGCATCTTTGCGCTGGCGCTGCAGCCGGGCGTGCGCTTCCCCTTCAAGCCCGAGGACGAACTGACCAAGCCGGAAGTGGCCTCGCCCGAAGCCGCCGCGCGCGCCGCGGTCCAGACCCCGGGCAAGGACGAAGCCGACAAGACCGCCGCCGTCGCCGCGGCCGCGGCCGCCACCGCCGCCGCGAATGCCGCGGACGCCAAGCCCAGGGCCGCGCCGACTCCCGCCATCGACTACGCCGGCCTGCGCGAGCGCCTGTACGAAGTGCCGGTCGCGCCGGGCAACTACCGCGCCCTGGCCGTCGACGAGAAGCGCCTGTACGTCCTCGAGTCGGACAACGGCCGCAGCGGCGCGCTCAAGACCCTCGAGATTTCGCGCAGCAGCCCGCAGTTCGAGACCTTCGTCAACAACGTGCGCGAGTTCGGCCTGAGCACCGACCGCAAGCACGTGTTCTACCGCACCTTCAACGCCAACGGACCGGGCGAGATGCTGATCGTCGCCGCCGGCGCCAAGGCCCCGGCCGACGTGTCGAAGGCGCGCATCAAGATCGACGACTGGGCGGTGAGCACCAACCCGCGCCTGGAGTGGAAGCAGATGTTCAACGACGCCTGGCGCATGCACCGCGACTTCCTGTACGACGCCAACATGCGCGGCGTCGACTGGGTGGCGGTGCGCCAGCGCTACGCGCCGCTGGTCGAGCGCGTGACCGACCGCGCCGAACTGGACGACGTGCTGGGCATGATGGTGGGCGAAGTGGGCGCGCTGCACTCGCAGATCCGGCCGGGCGACGTGCGCCGCGCGGGCGGCGAGGGCGTGCCGTCGAGCCTGGGCGCGGTGTTGTCGCGGGTCGCAGACGGCTTCCGGGTCGACCGCGTCTACCGCAGCGAGCCGGAACTGCCGCTTGAAGCCGGCCCGCTGGCCGCGCCCGACGTGGGCGTGAAAGAAGGCGACGTCATCACGGCCGTCAACGGCAAGCTGCTGGCGGAGGCGCGCGACATCGCCGACCTGCTGCTCGACCAGGCCGACAAGCAGGTGCTGCTGCACGTGAAGAGCCAGAACGGACCGGTGCGCCCGGTCATCGTCACGCCGGTCAACATGGCGCGCCACGCCAGCCTGCGCTATGCGGACTGGGAGCAGGGCCGGGCCCAGCAGGTCGAGCAGGCCTCGAAAGGGAAGTTCGGCTACCTGCACCTGCGCGCCATGGCGGCGCGCGACATCAACGCGTTTGCGCGCGACTTCTACGCCAACATCAACAAGGAAGGCCTGATCATCGACGTGCGCCGCAACAACGGCGGCAACATCGACAGCTGGATCATCGAGAAGCTGCTGCGCCGCTCGTGGGCGTTCTGGAGCGCGAACGGCAACCTGCCGCAGTCGAACA
Organism: Massilia varians; assembly: GCF_027923905.1. Classification (NCBI taxonomy): domain Bacteria; kingdom Pseudomonadati; phylum Pseudomonadota; class Betaproteobacteria; order Burkholderiales; family Oxalobacteraceae; genus Massilia; species Massilia varians. The sequence continues at coordinate 1,940,237 of NZ_AP026966.1, forward strand.
TGCAGAACACCTTCCGCGGCCACCTGGTGGTGCTGATGGACGAGCTGACCTACTCGGACGGCGAAACCTTCGCCGCCGGCGTCAAGGCCCTGAAACTGGGGCCGCTGGTGGGCAAGCGCACCGCCGGCGCCGGCGTCTGGCTCAGCGACGGCAACAACCTGTCCGACAACGGCATGGCGCGGGTGGCCGAGTTCGGCCAGTTCTCGAGCGACGGCGAATGGCTGATCGAGGGTGTCGGCGTGGCGCCGGACGTCGAGGTCGACAACCTGCCGCACGAAACCTTCGAGGGCCGCGACCGCCAGCTGGAAGTGGCGATCGGACTGCTCGAGCAGAAGCTCAAGGAGCAGCCGGTCAAGCCGTGGAAGCCGGCGGCGATCCCGGCGCTCAAGCGCCAGTGGGATGCCGGCGAAGCGGCCGGCAAGGCGCCGCCGGCCAACAAGTAAGCGTCCCGCACCCGTGACATTCGCCCGGGCGGATGTCACGGAATTTCATCGCCCTGTCATATTGCATTTTTAGACTGCAAGTATCCGATCAACTCGATACTTGCCATGCACCTCGCGAAGCTCCAGACCGGCACCAAGATCCTCGGCGCCTTCGGCATCGTCTCCTTTCTCCTCCTGATCATCTCGGCCGTGGCGCTGTGGCGCATGCAGTCCAACGATGCCCTCACCGCCGACCTGGTCTACGACAAGCTGGCCAGGCAGCAACTGGCTTCCGAACTGCTCGGCGTGGAACGCCTGAACGGCTCGCGCACGCTCGCCATCGCGCGCAGCGACAGCCTGGAGCTGGCGGACTATTTCGGCGCCCAGCTGGCCCAGGGCAGGCAGGCCGCCGCGGCGCTGGAGGCGAAGCTGGCCAAGCTGCCGCGCAGCGCACGCGAAGCCGCCCTGGTCGGCGCGGCGGAAGGACACAAGGCGGCGCTGGCCAAGGTGCAGGCCGCGCTGTTCCAGGCCAAGGAGCTGGGCCAGACCGGCGTCGTCGAGCAGCTCGTCAGCGGCGACTGGGAGCGCCACTACCAGGCTCACGCCGGCGCGCTCGAGGCCCTGCTGGCGCACGAAACCGGTGAAGCGCATCGCCTCGCCGCGGAATCGGCTGCCGCCTCGGCCTTCGGCAAGGCGCTGGTGCTGGCGCTCGGCCTGGGCGCCCTCGTCATCGGCGCGCTGCTCGCCTGGCTGCTGACCCGGAACATCGTCGGCCCACTGCAGCAGGCCGTCAGCCTGGCCGAGCAGGTAGCGAAGGGCGACCTGCGTCCGCTCATCCGCCATGGGCGCGGGGACGAGATCGGCCGCCTGTTCGACGCCCTCAACGGCATGACCGGCGGGGTCGCCGCCACGGTGTCCCAGGTGCTGGCCGGCTCGCGGGCCATCGATTCGGCATCGGGCGAGATCGCCGACGGCAACCAGGACCTGTCGCGCCGCACCGAGCGCCAGGCTTCGAGCCTGCGCCAGACCGTCGGCGCGATGGAAGAGCTGAGCGAGGCGATCGCCCGCAACAATGCCAGCGCCCGCTCTGCCAACGCGCTGGCCCAGTCGGCATCGAAGGTCGCCACCCGCAGCGCCGAAGCGGTGCAGGAGCTGGTGGCGCGCATGGAGACGATCAAAAGCTCGGCCGACAAGATCACCGACATCACGGGCATGATCGACAGCATCGCCTTCCAGACCAATATCCTGGCCCTGAACGCGGCGGTGGAAGCGGCGCGCGCTGGGGCCGAGGGGCGCGGCTTTGCGGTGGTGGCGGCCGAGGTGCGCAGCCTGGCCCAGCATTCGGCCACGGCGGCCAGGGAAATCAAGGGCTTGATCAAGGCCTCGAGCGAGGAAATCGCCGCCGGCACCGATATCGCCGGCGCCGCCGGCGAGACCATGCGCGCCGTGCTGGCGCACGTGCACGACGTGGCCGGCCTGCTCGACACCATCTCCACCGCCAGCGGCGAGCAGGCCAGCGGCGTGGCCCAGGTCAGCCAGGCGATCGCCGAGATGGACGAATCGACGCAGCAGAACGCCGCCATGGTGGAGCAGGCCGCGGCGGCGGCCGAGTCGATGCGCCGGCAGGCGGCCGAGCTGTCGGAACTGGTGGCGACCTTCAAGCTGCGCCAGGACGCGCAGGGGGACGAAAAAAAGCCGCCTGCGGGCAGGCGGCTTGCGCTCGAGGCGGCCGGCTGATTACCAGCCGATGTCCTTGAACAGTTCCATCGTCAGGTCGGTCGGCGCCGTCACCGAGTGGGTCAGGTCGGCATTGATCGACGGTTCCATCAGCTGGTTGCGGGTGGTCGTGGTGTTGTAGTGCGACACCGACGAGCCCGACTGGAACGGATTCGGCGTGAACATCGTGACGCGGCCCTGTGCATCCGCGCCCGAGAGCTGGGTCTTGGAGCGCTCGAATTTGCCCACGGTGCCGTTCGCATTGCCGTTCGGCTTGGTCAGGCTGGCCAGGATCCGGGCGCCGTCGGCCTGGGTCACGCGCAGGGCCGGGATGGTGATCGACGGATCGGCGCCGCCCAGGCCGGCGACTGCGCCCGGTGCGTTGTCGGCCACGATCACGCCGATCGCGCCGGCGTCCTGGGCGTTCTTGACCTTGACCGTGAAGCCGCAGGTGCCGCGGCTGACCAGGGCGATCTTGCGACGCACCGCTTCGGCGTTGGCTGCGTTGAACGGCGTGCAGGCCGAGCCCGGGCTGTCGGGCTGCAGGGCGACCGCGGCGATCTGCCCGGTCAGCGGCGACTTGTCGATCTTCGGACCGAAGTCGGCTTCGCCGACGGCGTACAGGTCGCCGGATGGCGAATCGGCGCCGGCGCCGATCACGCGCAGCTGCGCGGTCGCGGTCAGGACCGAAGGCGCGGCCGCGGTCACGCGGGCGCCGGTCCACGACAGGCCGCTCGGCTTGAGGGCCGATGCCGCGCGCTCGGCGTTGGTCATGTCGACCCAGCGCTTGCCGGTCGTGTTATCGAGCAGGAAGTGGTCCCAGGCCGACGGATAACCGGCGAACGGGGCGCCGGTCTGGCCGTTGGTGAAGGTCTGGAAGCCCAGGCCGTGACCCATCTCGTGCAGCAGGGTGGCGACGAAGTCGATGTCGTTGCCTTCGTTCGCATCCAGGCCCAGGTAGAACTTGCTGCCTGCCAGGCAGTTCGGCTTGCCCAGGTCGGAGTTGAAGCGTGCATTGATCTGGCCGCCCGGGGTGTCCGAGATCTCGCTGCCGTACAGCTTGTTGGCCAGGGCGTACGAGTACAGGGTCGCCGGCTTCGGCGCACCCGGGAAGTCGGCGAACACCTGGGTGGCGCCGGCGCTGCCCAGCACGGCGCTGGTGGCGGTACAGGTCAGGGGAATGAACTGTGCGTTGATGACGATCGGCACGTTGCTGTTCAGGGTGGCGCCCCAGATGTTGGCTGCATGCGTGAACGCGATCAGGCGCTGCTGGCCGAGCGTGGTGCCGGTATTGCCGCCGACAGGCGCTGCCGGGGTCCTGTCGTTGAAGCCGACGCCAGGCGCATTCAGGTTGTTGATGACGATCTTCGCCGCCGCCTGGGCCGTGCCCATGCTGCCGCATGCCAGGGCCAGGGCCGCGGCCGCCAAGGTGAGGCTTGGACGCTTATTGGACTTCATTCTGGTGCTCCTCGGCGTGGGTGGAAACCGGGGTGGAGAGGGCGGCTTCGGCAGCATGCGCGCCGTGGGTGCATTCCGCTTCGAGCTTGCCGTCCGCGGTGCGGCGCACCACGGTGTGCATCATCGACTCTTCATCGACGTGGGCGGCGACGACGCCATTTTGCTGCAGGCGGGCCACGCCGGTTGCCGGAGCGCCAGAGGCGACGCGGGCGGCCTTTTGGGCTTCACGCTCGGCCTTGCGCAGCGCGTTGAGCTCTTGCATTTCGGCGGCGGTGGCATTGCGCAGCTTGCCGGTGCGCGGGTCCTTGGCGACAGTCTGGCCTTCCTGTCCGGCGGCAAACGCCGAACCGGCGAACGCCAGCGCCGCAAGGGCGATGGCGCTACGCAGCATGGATACACGGATTTGCATGTTGTCTCTTCTCTCAGAAAAATATACGTCAATCGATATAACTTTCTTTCCCCGCCTCTAGAGCCGGTTGTCAACAACTATAGCTTTGGAAATAATGAAATTGTGCAAAAAACTTAAAAATTTTGTATCTTTGTTTCAGTCGATGTGCATATAAAATTCGGTTTTCTCTGTCAAAAGGCGGATGTAAATACGGCGTTCTTGCGCGTTGTTTTTGTGCGCAAGGTGCAGCAGGCAAAAGTGTGGTATTGACGGGCGCGCAGTCCTGGACTAGGACGGGCCATGCGGGGAAGGGGGCCTGCAAGCCGGGCTTGCGAGACGGGAAGACGGGCGCCGGGATCGGCCGAAAAAGCGGGAAGGTACAGGCGCCGGCGGCATCGCCGGCGCCATCGAAACCGGTGCTCAGCGCACCTCGAGCAGTTCGACGTCGAAGATCAGGTTGGCATTCGGCGGGATCGGCCCGGCGCCCGAGCTGCCGTAGCCGAGGCTGGCGGGAATGATGAGGGTGCGCTTGCCGCCGACCTTCATGCCGGCCACGCCCGCATCCCAGCCCGGGATGACCTGGCCGCCGCCGAGCTGGAAGGTGAACGGATCGCGTCCGCTCGAGGAATCGAACTGGGCGCCGCGCTTCGATTCGGTATTCGGCTCGTATAGCCAGCCCGTGTAGTGGACCACGACGGTCGCACCGTCGGTGGCTTCCTTGCCGGTACCGGCCACGGTGTCGATCTTTTGCAGCGCCACGCTGTCGGCGGCTGCGGCTGCGGTTGCGGCGGGGGGCGTGTCGGCGCGCTTGCAGCCGGTGACGGCCAGGCTCATGCTCAAGCCAAGGATGCAGTAGGAGATCAGCTGTTTCAAGGTATTCTTTCGTAAAAGGGACAAGAACGAAGGCAGCGGCAGTATACATGGCGATCGCGCCATGACAAGCCTTGCCGGGACCTAGGGGAGAACGCATGCGCCTGTCGCAGGGACTTCGCGCCGTGGCCGCGCTCGAGGCGGCCAAGGGCCTGGTGGTGCTGTTGACCGGCGTCGGCCTGTTCGCGCTGGTGCACCGCGACGTCCAGCGTCTTGCCGAGCTGCTGGTCGCGCATGCGCACCTGAACCCCGCCGCCCACACGCCCCGGGTGTTCATCGAGCTGGCCGGCCGGCTGGACGACGCGCGCCTGCTGCAGCTTGCGGCGGCGGCCCTCGCTTACGCGAGCCTGCGCGTGGTCGAGGCCTATGGCCTGTGGCACGGCCGGGCATGGGCGGAAGGCCTGGCGGCGGCCAGCGGCGCCCTCTATCTGCCGTTCGAACTGGACGAGCTAGCCCGCCGTCCCGGCCTGCTGAGCGCCGCCCTGCTGGCCGTTAACCTGGCGATTGTCGCTTTCATGGTCTACAGTTTGAAGAGACGGCGCGCGGCGCGGCGCTCCGATTGACATGGCGTGACCCATCCACGGGACGACATATGGTATCGAACCAACCCGGATTCCTCTTTGCCACCGGCATCGAGAACAGCATCCCGACCATCGATGGCGGCCGGGTCCGCATGGACGAGATGGACAAATGCGGGCATTACCGCCAGTGGCGGCGCGACTTCGACCTGGTGCAGGAAATCGGCATCCGCTTTCTGCGCTATGGTCCCCCGCTGCATACGACGCTGCTCGGTGCGGGGCGTCACGACTGGTCGTTTGCCGACACCGTGTTTCCCGACCTGCGCCGCCGCGGCCTGGTGCCGATCGTCGACCTGTGCCATTTCGGCCTGCCCGATTTTCTGGGCGACTTCCAGAACCCGGACTTTCCCGCGATTTTCGCCGACTATGCGCGCGCCTTTGCCCAGCGCTATCCCTGGGTCCAGTTGTACACGCCGGTCAACGAGATGTCGATCTGCGCCCTGTTTTCCGCCCTGTACGGCTGGTGGAACGAGCAGCTGCGCAGCGACCGGGCTTTCGTTACCGCCCTCAAGCACGTCGTGAAGGCCAACCTGCTGGCCATGCGCGCCATCCTCGAGGTGCGCGCCGATGCGCTGTTCGTCCAGAGCGAGTCGACCGAATACTTCCATGCCCGCTCGCCCGCGGCGATCGGCCCGGCCGAAACCAGGAACGCGCGGCGCTTCCTGTCGCTGGACCTGAACTATGGCCGTCGCGTCGACTCCACCATGTACGAGTACCTGATGGACAACGGCATGACGCGCGACGAATACCACTTCTTCCTGAACAACAATCTCAAGCATCACTGCATCATGGGGAACGATTATTACCAGACCAACGAACACCATGTGTCGGCCGACGGCTCGACCATGGCATCGGGGGAAATCTTCGGCTACGCCGTGATCACGCACCAGTACTACAACCGCTACCGGCTGCCGGTGATGCATACCGAAACCAATCTGTGCCAGGGACCGTGCGGCGACGAGGCCGTCAAATGGCTGCGCAAGGAGTGGGCCAACGTGCTGCGGGTACGCAACAACGGCGTGCCCCTGGTCGGGTTCACCTGGTATTCCCTGACCGACCAGGTCGACTGGGACACCGGCCTGCGCGAGAACAACGGCCACGTGAACGCCCTCGGCCTCGCCGACCTCGACCGCCGGCTGCGTCCGGTCGGGCAGGCCTACCGCGACCTGATCCGCGACTGGACCGAAGTGCTGCCGACCCAGAGCGTGTGCCTGCAGGTGCCGCTGGCCCTCGACGACGACTACCCCGGATTCGATTTCGCCGCGCCGGCAATGCATCCGGCCGAGCAGGCGCAGGCCGCCACCGGCGCACCCCGGAACACGGAATAGGAGGACCCATGCGTTTCGAAGGCAAAGTCGTACTCGTCACCGGCGCCGCCGGCGGCATCGGCCTGGCCGCGGCGCAGCGCTTTGCCGCCGAGGGCGCCAGCCTGGCGCTGGTCGACCGCGATGCGCAGGCGCTGGCGGCGGCCGCCTCCGCGCTCCAGGGCAGTCGCGGCGGCGTCATCGAGCTGGCATGCGACGTCGGCGTGGAGCAGCAGGTCGGCGCCGCCGTCGCGCGCGTCATGGGGCGCTTCGGGCGGCTCGACGCGGTGGTCAACAACGCCGGACTGATGGTCTTCAAGCCCATCGCGGAACTCGACGCGGCCGACTGGACGAAGGTGCTGCAGGTCGACCTGCTCGGCGCCTTCTTCTTCATCAAGCAGGCCTTCCTGCACATGGGGCAGGGCGGGGCGGTCGTCAACGTGGCGAGCGTGCACGCCCTCGAGACCGAAGTCAACGTGGCGCCCTACGCCGCCGCCAAGGCCGCCCTGCTGTCGCTGACGCGCTCGGCGGCGCTGGAGGGCGGACCCAAGGGCATCCGGGTCAATGCCGTGCTCCCCGGCGCGGTCGACACCCCGATGCTGTGGAGTAACCCGGAGGTGCAATCCGGGGCCGAACGCGTCGACGCGGCCGAGGTGGGCAAGCCCGCCGATATCGCCGCCGCGATCGCCTTCCTGGCGTCCAGCGACGCCGCCTTCGTCCAGGGCGCTTCCCTGCTGGCCGACGGCGGGCGCCTGTGCCGGCTGTGAGGGTGACGCGAGCACATGCGCGACGCGCGGCATGGCGCAGGTCGTCCCTGCAAAAAAATTTGCATATGTGAACGTTTAATGCGTTCATTTTATTTCCAAATGGACATCAAAGTGGGATTGCGCGGTACAATCGCCGTTTGTCCTGGCGCGCGGCAAGCGCAGGCGCCGCCCATCCGTCATTCAATCCAGAGTATCCCGTGCCGTATCAAGATCCGTCCATGCAGCGTCCCACCATAGCCGCACGGCGTGCCGAATTCGCGGACCCGGCGTTCGAGCGGCGTTTCCTGGAGCATGTCCTTCCGGAGCGCAATACCCAGCTGAAGGCAAGCCTGCTCCTGGCAGCCTTCTTCTTCGTCGCGTTCGGCATTACCGACATCGCCACCCTGGGCCCGGGTACGACCGCATGGGTGCTGGTGGCGCTGCGCGTGGGCGCCGCGCTGGTGGGGCTGGCCGGCTACGCCGTCATTTCGCGTCGTCCGCGCTCGGCACGGGTCTCGGAACTGGTTGCCTGTTTCGCACTGTTGGCGGCGCTTGCCGTGTTCATGCTCGCGGTCTGGCACCAGCCCGCCGCGATGCCGTGGAATACCATGTCGTATGCGTTGATGCTGATGGTGGTCTACGTCATCTTCCCGAACCGCCTTGCCTACGCCCTGGTCCTCGGGACCGGCTCCAGCATCGTTTTCGCCGCCATGCTCTTCGTCCACTTTCCGCTCAGGCAGGACGACCTGCTGACCCTGGCCTTGCTGCTCATCTGTAGCAACGTCATCGGGTATATCGCGGCGCGCCGTTACCACATCGCCCAGCGCGAGCAGTTCCATGCCACGGTCTTGCTGCAACAGCTGGCCGAGCGCGATGCGCTGACCGGCTGCTTCAACCGCCGGGTATTGCAGCGCGGCTTGCTGGATGCCGAACTGGCACAGGCGCGTGGCAAGGGAACGGCCCTGTCGGTCATCCTGTGCGACATCGACCACTTCAAGCGCATCAATGACACCCACGGCCACGCATCCGGCGACGCGGTGCTGGACAAGTTCGCGGGCTTGCTGCGGGCGATGACGCGCGAGTCGATCGACAGCGTCATCCGCTACGGCGGAGAAGAATTCCTGGTGGTGCTGCCCCAAACCGACCTGGCCGGTGCGCAAGCGCTGGCCGAGCGCATCCGCACGGCGTTTGCCTCCAGCGCGACGCCGATGCCGGACGGCAGCGTCGTGCTGGCCACCGCCAGCTTCGGCATCGCCACCGTGCCAGAGCGGGCACCCCGTCCGCCTGCGCGCTACGAGACCCTGGTCGGCGCCGCCGACGTCGAGCTGTATGCCGTCAAGCGCGGCGGGCGCAATGGGGTGCGCGCGACCAGTGTGCTGGGGTGATCAGACCGCGGCCAGCGCGCGGCGCAAATCCTCGCGTTGGTCTTCCAGGTGCTCGATCCCGACCGACAGGCGGATCAAGCCGTCGCCGATGCCCAGCTCGGCGCGCTGCTCGGCCGGGATGCTGGCGTGGGTCATCAGCGCAGGGTGCTCGATCAGGCTCTCGACGCCGCCCAGGCTCTCGGCCAGGGTGAACACCTCGCAGGCTTCCAGGAAGCGCCTGCTGCCGGCCAGGTCGGTGGCCAGGTCGATCGACACGATGCCCCCGAAGCCGTTCATCTGGCGCCGCGCCAGCGCGTGCTGCGGGTGCGATTCCAGGCCCGGATAGAACACCTTGCGTACCTTCGGCTCGTGCTCGAGCCACTGGGCCAGCGCCAGCGCGTTGGCGCTGCTGCGCTCCACCCGCAGGGCCAGGGTCTTGATCCCGCGCAGCACCAGGAAGCTGTCGAACGGACCCTGGATGGCGCCCACGGCGTTCTGGATGAAGCCGAGCCCCTCGGCCAGGGCCGCATGGCGCTCCTCCCTGCCGACCACCGCCACGCCGCCGATCACGTCGGAGTGGCCGTTCATGTACTTGGTGGTCGAGTGCACCACGATGTCGAAGCCGAGTTCCAGCGGACGCTGGACAATCGGGCTGGCGAAGGTGTTGTCGCACACGGTGATGATGCCGCGCGCGCGGCACAGGGCCGCGATGGCCGCCAGGTCGGCCAGCTTGAGCATCGGGTTGGTCGGCGTCTCCACCCACACCAGCCTGGTTTCAGGCGTGAGCGCCTTGCCGAGCGCGTCCGGATCGGTCAGGTCGGCGTAGGCGAAGCTGTGGCCGGCGCTCTTCCTGCGCACGCGCTCGAACAGGCGGAAGGTGCCGCCGTACATGTCGTCGCCGGCCACGATGTGCGAGTTCGCCGGCAGCAGTTCCAGCACCGCCGCGATCGCGGCCAGGCCGGAGGCGAAGGCGAAGGCCGCGCTGCCGCTTTCGATGTCGGCCACGCAGCGCTCCAGGGCCCAGCGGGTCGGGTTGTGCGAGCGGCCGTAGTCCAGGCCCTTGTGCACGCCCGGGCTCTCCTGGCGGAAGGTCGAGGTGGCGAAGATCGGCGGCATCACGGCGCCGGTAGCCGGCTCCGGCGCCTGGCCGCCGTGGATCACGCGGGTGGCAATGTGCTTTTTCTGGTCCGTCATGAAAGCGTCCTACGAAGGTGGTTGAGCAGGTCATAGCGCGTGACCAGGCCGTAGAAGCGTTCGCCGTCATGGATCACGGCGGTCAGCCCGCGGTCGAGGATCTCGCGCAGGTGGCCCATGCTGGCTGTGGGCAGCAGGGTCTGGAGCGAGGAAGTCATCGTGCTCGACACCGGTGCGCTGAAGTGCTTGGGTTCGGCGCTGACGTGCAGCAGCAGGTCGGACTCGTCGATCAGGCCGGCCAGCCGGCCCTTGTCGTCGATCACGGGCAGCTGCTGCAGGTCGGCGTTGCGCATGCGGTTGAAGGCGGTGAGCAGGGTGTCGGAGGGCGATACGGTGACCACTTCGCCCTCGTCGTAGCGGCGGCCGATCAGGTCGCGCAGGTCGCCCGTCCTGGGGCGCGTGATCAAGCCCTGGTCGACCATCCAGCCGTCGCTGTACACCTTGCTCAGGTAGCGGGTGCCGGTGTCGCACACGAAGGTGACGACGCGTTTCGGGCGGGTCTGCTCGCGGCAGTAGAGCAGGGCGGTGGCCAGCAGGGTGCCGGTCGAGGAGCCGGCCAGGATGCCTTCCTGCTGCAGCAGCAGGCGCGCGGTGCCGAAGCTTTCCTCGTCGGGAATGGTGTAGGCCTTCTTCACGCGCGACAGGTCGGCGATGCCGGGAATGAAATCCTCGCCGATGCCCTCGACCGCCCAGGAGCCGGCATCAAGGCGCAGCACGCCCGTGTTGACGTAGTCGGCCAGGATCGAGCCCTGCGGGTCGGCCAGCACGAATTCCAGGTTGGGCTGGGTTTTCCTGAAATAGCGCGACAGGCCGGTGAGGGTGCCGGAGGAGCCGACCCCGACCACGATGGCGTCGAGCTTGTGGTTGACCTGGTCCCAGATCTCGGGACCGGTGGTGGTCTCGTGGGCGCGCGGGTTGGCCGGGTTGTTGAACTGGTCGGCGAACCAGGCGCCGGGAATCTCCCGTGCCAGGCGCGCCGCATAGTCCTGGTAGTACTCGGGGTGGCCCTTGCCGACGTCGGAGCGGGTCAGGTGGATTTCGGCGCCGAGCGCCTTGAGGTGCAGGATCTTCTCGGCCGCCATCTTGTCGGGGACGACCAGCACCACGCGGTAGCCCTTGATGCGCGCCACCAGGGCCAGCCCCAGGCCGGTATTGCCGGCGGTGGCCTCGACCACGGTGCCGCCCGGCTCCAGCAAGCCGTCGTGCTCGGCCTGCTCGATCATGGCGCGGCCGATGCGGTCCTTGATGGAGCCGCCGGGATTCTGGGATTCGAGCTTCAGGAACAGCTGGCAGGGACCGGTGTCGATCCGGGTTACTTCGATCAGGGGGGTGTCACCGATCAGGGAAAACAAAGCCGCTTGCGACGCATGTTGCATAGTGCCTCCGTCAGGCCGGGCCGGGCCCGGGCGGTGCGCCGCTTCATGGGCGGGCGCTAGTCGAAGAGCTGGCGCTTGTTCGTATCAATGGGCGCCAGGCCATGTAAAAAAGTCATGATACGGCGATAATTTAACACGGTGTTGATCCAGCGCGGGGTCGGTTTTGTAGGGTGGACGGCTTCGCCGTCCGCGCGTCCACATCACGTATGCAAGGCGGAGGAGCGATGATGCTGGGGCTGGTTGAACGCGCGGGCGGGAGACCCGCCCACCCTACGGATTCTCGCTTCTCAAGCGTCGCCACAGGGTCGTGCGGCTGATCCCCAGGTGCCGGGCAGCGGCATCGCGCTGGCCGCCGAAGCGCGCCAGCACTTCGGCGATGCTCTCTGATTCCGCCCGGGGCGCCGGCGGAGCCGCTGTCTTTTCCATCCCTTTCGCTAGCTCAGGGGCAATCGACACCAGGAAACTTGGCGTCAGCGCCTGCAGCGGCTCCGCCGCCAGGAATAGCGCCAGCCGCTCCATCAGGTTGCGCAGCTCGCGCACGTTGCCCGGCCAGCCATAGGCTTCGAGCAGCGGGGCGCAGGCCCGCATCTCGGCGTGCAGGTTCGGGTGCGGCCTGGCGCCCAGCGCCGCCAGCGCATTCTTGAGCGACCATTCGCCGAGCGGCACGATGTCGGCACGCCGTTCGCGCAGCGGCGGCAAGGACAGGCGCAGCACCGCCAGCCGGTAGAACAGGTCGGCGCGGAAACGCCCCTCGCGCACGCGCGCTTCCAGGTCGCAGTGGGTGGCGCTGATCACGCGCAGTTCGACCGGCACCGGCCGGGTGCCGCCCACGCGCATCACTTCGCGCTCTTCGAGCACGCGCAGCAGGCGCGTCTGCAGGCCGAGCGGCATTTCGCCGATCTCGTCGAGGAACAGGGTGCCGCCGTTGGCCGCTTCGAACAGGCCGGCATGGCCGCCGCGGCGCGCGCCGGTGAAGGCGCCTTCCTCGTGGCCGAACAGTTCGGACTCCAGCAGCGATTCCGCGATCGCGCCGCAGTTCACCGCCACGAAAGGACGGTTGGCGGCGCGCGCCGGGCCCTCGCGGTGGATGGCCTGCGCCACCAGTTCCTTGCCGCTGCCGGTCTCGCCCTGGATCAGCACCGTGGCCGGCGAGCGCGCGTACAGCACCACGGTCTGGCGCAGGCGTTCCATCGCCTGCGATTCGCCGCGCAGGTCGTGCAGGCCGCGCCGCGCGCGGCGTGCGTCCGCGCCGGCGATGCGGCGGCCGCGGCTCGCTTCCAGGCGGGTCAGGCGCGCCATTTCGAGCGCGTCGTCGAAGGCCTGGCGGATCGAGGCGGCCGAGTACAGGAACACGGCGGGCAAACCCGCTTCCTCGGCCAGGTCGGTGATCAAGCCGGCGCCGACGATCACCTCGACCCCAAGCGCCTTGAGTTCGTTGAGGGAGGCGCGCGCGTCTTCCTCGGTCACGTAGGTGCGCTGGGCGATCGCGATGCCGAAGGTGTCGGCGAACTCGGCCAGTTCGCGCAGCGGCGCCTGGTAGGTAATCACGCCGATGCGGCTGGAGACGCGGCGGGCGCGCGCCAGGGCCTGCATCACGTCGAAGCCGCTGGCCTTGGCCACCACCACCGGCACCGAGATCCGGCCCTTGAGGTAGGCGGCGTTCGAACCGGCGGCGATCACCACGTCGCAGCGCTCGGTCGCGAGGCGCTCGCGCAGCCTGCGCGCGGCTTCGTCGAAGCCGAGGTGGACCGGCTCGATCGTCGCCAGGTGGTCGTATTCGAGGGTGATGTCGCGGAACAGGTCGGACAGACGCGACACCGACACGGTCCAGATGACCGGCTTGTCGCCGCCCTCGCCGTGGCTGCGTGTGGATGAACTCATGCGGCAAGTGTAGCCGATTCCATGCGCCAGCCTTGAACTTGCGGGGCCGGCCGCTGTCAGTTACGCGTAAGCCAGCGTAAGAATGAGGTAAGGGCACACCCGTAGGATTGGATCCAGGCCTGAATACCAGGCATCACCAGAATAGATAACAGGAGACACAAGTGGATCAAGACATCGTTCGGCGGGTCAAAGCCGACCCCAACTATCGCAAGCTGGTCACGAAGCGTTCGCGCTTCGGCTGGATGCTCACCTGGAGCATGATGGTCGTGTACTACGGCTTCACCCTGCTCTGCGCCTTCGACAAGGAATTCATGGGCAGCCGCATCGGCGCCGGCGTCATGACCTGGGGCATCCCCCTGGGCCTGTTCGTGATCCTGTTCACCGTCGTGGTCACCGCCATCTACGTGCGCCGCGCCAACAGCGAGTACGACCAGCTGACCGAGGCCATCAAGGCCAACGTGGCCGGCGGCAACGGCGGTGGAAAGAAGGTGGCGGCATGAAGACCCTGCACCGTCTCGTCCTCGCGCCGGCGCTGCTGCTTGCCGGCGGCGCCGCCCTGGCCGCGCCCGACCTCGGCCAGGCCACCAAGCAGGCCACCAACTGGACCGCGATCAGCATGTTCGCGATCTTCGTGGTGCTGACCCTGTTCATCACCAAGTGGGCCGCCGCCAAGACCCGCTCGGCCTCCGACTTCTACACCGCCGGCGGCGGCATTTCCGGCTTCCAGAACGGCCTGGCGATCGCCGGCGACTTCATGTCGGCGGCAAGCTTCCTCGGCATTTCCGCCGCCGTGTTCCTGGACGGCTTCGACGGCCTGATCTACGCGATCGGCTTCCTGGTCGGCTGGCCGGTCATCACTTTCCTGATGGCCGAGCGCCTGCGCAACCTGGGCCGCTACACCTTCGCCGACGTGGCCGCCTACCGCTTCCACCAGAAGCCGATCCGCGTGTTCGCGGCCTCCGGCACCCTGGTGGTGGTGGCCTTCTACCTGATCGCGCAGATGGTCGGCGCCGGCCAACTGATCAAGCTGCTGTTCGGCCTGGAATACTGGATCGCCGTCGTCATCGTCGGCGTCCTGATGATGGTCTACGTGCTGTTCGGCGGCATGACCGCGACCACCTGGGTGCAGATCATCAAGGCGGTGCTGCTGCTGTCGGGCGCTTCCTACATGGCCTTCGCGGTGCTGGCGCAGTACAACTTCAGCCCGGAACAGCTGTTCTCGGCCGCCACCGAAGTGCACGCCAAGGGCGATTCCATCATGGGCCCGGGCACCTTCCTGAAAGACCCGATCTCGGCGATCTCCTTCGGCATGGCGCTGATGTTCGGCACCGCCGGCCTGCCGCACATCCTGATGCGCTTCTTCACCGTCCCGAGCGCGAAGGAGGCGCGCAAGTCGGTGCTGTGGGCCACCACCTGGATCGGCTACTTCTACATCCTGACCTTCATCATCGGCTTCGGCGCGATCGTGCTGGTCGGTACCAACCCGGCCTTCAAGGATGCGGCCGGCAAGCTCCTCGGCGGCAACAACATGGCGGCGGTGCACCTGGCCAATGCCGTGGGCGGCGATATCTTCCTGGGCTTCATCTCGGCAGTGGCCTTCGCGACCATCCTGGCGGTGGTGGCCGGCCTGACCCTGTCGGGCGCCTCGGCGGTGTCGCACGACCTGTACGCCACCGTGTTCAAGAAAGGCAAGGCCAACAGCGCCGACGAACTGAAGGTCTCGAAGATCACCACCATCGCGCTGGGCGTGATCGCAGTGCTGCTCGGGATCGCGTTCGAAAAGCAGAACGTCGCCTTCATGGTGTCGCTGGCCTTCGCGATCGCGGCCTCGGCCAACTTCCCGGTGCTGTTCATGTCGGTGCTGTGGAAGGATTGCACCACCCGCGGCGCCACCGTCGGCGGCTTCCTGGGCCTGGCGACGGCGGTCGTGCTGACCCTGGTGTCGAAGTCGGTGTGGGTCGACGTGCTGGGCAACGCCACGGCGATCTTCCCCTATACCTCGCCGGCGATCTTCTCGATGGCGGTCGGCTTCTTCGGCATCTGGTTCTTCTCGGTGACCGACAAGAGCCCGCGCGCCGCGATCGACAAGGCCGGCTTCGAAGCGCAGGAAGTGCGTTCGGAAACCGGTATCGGTGCGGCCGCGGCAAGCGCACACTAAGCGCCTACGCCCGAACCAAACCCCGCTGCGGCGGGGTTTTTTTGTTGCTACAATGTTTCATTGGTGTTTCACGTTTCGTTTCACTGAAACATGTGAGAGGAGGTGGACGCGCCAAGTCCTTGATTTTCAAGCAAAGCCGCGCTGGCACACCAATTGCATTAAGAAGGACATATCCGATCAACCCTCCATTCGAAAGCTTCAGCATGAGCCACTACTCCGCCGGCGCCGCGTTCCGCCAGGCCGTCCAGGAAGAATCCCCGCTGCAGGTCATCGGCGCCATCAACGCCAACCACGCGCTGCTGGCCAAGCGTGCCGGCTACCGCGCCATCTACCTGTCGGGAGGCGGCGTCGCCGCCGGTTCCCTGGGCCTGCCGGACCTCGGCATCTCGAGCCTGGAAGATGTCCTGATCGACGTGCGCCGCATCACCGACGTGTGCGACCTGCCATTGCTGGTCGACATCGACACCGGTTTCGGCGCCTCGGCCTTCAACGTCGCGCGCACCGTGCGCTCGCTCATCAAGGCCGGCGCCGCCGCCTGCCACATCGAGGACCAGGTCGGCGCCAAGCGCTGCGGCCACCGTCCGGGCAAGGAAATCGTCAGCAAGGACGAGATGGTCGACCGCGTGAAGGCGGCCGCCGACGCCCGTACCGACGAGCAGTTCGTCATCATGGCGCGCACCGACGCACTGGCTGTGGAAGGCCTGGACGCCGCCATCGAGCGCGCCGTTGCCTGCGTGGAAGCCGGCGCCGACATGATCTTCCCCGAAGCCATGACCAGCCTCGAGATGTATAAACAGTTCGCCGATGCCGTGAAGGTGCCGGTGCTGGCCAACATCACCGAGTTCGGCGCGACCCCGCTGTTCACGCTGGACGAGCTGCGCAGCGCCGGCGTCGGCATCGCCCTGTACCCGCTGTCGGCCTTCCGCGCCATGAACAAGGCGGCCGAGAACGTCTACAACGCGATCCGCCGCGACGGCACCCAGAAGAACGTGCTCGACACCATGCAGACCCGCGCCGAACTGTACGACCGCATCGACTACCACAGCTACGAACAGAAACTGGACGCGCTGTTCGCCCAGAAGAAGACCAAATAATTCGCTATCAGGAGAGCCTAAGCATGAGCACCCAGAACAACGAGACCCCAACGTTCAAGCCGAAGAAATCGGTGGCCCTGTCCGGCGTCGCCGCCGGCAATACCGCGCTGTGCTCGGTCGGCAAGAGCGGCAACGATCTGCACTACCGCGGCTACGACATCCTGGACGTCGCCACCACCTGCGAATTCGAAGAGATCGCCTACCTGCTGGTGCACGGCAAGCTGCCCACCAGTGCCGAACTGAAGGGCTACAAGGCCAAGCTGAAATCGCTGCGCGGCCTGCCGCAGGCGGTCAAGAGCGCGCTGGAAGCGCTGCCGGCCGCCGCCCATCCGATGGACGTGATGCGCAGCGGCGTGTCGGTGCTGGGCTGCACCCTGCCGGAAAAGGACGACCACAACATCCCGGGCGCGCGCGACATCGCCGACCGCCTGATGGCCTCCTTCGGGTCCATGCTGCTGTACTGGTACCACTTCAGCCATAGCGGCCGCCGCATCGAGGTCGAGACCGACGACGATTCGATCGGCGGCCACTTCCTGCACCTGCTGCATGGCGAAAAGCCGCGCGAGTCCTGGGTGCGCGCGATGCACACCTCGCTGATCCTGTACGCCGAGCACGAATTCAACGCCTCGACCTTCACCTCGCGCGTGATCGCCGGCACCGGCTCGGACATCCACTCGGCCATCACCGGCGCGATCGGCGCGCTGCGCGGACCGAAGCAC
The DNA here is from genome assembly GCF_027923905.1 of Massilia varians. NCBI lineage: Bacteria > Pseudomonadati > Pseudomonadota > Betaproteobacteria > Burkholderiales > Oxalobacteraceae > Massilia > Massilia varians. The sequence goes on from NZ_AP026966.1 coordinate 1,957,505, forward strand.
GGCGGCGCCAACGAAGTGGCCCTGGACATCCAGAAGCGCTACGAGAACGCCGACGAGGCCGAAGCCGACATCCGCAACCGCGTCGCCAACAAGGAAGTCGTGATCGGCTTCGGCCACCCGGTGTACACCATCAGCGACCCGCGCAACGTGGTGATCAAGGAAGTGGCGCGCACCCTGTCGCAGGAAGCCGGCTCGATGAAGATGTTCGACATCGCCGAGCGCCTGGAATCGGTGATGTGGGAAGTCAAGAAAATGTTCCCGAACCTGGACTGGTTCTCGGCCGTCTCTTACCACATGATGGGCGTGCCGACCGCCATGTTCACGCCGCTGTTCGTGATCTCGCGCACCTCCGGCTGGGCCGCGCACATCATCGAGCAGCGTATCGACAACAAGATCATCCGCCCGAGCGCGAACTACGTGGGTCCGGAAGACCTGCAGTTCGTGCCGATCGCCGATCGCAAGTAAGTGACCGAACGACGAATCATGAACACCAATCACCGCAAACCCCTCCCGGGCACCTCGCTGGACTACTTCGACACGCGCGCCGCGGTCGAGGCCATCCAGCCCGGCGCCTATGACACGCTGCCCTATACCTCGCGCGTGCTGGCCGAGAACCTGGTGCGCCGCTGCGACCCGGCCAGCATGACCGACAGCCTCAAGCAGATCATCGAGCGCAAGCGCGACCTCGACTTCCCCTGGTTCCCGGCGCGCGTGGTCTGCCACGACATCCTGGGCCAGACCGCCCTGGTCGACCTGGCCGGCCTGCGCGACGCCATCGCAGGGCAGGGCGGCGACCCGGCCCTGGTCAATCCGGTGGTGCCGACCCAGCTGGTGGTGGACCACTCGCTGGCCGTCGAGTGCGGCGGCTTCGACCCGGACGCCTTCGCCAAGAACCGCGCCATCGAGGACCGCCGCAACGAGGACCGCTTCCACTTCATCGAGTGGACCAAGAAGGCCTTCCAGAACGTCGACGTGATCCCGCCGGGCAACGGCATCCTGCACCAGATCAACCTCGAGCGCATGTCGCCCGTGATCCAGAGCGAGAAGGGCGTGGCCTATCCGGACACCCTGGTCGGCACCGATTCGCACACCCCGATGGTCGATGCCCTGGGCGTGATCGCCATCGGCGTGGGCGGCCTGGAAGCGGAGAGCGTCATGCTGGGCCGTGCCTCGTACATGCGCCTGCCGGACATCGTCGGCGTCGAGCTGACCGGCAAAGCGCAGCCCGGCATCACCGCCACCGACATCGTGCTGGCGCTGACCGAGTTCCTGCGCAAGGCGAAGGTGGTATCAAGCTACCTCGAGTTCTACGGCGAAGGCGCCGCGAGCCTGACCCTGGGCGACCGCGCCACCATCTCGAACATGGCGCCCGAATTCGGCGCCACCGCCGCGATGTTCTACATCGACGAGCAGACCATCAAGTACCTGCGCCTGACCGGCCGCGAGGAAGAGACCGTGCAGCTGGTGGAAAGCTATGCCAAGCAAGCCGGCCTGTGGGCCGACAGCTTGACGAACGCCCAGTACGAGCGCGTGCTCTCGTTCGACCTGTCCTCGGTGGTGCGCAACATCGCCGGTCCGTCGAACCCCCACAAGCGCGTGCCGACCTCGGAACTGGCCGAGCGCGGCATTGCCGGCAAGGTGGAAAACGAAGCCGGCCTGATGCCGGATGGCGCCGTGATCATCGCGGCGATCACCAGCTGCACCAACACCAACAACCCGCGCAACATGATCGCGGCCGGCCTGATTGCCCGCAACGCCAACCGCGCGGGACTGGTCCGCAAGCCCTGGGTCAAGAGTTCGCTCGCGCCGGGTTCCAAGGCCGTGGCCCTGTACCTGGAAGAAGCCGGCCTGATGCCCGAGCTGGAAAAGCTGGGCTTCGGCGTGGTCGCCTTTGCCTGCACCACCTGCAATGGCATGAGCGGCGCGCTCGAGCCGACGATCCAGCAGGAGATCATCGAGCGCGACCTGTACGCGACCGCCGTCCTGTCGGGCAACCGCAACTTCGACGGCCGCATCCACCCCTACGCCAAGCAGGCCTTCCTGGCTTCGCCGCCGCTGGTGGTGGCTTACGCGATCGCCGGCACCATCCGTTTCGACATCGAGAAGGACGTGCTGGGCCTGGATGCTTCTGGTAAAGAAATCCGCCTGGCCGACCTGTGGCCGTCGGACGAAGAGATCGATGCCGTAGTGGCAAACAGCGTCAAGCCGGAGCAGTTCCGCAAGGTCTACACGCCGATGTTCGCGCGCGTGGCCGACGACGGAGAACAGGTCAGCCCGCTGTACGACTGGCGCCCGCAGAGCACCTATATCCGCCGTCCGCCCTACTGGGAAGGCGCACTGGCCGGCGAGCGCACGCTTTCCGGCATGCGTCCGCTGGCCATCCTGGGCGACAACATCACCACCGACCACCTGTCGCCGTCGAACGCGATCCTGCTGGACTCGGCCGCCGGCGAATACCTGGCCAAGATGGGCCTGCCGGAAGAGGACTTCAATTCCTACGCGACCCACCGCGGCGACCACCTGACCGCGCAGCGCGCCACCTTCGCCAATCCGACCCTGAAGAACGAGATGGTGAAAGACGCCATGGGCAACGTGAAAGCCGGGTCCTTGGCGCGCATCGAGCCGGAAGGGGAGGTGACGCGCATGTGGGAAGCGATCGAGACCTACATGGAGCGCAAGCAGCCCCTGATCGTGATCGCCGGCGCCGACTACGGCCAGGGCTCCTCGCGCGACTGGGCGGCCAAGGGCGTGCGCCTGGCGGGCGTGGAAGCGATCGTGGCCGAAGGCTTCGAGCGCATCCACCGCACCAACCTGGTCGGCATGGGCGTGCTGCCGCTCGAGTTCAAGCCGGGCGTGAACCGCATGAGCCTGGGGCTGGACGGCACCGAAACCTTCGACGTGATCGGCGAACGCACGCCGCGCACCGACCTGATCCTGGTCGTCCACCGCAGCAACGGCGAGCGCGTCGAGGTCCCGGTGACCTGCCGCCTCGACACCGCCGAGGAAGTGGCGATCTATGAGGCGGGCGGGGTGTTGCAGCGCTTCGCGCAGGATTTCCTCGAGTCGTCGGTTCCGAAAGTCGCCGCATAATTGCGAACGTGATTTGAACGCGTGGGCGGGGGACCCGCCCACCCGAACATCGATACCCGTAGGGTGGGAAGGTTCCCTGCCCACGCGTTCAACCAGCGTTTGCATGGCCAAACAAGGATTCATATGGCACACACCCCCCAAATCAAGATCCCCGCCACCTACATGCGTGGCGGCACCAGCAAAGGCGTGTTCTTCCGCCTGCAAGACCTCCCGGAAGCCGCGCGCATGCCCGGCCCGGCGCGCGACGCGCTCCTGCTGCGCGTGATCGGCAGCCCCGACCCCTACGGCAAGCAGATCGACGGCATGGGCGGCGCCACCTCCAGCACCAGCAAAACCGTGATCGTCGACCGCAGTACCCGCCCGGATCACGACGTCGACTACCTGTTCGGCCAGGTCGCGATCGACAAGGCTTTCGTCGACTGGAGCGGCAATTGCGGCAACCTGTCCTCGGCGGTCGGCTCGTTCGCCATCGCCAGCGGCCTGGTCGACCCGGCGCGCGTGCCGCGGGACGGCATGGCGACTGTACGCATCTGGCAGGCCAACATCGGCAAGACCATCGTCGCCCACGTCCCGGTCACGAACGGCGAAGTGCAGGAAACCGGCGACTTCGAACTCGACGGCGTGACCTTCCCGGCGGCCGAGGTGCAGCTGGAATTCCTCGACCCGGCGGCCGAGGAGGAGGGCGCCGGCGCGGGTGTGGCAAGTTCGATGTTCCCGACCGGGAACCTGGTCGACGAGCTGGATGTCCCGGGCGTCGGGCGGCTGCAGGCGACCATGATCAACGCCGGCATCCCGACCATCTTCGTGAACGCCGAGGCGATCGGCTACATCGGCACCGAGCTGCAGGAGGCCATCAACGGCGACCCGCGCGCGCTGGCCATGTTCGAGACCATCCGCGCCCACGGCGCCCTGCGCATGGGCCTGATCGCCAGCATCGAAGAGGCGGCCAAGCGCCAGCACACACCCAAGGTGGCCTTCGTGGCGAAGCCGGCGGGCTATGTCTCATCGAGCGGCAAGCAGGTGTCGGCGTCCGACATCGACCTCCTGGTGCGCGCGCTCTCGATGGGCAAGCTGCACCACGCGATGATGGGCACGGCCGCGGTGGCGATCGGCACCGCCGCCGCCATTCCCGGCACCCTGGTCAACCTGGCGGCCGGTGGCGGCGAGCGCGTGGCGGTGCGCTTCGGCCACCCCTCCGGTACCCTGCGGGTCGGGGCGGAAGCGGTGCAGTCGAACGGCGAATGGAGCGTCGCCAAAGCGATCATGAGCCGCAGCGCACGCGTGCTGATGGAAGGCTGGGTGCGCGTCCCGGGCGATTATTTCGAATAAACTCGAAGAAATGCTCGATGAAACGATTGATGGGCCGCAACAACACGGCCCATCATTTGTGCTTTTTAGTTTTGGAGCATCACGGCTTTGTGGTTTATGATTTCCAAATTGGCAAGTTAGCCGCGAGACAATCAGGAACCATGGACCGACACTCCGGCGAGCTCCAGCTCGCAGCGGGCAGCGCCTCTGCCGACCCGGCGCCGCCGCTTGACGCGCGCGATCTCGAGCAGGACATGCTGCGCATCGCCCTGCGCGACCAGCACGCCATCCTGGAAAACGCCCCGGTCGGCATCGTGTTTACGCTGCCGGGGCAGTTCAAGTCCTGCAATCCGCGCATCTGCGAGATGCTCGACTATTCCTACTCCGAACTGAGCCGCCTGCGTCCGGCCGACATCTTCACCTCGCCCGATGCCTACCAGGCGCTGGTGTCGGAAGCCTATCCCGTGCTGGCCACCGGCGGCCTGTACGAGAAGGGCGAGCACCCCTTCCGCCGGCGCGACGGCTCGATCATGTGGGCGCGCCTGCGCGGCCGCGCGGTCGACCCCGGCGCGCGCGAGGCCGGCACCATCTGGATCGCCGAGGACGTGACGCAGACGCGCCAGGCCATGATCGAGGTCCAGGCCATCATGACCAATGCCACGATCGGCATCATGTTCTCGCGCAACCGCGTGATCCAGCGCTACAACCCGGCCTTTGCCGCCATGTTCGGCTGGCGCGACGGCGAGGCGCTGGGGCGCTCGACCCGTATCCTGTACCCGGACGACGACAGTTTCGTCGCGGGCGGCGCGCGCTCCTGTCCGCAGCTGGCGCGCGGCCTGCCGTACCGCGTCGAACTGGAACTGGTGCGCAAGGACGGCGCGCCGATCTGGGTGCAGGTCAACGGCTACCTGTTCAATCCGGACGACCCGGACCTGGGCACCGTGTGGATGTACGAGGACCGCACGCGCGAGAAAGAGGATGAGGTCCAGCTGCGCAATGCGCTGATGGAGAACCGCGCCATCCTCGACAACGCGGTGCTCGGCATCGCGGTGGTCGAGAACGGCGTCACCCTGCATTGCAACAGCAAGATGGAAGAGCTGTTCGGCAGTCCCGCCGGCGGCATGGATGGCGCCCCGGTGCGCTCCCTGTATCCGGACGAGGCCAGCTGGAGGCTGGCGCGCCTCGACACCGCGCGCAGCTTCGGCGCGGGCCAGGTGCACACGGCGGAATACCGGATGGCGCGGCGCGACGGCACCCTGTTCTGGGCGCGCCTGTCGGGCCGCCTGTTCGACGCCGACCAGCGCAGCGGACGCAGCGTCTGGCTGATCGACGACGTCACCGCGCGGCGCGAGGCGGCCGACGCGATCCGGCGCGCGCGCGACGAGCTCGAGATCCGGGTGGCCGAGCGCACCGCCGAACTGGCCGGGGCCAACGCCTTGCTGCAGGAGGAGATCGCGGAACGGCGCCAGGCCGAGGCGCGGGCGCACCACATGGCCTACCACGACAGCCTGACCGGGCTGCCGAACCGCGCGCTGCTGTCCGACCGGCTCGAGTGCGCGCTGCGCGCGGCCCACCGGAGCGGACGCAAGCTGGCCGTGATGTTCCTCGACCTCGACCGCTTCAAGACCATCAACGACTCGCTCGGCCACGCCACCGGCGACCAGCTGCTGCGCGAGGTCACGCGGCGCCTGTGCACGGCGGTGCGCGACAGCGACACCGTGGCGCGCCTCGGCGGCGACGAGTTCGTGGTGCTGCTGCCGGATGTCGGCGGCGCGCGCGACTGCGCGCAGGTGGCCGACAAGATCATCGACCTGCTGGCCACCCCGTTCCCGTTCGACGGCCGCAGCCTGCACATCACGCCCTCGATCGGCATCTGCCTGTGCCCCGACGACGGCGACGACGTCGACACCCTGATGCGCCATGCCGACGCGGCGATGTACCACGCCAAGGCCCTGGGGCGCAACAACTACCAGTTCTTCGACCAGCGCATGAACCAGGCGGCGGCGCGCCGCTTCGAGCTGGAATCCAACCTGCGCGGGGCGCTCGCGCGCGAGGAATTCGAGCTGCACTACCAGCCCATCATCGAAACCGCCACGCGCCGCCTGCACGGGCTCGAGGTGCTGCTGCGCTGGCGCCGGGACGGCCGGCTGCTGGTGGGGCCGGACGAATTCATCCCGATCCTGGAAGAGAACGGGATGATCGTGCCGGTGGGGGAGTGGGTGGTCCGCAGTGCCTGCGAACAGAGCATCGCCTGGCAGCGCCAGGGCCTGCTGGCGGTCCCGCTGGCGATCAACCTGTCGGCGCGCCAGTTCATGCATGACGCTCTGGTGTCGTCGATCCGCCGCATCGTCGGCGAGACCGGCATCGATCCCGCGCTGGTGGAATTCGAGTTGACCGAGACCGCGCTGATGCAGCACGGCGGCCAGACGCTCGAGATCCTGCGCCAGATCAACGACATGGGCATGTGCCTGTCGATCGACGATTTCGGCACCGGTTACTCGAGCCTGGCTTACCTGAAGCGCTTCCCGGTCCGCAAGATCAAGATCGACCGCGCCTTCGTGCGCGAGCTGGAAGCCAGTGCGGAAGACCGCGCCATCGTGGCGGCGGTGATGGCGCTGGCCAACAGCCTGGGGCTGTCGGTGGTGGCCGAAGGCGTCGAGACCGAGGGGCAGCTCGCGCTGCTGGGCGGCTACGGTTGCCAGTTCGCGCAGGGCTACCTGTTCGCGCGGCCACTTCCGGCCCTTGATGTGGCGCGGCTGCTGGCCGCTTGAGGGTCAGTCCGCGAGGGTCGCGACCACCGGCGCATGGTCCGACGGCTGTTCCCACTTGCGGGTGTCGCGGTCGATGTGGCAGGCCGTGCAGCGTTTCGCCAGCGCCTCGGTGAGCAGGATGTGGTCGATGCGCAGCCCGCGGTTGCGGCGGAAGGCCAGGTTGCGGTAGTCCCACCAGCTGTACTGCTTGTCCGGCTGCTCGAACAGGCGGAAGGCATCCTGCAAGCCCAGCTCCATCAGCGCCGCGAGCGCCGCGCGTTCCGGCGCGGTGAAGTGGATGTGGTTTTCCCATTCGCTTGGCTCGTGCACGTCGCGCGCTTCTGGGGCGATGTTGTAGTCGCCCAGCACGGCCAGCGCTGGATGCCTGCGCATTTCCTCGGTCACCCAGGTGTGCAGCCCTTCCAGCCAGGCCATCTTGTAGGCGAACTTGTCGCTGCCGATCTCCTGGCCGTTCACCACATAGGCGCAGATGATGCGCATGCCGGCGATGGTCGCGGCGATCAGGCGCTGCTGCTCGTCTTCGAAATGGGGATTGCCGATCAAGACGTCCTCGATCGGGTGCTTCGAGAGGATCGCCACGCCGTTATAGGTTTTCTGGCCGGCAAAAACGACGTGGTAGCCGGCCGCGTTGATCTCGGCCAGCGGGAATTTGTCGTCGGTGAGCTTGGTCTCCTGGATGCACAGGACGTCGACCGGATTGGCTTCCAGCCAGGTGAGCAGGTGCTGGAGGCGGACTTTCAGCGAATTGACGTTCCAGGTGGCGATCTTCATGGGCACGGGATAGGTGGCAAAGGCGGCATCATAAACCGTTTGCAGGACCAGCGGAGGGCCGGCGGCGCCATCACTTTCATGCATGCCAATTCGCCGATGTATTCTCGATGAATAAACGCCAATAATATGACAGTTGTATTTATGCCAGTCACGCGGCAACTGTTAATAAATAGCCACTAACATTGCGTACAATGCAAGGCGCTATGCTAGAATAACTTAATAGAATAATAAAAAATTGACGATTTTATGCTGTGCGGGCTGTAAAAATGTTCGCAAAAGAATTAAACTAGCGCCGAAGCATTTAACACTGTTTCTGTGTGGAATATAATAATTGCGTTAGGGCAACTAACGCTGTACTATTTGCCCACCCAGAAATAAGTTCGGTTGCCGCATGCTCGTTGAATCGTGCGCACATGTTGGCAAGATGCAAAATGGTACTATTCGGAATCTTGTTTTTTCGATAGCAAATGAACCCGAACGCCGATTTACAAAGGACTGAAATGCGCAATGCATTCGAAGCGTGGGCCCAACGCGAAGGCCACATCACGCGCCGCCGCGAAGACAAGCCCGAGGAATACCTCGTCTATGAAACCCAGCGCCGCTGGGTGATCTGGCAGGCAGCCCTGACGCATGGCGCCAAGGCCGCGGCCGAGGCGCCGTCGAAGTTCGCCAGGGACGCCGAGCAAAAGCCTGCGGTGACGCAAGACGAAGCCGCGGTGCGCAACCGCGTGCTCAACGAAGTGCTCGACGCCTTCAGCGAGCTGGATGAAGCCGCCGGCATGGAAGGCGTGCTGAAGGTCATCCAGGGCCTCAAGAAGAAGCAGAAGACGCTGGAAGAGACCAAGGCCTGAGTGGGTCTTGCCAGGCGCTACCGCCACTACAAGGGCGGCATCTACGAGCTGGTCTGCGAGGCCGTCATGGAAGCGGACCACACGCCCGTGATGGTCTATCGCGGCCAGGACGGCGCCGTCTGGGTGCGTCCGCGCGCCGCCTTCTTCGAGACCGTCAGCGTCGACGGCGCGGCCGTGCCGCGCTTCAGTGCGCTTCCCGCAGCCATGGACGACCAGGAGCCTTAGGCGCTCCAACCCTTCAGGATCTGCTTGTGCCTGCCGTTAATGGAGGCATACAGCATTTCTGGTGGCTCCATGGCGCGTTTTCCCCGGTTGTTCCTCTCATTCCTGTGTGCACCCCTGGTGCTGGGCGCTTGCGCCACCGTGTCGGATGCGCCCCTGCAGCAGCAGGTCGAACTGCACGCCGTGCTCGATTACCAGGAAGTCTCCGGTGTCGGTTGCCTTCTGAGCAATAATCTCGGCCGCTGGTTCGTGGTGGCGCCCGGGCGCGTCACCATCGCGCGCAGCGCCGAGCCGCTGGTCGTGAGCTGCAAGAAGGCGGGAATCGGGATGGGCCAGGAAGCCTTCGGCTCGCGTCCCGATGCGATGAGCCTGATGGGCAATGTGGTGATCAGCGCCGGCATGGGCATCGCGGTGGACAAGTACTCGGGCGCCAGCTGGGCCTATCCCGCCAACCTGACCGTGTTGATGACGCCGGCAAAGCCGCCCGCGGAACTGGCGGCGGCCGAACGGGTACAGAGTCCGGTATTCTGAAAGAAACATAGCCCCGCATGCGGGGCTATGTTGTTCGTGAAATAATATTTCACCGATGACGCCATGATGAAAGAATATTTCATCATGGCGTTTTCACGTCTTACACGCGGTTCATCAGGAAGGTGGTCAGGAGCGGCACCGGACGGCCGGTCGCGCCCTTGTTCGCACCCGACTTCCAGGCGGTGCCGGCGATGTCCAGGTGAGCCCAGGTGTACTTGCGGGTGAAGTTTTCCAGGAAGCAGGCCGCGGTGATCGAGGCCGCGCCCGGGGTGCCGATGTTGGCCAGGTCGGCGAAGTTCGACTTGAGCTGCTCGTTGTAGTTCTCGCCCAGCGGGAAGCGCCATGCGACGTCGCCGGCCTGCTTGCCGGCGTCCAGCAGTTCCTGGGCCAGGGCGTCGTGGGCCTCGTCGTGGCGGGTGAACAGGCCGCTGGTGTGGTGGCCGAGGGCAATGACGCAGGCGCCGGTGAGGGTGGCGACGTCGACCACGGCGGCCGGCTTGAAGCGCTCGGCGTAGGTGAGGGCGTCGCACAGGATCAGGCGGCCTTCGGCGTCGGTATTCAGGATTTCGATGGTCAGGCCGTTCATCGAGGTCACGATGTCACCCGGCTTGCTGGCGCGGCCGGACGGCATGTTTTCGCAGGCCGCCACGATGCCGATCACGTTCAGCTTCAGATTCATCTCGCCGATCGCGCGGAAGGTGCCCAGCACTGAGCCGGCGCCGCACATGTCGTACTTCATCTCGTCCATGCCGGGACCGGCCTTGATCGAGATGCCGCCGGTGTCGAAGGTGATGCCCTTGCCGACCAGCACGGTCGGCGCATCCTTCTTGTTGCCGCCCATGTGCTTGAGCACGATGAACTTCGGCGCTTCGTCGCTGCCCTTGGCCACCGACAGGAAACTGCCCATCTTCAGCGCTTCGAGCTGCTTGCGTTCCAGGACTTCGATCTCGAAGCCATACTGGTCGGCCAGCTGGCGCGCGGTGTTGGCCAGGTAGGTCGGGGTGCAGACGTTGGGAGACAGGTTGCCCAGTTCCTTGGTCAGCGCCATGCCGTTCGAGATCGCGATGGCCTGGGCCAGGGTCGGCTTGAGCGCAGTGGCGGCGTTCGCGGCGTCGGCCGCGATGACGATTTTGCGCACGCCGCTGGCCGCCGGGTCCTTCTTGCTCTTCTGCGTATCAGTACGGTGCTCGGTCTCGTTGGCCGCGATCACGAGTGCGCGCACCGCCCAGTTGACGTCGCGGTCTTTCACATCCGCCAGCGGGAATGCGATAATGGCATCCTGGCTGCCCAGGGTGGCGAATACCTTCAGGCTGGCCGCGAGCGCGGTGCTGTAGTTCTTTTCGCTGATTTCCTCGGCCGTGCCCATGCCGACCAGCAGCACGCGTGCCGCGCTCACGCCCTTCAGGCCGCGCAGCAGCAGGGTCGAACCGGCCTTGCCGCTGATGTCGCCGGACTTGAGCGCCGCGGTGATGTCGCCGCCGGCATCGAGCGCCTTGGCAGCCTGCGACAGGGTCTTGTTTTCGAACACGGCAACCGCCACCACGCCGGCTTTCGCGGCGGCCAGGGTGGTCTTGGTGTCGAATGCTTTTATGCTAAAGTCCATTTTTGGTTCTCCGGTTTGATTTCGCGGCGCATTTGCAAACAAACGTGCCTAACCTGCAATTATAGCTATATATTGAATGATCTTTCGACGCGCCCTGCAACGTGAATTGGCCAGTTCGGCCGGCGCCACCTTTACGGTGCTGTTCACGATCCTTGTCACCTGGACGCTCATCAAAGTCCTCGGCACGGCCGCCGGCGGCAAGGTCGACCCCAGCGACGTCCTGGCCCTCATCGGTTTCGCCATCCTCAATTACCTTCCCACCATCCTGACCCTCACGGTCTTCATTTCGGTGCTGGCCGCGGTCACGCGCAGCTACCGCGATTCCGAAATGGTGGTCTGGTTCGCTTCGGGCGCCTCGCTGATGCGCTGGATCCGCCCGGTGCTCACCTTCGGCCTGCCGATCGTGGCCGTGGTGGCCGCGCTGTCGCTGGTGGCGGCGCCGTGGGCGGCCCTGAAGCGCGCCGAATTCGTGGAGCGCTTCCAGAAGCGCGAAGACCTCAAGCGCGTGGCGCCCGGCCAGTTCCGCGAATCCTCGTCCAGCGACCGGGTGTTCTTCGTCGAGCGTTCCACCACCGGCGCCACCGTGGTGCAGAACGTATTCGTCAATTCGCAGGACAAGAACGGCAATACCTCGGTCGTGGTCGCCAAGGAAGGCGTGATCGAGTCCGATGGCAGGGGCGGCCAGTACCTGGTGCTGAGCAATGGCCGGCGCTATTCCGGCACCCCGGGGCAGGCCGACTTCCAGTCGATGGAGTTCGACCGCTACAAGATGCGCGTCGCCACCCGGGTGCCGGTGCTCGGCACCGACACGCCGGCCAACGCCTTGCCCACCTCGGTGCTGCTGCAGGTCGAGAACCAGTACACCCGCGCCGAGCTGCTGGCGCGCATCTCGGCGCCGATCATCTGCCTGGTGCTGATGCTGCTGGCGATCCCGCTCGGCTTCGTCAACCCGCGCGCCGGCAGTTCGGCCAACATGATCCTGGCGCTGCTGATCTTCTTTACCTACTTAAACCTGAACAAGATGATGGAGAAGAGCGTCCAGCGCGGCAGGTTCGATTTCGACATGGCCTGGTGGCCGCTGCACCTGGCCGCCGCGCTCACGGTCGCGGTGCTGTTCGCCTGGCGCCTGAACGTCAATCACCCCTGGCATCCGCTGGCGCTGCTAGGCGCCTGGAAGCGCCGCCGCGGCGGGCATGGCAAGGCGCCGGCAGCCCAGGCGCTGGCGAAGGCGGAGGCCGAATGAGCATCCTGCAACGCTACTTCGCGGTTAACATCCTGCAGGCGGTCGCCTTCGTGGCGGTCGCCTTCCTCGCCCTGATCTCCTTCATGGACCTCACCGCCGAGCTGCCTTCGGTGGGCAAGGGCGGCTACGAGTTCGAGCACGCGCTGATGTACGTGCTGCTGCTGGTGCCCGGCAACGTCTACCAGGTGATGCCGGTGGCGGCCCTGATCGGCACCATCTACACGATGGCGCAGTTCGCCTCGAGCTCCGAGTTCACCATCATGCGCGCTTCCTCGATGTCCACGCGCATGGCGGCCTGGATGCTGTTCAAGGTCGGCATCGTGCTGGTCCTGATCACCTTCGTCTTCGGCGAACTGATCACGCCGCGCACCGCGCCGCTGGCCGAGCGCGTGCGCCTGGCCGCCAAGGGCTCGACCATGTCGGGCGAGTTCCGCTCCGGCATGTGGACCAAGGACAGCATTCATGCCGAGGGCGTCAAGGGCCCGGTGATCGGCACCCGCTTCTTCAACGTGCGCCAGGTCCGCTCCGACGGTCAGCTGGTCGACGTGCGCCTGTACGAATTCGACGCCAACATGCGCATGCGCGCCCTGATCACCGCCAATGGCGGCAGCTACCGCGGCAACAATACCTGGCGCCTGACCGGCGTCACCGAGACCATGTTCACCAACAGCCGCGTGCTGCCGGCGCCGGGCGCCCCGGTGCCGCAGGGGCAGTCGGTCGCCGCCACCTTCGGCCAGGAGACCTCCGCCGTCGCCACCCGCAAGCTCGACAGCCTCGACCTGGCCTCGGAAATCACCCCCAAGATCCTGTCGGTGTCGCGCTCCGACCCCGAACGCATGTCGGCCAACGAACTGGCCGTCTACACCCGCCACCTGGCCGAGAACCGCCAGGAGACCGGGCGCTTCAAGGTGGCATTCTGGAAGAAGCTCATCGATCCGCTGTCGATCCTGGTGCTGATGGCGCTGGCGCTGCCCTTCGCCTACCTGCACACGCGCAGCGGCGGCGTGAGCCTCAAGATTTTTGTCGGCATCATGATCGGCGTCGGCTTCCTGCTGCTGAACGCCTTGTTCTCGAACCTGGGCGTCCTGACCGCGCTGCCGGCCTTCTTCACGGCGGCGGCACCGAGCCTGCTGTTCCTGCTGCTGGCGATCGGCGCCCTGATGTGGGTGGAAAGGCATTGACAAGCACATGACACGCGCACTCGTCCTGTTCGCCCACGGCGCCCGCGCCCAGAGCTGGGCCGCACCCTTCGAGCGCCTGCGCGCGCAGTCGCAGGCCAGGCTGCCGGACGTGCCGGTGCGCCTGGCTTTCCTCGAACTGATGGAACCGCGCCTGCCCGCCGCCGTCGACGCCCTGGTGGGCGAGGGCGTCGACCATGTCACGGTGGTGCCGGTATTCCTGGGACAGGGCGGCCACCTGCTGCGCGACCTGCCGCAACTGGCGGACGCCATCCGGGCCGCCCATCCCGGGCTGCGCCTGGAACTGGCCGGCGCCATCGGCGAAGACCCGCAGGTGCAGGCGGCCATGACCGACTACTGCATCCGCGCGCTGGACTAATGTACATTTGCCGTCCTGTCCAGTTTATGCTGGCAAGGCATTAACAGGCTTGGCAAAGCCGGCAATATTACGTTGGATTCGCGTCATATTGCCACATGGAATTTAATTTCCATCTTTAAAGTTAGGTTGCCGTAGGTCATCATCGTTTCTGTCCAGTGCCGCGCATGCCCGCGCGGCCCGCTTTCAGAAACTTGCCGCCCATGAGCACCGATACCACCGATTACGCGCCCGTCGGCATCCTCGACGACCGCGATGTCCTGTTCACCACCCTGCGCAGCGGCGACGTCGCCGCTACCCTGACCCCGATCGACTGGGGACTGCTGACCGGCGGCCGCTGGGTCATCGACGCCCAGTCGGTGCCGGGCCTGTTTTCGGTTTCCTACAACCCGGCCACGGACACCACGGCGCGCCTGATCCTCAACGACGCGGCGCTGCTGCCGGCGGCCGGCAGTGGCGTGGCGGTCACCGTGCATTACTACGACCGCAACCAGATCGACGGCTACGGCAATCCGCTGCCGGGCAAGGGTGTCGCCGAGACCCTGGTGTACAACGTCGAAGCGGGCAGCTCGCGCGACCTGCCCGGCTTCGGCGGCGAGTTTGCCCTCGGTGCGGCGGCGCCTGCCGCCAACCCCGAGCTGGCGACGCTGTCGACCGGCGCCTTCATCGCGGTCTGGCAGGGGCCCAAGGCCAGCGTGGTCGGCCAGCTGCGCAGCGCGGACGGCGCCGCGCTGGGACCGGTCTTCGCCATCAGTTCAAGCAGCGACGCCGCGGTGGAAGGCGCGCCCGCGGTGGCCGCGCTGGCCGATGGGCGTTCGGTGGTGGCCTACACCAGCACCGACGGCCTTGGCACCCGCATCGCCTACCGCGTCCTCGACGCCGGCGGCAGGCCGGGCGCCGAGATCGTCGTGGGCGCAGCCGGCCCGGATACGGCCATGCCCGACGTGGCCGCATTGCGCGACGGTTCCTTCGCAGTCGCCTGGCGCAGCGGCGGCCAGGTGCACGTGCGCAGCGCCGACGCCAACGGCAACCCGCTGGGCGCCGAGCAGGTCTACGGCACGCTGGGGACGGCCTTCAGCCCGAGCATCGCCGCCGGCGCCGGCGGCTACGTCGTCGCCTGGGGCGAGCTGGGCGACGGCAACGTCTATGCCGCGCAGGCCGGCGGCGCGACCATCCTGGTCAGCGGCGACGGACTGGCCGCCAGCATCGCCACGGCGGCGCCGCAGCCGAGCGTCACCGTGCTGGCCGGGGGCGGCTTCGTGGTGACCTGGGACAGCTATGCCAATTCCCCCTGGGGCTTCGCGAGCAGCGACATCTTCTTCCAGCGCTTCGACGCCGCCGGCCAGCGCCTGGGCGGGATGACGCAGGCGAACCTGGATGGCGGCGGCGGCCGCTTCGAGGCGAACACGGTCGCACTGGCCGACGGCGGCTTCCTGGTCGCATGGCAGAGCGCCGGCGGCGATTTCGACGGCAACGGCGTCTTCGGCCGGCGCTTCGGCGCCGATGGCGCCGCGCTCGACGCGCGCGAATTCGGGATCAACGAAATGCGCCAGGGCGACCAGGCCAACCCGGTGCTGAGCGTACTGGCCAACGGCGGATTCGCGGCCGCCTGGGTCGATACCCAGGCCGACGGCAGCGTCCAGGTCGAAGCGCGTGTGCTGGCCGGGAGCGCGCCGGCGGCAGGTACGGCGCCGGAACCGGCTCCGGCCCCTGTCCCGGCTCTGGCGCCAGCTCCGGCCCCGGCCCCGGCCCCGGCGCCAGCGCCGATCGTGACCCCGTCCCCCGCGCCGTCCCCGGGTTCGGGCGGCACCGGCACCAGCACGGGCAGCGGCTCCGCGGTCGCCGGCACGGTGCACGGCAGCGATGGCGCCAACCTGATCAAGTCCATCGCCGGCAAGCAGAAAATCGACGGCCTGGGCGGCATCGACACCGTCGAGTACGGCGGCTACAGGAGCCTGTTCGACATCACGCGCGGCGCGGCCGGCACCACCGTCGTCGACCGCTTCGGCGCCGGCGGCACCGACACGCTGGTCAACGTCGAGCGCCTGCAATTCGCCGACGTCTCGGTGGCATTGGACATCGAGGGTACGGCTGGCCAGGCTTACCGCCTGTACCGGGCGGCATTCGACCGCGCACCGGACAAGGCGGGCGTGGGTTACTGGATCAAGATGATGGATGCGGGCCAGACCCTGGAGCAGGTGGCGGCGGGCTTCGCGGGCAGCGACGAATTCAAGAGCCTGTACGGCGCCAACGCGAGCGACGCGCAGTTCGTGGGCCTGCTCTATAACAACGTGCTGCACCGCAGCGCCGAAGGCGCGGGTTACGATTACTGGATGAATGTCCTGACCGAGCTGCACACCCCGCGCGAGCAGGTGCTGGCCTTCTTCAGCGAAAGCGCGGAGAACCAGGCGCAGGTGATCGGGTCGATCCAGAACGGGATCGAGTTCCTGCCCTGGGGCTGAGGCAGGTCCTTACGATTGGTGTTCGCGCTTGGCGAGCGCCTCGCCCAGCATCACCAGCACCGGCCCATGCCCCGGCTCCAGGCCGCGCGCCAGATCGGATAAGCGCAAGCGCAGGATACGTTCATCCGCCCGGCTGCAGTTTTCCACCACTACCACCGGCAGGTCCGGGCGCCGTCCTTCCGCCAGCAGGCGCTCGGCGGTGGCCGCGGCTTCGCGCCCGCCCATGTATTGCACCAGGGTGTCGGTCTCGGGCAAGGCCGGGTGATCGGGCTGGCCTTGGGCGGTGCTGGACGTGAAGAAGGCGACGCTGCGCGCCACGCCGCGCTTGGTCAGCGGCTGCTTGGTCGCCGCCGCCGCCGCGACCGCGGTGGTGATGCCGGGGACGACTTCGACCTCGATGCCGGCCGCTTCCAGCGCGCGCAATTCCTCGTCGGCGCGCCCGAACAGCATCGGGTCGCCGCCCTTCAGGCGCACCACCTGCCTGAATTTGCCGGCGCATTCGACCAGCTGCTGGTTGATCAGGGTTTGCGCCGTGGAGCGCTGGCCCGAGCGCTTGCCGACCGAGATCAGCTCGGCCTGGCGGCACAAGGCCAGCATCTCGGGCGTGACCAGGGCGTCATAGAGCACGACGTCGGCCTGCGCGAGCAGGCGCGCGCCGCGTACGGTGATGAGGTCGGCGGCACCGGGTCCGGCTCCTACCAGATAGACTTTGCCCAGTGCCCCCATACGCTTCCTTCGCTTATTGATCCAGACGGATCATACCCGCTGCGACGGTCTGGTGGGTGACTTCGTCGATCAGGATGAAGGCGCCCGTTGCGCGGTTGTCGCAATAGGCGTCGGCCGCCAGCGGCTGCTGGACGGAGAGCTGCACGGTGGCGATGTCGTTCAGCTTCAGGCCCTCTGCCGCGTGGCGTTGCTGGGTGTTGACGTCCAGGATGCTGTCGACCTGCTTGACCTTGGCGGCGGTCTGGCGGGTACCATGTTTGATCCAGTACTTGCGGCGCAGGTCCAGCGGCTCGTCCGACATCCAGCACACGTCCGCTACCACCTGCTTGAGCTGGGTTGCCGGCTGCTCGGCGCTGGCGAGCAGGTCGCCACGCGAGATGTCCAGGTACTCGTTCAGCAGCAGGGTGACCGACTGGCCGGCCACGGCCGATTGCAGGGAACCGTCGAAGGTGACGATCTCCTTGACGGTCGCCTGCTGGCCCGAAGGCTGCACCACCAGCTTGTCGCCGACCGAGACCTTGCCCGACTCGATGCGGCCCATGTAGCCGCGGAAGTCCTTGGCTTCGTGGCCGTTGTGGCGCGCCACCAGTTGCACCGGGAAGCGCAGCGGGGCGGCGTGCGATTCGTCGTAGACCGACAGGCCTTCGAGCAGCTCGATCAGGGTCGGGCCCCCGTACCACGGCATCCGCTCGGAGGCGAGCACCACGTTGTCGCCGCTGAGTGCCGACAGCGGGATCGCGGTGACGTCCTTCAGGCCCAGCGACCGGGCGAATGCGCCGTAGGCCGCCACGATGCGCTCGTACACGGTCTGGTCGTAGTTCACCAGGTCCATCTTGTTGACGGCCACGATCACGTGCTCGATCTGCAGCAGCTTGGCGATGGTCGAGTGGCGCTTGGTTTGCGTGAGCAGGCTCACGCTGCCGTCCTCGCCCAGCTTCACCTTGGAGACGTCCACCAGGATGATCACGGCGTCCGCGGTCGAGGCGCCGGTCACCATGTTGCGGGTGTACTGCTCGTGGCCCGGGGTGTCGGCGATGATGAACTTGCGCTTCGGCGTGGCGAAGTAGCGGTAGGCCACGTCGATGGTGATGCCCTGTTCGCGCTCGGCTTCCAGGCCGTCGGTCAGCAGCGACAGGTCGATGGTGTCGCCCACGGTGCGCTTGTGCTTCGAGCGCGAGACGGCGGCCAGCTGGTCGGCGAAGATGCCCTTGCTGTCGTACAGCAGGCGGCCGATCAGGGTGCTCTTGCCGTCGTCCACCGAGCCGGCGGTAATGAAGCGCAGCAGACCGCGCTGGTTCAAGTTGTCAGTCATGGCGTTCATCAGAAATATCCTTGCTTCTTGCGTTTTTCCATCGAGGCTTCGGAGGTCTGGTCGTCCATCCGGGTCGCGCCGCGTTCGGTCACTTCGGTGACGGCGGTTTCGGAGATGATGTTCTCCACCGTGCTGGCACTCGACGCCACCGGGCAGGTGCAGGAGATGTCGCCCACGGTGCGGAAGCGCACGGTGCGGGTCTCGACGGTTTCGCCTTCACGGGCAGGGGTCAGTGGGGTCAGCGGCACCAGCAGGCCGTTACGCGGGATCACCTGGCGCTGGTGCGCGAAGTAGATCGGGGGCAGGGCCAGCTTTTCGCGGGCGATGTACTGCCACACGTCGAGTTCGGTCCAGTTCGAGATCGGGAACACGCGCATGTTCTCGCCCGGATGGACGCGGGTGTTATACAGGTCCCACAGTTCCGGACGCTGGGCCTTCGG
Organism: Massilia varians; assembly: GCF_027923905.1. NCBI lineage: Bacteria > Pseudomonadati > Pseudomonadota > Betaproteobacteria > Burkholderiales > Oxalobacteraceae > Massilia > Massilia varians. The sequence continues at coordinate 1,976,389 of NZ_AP026966.1, forward strand.
GTCCCACTGGCCGAACTCGTCGCGGAAGGAGAAGATGCGCTCCTTGGCGCGCGCCTTTTCCTCGTCGCGGCGGGCGCCGCCGATGCAGGCGTCGAAACCGTGTTCGGCGATGGTTTCCAGCAGGGTCACGGCCTGGGCCGCGTTGCGCGAATCGGTTTGCGGGTTGCGCAGGCGCACGGTGCCGCGCCGGATCGACTCCTCGACCGAGCCGACGATCAGGCGCTCGCCCAGTTCCGCGACGCGGGCGTCGCGGAAGGCGATCACTTCGTCGAAGTTGTGGCCGGTGTCGATGTGCACCAGCGGGAACGGGAATTTGCCCGGGCGGAAGGCCTTTTCGGCCAGGCGCAGCAGGACAACCGAATCCTTGCCGCCCGAGAACAGCAGGGCAGGATTGCTGCATTCGGCGGCCACCTCGCGCAGGATATGGATGGCCTCGGACTCGAGGGCGTCGAGATGGCGCGCGTTCATGTCGGTGAGCACGCCCGCGTTGTCGAATACTGTCGTCATATTGTTTTGCCTGATAGAGGGCGGATCACGCCGCCACGGATTTGATGCGAATGAGTTTGCCGTCGACCACGTGCAGGCCGCATTCCTTCGATTCTGGGTTCTCCCACCACCAGCGGCCGGCGCGCACGTCCTCGCCCGGCTGGATCGCGCGGGTGCAGGGTTCGCAGCCGATCGAGGGGTAGCCGCGGTCGTGCAGGGCGTTGTAGGGCACCTTATTACTGCGCAGGTATTCCCAGACGTTTTCCTCGGACCAGTCGGCCAGCGGGTTGAACTTCTGCAGGCCGTGCGCGGCATCGTCTTCCTGCACGGCCAGTTCGGCGCGGGTGGTCGACTGGGCGCGGCGCTGGCCGGTGATCCAGGCCTTGTTGCCGGCCAGGGCACGCCCTAAAGGCTCGACCTTGCGCACGCGGCAGCATTCCTTGCGCATCTCGACGCTGTCGTAGAAGGCGTTCAGGCCGTTTTGCGCCACGTAGGCGTCGACCGCTTCCGGCTGCGGGCGGAACAAGGCGATCTGGTAGCCGTAGGTCTCGCGCACTCTGGCCAGCATGTCCAGCGTTTCGGCATGCAGGCGCCCGGTCTCGAGCGAGAAGATCCCGATCGGCAGTTTCGCTTTGAGGATCAGGTCGGTCAGGACCATGTCCTCGGCCGCCAGGCTCGATGCGAACACGGCGGGCGCGTAGTCGCGGGCGATGCGCGCCAGGATGGCGTTCGTTTCTTCGACGCGGCGGTGCAGGTCGCTCATGGTGCTTTCCTTAGATGCCGGCGCCGACGTCGGTGAGTTCCGGCGGCGTGCCACGCGGCGCGCGGCGGAACAGCGGCAGCGGCTGGTCGACCGAGGCCTGGTAGGTTTCCGAGAACACGGTCAGGCCCTTGAGCGCATCGATGATGCTGCGGTCCTGGCGGGTGGCGAAGGCGTCGAAGCCGACCCGCGACATGGGCCACAGCTGGTCGCGCAGCACGTCGCCGATCGCGCGCAGCTCGCCGGTATAGGCCAGGCGCTTGCGCAAATTGAAGGCGGTCGAGTAGCCGCGGCCGTCCGAGAACTTCGGGAAGTCCACGGCCACCACGCCAAAGCGGTGCAGGTCGTCCTTGAGCGCGGCCGCCTGTTCGTCTGGCGCCAGCCAGACGCCGATGTCGGCGCGGCCGGACAGGGCGGCGCGCTGGGCCTGCCATACGGTCAGCGGCACGATGACGCGGCCTTCCGGCACTTCCACGGTGTCCGGTGCTTCGCCTTCCACCAGGCGCAGCACGCTCCAGTCGTCCTCGACCACGTCGCGGTGTTTGATGATCTGCTTGTGCAGGACGAGATTAGGCATAGTGGTCTTCCCCAACCAGTTCGCCCGCCGCGATCGGCGTGGCATAGACATGTTCCTTGAACGGCGTGATGCCGAGGCGCTGCACGGCATCGACGAAACGTTCGCCTTCGAAGCGCTCGCGCACGTAGACTTCGAGCAGGCGGCCGACCACTTCCGGCATCTGCACGGCCGAGAAGGACGGGCCGATGATCTTGCCGATGGCCGAATGATTGCCCTGCGAGCCGCCGATCGACACCTGGTACCACTCGCTGCCGTCCTTGTCGACGCCCAGGATGCCGATCGCGCCCACGTGGTGGTGGCCGCAGGCGTTGATGCAGCCCGAGATGTTCAGTTCGATGTCGCCGATGTCGTGCTGGAAGTCGAGGTTGTCGAAGCGTTCCGCGATGGCGGCCGCGATCGGGAGCGACTTGGCGTTCGCCAGCGAGCAGAAGTCGCCGCCCGGGCAGGCGATGATGTCGGTCAGCAGGCCGATGTTCGGCGTGGCCAGGCCCTTGGCCTTGGCCAGCTGCCACAGTTCGAACAGCTTCGACTGCTCGACGTCGGCCAGCACCAGGTTCTGCTCGTGGGTCACGCGCAGTTCGCCGAAGCTGTACTTGTCGGCCAGGTCGGCCACGAAGTCCATCTGTTCGGCGGTGGCGTCGCCCGGCGGCACGCCGGTCTTCTTGAGCGACAGCACCACGGCGGCATAGCCCGGGACCTTGTGCGGCTTGACGTTGCGGTTGACCCAGTTGGCGAAGGCGCGGTTGTCCGCGTGCTGGGCGCTCACGTCGATGTCGTCCAGCTTGGCGTAGCCGTGCGGCTGGAACCATTGGGCGACGCGGTCGAATTCTTCCTGGCTCAGGGTTTCCGGACCGTCTTTCAGGTCGGCCCACTCGGCCTCGACCTGGCGCGTGAATTCCTCGACGCCCAGCGCCTTCAGCAGGATCTTGATGCGGGCCTTGTACTTGTTGTCGCGGCGGCCGTGCTGGTTGTACACGCGCATCACGGCTTCGGTATAGGTCAGCAGGTGCTGCCAGGGCAGGAAGTCGCGGATGACCGAGCCCAGGATCGGGGTACGGCCCATGCCGCCGCCGGCCATGAACTTGAAGCCGACTTCGCCCGCATCGTTGCGCACCAGGGTCAGGCCGATGTCGTGGATGGCGATCGCGGCGCGGTCTTCCAGGGCGCCGTTGATGGCCACCTTGAACTTGCGCGGCAGGGCGATGAACTCGGGGTGGAAGGTGCTCCATTGACGCAGGATTTCGGCGAAGGGGCGCGGATCGATGATCTCGTCGGCCGCCACGCCCGCGAATTCATCGGTAGTAATGTTGCGGATGCAGTTGCCGGACGTCTGGATGGCGTGCATCTCGACCGAGGCCAGGTCTTCCAGGATTTGCGGAGTTTGCTCCAGCTCAATCCAGTTGTACTGGATGTTCTGGCGGGTAGTGAAATGGCCGTAGCCGCGGTCGTACTTACGGGCAATATGAGCGAACATGCGCATCTGCTTCGACGCCAGCAGGCCATAGGGCACCGCCACGCGCAGCATGTAGGCGTGGCGCTGCATGTAGAGGCCGTTCTGCAGGCGCAGGGGGATGAATTCTTCCTCGGTCAGCTCACCGTTCAGGCGCCGTTCCACCTGGCTGCGGTACTGCGCGATGCGTTCGCGCACGATGAGATGGTCGTAGTGGTCGTAGCGGTACATGGTCTCGTCCAGTGAGGGCAGACCGTTGTTACACCGTCCACCCGATAAATGGTTGGCCAAGTGTACGGATGGGTGCTTATATTCCAAACTACGGAGAATTCATTTGCTTATATGCGTAACTTGAATAAGCATCTTAAAATGTCATCTGCTGACGCTTTAACAAGACCTATAGGACAACCGACCACCACATGAACCTTCACCAGCTGCGCTTCGTGCGCGAAGCCGTACGCCAGAACTACAACCTGACCGATGCGGCCAAGGCGCTGTTTACCTCCCAGCCGGGGGTGTCGAAAGCGATCATCGAGCTCGAGGAGGAGCTCGGCGTCGACATCTTCACCCGCCACGGCAAGCGCATCCGCGGGCTGACCGAGCCGGGCCGCCTGGTCCTGCAGTCGGTCGAGCTGATCATGCAGGAGATCGACAGCCTCAAGCGCATCGGCAAGGAATACGCGGCCCACGACAGCGGCAGCTTCACCATCGCCACCACCCACACCCAGGCGCGCTACATGCTGCCCAAGGTGGTGCAGGCCTTCATGCAGAAGTTTCCCAAGGTGCGCCTGTCTTTATTGCAGGGTAATCCGAAGCAGATTGCCGACATGGTCAAGAACGACCAGGCCGACCTGGCCATCGCCACCGAGTCGATCGCCGCCATCGAAGGCCTGATTACGCTGCCGTGCTACCAGTGGGAACACGTGCTGGTGGTGCCGGTCGAGCATCCACTGCTGCGCTCGAGAGCCGTGTCGCTGGAGGAAATCGCCAGCTACCCGGTCATCACCTACGACGCCGCCTTTGCCGGCCGCAGCAAGATCGACCATGCCTTCGGCCTGCGCAGCTTGAAGCCGGACGTCTTGCTGGAAGCCATCGATGCCGACGTCATCAAGACCTATGTCGAGCTGGGCATGGGCGTGGGCATCATCGCCGGCATGGCCTTCGACCCCGAACGCGACCGCAACCTGCGCGCCATTCCCGTCGGCCACCTGTTCGGCATGAACACCTCGCGCGTGGCGGTCAAACAAGGTGCCTACCTGCGCAGCTACATTTATACCTTCATCGAGCTGCTCGCCCCGACCCTCAACCGCAAGATGGTCGAGTCCGCCATGCGCGGCGGCGAGAACTACGAACTGTAATTACAAGGAAACACCATGAGCACCAACCCTGTCGCCGATTTCTATACCGCGATTGCGGAACATTACGACGCCCAGTTCCACGACGAGAGCGACGAAGACCGCCAGGACGACCTCGACGACGTCGCCGAACAGGTCGGCGAGCTGTTGCGCGGCCACACCGTGCTGGAACTGGGCTGCGGCACCGGCTACTTCACCGACGTGATCGCCGAGACGGCGCAATCGGTGCTGGCCACCGACATCAGCGAAGCGATGCTCAACGTCGCGCGCGAGCACGGGGAAGGGCTGGAGAACGTGCAGTACCGCGTGGCCGATGCGCTGAATTTGCCGACCGACCTCGGTAAATTTACGGCGGTATTCGCCGGCTTCCTGTGGTCGCATTTCAAGAAGGAAGAGCAGGACGCCTTCATCGCCGGCCTGCGCGCCCGCGTCGGCTCGAACGCACTGCTGGTGCTGATCGACGACGAGTACGTCGAGGGCGCCAGCCCGACGGTCGCACGCACCGATGCCCAGGGCAATACCTGGGCCCAGTTCGTCGACGCCGAAGGCAAGCGCCACGAGCTGCCCAAGAACTACCCGACCGACAGCGCGCTGCGCAAGCGCCTCGGCACGGCGGTGCGCGAGATCAAGATCGGCCGCTGGGACAGCTGCTGGGCGCTGACCTGCCGCCTGAAGTGATCGGCACCCTCAGATATTCGTCTGCTCCGGGGGCACCCGGTCCGGCAGCGTCTGCGAGTCCGCCCCGTCCCCGGGCCGGGACGGCGGCCGCATGCCGACCACGTAACTCGTCATGCTGAGCGAACCGAGCGCCCTTGCCTCGGCAAACGGGGCGGCCATTTCGCCGCTGGCCTGGCACAGGCCGGCAAGGTAGGCCAGGGGCAGGAAATGCTCGGGTGTGGGCACGGCGAGCGCGTAATCTTGCGCGGATTCGACCCCGGCCAGCTCGCTAGGGGCGCTCGTCATCAGATCGCGCACGCGGGCGTCGAAGCGGTCTGCCCAATCGAAGCCTTGGTTGCCGCGCGCCCAGTCGACCAGGCGCAGATTGTGGACGACGTTGCCGCTTCCCAGGATCAGGACGCCGCGATCGCGCAGCGGCGACAGGCGCGCGCCCAGGTCCATGTGGTAGGCGAGCGGGGCGCCCGCATGGATCGACATCTGCACCACCGGCACGTCCGCCTCGGGGAAGACATGTGCCAGGACCGACCAGGTGCCGTGGTCGAGCCCCCAGCTGTCCATGTCCATGCCGATATAGGTGGGTTGCAGCAGTTCGGCGACTTCATGCGCGAGGTCGGGGCTGCCCGGCGCGGGATAGTCGAAGGCAAACAGCTCCTTCGGAAAGCCGTAGAAGTCGTGGATCACCTTGGGACGCGGCATTGCGGTGACCGCGCTGCCCTGGATGAACCAGTGCGCCGAGATGGCCAGCACGGCGCGCGGCCGTGGCAGCACGCGCCCAAGCGCGCGCCAGGTATCCGTGAACTCGTTGATTTCGAGCGTGTTCATCGGCGAACCGTGGCCGATGAAGACGGCGGGCATGCGGGGACCGCTGGTCGACATGGTGCTCTCTCCTTGGCCGCGCTGCGGCAGATCCGGTGTGGTCGATGGTACACCGGGATCGCGGCGCGCGGCGATCCCCATGGCCGGACACCCTTGCCCGGACCAGGCCGGCGACACCATCTTGCAAGATTGACTACAGTTGAGTGACCCTTCAACGACTTGCACAGGAGCCCCTCACAATGAACTTTCGCAGCCTGCTTTCCTCCGTACTGATCGGCGCTGTCGCCAGCGCCCGCTCGATGACCCCGATGGCCACCATCGCCACCGCCCGCATGGCCAAGCGCGACACCCCGGGCGAACTGTTCCTGCTCGACCGCCCGCTGTTCAAGTACGGCGCACTGGCGATGGGCGCGGGTGAGCTGATCGGCGACAAGATGAAAACCGCGCCCGACCGCACCGTGTTCCTGGGCTTGCTGGCGCGGGTCATGAGCGCCGGCATCGCCGGCGCCGCGCTCGCGCCGCGCGGCCACGAAAAGGCCGGCGCGGCGGCTGCGGTTGCCACCGCCGTGCCGCTGGCCTACCTGACCCTGGCCGGCCGCAAGCAGGCCATGGCGCGCATGGGGCAGACCCGCAGCGGACTGATCGAAGACGCGCTGATCGTCGCCGCCGGCAGCGCCATCGTGGCCTTGTCGACCCGCGGGCAGCACGAGCATGGGCGCACGCCGCTGCAGCGCGCCACCGCCCGCTGAGCGACGCTGCTTTTTAGCGGGGCGCCTCGTCCGCCTCGAAATCCAGCGTATCGGTATCGCGGTCCGTGGCCAGCGGCCCGCCCAGCAGCTTGAGCCAGGTGAAGCCGGCGACGCCCGCCACCAATGATGCGACCAGGATCGCCATCTTGGAGGCGTTGATGGTGTCGCCCGCGCCGACGAAGGCGAGGTTGGTGATGAAGATCGACATCGTGAAGCCGATTCCGCCCAGCAGGCCGGCGCCCAGGATGTGGCGCCAGGCCAGGTCCAGCGGCAGCCGGCACAGCCCGAGCGCGACCGCCGCAAAGCTGAACAGGAAGATCCCGACCGGCTTGCCGGCGACCAGGCCGAGGATGATGCCGAGGCTGTTCGCGCTGAGCAGTTCGGTTTCCCACCCGGCCCCGATGATGATGCCGGTATTGGCCAGCGCGAAGATCGGCAGGATCAGGAAGGTCACCGGCTTGTGCAGGATGTGTTCCAGCCGGTGCGAGGGCGACTGAGCATCGTCTTCCCTGCTTGAATACGGGATCGTGAAGGCCAGCAGGACACCCGCGATGGTCGCGTGCACGCCGGACTCCAGCATCAGGAACCACATCAGCGCGCCACCCGCTATGTACGGCAGCAGCGCCATCACGCGCAGCACCCGGTTCAGCGCCAGCAAGCCGGCGAACACGGCCAGCGCCCCCAGCAGGTACAGGAAGGACAGCTCGGCGGTATAGAACAGGGCGATGACGACGATCGCCCCGAGGTCGTCCATGACGGCCAGCGCGGTCAGGAAGATCTTCAGCGAAGCCGGCACCCGGCTGCCCAGCAGGGCCAGCACGCCGAGCGCGAAGGCGATGTCGGTGGCCATCGGGATGCCGACGCCGGCCTGGGTCGCCGTGCCGGCGTTCAGGCCGAAGTGGATCAGGGCGGGCACTGCGATGCCGCCCGCGGCGGCCAGCATCGGCAGCATGGCGTTTCTCAGGTCGGACAATTCGCCGTTGACCAGCTCGCGCTTCAGTTCAAGGCCGATCAAGAGGAAGAAGATCGCCATCAGGGCGTCGTTGACCCAGTGCTCGATGCTCAGTCCGGCGACGTACTGGTGCCAGAAGCCGAGCCAGGCGGGGCCGAGCGTGGAGTTGGCGACCGACAGCGAGAGGATCGTGCAGAGGATCAGGATGATGCCGCCGGCCTTGCTCGACGCGAAGAATTCCTTGAAGCTCAGCGAGAGGGGGCGTTCGATGCGGATCATGCAGCCTCCATGGCGGCATGACGGGAAACGGAGGTGGAGATGGGATGGACGTTGTGCATGGGATGGTCGCGCATAAACCGCGTGGCGGCCCGACCATCGCGCATCCTGTCGTGCCTTGCGCGGCACGATCACCCGCGGTCATGATACCACGCCCGGCAGGCCGGGCGTGGCCTGCCGTGCTTAGCGGACGGTTTCCGCGGTCTTGTCCTGCGCTGCCGCCTGGCTGTTGCGCTGCACCCAGTAGTCGGCGTTCTTGATGCCGAGCGCCACCGGATCGAAGACCGGGTCCTTGCCCTGGGCCTTCTGGGCCTCGTAGTCGCGCAGGCACTTGAAGGCCACGTTGCGCATCAGGAGGATGGCGATGATGTTCAGCCAGGCCATCAGGCCCACGCCCAGGTCGCCCAGCGCCCAGGCCGCATCGGCGGTGCGGACGGTGCCGTAGAAGGTGGCGGCGATGATGCACAGCTTCAGCACGAAGGCCATCCACGGGCGGCTGGTGGCGCGGTTGATGTAGGCGATGTTGGTCTCGGCGATGTAGTAGTAGGCCACGATCGTCGTGAAGGCGAAGAACAGCAGGGCGATGGCGACGAACAGCGCACCGAAGCCCGGCATGATGTTTTCCAGCGCGGTCTGGACATAGCCCGGACCGGCGGCCACGCCCTGCACGCCGGTGAACATCGGGGTGCCGTCCGGCGCCTGGACGTTGTACTGGCCGGTGATCAGGAGCATGAAGGCGGTGGCCGAGCACACGAACAGGGTGTCGACGTAGACCGAGAAGCCCTGCACCAGGCCCTGCTTGGCCGGATGGCTCACTTCCGCCGCCGACGAGGCGTGGGGGCCGGTGCCCTGGCCGGCTTCGTTCGAATACACGCCGCGCTTGACGCCCCACTGGATCGCCATGCCGATGATGGCGCCGAAGCCGGCGTCCATCGCGAAGGCCGAGCGGAAGATCAGGCCCAGTACGTTCGGCAGCTGCTCGATGTGGAGGGCGACGATGATGCAGGCCACCACGATGTAGCCGAGCGCCATGAAGGGCACCACGTATTCGGCGAAGGTGGCGATGCGCTTGACGCCGCCGAAGATGATGAAGGCCAGGGCGATCGCCAGCAGCGCGCCGGTGACGGTGGTATCGACCCCGGCGGCGGTCTTGAGGCTTTCGGCGATCGAATTGGCCTGCACGCCCGGCAGCAGCAGGCCGGTGGCGATGACGGTCACGAACGCGAACAGCAGGGCGTACCATTTCACGCCCAGGCCCTTTTCGATGTAGAAGGCGGGGCCGCCGCGGTACTGCTTGTTGATCGATTCCTTGTACACCTGGCCCAGGGTCGATTCGACGAAGGCCGAGCTGGCGCCGAGGAAGGCCACCATCCACATCCAGAACACGGCGCCGGGGCCGCCGAAGGTGATGGCGGTGGCGACGCCGGCGATGTTGCCGGTGCCGACGCGGCCGGCCAGCGTCATGGTCAGGGCCTGGAAGGAGGACACGCCCTGGTCGGAGCTTTTTCCGTCCATCATCAGGCGGGTCATTTCCCGCAAGTGACGCAGTTGCAGGAAGCGCGAACGGACGGAGAAATACAGCCCGGTGCCCAGGCACAGCGCGATCAGCGCCGTGCTCCAGACATATTCATTCAGGGTAGTGACCAACTCATTCATTTACTTGTTTCCCCGGAGCAAGGAGGTACGGGCTTTGTGGGCCCGTCTTCGTGTTGTGAACATGGCCGGAAACGCTGCCCGGCCTCTCGTGGAGTGCAAAGATACCTGAAGAGTTAATCGATTCCTATCCTTATTTTTGCCTTCCCACGTCATGCCTCACAAACGTGCACGGCAGCACATTCCGGGTGCGTCAGTGCAGCTTGATGGGCGCTACCGTGGTGCCTTCGCGCACTTCGATGGCGGCCTCGTCGAAACCCGGCGGGCCGAAGCGGCCGGCGGCGTCGCGGCTGAAGCCGTAGTTTTCGGTGGGGATGCCGAGGAAGTTGCGGTCGAGCTGATTGTTCCCGTTCTCGTCCTGGTAAGCCAGCACCGCCCAGGTACCGGGCGGGATGTCCTTGAAGCCGATCACGGTCTCGCCGGCCTGGGCCGGCACCGAGGCATGGTGGGCGCACTGCTTGAGGAAGCGCTCGCGGTCGCACACGGCGACGTTGATCTTGCCCTTGCCGGCGGCGACGTTCGATACCCGGACCTCGACCGTGGCGGCCGATGCGGGGAGGGACGCCAGCAGCAGGGCGCAGGAAAGCAGGAGGTGACGCATGGGTGTCCTTTCATGGATGAAGAATGCTTGTACCGTCGCTGAACCGCGGCGCGCTGTGTGCGCCGCTTGCGCGGGGCGGCGCCTGTGGTAGGCTCGACGTATTCCGTTTATCGTGTCTATCTGCCATGCTGCTCAATGCCCTCATCGTCGTGCTCACCGTCGTGCTGATGGAAGTGTTTTCCATCGTCGCGCACAAGTATGTGATGCATGGCTTCGGCTGGGGCTGGCACCGCTCGCACCACGAACCGCGCAGCGGCTGGTTCGAGAAGAACGACCTGTACGCCGTGGTGTTCGCGGGCGTGGCGATTGCCCTGATCTGGTTCGGCACCGAAGGCGCCTGGCCGCTGCAGTGGATCGGCGCCGGCATGACCGCCTACGGCGCCCTGTACTTCGTCGCCCACGACGGCCTGGTGCACCAGCGCTGGCCATTCCGCTACACGCCGCGCAGCGGCTACCTCAAGCGCCTGTACCAGGCCCATCGCATGCATCATGCGGTCGAGGGCAAGGACGGCGCCGTCTCCTTCGGCTTCCTGTACGCGCCCCCGGTCCACAAGCTCAAGCAGGCCTTGCATGCGCGGCACGGGGGACGTCCACCGCGCCGCCAGGACGCTGCCACAGCGCCGGATCGCGCGGCCGCGCCGCAGGACCACTGAAGCGCGAGCCGAGGGCGCTTGCCGCTCCCTTCGCCAGCAGCCACAGCTTGGCCGCCTTGCCGGTGCCGGTGCGCTCGTCCCAGGCATGCGCGCCGCGCCGCTTGACCTCGATGCCGATCTGCCGATACACGTTGCGCGCGCTGGCGATCGCCCAGGCCGAGCGCAGCGGCAGGGCGGCGATGCCCGCGCCGGCCGACGCGTAATAGGGTTCGGCATGGTCCACCAGGCGCGCCGCCAGCCTGGCCAGCTGCGCGCGGTGGCGCGGCTCGGCCAGCTCATTGGGCGGGATGCCGGCCTCGCGCAGCCACTGCGCCGGCAGGTAGCAGCGGCCCATGCAGGCGTCCTCGACAATGTCGCGCGCAATATTGGTCAGCTGGAATGCCAGCCCCAGGTCGCAGGCGCGGTCCAGCACGCGCGGATCGTGCGCGCCCATGATCGAGGCCATCATCAGGCCGACCACGCCGGCCACGTGGTAGCAGTAGCGCAGGGTGTCGTCGATGGTCTCGTAGTGCGTCTCCTGTACGTCCATCGCGAAGCCGGCCAGGTGGTCGAGCGCGAAGCGCGGGTCGATGCGGTGGCGCAGCGCGACTTCCTGGAAGGCGGCGAAGGCCGGGTCGCGCATCGCTTCGCCAAGGTAGGCGCGCCGGGTCTGGTCTTCCAGCACGGCCAGCTTGGCGGCGGCGTCGCGCGGCGCGCCGCCCGGCAGGTTGAAGCCGAGCTCCTGGCCGTCGACGACGTCGTCGCAGTGGCGGCACCAGGCATACAGCATCAGCACGCTGCGCCGGGTTCTAGGGGCGAACAGGCGCGCCGCCGCGGCAAAGCTCTTGGACCCGACCTCGATGGTGCGGGTCGCATGGTCCATCAGGTCTTGACTCATGCGCGCAGCTCCCGCACCGCCGGCGCCGGCGCGCGCGACTGCGCGGCCTCGGCGAGCATCAAGCCGGCGGTCGCCTTGGCCGAGCCGATCACGCCCGGCACCCCGGCGCCCGGGTGGGTGCCGGCGCCCACCAGATAGAGGTTGGACAGCTCGCCGTCGCGGTTGTGCGGGCGGAACCAGGCGCTCTGGGTCAGGATCGGTTCGAGCGAGAAGGCCGAGCCCAGGTGGGCATTGAGCTGGTCGCGGAAGTCGACCGGGGTGAAGAAGCGGCTGGTGACGAGCTGGCTGCGCAGGCCCGGCATGTAGCGCTCTTCGAGGTAGTCGAAGATGCGGTCGCGGTAGCGCGGGCCTTCGACGGACCAGTCGATCGGCGCATTGCCCAGGTGCGGCACCGGCGCCAGCACGTAGTGGCTGCCGCAGCCGGGCGGCGCCAAGGAAGGATCGGTGACGCAGGGCGCGTGCAGGTAGAGCGAGAAGTCCTCGGCCAGTTCCTGCCCCTGGAAGATGTCCTTGATCAGCGCGCGGTAGCGCGGGCCGAAGCAGACCGTGTGGTGCTGCAGCTGCTCGTGGTGCTTGTCCAGGCCGAAGTAGAGCACGAACAGCGAATTGCTGAAGCGCTTTTTCTGCAGCGCCGCGCCTTGCTGCGCGCCGCGCGGGTGCTGGCCGAGCAGCTTGGCATAGGTGTGCACCACGTCCGCGTTCGAGGCCACCGCATCGGCGCCAAACAGGCGGCCGTCTTCGACCCGCACCCCGGTGACCCGGTTGCCGGCGGCTTCGATCTGCGCCACCGGCGCGTTCAGCTCGATGCGTCCGCCGATGTCCTGGAACAGCTTGACCATGCCGCGCACCAGGGCGCCGGTGCCGCCGCGCGGGAACCACACGCCCCATTGCCGCTCCAATGCGTGGATCAGCGTGTAGATCGAACTCGTGGCGAACGGATTGCCGCCCACCAGCAGCGAATGGAAGGAGAAGGCCTGGCGCAGCTGCTCGTCCTGGATGAACTTCGCCACCAGGCCGTATACGCTGCGCCAGGCCTGCAGGCGCGCCAGCTGCGGGCCGGCCGCGATCATGTCGCGGAACGACAGGAAAGGCACGGCCCCAAGCTTCAGGTAGCCCTCGTCGAACACGGCCTTCGAATAGGCCAGGAAGCGGCGGTAGCCTTCCACGTCGGCCGGATTGCGCGCGTGGATCTGGCGGTCGAGCGCTTCCTGGTCGTTGGCGTAGTCGAAGTGGCTGCCATCTTCCCAGCACAGGCGGTAGAAGGGGGCGACCGGGAGCAGCTCGACGTAGTCGGACAGGCGCTTGCCGGCCAGGGTGAACAGTTCCTCGATGCAGGAGGGATCGGTGATCACGGTGGGGCCGGCGTCGAAGACGAAACCTTCATCCTCGTAGACATAGGCGCGCCCGCCCGGCTTGTCGCGCTTTTCCAGAAGCGTGACCTGCATGCCGCTGGCCTGCAGGCGGATGGCGAGGGCGAGGCCGCCGAAGCCGGCGCCGATCACCACGGCCCGTTTGCCTTGTTCGATGCGTTCGCTTGTAAACTGACTCATGCTGGTTTCCTGATCTGGTCGGGGTGGATCTTGCATGCCGCCACCAGGGCTTGCGCCACCGGCACCGGCGGTTTGCCGCTGAGCACGCGCGCCTTGTCGGCCAGGCGCGGCCGGCCGGCATAGAAGCGGGCGATCAGCGGCGCCGGCAGGCGGTAGAAGCGCTGCATGACGCGCCAGCGCTGTTCCGGGCGGCCGGCGAGAAAGAGCATGCGGTTGAGCAGGCGGAAGAAGCGCTGGCCCTGCCATTCGCGCCGCGCTTCCATGCGGATCGCCGCGAACAGCTGCGGCGCCTCGAACGCGCCCAAGGCCGCGATGCGCTCGGCCAGGCGCACCGCGTGCGGCAGCGAATAGCCGGTGGTCGGGTGGAACAGGCCGGCGCGCAGGCCGCTGCTGGGCTGCCCGGCCAGCTCGTCCCAAAAGGCGTCGAAGTCGCCGGCCAGCACGATCGGCAGCGAGCCGTGTTCCTCGCGCACGACCTGCGCTACCTGCCAGCCGCGCGCCGCCACGTAGGCCGCGATGTTGGCGCGCAGCCGCTCGGGCTGCCAGGCGGCGCTGTCGACATAATGGGTGTCCTCGACCAGCAGCCGGTCCGGGCCGAACGGCAGCAGGTAGACGAAACGGTAGCCGCCTTGCTGCTCGACCGCCGCGTCCATGATGACGGGGTGGGTCAGGCCGTGCGGCGCGGCCAGGCGCAGCTCCTGGCCGAGAAAAGTCTGGTAGCCGAGCGACAGGTGGCTGCTGGGCCGCATGCCGCGCCCGTCGATGACGGCGCGCGCGTGGATGGTCCGGCCATCGTCCAGGCGCACGCTGGTGGGCGTGAGCGAGGCGATGCGCACGCGGGTGAGCAGGGCGGCGCCGAGCGCCGGCTCGATGACCCGCGCGAAATCGCTCGATGCGATGCTGGCGTAGCCGCCTTCGAGCGTGCGCGCCAGTTCGGGGAAGGCGACGTCGTAGCGCGGCCAGCGCTGCGTGACGAGCGGGGCGATCCAGGCCGCCTGGGCCGGGTCCAGGTCGCTGTCGTGGAAGGACCAGGTATGGTTGCCGCCGATGTGCTCGCCGCTTTCGAGCAGCAGAATGCGCAGCTCCGGACGCAGGCTGCGCAGGCGCCAGGCCAGCAGGCCGTTGGCCAGTCCCCCGCCGGCCAGCACCAGGTCGTAGTCGGGCATGGGCTTATCCAAGGCTGGCCGCATCCATGGCAAGCGGCCGGCGCGGGCCCGGCAGGGCCGCCTCGATGATGTCGGCCGCGCGCAGCGTGCCGCCGGCGCCGGCAAGGCTGTCGCCCAGGGCGTCCAGGCGCGTGCGGAAGCCGTCCTCGTCGAGCAGGCGGCGCAGCAGGCGCGCCAGGTGGGCGCTGCCGGTGAAGCGCGCAGACGCCTTCAGGCCGATGCCGGCGTGGACGATGCGCGCGGCGGTGCCGGGCTGGTCGAAGGCGATCGGCAGGGCCAGGATCGGCGTGCGCGCGGCGATCGCATCCATCACGGTGTTCGAGCCCGCGTGCGAGACCACGGCGTCGGCGCGCGCCAGCACCGCCTGCTGGTCGGCGAAAGCGCAGACCCAGGTGGCGCCGGCCTTTTCGAGGATGCGCTCCTGGCTGCCATCCAGGGCGCCGCAGTGGGCCACCAGAAGCTGCGCGTCGAGACTGCGGCAGGCATGCGCGATGCGCTTGAACAGCGCCAGACGTCCGCCCTGCATGGTGCCCAGCGAGGCGAACACGAAGGGCTTGCCGGCCGCGATCGCGGGCAGGAAGTGCCGGTGCGCGCTGCCGGCGTGCGCGCCGGTCGGGCGCAGCGGGCCGACGTGGTGGAAGTGCGGCGGCAAGGCGCGGCGCGGGAAGTCGAAGGCGCCGATGGTCTGGCTGACCTGGGCCAGGGGCGACAGGCATTCGTGCAGGCCATCGCGCTCGCCCAAGCCGAGCCGGCGCGCGTTGGCGGCAATGCTGCGGCGGTGTGGGCTCATCATCCAGTCGTAGACGCGGGTGCTGCCCTCGTAGATGCTGCGCGTGCGCTCGTCCTCGGCGTAGTCGAAGGGCATGACGGCCAGCGGGATGCCGGGCTCGCGGTTCACCGGCAGGGCGCAGGCCACCGAGACGAAGGGCAGGCCGAGTCCCTCGGCGACCAGGCCCCCGGCCGCTTCCATCTGGTCGGCGATGATGGCGTCAATCCCGAGCGCGTCGATCGCGCGCGGCAGTTCGCGGCACAGCATGTCGGTGCTGCCCGCCATGTCGAGGATGACGCGGCGCAGGCCGAGCGGGCCGCCCGGGTTGGCGGCGCGGCGCAGCACGGCGGCCAGCGAGCCGGGAGGATGGGTGGCCGCGCCCACCGCATGGAAGCCGATGCGCGGATCGGCGACGTAGGCGAGCGCATCCGGCTGGTGCACGAAGGTGACGCAGTGGCCGCGTTGCGCCAGCTCGCCGGCGAGCGCGCTCAGCGCGCTGAAATGACTGTAGAACGCGGGTGCGACGACCCCGAAGTGCGCCATGGGATGTCTTCCGCTTTCAGTTCGCCACGGCTTCGCGGCTGCGTGCGGCATCGACGCCGGCTGCGGGAGCCTCGGCGGCAACATGCTTGCGCGCGCGGCCAGGCGCGAACAGGCTTTCCACGAACAGGCAGGTCGCGGCCCTGGGACCGAGGGCGGCCACCAGGTGCTGCTGCGCCTCGTGCAGGTGCCTGGCCAGGCGCCGCTGCGTTTCCTCGACGCCGAGCGAGGCCAGCACGGTGGCCTTGCCGAGGTCCTTGCCGGTGTCCTTGCCGCTCTCCATGCCGGTCAGGGCCAGGTCCTTGCCCGGCAGGTCGATCAGGTCGTCGCGGATCTGGAAGGCATGGCCGGCCGCCAGCGCGAAGGCGCGCAGCGAGGCCGCCACGCGCTCGTCGGCCTGGCAGACGATGGCCGCCATGTCGACGGCGACGCCGAGCAGCACCCCGGTCTTGAGTTCGTTGGTGGTGGCAATGGCATCGAGCGTGCGCGCGCCGCCGTGCAGGTCCTGGAACTGGCCGCGCACCAGGCCCTGGGTGCCGACGGTCTCGGCCAGCTTGGCCACCAGGCGGCTGCGGGTGACCGGAGGAATGTCGGCGGCGCCCGCCAGCACGCCGAAGGCACGGCTCAGCAAGGCGACCGATGCCAGGATGGCGACGTCTTCGCCGTACTGGACATGGACGGCCGGCTTGCCGCGCCGCAGCTGGGCATTGTCCATGCAGGGCAGGTCGTCGAGCACCAGCGAAGCGGCATGCACCATTTCGACCGCACAGGCGACGTCGGCCAGTGCCGGCGAATTGCAGCCGAGGTCGCGCGCCACCAGCATCACCAAGAGCGGGCGCATGCGCTTGCCCGCGCCAAGTGCGCCGGCGCGCATGGCCGCGCCAAGCAGGTCGGCCTGGTCACCGGATTCGGCCAGCAGGAAGGCCATACGCTCTTCGACGCGCTCGCGCAGCGCCAGCACGCCGTGTGGATCCGGTTCATCGCCTGGGGCCAGGGCGAAGCCATTGATGGAAGCGTTCATGGCTCCGTTGAACCGCTGTGACTTTCGTGTCATTTGCTACCCCCTTATCGTCGAGAGCCAGAACAAGAATTGCTAAATTTGCCGACGATCATACCGGAAGCAATGTTGGGAATTCGATAATTTTTTCAATTGTGTGCGCGGGTCTTGAGGTGCATGCGTGCTGCAGCCTGCGAACCACCGCATCAATGTAGCAAACGTATTAAACTTGAAAATTAGGCCAGATTCGCTTGCGCCACGCACGGTCAGCGGGTCAAGCGCGGGACGAGGATGGTGCGCTCCGGCTCAGGGCCGGGTCAAACATAGACAAAGGCCGGCAAGGCCGGCCTTCCTGGGACATGCGGCGCCGCGCCGCATGGGAGTCGTTTAGAACGAGTGGCGGATGCCCACGTTGAACACGCGCGGATCGGCGCCCAGCGCCGTTGCCGGCGGCGCCAGGGTCACCGACGACGAGGTGATGCCGAAGGCCGCGCGGCCGTTGTTGCGCAGCTGGGCGTAGGTCGTGTAGATGTTGGTGCGCTTCGACAGCGCATAGGTGTACCCCACCGAGACGGTCGTGCCCTTGGCGCCGCTTTCCAGCTTTTGCTGCTGGAAATTGATGAGGAACTTGCTCGGGCCGGCGGTATAGGTGCCGCCCAGGTTGGCGTTCTTGTACTCGTTGTTGGCGCCGGTCGGGTCCGCGACCAGGTAGTTGCCCTTCACTTCGAAGGCGCCGAAGCTGTAGCCCGCGCCGAACGCGTATTCCTTGTCGTCGCCGGTCGCCAGGCGCTCGAGCTGGTGGTAGCCGGCGCCCAGGTACAGGCCGCCGTTCTTGTATTCCAGCGACACGCCCATCAGGTCGCCCGACGGGTCGACGGTTTTTTCGCCGGTCGAGTAGGCGGCGTTGACGGTGAAGCCGCCCGCCGCGTTGCTCTTGTAGTTGACCGAGTTGGCCAGACGGCGGGTCAGGCGGCCGCTGGTGAAGGCCGACAGGTTGCTGCCGTACAGGCCCTGGCCGAGGGCGTCGCTGGCGGCGGCCACGGCGGCGATCGGGCTGTATTCGCGGCCCACGGTCAGGGTGCCGAAGCTGCCTTGCAGGCCGACCACGGCGCGGCGGCCGAACATGGTCGAATCGGCGGCGCCGGTATCCAGGGCAACGCCCGCTTCGATGTTGAACAGTGCTTTCAGGCCATTGCCCAGATCTTCGGTGCCGCGGAAGCCGATCCGGCTGCTCGACTGGTTGCCCGAGTTGATCACGGTGCGGCTGTCTTCACCCGGTGCGTCGGTGTCTTCCACGGCGATTGCTGCATCCATCACGCCGTAGATCTGGACGTTGGTCTGGGCGTTGGCGAACAGTGGCAGGGAGGACAGCATCGCAGCTGCCAGGTACTTGAACTTCATGAAGAGCTCCTTTGGTTTGGACAGGATGTCGAGTTCTCAATAAACTCAGATCGACGCGGATCTTACCTAGCGAATATGTCGACTTAATGACATGTTGCTATGTGACACGCTGATATGCCCAAGGGCCAAGGGCGCTGCTTTAATTGTCGGCGTTCTCCCGGATGATGCGCCCGGCCAGCGGCAGCGCGATCTCGATGGTGGTGCCGGACATGCCTTCGCTGCTGATGGTGATCTCGCCGTGCATGGCCCAGACCCGCTCGCGCATGCCCACCAGGCCGAGCGATTCCTTCTTTTCCATGTCTTCGGAGCGGATGCCGCGGCCGTCGTCGCGGATGGTCAGGAGCAGTTCGTCGTCCAGGCGGTCGAGGTTGAGCAGGACCTGGGTCGCCCCCGCGTGGCGCGCGATATTGGTGAGCGCCTCTTGCACGATGCGGAACACGGCGGTGCTGGCGGTATCGTCCAGGCGCAGCTCGGCTTCCTCGGCGAGCAGGGTGCAGGCGATGCCGTGGCGTTCGACGAAATCGTCGCGCAGGCCCTGCAGCGCGAAGTACAGGCCGCCTTCGTCGAGCGCGCGCGGGCGCAGGTTGGTGGCGATGCGGCGCAGCGAGGCGATCGCCATCATCAGGTTGGTTTCCATGCCCTCGATCAGGCGCTGGCTCGGCTCGGGCAGCCTGGCGTTCCCCTGCAGCAGGGTCAGGTCCATGCGCAGCGAGGCCAATAGCTGTCCGAGGTCGTCGTGCAGCTCGCGCGCGATGTGGGTGCGCTCTTCTTCGCGGATGGTCTGCAGCGCCGAGGACAGCTGGCGCAGCTGGTCGTGCGAGCGCGCCAGCTTCTGCTGCACCAGGTGGCGCTCGGAGACGTCGCGCAGGATCACGGTGCAGACTTCGTGCCCGTCGTGTTCGATGGTGGAGATCGAGCCCTCGATCGGGAACAGCTGGCCGTTGGCGCGGATGCCGGTGACCGCGTAGTCGGTGGCGCGCCGCCCCGCGCGCCCGCCGCCGGCCGGGAAGTAGTCGCAGGGCGCCCTGGCATTGCGCACCGGCGCCTGGATGAAGCGGGCCAGCGAGCTGCCCTGCATGACGCTGACGCTGCTGGCGAACATCTGGGCCGCGGCCGGGTTGGCGAACAGGATCACGGCCCCTTCGTCGATCGAGAGGATGGCGTCGCTGGCGCTGTGCACGATGCGCCGGCCGTCGAAGGCGCGCGCGGGGCGATGCACGTTGCGCGCACGGCGCAGCGCCGCAACGGCCTGGCCGGCGCAATATCCGCCCAGGAAAGAGAACACGAGAACGGCCGTGCCCGGACCGCGCCGGCGCACGCGCCGCTGTGGTGGCCGCTGAATGCTCATGCAGAAGCTGAAAGGAAAGGCCTGGAGGCCGGGAGCTCTACATTACCTTGCGGCGGCGTACAGCGGATTGAGGCCACACAAGGCCGTTTTAGCCTAGCCGGAAGCGGAGCGCAAAATTGTTCAGCGTCCCGGGCAGCCTTTCCGGGTCCAGCGCCAGCCCCCCAGTCTGCGCCAGCGGGCGAGCTCCGAGCAGGGTAGCCAGCATGGCGCTGCTCAGCATCAGCACCAGGTGGCGCCCCGGACACATCACCGGACCGTCGCTGAAGGGGATCAGCGGCCAGTCCTGACCGGCGGTCCGGCCGTCCAGCCACAGCTCCGGCGTGAAGCGGTCTGCATGCTCCAGGCGGGTATCGTCGCGGTGGAAGAAGGGCGCGTGGATCAGGACGCCGGTGTCGGCCGGCATGCTGCCGTGCTCCCAGCGCGTCTCGGATGTGCTCTGGCGCAGCACCATGGGCGTGGTCGGCCACAGGCGCAGCGCTTCCAGCATGCAGGCGCGCAGGAAGGGCAGGGGCTGCCCGGGCCGGCGCGCCGCGATCTCCTCGCGGGCGCGCGCCAGCTGTGCGGGATGGCTGGCCAGCAGGGCCAGGGCGCGGAAACTGGCCATCACGGCTGCGTCGAAAGCGAACAGCCATTGCGGCACCTGCTGGCGCGGCGCGGTGGTGGCGCTGCGCGTGATCCCCGCCATGTAGCCGGCCAGGCTGCCCGGCTCGGCGCGCTCGAGGTAGGTCTGGATGCGGGCCAGGAAACGCTCGCGCCTGGCAGGCATTTTCGGGTGGAAGCCGGCCCAGTTGGCGGCTCCGCGCAGGCGTACGATCAGGGCCTGCAGTTCCTGGTCCTCGGCGGCGCTGTTGCCCAGTACCACGCGCCGGATCAGGCGGTACCAGCCTTCGGACCAGGTTTTCCAGTCGAGCGTGCCGCCGGCCTGCGCCAGCATGCGCGCCGCTTCTTCCTCGACGGTGGGCAGGAAGCTGGCGGCCATCCGGTGCATCGGATGCGCGGTGTCGAGCGCGGCCTCGTTGAAGCGGCGCCGGTCGGCGCGCTCGGGACCGGTCGACAGCAGCACGCCCTTCGGTTCGAAGTGCGAGAGCGCGGCGCGCTTTTCGGTGCTGACGGCGGAGAACGGAACCGGCGACTCGTCCAGCACGCGCTGGGCGTGGGCCGGATCCAGCACCACCGCCTGCTTGCGGATCGGCAGCGGCAGCATCAAGGGGCCGGGGCCGTACTTGTCGCGCAGCTTCTGCATGCGCCGGATGGCGCGGCGGTGCGTGTCGAAGCGCTCCGCCAGGGCCATCATGGGCGGACGGCGGATGATCACCCCTTGCGCCACCACTGGGGCGAAGACCTCGAGCCCGAGGGCGAGCGTGTCGCGCAGGCTGGCGCGCGGCAAGCCGTCATCGTGATTGGCGTAGGCGGCGGGAGCGGTCCGGGCGATGCGCCGGCCGGCAGCCAGTCCGGTGCCGAAGGCGCCGAGCACGCCGGCGGCCAGCAGCAGGGTGTCCTTGCGCAAATTCCTCATGGTTCATCCTGTCGAGTACGTAAAACTTGACTGTACGACAATTGACAAGACGGGCGCGCACGGGCGCCGGCAGGACTACATCTGCTTGAACAGGTGCAGGAAGCTGCGGCTGACTTCCAGCTTCTCCGGCCTGCCCTTGACCAGCACCAGGTGCCGGCCGCGGATATCGCGCGTCACCCCGTCGATCGCGTTGACGTTGACCAGGGTGGCGCGGTGGATCTGCCAGAACAGGGAAGGATCGAGCTCTTCGGCCAGGTCGCGCACCGGCTTGCGGATCAGGGCTTCGAAGCTGGCGGTCTGGACGCAGGTGTACTTCTCGTCCGAGCGGAAGAACAGGATATCCTCCACCGGAATCATGCGCAGGTCCTGGCCGATGCTGGCCTGGATCCACTGCAGGTGCTTGGGCTTGGGCGCGGCGATCTTCTCGGCCAGCTGCGACAGCATGGCCTGCACGCTGTCGTTGACGCTGGCTTTTTCGTTGGGACGCTCCAGGCGCTGCTTCAGGCGGTCGACGGTGAGCTTCAGACGCTCCGGCTCGGTGGGTTTCAGCACGTAATCGATGGCGCCGCGCTCGAAGGCTTCCACCGCGTACTGGTCGTAGGCGGTGACGAACACGATCTGGCTGCGCTCGCCGATGTCGCGCGCCGCTTCCATCCCGGTCTTGCCCGGCATGCGGATGTCGAGGAAGGTCAGGTCCGGCTTCAGCTGCTCGACCAGTTCCACCGCCTCCTCGCCATTCTTGGCTTCGCCAATGATGTCGAGTTCCGGCCAGACCTCGGACAGGCGCAGGCGCAGCTGGTCACGCATGAGTCGTTCGTCGTCGGCGATGATCGCGGTAGGTGCGGTTGGCATGCTGGTCCCTGTAGCTAGGTGATGATTTGTTGATTATTCAATGAAACAGCGCGCCAGGCAAGCATCCGCCCGGGCGCCGGCCCCGGCCATGCAGGGCGGGTCAGCCCGCCCTGGCGAGCTGGTAAGGCACCTCGATCATGGCGATCACGCCGCTCGGGCTGTTGGCCGCGATGTGCAGCTGGCCGGCGTCGCCGTGCAGCAGCTTGAGGCGGTCGCGGATGGTCTGCAATCCGAGGCCGGTGCCGTCGCTGGGCATCACCCCGAAACCGACGCCGTCGTCGGTGACGGTGACGAGCAGCTTGCTGTCGACCACTTCGGCCTGGATCTTGAGGGTGCCGCCTTCCGGCTTGCATTCGAGGCCGTGCTTGATCGCGTTCTCGACCATCGACTGCAGCATCATCGGCGGGAAGGCCGCGCTGCGCAGGCCGTCCGGCACCTGCATCACCACCGTCAGGCGCTCTTCCATGCGCATCTTGAGCAGGGCCAGGTAGGCCGTGACCATGTCCACCTCGCGCCCGAGGCCGGTGACGACGGCGTTGTCGCGCATCTGGGGCAGCACCGCGCGCAGGTACTGGATCAGGCTGCGCTGCATGGCCGAGGCGCGCGGCGGGTCGACCTGGATCAGGTGCTCGACCGAGGCCAGGGTGTTGAACAGGAAGTGGGGCTCGACCTGGGCCTGCATCATCTGCATCTTGGTTTCCGACAGCTGGCGCTGCATGGCTTCGCGCTCGGCCGCGGCGTTGGCCAGCTGGGATTGCGCCTCGGCGCGCTTCTTGCCTCCCACCAGGGCCTTGGTGCCGAACAGGGCCAGCACGAACAGCAGCACGAAGTTCATGAACCAGGTCGAGGCCTGCTTGTGGTAGCGCGACACCTTCTGCTCGGCGGCGTCTTCCACGGCGGCATCGATTGCGTTCGACAATTCCTCGCTGATCTGCGGCGGCAATTCGATGTGGACCGATTCGCTGCCGCTGCCCGCGCCCGCCGGCGCGCTCGGGGCCGCCGGCGCGGCCGGGGCGGGCGGCGCGTCGGGCGCGTCGGGTGCGCCTTCGGCGTCCGGCGGGGCGGGCGGTTCCGGCGGCGTCGCGCTGCGCGGCCGGTTGCGCGGATGGAAGCGGATCCCGCTTTCGTCGATCAGGATGGCGGCGTCGCCGCCGCGCCGCTCGCGCTCGGCGCGCGACACGTATTCTTCAGCGGGCCCGGAGAACAGTTCTTCCTGCAGGATGGCCCCGGCGGTCAGGGTCAGGATCGCAAACAGGAAAAACTTCCACCACGACAGCTGGGTCACCCAGGTCGCCACGGCGTCGAAGCCGCGGTAGAGCCACGACAGGACGCTCGAAAAATAATGCGGATTGGTGTTCCTGGCTTGCATATCGATCTTCGCTGTTGGTGCAAGCGGCGAGTGTACCTCTTCGCCACTGGCGCGTGCCGGAAATACAACATCTCCGACGTCTACGACTGTTGGGATGATGCAACTTTACCCCGCGCCCGCCCTGGCGGCCAGTACCGTGCGACAGCCTGCACGATCCGGGGAATGGATGGCGTCCATCCGGGCCAGGATGCGTCAGCGCAAAAGCTGAGATACGATGCTGACAAACGGAAACGTTGCAAGGTATGATCTTTCGACCGCAGTCCCGCTTTCCGACTCCAGAAAGGAAGTGCCGATGTCTGCACCACGCTGTACTTCGAGCACAGCGAGCGTTGCAAGGAACAGATCCGGCGCTGCGCCCGCGTCCACCGCAACCTGGTGGTGCTCGACCTGCGCGGCGAGGAGGTGATCTACGCCGGCAACCGCTTCATCATCTACGCCTTGTTCCCCGAGACCAATATCTCGATCCACGTGCCGTGGGGTGTCAAGCAGCAGAACACCGTGTTTGCCACCGGCAAGTCGATCCTGAACCGGACCTCGAACACCAATATCGGCGCCCTGATGCTGGAATACGGCGGGGGCGGGCACGAGAACGCCGGCACCTGCCAGGTGGACAACGAGATGGCCGAGGACGTGCTGGGCGCCCTGGTCAACCGGATCAACAAGGACGGCTGAGCGGGAAGCCGGCCTAGCCGGCGCGGCGCGCACCGATACGGATGCAGCCGAGCGCGGCGCAGGTCACCGCCGTGCCCAGCGCCAGGCCGCCAACCATCCCCGCCACGCCGATCGGGGCGGCCAGCCAGGCCAGCATGTAGCCCAGTCCGCCCAACACCAGGGCCCAGCCGGCAAAGCGGCGCGCGGCCTGGTCGGCGGCAGGCGAAGCGCAGCGCATGCGCGCCGCCAGCGCCTTCGGGATCGCGTTCGCATACACCACCACGATTGCGCCCAGCAGGACGCCGGCAAGGCGCCGTGCCCATTCCGGGTCGAGGTAGGCCGGCGCGGCCCAGGTCAGCAGGCTGGATGCGCCAAGGATGCAGGCAGCCGCCAGCACGGCGCGGCACAGGTGGGAAAGGCGGGACGAGGGCTTCATGCTTACTCCTTCTCTGGTGCAACAGCGGGAGGATCGGGCCGGCTGACCTTCAGTCCGAAGGCCTGCGCGAATCCCAGCAGGGCGTCTTCGAGCACCGACAGCCTGAGCCGGTAGGTGATGCTGCGGCCGTGTTTTTCCGGCTCGATCAGCCCGGCCGCGACCAGCACGGCAAAGTGGGCCGACATGGTCGGCTTGGACACGTCGAACAGCTCGGCCAGCTCGCCCGCGCCCATCGGTCCCTTCTGCAGGTGCTGGAGGACGGCGCGGCGGGTCGGATCGGACAAGGCTTTGAAAACGGAAGTCATGATCGATTATTAGCTAAATATCGAACTATCGCAAGGTTTTTCGTCTTGGCGGCGCCGGATGACGGAGCGGGGTCACGCCTGATGGCGCTGGCCGAGCATCTCGCGCACCGCCTCGGGCGGCAATGGCTCGCTGAACCACTGTCCCTGCAGCTGGTCGCAGCCGTGCGAGCGCAGGAATTCGACCTGCGCCTCGGTCTCGACCGCTTCGCCCACCACTGCCAGGTCGAGGTTGTGGCCGATGTCGATCAGGGTCTTGGCCAGCCGGCTGCCGCCGTTGCCGTCGCCCTCGCGGGCGATCTCGTGCACCGCCGCCTTCGAGAGTTTGACCTGGCGCACCGACAGCTGGCGCAGGAAGGACAGGTCGGAAATCCCCTTGCCGAACTCGTCGAGCGAGAGCGCCACGCCGACTTCGCGCAGCTGCGCCGACAGGTCGCGCCCCAGTCCCGGATTGCGGATCAGGTCGGCCTCGGGGATCTCGACCTCCAGGCTGCCGGGCGGCAGCCCGTAGCGCGCCATGCGCTCGGCCAGGCCGGGAATGAAGCCGTGCTGGCTGTACTCGCGGTGCGAGACGTTCACCGATACCGGCAGGCCGGTGTAGCCGAGCTGGCCCAGTTCGCGCAGGAAGGCGCAGGCCTGGTCCAGCACCCAGTTGCCGATCTCGATCATCTTGCCCGATTCCTCGGCCTCGGCCAGGAAGGCGGCCGGCAGCATGATGCCGTGCTTCGGGTGGCGCCAGCGCAGCAGCGCCTCGAAGCCGCGCACCTTGCCGCTCCTGGCGTCCATGCGGGGCTGGAACAGCAGGAACAGTTCGTCGTGCTCGAGGGCGCTGCGGATGCTGTCGGCCAGGGCGGCGCGCTTCTGGCTTGCCGAGCGCATCTCGGGCGAGTAGAAGTGCACGCCGCCGCCGTTGCCCTTGATGTGGTACATCGCCATGTCGGCCGCGCGCACCAGCTCGGCGGGCGTGGCGCCGTCCTGCGGGAACAGCGCCACGCCCAGGCTGGCGCCGACCGCGATCTCGTTGCCGCCGAAGGCCACCGGCATCGTCATCGCGCGCCGCAGGCGCTCGGCCATGCGCAAGGTGAAGCGCACCGAGGGCTGGTCGACCAGCACCAGCACGAACTCGTCGCCCGACATGCGCGCCACCGTGTCGCTGTCGCGCACCGCCGCCAGCAGGCGGCGTCCGACCACCTTGAGCACCATGTCGCCGGCTTCGTGGCCGAAGGTGTCGTTGATGGTCTTGAAGTTGTCCAGGTCGACCAGGATGGTCGCCACCATGGAACCGTGGCGCTGGGCCAGGTGGACTGCGTGGTCGAGGCGGTCCCACAGCAGATTGCGGTTGGCCAGGCCGGTGAGGTGATCGTGGTTGATCTCGTGCTCGAGGTGCTCGGTACGCTGCTTGGTGGCGGTGACGTCCTGCAAGATGCCGATGAAGTGAGTGACTTCGCCGTGCTCGTCGCGCACCGGGGTGATGGAGAGGTCGTTCCAGAAGATCTCGCCGTTCTTGCGCATATTGCGAAAGACCACGTTGACCGCGCGCCGCTCGGCCAGCGCCAGGCGCACCTGGCTGCGCTCGTGGGCGTCGAAATCGGGCGCCCGCATGAAGCGCGCGTCGCGCCCGATCGCTTCAAGGGCCGAATAGCCGGCGATGCACTCGAAGGCCGGGTTGACGTACTCGATGATGTTGTCGCGCCCGACACAGCGGGTGATGACGATGCCATTGTTGGCCGCATGCAGCGCGCGCTCGCGCAGGAGCAGCTGGCGCTCCTTCTCGCGGCGCTTGGCGATGCTCAGGCCCATCCCGAACAGGTACTGGTCGCCGTTGCAGCCCACGCGCGCGCCGCCGACGATGACCGGCGTCTCGCGCCCGCTGCGCGAGACGTAGTTCATCTCCATCGCCACCTCGGCGCCCTCGTCGAACACGCGGCGGAAGTTTTCCCTGGCCTGGGCGCGCTCGCGCGGCTCGAACATGTCGAACACATGGGCGGCGGCCAGCTCGTCCGGCGTCATTTCGGTCATGCGTTCCAGGTTGGCGTTCCAGAGGATGAAGCGGCCGTCGCGATTGATCGCGTAGAAGGTGCCGGGCAGCAGGTCGACCACCTCGGACAGCGGCGTATTGCCGACCCGCTCGGCTTCGGAGAGCGCATCGGCCGCGGCGATGAAGACGGTGACGCTCCAGCCCCGCGCTTCGCCGCCGGCGTCGTACTGGCGCAGCAGGCCCAGGCTGGCCCGGCCTTCGCGCCCGCCGGCAAAGCGCATCCGCAAGGTGGCGCCGCCGGCGGCGGCCAGGGCCGCCCAGCCGGGATCGGGCTCGCCGCCGGCGACCAGGTCGAGGAGGGCGCGTCCCGGCGCCTGCGCCAGGGGCCAGCCGAACAGCGTCGCGCATGCGGGATTCCAGGTCACGACCTTGCCTTCGTCATCGGCCAGGAAGCAGACCTGCGCGGACGGTTCGATGGTGGACATGCCGGGACCCTTCGCGAAAACGCTCGTGGGATCTCCAGCTTACACGCCTTCGCAAGCGGCGGGCGCAAAACACACAAGCCACGGCGAACCGTGGCTTGTAGGATACTGAACAGCGTCTGGCGCGCCCGTCAGGCCGCAACGTGCTCCTGTTTCGGCGGCAGCGCGATCTGGTTGTCGACGCTGAACTGATAGTCCTCGAACACGTGCTGGGCCGACAGGATCTGGTAGCTGCCGTCCGCCAGGCGGTGGGTGGTGTCCTTCAGGCGGTAGGTGGTGTGGCCGCAGGTCCAGCAGTTGAAGTTGCGCATGTGGGTGCACAGGCAGGTCTTGTCGAACACCGTGATGTTCTTGCCGTCTGGACTGGCCTGCACTTCGCGGTTGTACGAGTTGATGTAGGCGCAGTTGCCGGTGGCGTCCAGCAGATAGCCATAGGATTCGCAGCCTGGGCGGATGCCGGAACCGATCGCCGGCGTGCTTTTCAGCATACGCATCGGGTAGCCGGTCGGCGAGACGCCGTTGACGATGATGTCTTCTTCGCTGGCGCGGAAGTATTCCTGCTTGACGTGGTCCGGCATGCCGCATTCGTGGGTGACGGTGAAGCGGGTCGCCACCTGCACGCCGCCGGCGCCTTTTTCCAGAAAGCCGGCCGCGTCGGTGCCGGTGAAGATGCCGCCCGCGGCGATCACCGGGATGTCGAGCTGCTCGGCGCGCATGTAGGCATGGACTTCGTCCATGATGGTGTGCAGGTCGTACTGCTTCCAGTCGTCGATGCCGAAGCCCAGGTGGCCGCCGGCCAGCGGGCCTTCGACGATGACGTAGTCGGGCAGGCGGTTCAGGCGCGAGACCTTTTTCAGGAACAGCTGCAGCGCGCGCACCGACGAAACGATGATGCCCAGGTAGGTAGAGCGGAAGCGCGGGTGATCCTTGATCAGCTCGAAGGAACCCAGGTGCAGGCCGGCCGACATGGTGATGCCGTCGATGCCGGCGTCCATCGCCGCCGACAGGCGGGTGCGCAGGGTTTCCTTGGGCGCGTTCATGGTCAGCTTTTCCATGCAGTTCACGAAGATCAGGCCATCGCCCTTCTTCGCTTCCATGGTCGAGCCCACGTGCAGGCGGGTCGCCTCGGCCAGGCGGTCCAGGTCGAACTGGACCACTGCCTTGTTCATGTTGTTGATGTTGAACTTGTAGAGCTTGGTCTTGTCCTTGACGAAGGTGGTGTCGAACTTGCGGTCCGACACGTCCTGCACCATCGCATCCGAGATGTGACCGATGCCGCCCAGGCGGGCGGCCTCGAGGGCCAGTTCCGAGGTCGAGATGTCCACGCCCATCCCGCCGATCATGATGGGCACATATTCCTTGTTGCCCAGTTTCAGGCGGAAATCATCAACACGTTTCATTGCAATCCTTAAACCGCCGTAGTTCCCTACGCGTACATATGCATCGACCAGCCGCGCTCCTGCGCGGCCGTCATTCTACCCCAAGGCGGGGCAGGGTTTGCGCAGCCGGATGACTGCGGGTGAGCTCGTTTTAGTCACGGAAGTTGTTGAAGGCCAGCGGCAGCTCCTGCACGTCCTTGCGCAGCAGGGCCATGGCAGCCTGCAGGTCGTCGCGCTTGGCGCCGGTGACGCGCACCGATTCGCCCTGGATGCTGGCCTGCACCTTCATCTTGCTTTCCTTGATGAGCTTGGTGATCTTCTTCGCGTCTTCGGTCTCGATGCCGTTGCGCACCTTGATGACCTGCTTGACCTTGTCGCCGCCGATCTTCTCGATCTTGCCTTCGTCGAGGAAGCGCACGTCGACCTTGCGCTTGGCCATCTTGTTGATCAGGACGTCCTTGACCTGGCCCAGCTGGAAATCGGAATCGGCGAACAGGGTCAGTTCCTTTTCCTTCTGCTCGACATTGGCCGAGCTGCCCTTGAAGTCGAAGCGGGTGGTGATTTCCTTGTTCGATTGTTCGACAGCATTCTTCACTTCGACCATGTCTGCTTCGCAGACGACATCAAACGATGGCATGGCGGTTTCCTTTTTTCTTGTAAAGCTAACTAGATGAATCCCTCTATTTTAACGGACAACCCCTTCCGCGGGCCATCACATTTACCCGGAAGGCAACGGTCCCGGGCATGCTTGCCCCTATAATGTCCAAAAAACACCCCTCACGCCATGCAAGCCGACCTGCCCATCCTCGACGATTATTCCCTCGCATCCCTGAACACCTTCCGCATTCCGGCGCGCGCCCGTCACTACCTGCGGGTGGATGGGGCGGCCCAGCTCGAGGCCGTGCGGCGCGACCCGGCGCTGGGCGCCCTGCCGCGCCTGGTGCTGGGCGGCGGCAGCAACATGCTGTTTACCCGCGACTTCGACGGCATCGTCCTGCACATGACGGGCCAGGGCAGGGAGGTGCTGGGCGAACAGGACGGCCGCATCCTGGTGCGGGCCCAGGCGGGCGAGAACTGGCACGCTTTCGTCGCGTGGACCCTGGCCCAGGGGCTGGGCGGGCTGGAAAACCTGTCCCTGATCCCCGGCACGGTCGGCGCGGCGCCGATCCAGAACGTGGGGGCGTACGGGACCGAAACCAGGGACGTCTTCCATTGCCTGACGGCCTACGACATGGCCAGCGGCGACGTGCGCACCCTGGACGCCGCCGCCTGCCGCTTCGCCTACCGCGACAGCCTGTTCAAGCATCCGGAAGGGCGCGAACTGGTGGTGCTGGACGTCACGTTCGCGCTGCCGGCGGCCTGGGTCCCGAACCTGCGCTACGCCGAGCTGGCCCGGGCGGTGGAAGAGGCCGGACTCACCGCGCCGACGCCGCAGGACATCGGGCGCACCGTCGAGGCGATCCGGCGCCGCAAGCTGCCCGACCCGGGCGAGATCGGCAATGCCGGCAGCTTCTTCAAGAATCCGGTGGTGAGCAGGGAACACTGCGCACGCTTGCTGGCCGAATTTCCGCAACTGGTGCACCATGCGCAGGCGGACGGCAGCGAGAAGCTGGCGGCCGGCTGGCTGATCGACCAGTGCGGCTGGAAGGGCCGGGCGCTGGGGGCTGCGGGCGTGTACCCGAAACAGGCGCTGGTGCTGGTCAACCTGGGCGGCGCCCGGGGCGAGGACGTGGTGCGGCTGGCGCGCGCGATCCAGGAAGACGTCAAGGCGCGCTATGGCGTGGCGCTGGAGCCGGAACCGGTATTCATTTAACGGAGGCGGGCATGATCAAGGCAGTCGTGACGGGCCACAGCCGTGGCCTGGGCGCCGCGGTGGCGGCGGAACTGGTGGCGCGCGGCATCCCCGTGCTGGGGCTGGCGCGCGGGCATGCGGAGATTGGGGAAGGGATGGAGCAGGCCGTGGTCGACCTGGGCGACGCGCAAGCACTGGGCGCCTGGCTGGGCGGGCACACGCTGCGCTCCTTCCTGGCCGGCTGCGACACGGCGCTGCTGGTCAACAATGCCGGCGTGGTGACGCCGGTCGGGCCGCTGGCCGAGCAGGACCCGGTGGCGGCGCTGCGCGCGGCCACGCTGAACGTCGGCGCGCCGCTGGCGCTATCAAGCGCTTTCGTGCAGGCCGCCCCGCAGGCCGAACGGCGCATCCTGCACATCTCGAGCGGGGCCGGGCGCAGCGCCTATCCGGGCTGGAGCGTCTACTGCGCCACCAAGGCCGCGCTCGACCAGCATGCGCGCGCGGTGGCGCTCGACGGCGACCCGTGGGTGCGCTGTGTCAGCCTGGCGCCGGGCGTGATCGATACCGACATGCAGGCCGAGATCCGGGCCACGCCGGACACGAAATTCCCGCTCAAGCAGCGCTTCGTCGACATGAAGGAGGGCGGGGTGCTGGTGTCGCCAAGTGACTGCGCGGTGAGGCTGGTGAACTGCCTGCTGGCGGAGCGCTTCGGGCACGAGCCGGTCGACGACCTGCGCAACAGCGCCTAGCGCAACAAGGCCTGGCAGCTACCAGGCCAGCATGGTCTCGAACAGGTCGGCCGGCACCGGCCGCGAGAACAGGTAGCCCTGCGCGTAGTCGCAGCCGGCGCGGCTCAGGGCCGCGCACTGCTCCGGCGTCTCCACTCCTTCGGCAATGACCTTCAGTCCCAGCTTGTGCGCCATGACGATGATGGTCTCGGTGATCGTGCGGCTGAAGTTGTCGTGCACCAGTTCCTTCACAAAAGACTGGTCGATCTTCAGGTAGTCGATGTCGAGGCGCTTCAGGTAGCTCATCGAGGAATAGCCGGTGCCGAAATCGTCGATCGACACCTGCATGCCGCTCGACTGCAGGGCCGCCAGCTTGGCCAGCACGGTGTCCGACAGGTTCAGCAGCAGGCCTTCGGTGATCTCGACGTTGATGCAGCGCGCTCCCAGGCGGATCTCGTCCAGGTAGGCCACCCAGTCGGCGCAATCGGCCTGGGTCTGGGTCTGGGTCTGGAATTGCACCGGCGACTTGTTGATGCTGACCTGGAAGTCGCGCCCCAGCATGTCCGACCAGCGCTTCGAATAGTGGGCCGCGGTGCGGAACACCCAGTCGCCGATCTCGTGAATCAGGCCGGATTCCTCCGCCACGCCGATGAAGGTGTCCGGCGACAGCAGGGCCCCGGAAGCATGGCGCCAGCGCAGCAGGGCCTCGGCCTTGACGATCCGGTTCGAGGACAGGTCGACGATCGGCTGGAAATACAGTTCGAGCTGCTCGCCGGGGACGGCATTGCGCAGCTCGGCGAGCAGCTTGAGGCGCCGGATCGCGGCCGCCTGCATGTTCGCCTCGAAGAAGGTCAGCTGGTTGCGCCCGCCTGACTTGGAGCGGTACATCGCGTGGTCGGCGTTGCGCATCAGTTCCTCCGGATCGCGCGCGTCCTCGGGGTAGCGGGCGATGCCGATGCTGCCGGCGATGTACAGGAGTTCCTGCTGGATCGGAAAGGGCTGGGCGAGCGCATCGAGGATTGCCTGCGCCACCGCCTCGACGTGGGCCAGTTCGCGCGTTTCGCTCAGGATCACCGTGAATTCGTCGCCGCCGAGGCGCGCCACGGTGTCGCCCTTGCGCACGCAGGCCCGGATGCGCTGCGCCGCCTCGACCAGCAGCAGGTCGCCGGCGTCGTGGCCGAGCAGGTCGTTGACTTCCTTGAAGCGGTCGAGGTCGATGAACAGCAGCGCGACTTCGCCGCGCTCGTCCTCGGCGCGCCGGATCGCGTGCTCGAGGCGGTCGCGGAACAGGGCCCGGTTGGGCAGGCCGGTCAGGGTATCGTAGTGGGCGCGCCGTTCCAGCTTCTCGGTGAACTGGCGGATGGTCTCTTCGCTGTGCTTGCGGCTGCTGATGTCGTCGATGAAGCCGTACCAGATAGTGCCGCCATCGAGGCCCGGGGAGGGCGTCGCGATCACTTCGCGCCAGCAGTGGCCGCCGTCGGGAAGCTCGACCTGGAATTCGGCCCGCAGCGGCTGCATCCCGGCGGCCGAGCGCTCCAGGGCGCGGCGCAGGCGCACCCGGTGCTGCGGCACGATGCGCGCCGCCAGGCAGCCGAGGTCGGCCTGGATGGCGCTTGGCGCCAGTTCGAACAGGGTGTGCGCCATGTCGCTGATGAAGGGGCAGGCGAAGCTGCCGTCGGCGCGGTGCTCCAGTTCGAACAGGGCGCCCGGGACCTGCTGCGCCAGCTGGGCGAGCCGCTCATGGCTCTTCTCCAGCGCCTGCCGCATGCGGTAGGCCTCGGTGATGTCGGTGATGGTGCCGATCATGCGCAGCGGCTGCCCCTGCGCATCGCGTGCGACGATGCTGCCGCGCGAGCGCACCCGGATCCAGTCGCCGGTGAAGCGGCGGATCCGGTATTCGCAGGTGTAGAGCGCTTCGTTGCCGGCCAGGTAGCGCTCGATGCAGCGCCGCACGTGGGCGTTGTCGTCGGGGTGGATGCGGCTGGTCCAGATCTTCGGCGTGGCGCCGTCCGGGTTGCCGCTGGCGCCCATGATCTCCTTCCACTTGGCCGAGAAGGTGACCGAATTCTCGTCCATCCGCCAGTCCCAGACACCTTCGCCGGTCCCGTTCAGGGCCAGCACCAGTCGCTCTTCCTCGCGCCGCAGCGACTCGGCCAGCCGCCCCTGGGTGGCGAAGGCTTCCTCCAGCGCACGGTGGGCCTGCTGCAGCTTTTCCTCGCGGTTGATGACGTCGGAAATGTCGTGCACGGTGCCGACCAGGTCGGTGCAGCGGCCCGCGGCGTCGAACACCGGCGTGATCGAGACCCGTCCGACCTTGCGGCCGGCCGGATAGTCGCTGTGCTCTTCCCAGCGCTGGATCTGGCCGCTGCGGATCGCGTTGCGGTAATGCTCGAGCACGATCGACAGCGAGGGTTCGGGGATGACTTCGTCGACGGTCTTGCCGATGACCTGCTCGGGCGTGAGGTGGGTGGTCTTGTAGAAGGCCGGGTTCACGTAGGTGAAGCGAAAGGTGTCCGTTCCCTCGACCGCGTACTGGTAGACGACGTCCTCGATGTTGCGGTAGATGATGGCGATCGCGTCGGCCTGGGGCGTGGCCGGCCGCGCGGAGGATTCGCCCGCGGCGCCGGCGCCGGGGTGCGCCTGGATATTGCCTGTGTCGTTGTCGGGATGCATGCGCGTTGTTGAGAGGGCAATGGTGCCATTCTAGCGCGGATGGGACAGGCCACGAAAAAAGCCGCCTGATGAGGCGGCTTTCGAGAGGGAAATAAAGCTTACTTGCCGCGTGCCGCGCGCGCTTTGGCAGCGATGCGCATGCGCAGCGCGTTCAGCTTGATGAAGCCGCCCGCGTCCGCCTGGTTGTAGGCGCCGCCGTCTTCATCGAAGGTGGCGATGTTCATGTCGAACAGCGAATCGGTCTTCGAATCGCGCGACACCACGATCACGTTGCCCTTGTAGAGCTTCACGCGCACCCAGCCGTTCACGGTCTGCTGGGTGTGGTCGATCAGGGTCTGCAGCGCGACGCGCTCCGGCGCCCACCAGTAGCCGTTATAGATCAGCGACGCATAGCGCGGCATCAGGTCGTCCTTCAGGTGCGCGACTTCGCGGTCCAGGGTAATCGATTCGATCGCACGGTGGGCCTTGAGCATGATGGTGCCGCCCGGGGTCTCGTAGCAGCCGCGCGACTTCATGCCGACGTAGCGATTTTCCACTAAGTCGAGCCGGCCGATGCCGTGCTTGCCGCCCAGGCGGTTCAGCTCGGTCAGGACTTCGGCGGCGCTCATGCGCTTGCCGTTCAGGGCCACGATGTCGCCCTTTTCGTATTCGATGTCGAGGTACTCGGCTTCGTTCGGCGCCTGCTCGGGCGACACCGACCAGCGCCACATCGATTCCTCGGCTTCCGCGCTCGGGTTCTCCAGGTGGCGGCCTTCAAAACTGATGTGCAGCAGGTTGGCGTCCATCGAGTAGGGCGCGCCGCCGTTCTTGTGCTTCATGTCGATCTCGATGCCGGCATCTTCCGCGTACTTCAGCAGCTTCTCGCGCGACAGCAGGTCCCACTCGCGCCACGGGGCGATGATCTTGACGTCGGGTTTCAGCGCGTAGGCGCCCAGTTCGAAACGCACCTGGTCGTTGCCCTTGCCGGTCGCGCCGTGCGAGATGGCGTCGGCGCCGGTCTCGTTGGCGATCTCGATCAGACGCTTGGCGATCAGCGGACGCGCGATCGAGGTGCCCAGCAGGTATTCGCCTTCGTACACGGTATTGGCGCGGAACATCGGGAACACGAAGTCGCGCACGAATTCTTCGCGCACGTCGTCGATGTAGATGTTTTCGGGCTTGATGCCGAACTTGATCGCCTTGGCGCGCGCAGGCTCCAGTTCTTCGCCCTGGCCGAGGTCGGCGGTGAAGGTGACGATTTCGCAGTTGTAGTGATCCTGCAGCCATTTGAGGATGACCGAGGTATCGAGGCCGCCGGAGTAGGCAAGGACTACTTTTTTAATGTCGCTCATGGAAGATTCCAGTGTGGAGGGGGAGGTGGGATCGGGATGGTCAGCCGGCCCGCCTGTGGAAGCAAGGGGCCGACGATCAAACTAAGGGTTGTGGGTGATGAAAATTAGTTGTCTTCGATGCGGCCGAGCAGCAGGTATTCGATCAGCGCCTTCTGCACGTGCAGGCGGTTTTCCGCCTCGTCCCAGACCACCGATTGCGGGCCGTCGATGACGCCGGCCGATACTTCTTCGCCGCGGTGCGCCGGCAGGCAGTGCATGAACAGCGCGTCCGGGGCGGCGCGCGCCATCTTGGCTTCGTCCACGATGAAGCCGTCGAAGGCCTTCATGCGCTCGGCGTTTTCCTTCTCGTAGCCCATGCTGGTCCAGACGTCGGTGTTGACCAGGTGCGCGCCTTCGCAGGCGCTAGAGGGGTTGTCGAACAGGGTGTAGCGCTGGGTGGACACGAGCTTCGGATCCAGGTCGTAGCCCTTCGGGGTCGAGACGTTCAGGTGGAAGCCGAACACCTCGGCCGCCTGCAGCCAGGAGTACAGCATGTTGTTGGCGTCGCCGATCCAGGCCACCGTCTTGCCGGCGATCGGGCCGCGGTGCTCGTAGAAGGTGAAGATGTCGGCCAGCACCTGGCAGGGGTGGTGTTCGTTGGTCAGGCCGTTGATGACCGGGACGCGCGAATGCGCCGCGAAGCGCTCGATGATGTCCTGGCCGAAGGTGCGCACCATGATGATGTCGCACATGCGCGACATGACCTGGCCCGCGTCTTCCACCGGCTCGCCGCGGCCCAGCTGGCTGTCGCGGGTGTTCAGGTAGATCGCCGCGCCGCCCAGCTGGTGCATGCCGGCCTCGAAAGAGAGGCGGGTACGGGTCGAGCTCTTCTCGAACACCATCACCAGGGTGCGGTCGACCAGCGGGTGGTAGACCTCGTAGGCCTTGAACTTGCGCTTGATGACCTTCGCGCGCTCGATGACGTATTCGAATTCATCCAGCGAGAAGTCGGAGAACTGCAGGAAATGCTTGATGGGCTTTGCGACTGGCATATCGTCTGTGCGTCTTTGCTTGAGTGTTATCCCTTGAATTATAAGGGTTTTTGCTTTCCGTAGGGTGGGCGGCTCTGCCGCCCACCGGTGATTGTTATCGGTGGAACATCCGCGCGGGCTGATCTTGCACTGATTGACCGCGTGGGCGGAACCCGCCCACCCTACAACGGCCTGACTCGTCTATGATTAATACAGAGTCTGCGATGATTCGTGCAGCAACTGCGCATACAGCTCGTGGCGCATCTTCGCGATCCGGCCTTCCCCGACCGCGCCCAGCACCGCGCATTGCGGCTCGGCCAGGTGGCGGCAGTTGTAGTACTTGCAACCGCCGAGATAAGGCTTGAACTCGACGAAGGCGCGTTCCAGCATGCCTTCGGTCAGGTGGTACAGCCCGAATTCCTGGAAGCCCGGCGAATCGATGATCGAGGCGCCGCCGGGCAGCCAGTACAGGCGGGTAAACGTGGTGGTGTGCTTGCCGGTGTCCAGGGCTTCCGAGATCTCGCGCACGGCGATGTCGGCGTCCGGCACCAGCAGGTTGATCAGGGACGACTTGCCCATGCCCGACTGGCCGATGAAGATCGACGATTGCCCGGCCAGCAGCGGCATCAGGGTCTCGACCGCGTGCTCCGGACGGGCGCGCGCCGACAGCTCGTGCACCGGATAGCCGAGCGCGCCATACAGGCCGGCGCGCTCGCGGGCGCGCGCCAGCGGCGGCTCCACGTCGACCTTGTTCAGGATGATGTGGGCCTCGATGCCGGCCGCCTCGGCCGCCACCAGGGCGCGCGAGACCAGGTCGTCGGCGAAGCTCGGCTCGGTGGCGACGACGATGAACAGGCGCGAGATGTTCGCCGCCAGCAGTTTCGACTTGTACTGGTCGGAGCGGTACAGCAGGGTGGTGCGCTCGGCGATCTTTTCGATCACGGCCTGGTCGTTCGACGTGCGCTTGAGAATCACGACGTCGCCCACCGCCACATTGGTCTTCTTGCCGCGCGTGACGCACTGCAGCTTCTCGCCGTCGGCGTCGGCCAGGTAATGGCGGCCATGGGCCGCGATGATGGTTGCGGTCAATTCGCTCATGCGCCCGGGCCCTGCACGTAGATGGCATCCGCCCGGGCGGCGCAGATGAAGTCGTTGTCGCTCAGGGCGCCGCCGGCCGAATGGGTGGTGTAGGCAAGCCGGCAGCGGCGGTAGCCGACCGTCATTTCGGGATGATGGTTCTGCTGCTCGGCCATTGCGGCGATGGCATTCACGAAGGCGATCGTCGCGCGGTCGTCGGCGAAGGTGTAGTCACGGACGATGCTGCCGCCCTCGGCCTGCCATTCGGGCAGGTCGAGCAGGCGCGCCCCGATCGTGGCTGGGTCCAGCGCGGCTGCGCCGTGGATGCAGTGTTGGTGGATGAGCTTCATGCGGCCGCCATGGTCAGGTGTTTCACCCGCACCGAGGCCGGCGGGTGCGAATCGTAGAAGGCCGAATGCAAGGGGTCCGGCGTCAGGGTCGAGGCGTTGTCTTCGTACATCTTGACCAGGGCCGAGACCAGGTGGCTGCTATCGGTATGCTTTGCGGCGAAGGCGTCGGCCTCGAATTCGTGCTTGCGCGACGTGATGGAACCGAGCGGCGAGAGCACGAAGGTGAACACCGGCAGCACCAGCGCGAACAGGATCAGGGCCATGCCGTCGTTCGACGCGTTCATCATCGGCAGCACGCCCAGGCCGGTGTAGAACCAGGCCTGGTTCTTCAGGTAGCCCAGTAGCGCCAGGAAGGCCAGCGACAGGGCGAACATCACCATGATGCGCTTGACGATGTGGCGCAGCTTGAAGTGGCCCAGTTCGTGCGCCAGCACGGCTTCGATCTCGTGCGGATCGAGGCGCGACAGCAGGGTGTCGAAGAAGACGATGCGCTTGTTCGACCCGAAACCGGAGAAGTAGGCGTTGCCATGCGCGCTGCGCTTGCTGCCGTCCATCACGAACAAACCTTTCGAGGCGAAGCCGACGCGCGCCATCAGGCCTTCGATGCGTTCCTTGAGACTGGCGTCCTGCAGCGGGGTGAACTTGTTGAACATGGGGGCGATCACGCTCGGGTAGAGCACCATCATCAACAGCTGGAAGCCGCTCCACACGCACCAGGCCCACAGCCACCACAGGTCGCCGCTTCGCTCCATCAGCGCCAGGATCACCCACAGCAGCGGCAGGCCGATCACGGCGCCGAGCAGCAGGCCCTTGCACATGTCGGCGATCCACAGGCCGGGCGTCATCTTGTTGAAGCCGAAGCGCTGTTCCAGCACGAACTGGCGGTACCAGTCGAAGGGCAGGTCGAGCAGGCCGGACACCACGGCAAAGGCCACCACCAGGGCCATCTGGTGCGCCATGCCCGGGCCGGTGAGGCCGAGCAGGGACATCGACAAGGCCTGCAATCCGCCCAGCAGGGTAAAGCCGATCAGCACCACGCCGCCCCACAGCATCGAGGCGATGCCGAGCCGGGTCCTGGCCACGGTGTAGTCGGCCGCCTTCTGGTGCGCCGCCAGCGGCACCTTTGGCGCAAACTCGGCCGGTACGCTGGCGCGGTGGCGCAGCACGTGCCGGATGTGCCGGTTGGCCAGCCAGAAGCGCACGCCCAAGGTCAGCGCAAAGAATACGACGAACAAAACCGAAAACCCGAGTGAAGACATGCTGTGCCTGTGAGAAAATGCAGGATTACGCGAACAACTCAACGCGTCTAACAAAACCGCCAGGGCAAGGCGCACCGTCGAAGACAGTACGCTAGTACGGCGAGACGGTGCAACGCCGCCATGGTGGGAATTGTTAGGCGCGTAAATGAACCAAGAGAGAATTATGTCACAAGCTACACAAACCGAAGGCACAGGCGCAGGCGCGGCCGTCCGTCCGAACGAGTTCAACCTGGTCTGGGTCGACATGGAAATGACCGGCCTGGACCCGGACAACGACCGCATCATCGAAGTGGCCGTGATCGTCACCGATCCGGAGCTGAACGTCATCGCCGAAGGTCCGGTCTTCGCCATCCACCAGTCGGACGAGACCCTGGACAAGATGGACAACTGGAACAAGGGCACCCATGGCCGCTCGGGCCTGATCGACCGCGTCAGGGCCTCGACCGTGACCGAAGCCCAGGCCGAGCTGGAACTGATCGCCTTCCTGAAAAAGTATGTCCCGGCCAACAAGTCACCGATGTGCGGCAACTCGATCTGCCAGGACCGCCGCTTCATGGCGCGCGGCATGCCGAAGCTGGAAGCCTTCTTCCACTACCGTAACCTGGACGTGTCGACCCTGAAGGAGCTGTGCCGCCGCTGGAAGCCCGAGCTCGCCTCCGGCTTCAAGAAGCACCAGAAGCACACCGCGCTGGCCGACATCGTCGAGTCGATCGAAGAGCTGCGCTACTACCGCGAGCACTTCATCAAAGTCTGATATGCATGGTTTGCCTGTCTTGCAGAAATGCATCTCAGGCAATAAAAGCTGTGCGACAATCGGCCCATGTCCTCTCCCACGCACACGATCGATGACGGCATGCGCATGCGCATCCGCCGTCATGACTGGAGCCAGACCCCGCTCGGTCCGCCCGGGGAATGGCCGCCGGCGCTGCGCACGGCCGTGGACATGGTGCTGCACTCGGCCTTCCCGATGTTCCTGGCCTGGGGGCCGGACCTGATCTTCCTCTACAACGACGCCTACGTGCCGCTGCTCGGGCAAAAGCACGGGCGCGCGCTCGGCGAACCCTTCCGCGACCTGTGGTCCGAGGTCTGGAAGGACATGGTGCCGCTGATCGACCGCGCCCTGTCGGGCAAACCGGTCTACTTCGAAGACATGCCGATGACCGTGATGCGGCGCGGCTATCCGGAGCGGGCCAGCTTCACCTTCTCGCATGCGCCCCTGATCGGCGACGACGGCCAGGTGGCGGGCCTGTTCTGCACCGTGATGGAAACCACGCGCCGCGTCGCCAGCGAGCGCCGCGCGGCCTTCGAGCTTACCGTCTCCGATGCGCTGCGTCCGCTTGCCTCGAGCGAGGAAGTCATCGCCACCGCCAGCGCGCTGCTGGGCGGCGAGCTGCACGCGGACCGGGTGGTGTACGCCGAGATGAACGACGCCACCGGGCGCTTCTCGGTGCCGCGCTGGTGGTCGCGCGACGGCCGCCAATGGACCCAGCCCAGTTTCAGCCTCGACGAATTCGGCCCCGCGGTGGGCGCGGCGCTGCGCGCGGGCGACGTGGTGCGCATCCACGACAGCGCGCGCGACGTGCGCACCATCGGCTACCGCAGCGCCTACATCGCCGACCGCATCGGTGCGCTGCTGGTGGTGCCGCTGGTCAAATCCGGCCGGCTGACGGCCTGCCTCGGGATCGACTGCGTGCTTGCGCGCCACTGGAGCGACGACGACCTGCAGCTGGCGCGCGATGTCGCCGAGCGCACCTGGGGGGCGGCCGAGACCGCGCGCGCCCAGGCCGCGCTGCGCGCCGAACGCGACCGCAGCCGCAACATCTTCGACACCATCGCCGAAGGCTTCGCCGTGTTCGACGCCGACTGGAACATCGTCGAGATGAACGCCGAGGGCCTGCGCCTGTGCCGGGTGAAGGCGGAAGAGACGATCGGGCGCAGCCACTGGGATGTTTTTCCGCACACGGTCGACATGGAGCTGGGCCGGATGTACCGCGAAGTCATGCAAACCCGGGTGGCATCGGCCGCGATCTATTCGTATCCTTTCCCGGACGGCCAGCGCATCTGGACCGAGGTGCGCGCTTACCCGATGCCGGACGGCAGCATCGCCTCCTTCTTCCGCGACATCACCGACCGCAAGCTGGCCGAGGAAAAACTGGTCGAGGCCGACCGCCGCAAGGACGAATTTCTGGCCATGCTGGCGCACGAGCTGCGCAACCCGCTGGCGCCGATCAGCGCCGCCGCCGAGCTGCTGCGCATCGGCACGCTCGGCGAGGAGCGGGTGCGCCAGAGCAGCAACATCATCGGGCGCCAGGTGCGCCACATGACGCGCCTGGTGGACGATCTGCTGGATGTCTCGCGCGTGACGCGCGGCCTGATCACGCTCGAGCGGGCCGAGGTCGGCATGCGCGGCGTGGTGCAGGAAGCGGTGGAGCAGGTCAGGCCGGCGATCGACGCCAGGCGCCAGCGCCTGTCGGTGCACCTGCCGCCCTCGTGGGCGCAGGTAGAAGGCGACAAGGCGCGCCTGGTGCAGGTGGTGGCCAATGTGCTCGGCAACGCCACCAAGTACACACCGGAAGGGCGCGCGATCGACCTGCGGGCCGAGGTGCGGGGCGAGGGCGGCAAGGGCGTGCTGGTGATCGGCGTGCGTGACGAAGGCATCGGCATGGACCGCGAACTGAGCGCCAGGGTGTTCGACCTGTTCGCGCAGGGCGAGCGTTCGTCCGACCGTTCCCAGGGCGGCCTGGGCCTGGGGCTGGCGCTGGTGCGCAACCTGGTCGAGCTGCACGGCGGCATGGTCGGCTGTTCGAGCCCGGGACCGGGCAAGGGCAGCAGCTTCGTCATCACGCTGCCGCTGCTGCCGGAAGCCGTGTCCGCCCCGCGGCAGCAAGGGCCGGCGCCCGCGCCGGCGGCGCAGGCCGGGGTCTTGCGCGTGCTGGTGGTGGATGACAACGTGGATGCCGCCGAGACGCTCGGCCTGCTGCTGGCGGCCCACGGCCACGAGGTGGTGGTCGAGCACGAGCCGCTGCGGGCGCTGGAGCGCGCCCGGCGGGTGGCGCCCGACGTCTGCCTGCTCGACATCGGCCTGCCCGGGATGGATGGCCACGAACTGGCGCGGCGCCTGCGCGCCCAGCCGGAAACCGCGGCCAGCATGCTGGTGGCCATCACCGGCTACGGCCAGCAGCAGGACCGCGACGCGGCCTTCGCCGCGGGCTTCCAGCACCACCTGGTCAAGCCGGTCGACGTCGACGCGCTGGCGCGCCTGCTGGAGGGCGTACAGGCGGCGCCGCAGGACGCCCGGGTGCCTACTTGACGCGGTAGGCTGCGCAGAGCTTGTTGCCGTCCGGGTCGCGCACGTAGGCAAGGTAGATGTTGCCCAGGCTGATCTCGCGCAGGCCCGGCGCTTCCTCGATCGAGGTGCCGCCATGGGCCACGGCGACGTCATGGAATTCCCGCACCTGCTCGGGCGAACTGCACTTGAAGCCGATGGTGCCGCCGTTGGCCGGCGTCGCCGGCTCGCCGTTGATCGGCTCGCTGATGCCGAAGCTGCTGCCTTCGTGGCGATAGAACAGCCGCTTGTGGCCGCTCGGCGCCTCGTTGCGGAAACCCTCGCCCGCACCCAGGACGCCCAGGACGGCATCGTAAAAACGTTTCGAGCGCTCGATATCGTTCGAGCCGACCATGACGTGATTCAGCATTGTCTTTCCTTTCAGCGCATCTGGGTGTAGTTGACCGGGACGTAGCGGTAGCCCTTGCCTTCGGTGTGCAGGTAGCCCAGGCCCGGGAACTGCAGGTGGGCGCCGCCGATCATGTAGCCGCCCTTGGCCGC
This sequence comes from Massilia varians, assembly GCF_027923905.1. Lineage (NCBI taxonomy): Bacteria > Pseudomonadati > Pseudomonadota > Betaproteobacteria > Burkholderiales > Oxalobacteraceae > Massilia > Massilia varians. The sequence goes on from NZ_AP026966.1 coordinate 2,019,054, forward strand.
GGCGTCGAATTCCTTCTTGCGGGTGGCGGCGGCGGCCTTCTGGTCGCCGTCGAACTGGATGGTCACGGCCGGGTTTTCCATCTGCACCGCCGCCACGTGGATCAGGTCGCCGATCACGAGCAGCTTCTGGCCGCCGCTTTCGACCAGGTAGCTGGTATGGCCCGGGGTGTGGCCGCCGGTCGGATTCGCGCGGATGCCCGGCACCAGTTCAGCGCTGCCTTCGAAAGGCTTGAAGCGGCCGGCCTTCACGTAGGGGCCGAGCGCGGCCTGGGCGCCCTTGAACGTGTCCTTGTCCTTGGCCTTGTCCATGTTCACCTGGCTCAGCCAATGGTCCGATTCCAGCTTGTTGGCGCGCACGATGGCCTTGCTGAACACGGCCGCCGAGTCCTTCACCAGGCCGCCGGCGTGGTCGCCGTGGAAATGGGTCAGGTAGATCTCGTCGACCTGGTCCGGCGTGTAGCCGGCCGCTTTCATGTTCGCCACCAGCTTGCCCAGGGTCGGGCCGAAGAAGGAGCCGGCGCCGGTGTCGATCAGGACCAGCTTGCCGCCGGTGTTGATGAGGTAGGCATTGTCCGAGGTTTCCAGCATCGGCTTCAGGTGCGCCCTGGCCAGGGTCTCCCGGGTTTTCTTCGGATCCTGGGCCAGCAGCTGGTCGACCGGCAGGTCCACGGTGCCGTCCGACAGCGGGGTGATCTCGAACTGGCCCAGCATCATGCGCGACCAGCCCGGGGCCGGGGTTTTCGCCATCGGGGCAGCGGCCAGGGCCGGGGTGGCAATGCAGATTGCCAGTGCGGCGGCCGCCAGCGTGGACAGGGTGCGTCGTGGAATGGTGTTCATCGTGGGTCCTCGTTGTTGGTTGCTGCGGCAAGCCGGCCGCAGTGCGTTGCTTATCCTACATGATTGCTTGTCGGAATGCTTACCGTCCGCGTGGGGGAATACGCGTTCGCGCAAGCTGTGGTGTAATGGCAGGTTCCCAATGTTGCAAAACGTATCCATGTTCTCGATGTTGTCGCAGTTGCCGAAGTTATTGGAAAGGCTGGGGCGCCTGCGCCCCGCCGGACCGACTTCCTTCACCCGGCAGGTGCCCGCCGCCCTCGGCGCGCTGCTGACCCTGCTGCTCACCGCACTGGCCAGCCGCGCCGCGCTCGGCGCCGCGGCGGTGCATTCGCTGCCCTTCCTGATCGCGCCGATGGCCGCGTCCGCGGTGCTGCTGTTCTGCCTGCCGGCGGCGCCGCTGGCCCAGCCCTGGCCCGTCATCGGCGGCAACGTCGTGTCGGCCCTGGTCGGCGTGGCCTGCGCGCAGGCCGCCGACCCGCTGGTGGCGGCGCCGCTGGCCGGGGGCCTGGCGATCGCCGCGATGGCCACGCTGCGCTGCCTGCATCCGCCCGGCGGCGCGGTGGCCGTGACCGCCGTGCTGGGCGGAGCGGCGGTGGCCAAGGCCGGCTTCTGGTTCGCGCTGGCCCCGGTGGGCCTGAATTCGGTGCTGATGGTGCTCGGCGCGGTGGCCTGGAACCGGCTGTCCGGACACCATTATCCGCACGTGCAGCCTGCCGCCCGCCCGCCCGAGGAAAAGGCGGGCTTTGCGCAGGAAGACCTGGATGCGGCGCTGGACAGCTATGGCGAGGCGCTCGACGTCAGCCGCGACGACCTGGCCACGATCTTCGCCGAGACCGAGCAGCGCGCTAGCGCGCGCCGCGCGCGCCGGCATCGCTGCGCTGAACTGGCGCATCCGGTACCCACCACCCTGGATCCGGACATGCCGCTGGCGGCGGCGCGGGCGCTCCTGGTGCGCCACGGCCTGCCGGCGCTGCCGGTGGTGGACGCGGCCGGCTGCCTGACCGGCGTGCTCAGCATGGCGGGCCTGGTGGCGGCCGGCGGCAGCGCCAGCCGGCCCTTGCCGGCGCGGGCGCGGCGGGCGACGGCGCTACTGTTCGGGCGCGATACGGCGCCGACGGTCGGCCAGCTGGCCGAGGCGGATTTCGTCGCCGTGCCGGGCGCGGCGCCGGTCACGGCGCTGCTGGCGCGCTTCCACGAGGGGGCGAAGCAGGTATTCGTGGTGGACGAGGAGGGCCGGCTGGCGGGGATGGTGCAGCCGGGCGACCTGCTGGTGGGGCTGGATCTGGGATTGCAGGAAGCGGCCGCCTGATCTTCCGGCGGCCGTGACAGGACTCAGTCGGCGTCCGCGCCGCAGCACTTCTTGTACTTCTTGCCGCTGCCGCAAGGGCAGTCGTCGTTGCGGCCGACCTTCGGCTCCTCGCGCTTGACGGTCTCGACCGCGCCCTTGCGGCGCGGCGCCCAGTATCGGTAGATGGCCGGGATGTTGGCTTCGATGTCCAGCGCCAGCTGGTGCGCCTTGCGCGGGTCTTCGACTTCCGGCAGTTCGGATTCCTCGATCTCGTCGGCGCCGAGCAGGTAGATCGGGCGCATCAGTTCGGCCACTTCCGAATCCCAGATGGCTTCCCAGGAGCCTGGGCGCAGTTCCATGCCTTCCCAGAAGCCCCAGCACCAGGCTTCGGCGTCGATCAGGGCGTCGCCGTCGACCTCGTGCTCGCAGAACAGCGGCTCGAACTCTTTCGGTGCGGCTTCGAAGGTGATCAGGACTTCGTTCATGAAACGCATGATCAGGTTGATGATGCGCTGCTCTTCCTTCGGGTTCTTCCAGTTCGGCGCCTGCTTGCCGTCCTCGCCCCAGACGCGCGGGAGCCATTCGGCCGGCATGATGGTTTCCGGGCCGATCGCGATCGCGGTCAGGTAGCCGTGCAGGGTGTCCATCGTCATCGCGTCCTCGGGGGAGCGGTCGGACAGCAGGAACTGGTCGAGTTCGTCGAATTCTTTATCGGTAAGGGGCTCGTCGAGATGCATGGGGTGCTCTTGTTGCGGTTGAAGGCGCCAGTGTAACGCCTGCGGAGGCGAACCGCATAGAAAAGCGCGGCGGCGCGTACAATGCGGCGATGGAGAATCCGACTACCGAATCAAACAGCCACGCCCATCCGTTCGCCCGGCTCGACCCGCAAACGGTGCTGGAGGCCGTCGAGAGCGTCGGCCTGTACGGCGACGGCCGCCTGCTGGCGCTCAACAGCTACGAGAACCGCGTCTACCAGGTCGGCCTGGAAGAGGGGGCGCCGGTGGTGGTCAAGTTCTACCGGCCGGAGCGCTGGAGCGATGCCGCCATCCTCGAGGAGCACGCCTTCGTGGAAGAGCTGGCGCAGCAGGAAATCCCGGTGGTGCCGGCGACCAGCATCGGCGGGCGCACGCTGCACGACTTCGCCGGCTACCGCTTTTCGGTGTTTCCGCGCCGCGGCGGACGGGCGCCGGAACTGGGCGACTCCGCCACCCTCGAATGGATCGGGCGCTTCATCGGCCGCATCCACGCAGTCGGCGCGGCCCGGCCTTACCAGTACCGGCCCGAGATCAACCCGCAGACCTTCGGCCGCGAGCCCTTTGAATTCCTGCGCGCCAAGGGCTTCATCCCGCCCGAGCTGGCCGCCACCTACGCCAGCGTGGCCCTGCAGGCGCTCGACGGCGTGGCGCGCTGCTACGAGCGGGCCGGCGCGCTGCCGCCCCTGCGCCTGCACGGCGACTGCCACGGCGGCAACGTGCTGTGGACCCCGGACGGCCCGCACTTCGTCGACTTCGACGACAGCCGCATGGGGCCGGCGGTGCAGGACCTGTGGATGCTGCTCTCGGGCGAACGCCAGGAGATGGTGGGCCAGATGGCCGACGTGCTGGCCGGCTACGAGGATTTCTGCGACTTCCATCCGCGCCAGCTCTACCTGGTCGAGGCCTTGCGCACGCTGCGCCTGATCCATTATTCGGCCTGGCTGGCGATGCGCTGGGACGACCCGGCCTTCCCGGCGGCTTTCCCATGGTTCAACACCCAGCGCTACTGGCAGGACCGCATCCTCGAGCTGCGCGAGCAGGTGGCGCTGATGGACGAGCCGCCCCTGTGGCCCGTATAGCCGGAATTGCGGCGCTTTTGCCGTCCAGTTCGGCGTGACACGCGGGCGCGATTTCCCGGATAATCAGGTGGACGCAGCCTGCGTCTCACCGAGAACAAGCATGGAACCCATCAAGCCCGAGCACGACGACACCGACTTCACGATCGACCTGGAGCATGCGCGCACGGACCATGCCGGGGGCATCGCTCCTGAGGCCCCGGCCGCCCGCGGCCCGATGGACATGCGCGAGATCCACGAAGCCATCGCCCGCGTCGAGGCCGAAGCCAAGGCCAATGTCGCGGCCGAGAGCCGCGCCCACGCCGAGGCGCGCGCCCGTTCGCTGGCTGAGGAGCGCGCCGCGCTGGATGCGGCCGCGACCGCCGCCGCGCTGGCCAATGCCCAGGCCTCCGAGGAGGCGATCGCCGCCGACCGCGACCGCCTGGAGTCGCTGCGCGCCGCCGCCCATGCCTCCAGCGAGCGGCTGGCGGCGATCCGCCAGGAGACCGCCGAGCTGCGTGCCCGCGTGCAGCAGGAAACCGAGACCCGCGTGGCGCTCGAAACCCGCGCCCGCGCCGAGGAAGAAGCACGGCGCCGCGCTGCCGCCCAGGTGGAAGCCCAGGCCGAGATGGCGGCCCAGGCCGCCCGCGCCGCCGAGGAACTGCTGGCGCAGACCGAGCAGGCGCGCCTGCAGGCGGCCGAGCGCATGGCGGCGGTCGAAGCGGCCAAGGAAGAAGTGCTGCACAACGCCAGCGCCGACGCGCGCGTGGCGATCCTGGCGCGCGAGCGCGAGCGCGCCGAACGCGGCGCCCGCCAGACCGCCGAGAAACTGGCCCAGGCCGAAGCCGAGGCCCTGGAACTGACCCAGCAGCGCGAGCGCGCCGACCAGGTGGCGCTGGCATCGAGCTTCGCGCGTGCCGCGGCCGAGGCGCGCGCGCTGGAAGAAGCGCGCGCCCTGGCCCACATCGAACAGGAGCGCGAGGCGATCGCACTGGCCCAGGCCGAGTCCGAGCGCGTCGCGGCCCAGTCGCTGCGCATGCGCCTGCAGACCGAAAAGGAATTGCGCGACGCCGCCACCCACCGCGAACGCCTGGAACAGATGGCGGCCGCCGCGGCGCAGGCCCGGCGCGAGGCCGAAACCCGGATCCTGGCGGCGACCGAGGCGCGCATCGAGGCCGACCGCAGGCTGCGCGAGGTGGCCGAGGAACGCGCGCGCGCCGAAGAAGAGGCAAGCCAGCAGGTGCAGGCGCGGCTGGAAGCCGAAGCCCTGGCCGCCGGCCACGCGCGCGAGCGGGCCGCCGCCGACGAGGCGGCCAGCCAGGCGGCCGCGCGCCAGATGGAAGAAGAGCAGCGCCAGCGCGCGCTGGCCGAGGAGCGCGCAGGTCTGGCCCAGGCCGCGGCCGCCGCGCAGGCAGAGGAAAACGCATTGGAAGAGGCGGCGATGGCCGCCGTGCGCCGCCAGGCCGAGGCGCAGCAGGAGGCGCTGGCAGCGGCCCAGGGCCGCGCCGAACAGGCCGAGCGCCTGGCCCGGGCCGAACGCGAGCGCGTGGCCAGCGAGGAAGCGGCGCTGCTGCGGGAACAGGAACGCCTGCAGGCCGAGCAGGAACTGACGCGGGCCGCCGAGGCGCGTGCGCAGGCGGAGCAGGCGGCTGCCGCGCAGTTGAGGGAGCAGTGCGAGGCCGAGCGGCGCGCCCAGGCCGCGCAGCAGGCGGCCCTGGAAGCGCAGGCGGCGCAGGCGCGCGCCGCGATCGAGGAAGCGCAGCATGCCGAGGCCGCGGCCAGCGCGCAGCAGGTCCAGGCGCGCCGGGCGGCCGAGCTGGCCCAGGCGCAGGCCGAACGTGCCGAGCTTGAGCGCCGCCAGCAGGAATTAACCGAGGCTGCACTACGCGAGGAACGCGCCGCCACCGAGGCCGCGCGCGAATCGCTGGCCCTGGTCGAGCGCAAGCTGGCCGCGCAGCGCCAGCAGGCGGCATCCGACGCGCGCGCCAACGAGGCGGCCAGTGCGCGCCTGGCCTCGGAGCAGGCGGCGGCCCAGGCTGCCGAGGCGCGCGCCGCGGCCGAGGAAGAACAGGCCCGGCTGGCGCGCGAGCGGGAGGTGGCGGAGCAGGCCGCGCTGCAGGCCGCGGTCGAGAAACGCGACGCCCAGCGCGCGCTTCTGGAACACGCCCAGCGCCACGCCGAGATGCAGCGCAAGGCGGCCGAGGCGACCCGGCGCATGGCCGACACGCGCCGCCAACTGGCCGAGCTGGAAGCGCAGCGCCATGACGAGCAGGCGGGGGAACTGGCGGCGCTCGACCGCGCCCTCGGCGAACGCAAGGCCGAGGCCGAGCACCGGGTGGCCTCGGTGAACATCACGCGCGAAGTGCTGGGACGCTTCAAGAGCACGCCGCCGGCCTCGGCGTCACAGGCGGTGACGCGGCTGGCGGACGTGATCCTGAATCAGAGGAAGAACAAGGAATGATGCCGGTGATATGTCATGCATATCACTGACACCTGATTGATACGTAAAACGTATTACTGCGCGGCGGCCTCGCTCGGGGCCACCGGATTCACCGGCCCGATGCTGGCCCGGGTCGCAAAATAGCCGGTCTCGCCGAAGCACGAAGTCGGAATGCCCACGTGCTGCTCATAGGTGATCTGCACCCGCTGGCCCATCGCACTCTGCAGCTGCTTGACCACCGCGTCGTCGCGCACGGTGAAGGCGAAGCGTTCCGGAATCGCGCCCGGCATGCTCGACAGCAGGATCTCGCCTTCCCAGGTCTTGCACAGCCAGCCCTTCTTGGAGAACTTCTGCAGGTAGCCCGCGCGTTCGCCTTCCGAGTACGACCAGCTCAGGGTGAACCAGGTGTACAGCGCGAACAGCACGATGATCGCGGCAAGGGCGGACAGGAGCAGGGCGGTAGCGCGTTTCGGCATGGTTTTCGGCATCAAGAGTGTGAATTGTCAGGTTGGCAGCATCGCAGCCGGGCACATTCTGCCATGGATGGACAAAATCACAAACTGCCGGCGACCTCAGGCCACCTCCCTGGCCCCCTCATGCGCCATGCGCTTGCGGTAGCGCACCGAGGACCACAGCGACACCAGGATGAAGGCCAGCCCCGACAGCCCGGTGAACCATTCCGGAATGTGATAGTGGACGCTGGCAAACATGATCAAGGCCAGGATGCCGATCGCGTAATGGGCGCCGTGCTCCAGGAACACGAACTCTTCCAGCGTGCCCTTGTAGACCAGGAACACCGTCATCGAACGCACGAACATGGCGCCGATGGCCAGGCCCAGCATGATGATGACGACGTCGTTGGTGATCGCGAAGGCCCCGATCACGCCGTCGAAGCTGAACGAGGCGTCCAGCACCTCGAGGTAAAGGAAGCCGCCGATGCTGCCCTGGGCAATCATCTTGCCTACCGCCGGGTCTTCTTCTTCCTTCTCCAGCAGGCCGCTCAGCCACTGCACGCCAATGTAGATCAGGATGCCCGTGATGCCGGCGACCAGGACCGGCAGCTTGCGCGCCGGCTCGATCAGGTACATGGCGCCGCACACCGCCAGCAGGGTCAGGGCGATGGCCAGGCCCTCGGTGCCGTACTTGCCGACCTTTTCCTCGACCCAGCCGAGCCAGTGCAGCTCTTTTTGTTCGTCGAACAGGAAATTCAGGAAGACCAGCAGCAGGAAGGCGCCCCCGAACGCCGCCACCTCGGCGTGCTTCTCGGTCAGGTGGCGCGAATATTCGGTGGGATTGTCGATCGCCATGTGCCAGACCTCGACCAGGCCCAGCCCGGTTGCCGCCGACACGATGACGAGCGGGAACAGCAGGCGCATGCCGAACACCGCCACCAGGATGCCGACGGTGAGGAAGAGCTTGCGCCAGAACTCGTTCCAGCCGCGCAGGACGGAGGCGTTGACGACCGCATTGTCGAAGGAAAGCGAGACCTCGAGCACGCCCAGCACGGCCGTGATCCAGAGCGCCTGCAGCAGTCCCGGCATGCCGCGGTGCTCGTAGCCCCACCAGCCGGCCAGGCCCATCAGGATGACCGTCACCGCGATCGACAACCGGAAATGCCGCATACTGCCCCCTTGCCTGTCTAGTTTAGTGACGAGAATATTACCGAAGCAGCTGAGGCGGCGGCGCTACGGATGTCCTCCATCCGGCATCGTTTTTATATCGGTAAGAGCTTGCTTCTGAGATAATTCCGCCCGGCATTACCCAGCATTCTTTCTCTCCCTCGTCGTACCTGGATTTGGACATGGATCTCGCATACCTCGTAACACCCGTGCTGACCTGGATGGTGGTCGGCCCGATCAAGTTCCTGATTACCAGCGCGCGCCAGCGCCGCTGGGCCTTCAACCTGGTGGGCAACGGCGGCTTCCCCAGCAACCACAGCTCCGTGGTCACCAGCATGGCCACCCTGATCGCGCTGCGCGAAGGCATCGGCCATCCGGCCTTCGGCGTGGCGGTGACCCTGGCCTTCATCGTGATGATCGACGCCAACAGCCTGCGCCAGCACGTGGGTCGCCAGGCCGCGGCGATCAACAAGCTGGCCTGCGACACCGTTGGGCACACCGTCCTGCGCGAGCGCATGGGCCACACCCTGGTGGAGATCGGCGGCGGCATCGCCACCGGCATCGGGATGGGCTTCCTGATCCACGCCATCTTCGGCGCCTGAGGCCGGGAAGCGTACGCCGGCGGACACTGTCGGACGTCCGCCTGTCCGCGCCTTGTCCACATTTGGCCACATTCCAGTCCGCCTGGAATGCAGCTCGTCGCAAAATATCGCATTTCATCCCTCGATTTCCGCAGTACGCAGCGTCGTCTCTTGAAGTTGGCAGGGCACTACTGAATACTGCGCGCTGACTGTTCATATTCACATATTTACAAGAACACATACCGAGTCCTTCTCTGGAGAACCACAATGCTGCGCAAAACCCTACTCGTCCTTGCCATCGCCTCGGCGCTCGCTGCCTGCAGCAAGGAGTCCAAGGAGCCCGCCAAGCCGGGCCAGGAAACTGCCCAGGCCGGCGGCAAGGCCGATCCCAAGGACAATCGTCCCGCGCAGCTGAAGGTCGCGTCGGAAGACGTGCTGACCATCCAGAGCGATACCCTGTCGAGCGGCCCGGTGGTCACCGGCTCGATCCAGCCGGAGCGCAAGGCCGACCTGCGCGCCGAAGTCTCGGCCGTGGTCCTGCAGGTCCTGAAAGAGAACGGCGAGCCGGTCAAGCGCGGCGACGTGCTGGTGCGCCTGGATGAAACCGCGATCCGCGATACCGTGGCGTCCGCCGACGAAGCGGTGCGCGCCGCCAGCCAGGCCCTCGACCAGGCCACCCGCCAGCTCGAGCGCATGAAGACCCTGCGCGCCTCGGGCATGACCTCGGCCGTCGGCCTGGACGAGGCCGAAGTGCGCCGCAATAGCGCCCAGAGCGAGCTGTCGGCCGCCCGTTCGCGCTCCGCCACCGCGCGCCAGCAGCTCTCGCGCACCGTGGTGCGCGCGCCCTTCGACGGCATCGTCTCCGAGCGTAAAGTGTCGGCCGGCGACACCGCCACCATCGGCAAGGAACTGGTCAAGGTCATCGACCCGAACAGCATGCGCTTCCAGGCGAGGGTCTCGGCCGACGAGATCGCCAACGTGAAGCTCGGCCAGAAGGTCAATTTCCGCGTCAACGGCTACGGCGAGCAGCAGTTCGCCGGCATCGTCAAGCGCATCGACCCGGCCGCCAACGCCATCACCCGCCAGGTCGAGGTGGTGGTGGAGTTCGCCGACAAGGCCCAGCCGCGCGTGGCCGGCCTGTACGCCGAAGGCCGCATCGATGCCCAGAGTACCAACGCCCTGATGCTGCCGGAAGCCGCGCTGGTCAAGGCCGGCGACAGCGCCTACACCTGGCGCATCAAGGACAAGACCCTGAACAAGGTCCCGCTGGTGGTCGGCGCGCGCGATCCGCGCACCGGCAACGTCGAAGTCAGGCAGGGCCTGGCGGCGGGCGACATCGTGCTGCGTTCCCCGACCTCGAACCTGAAGGATGGCCAGAAGGTCGAGATGCCGGCCGCCGTGGTGGCCAGCGCGGCCAGCGCCGCCACTGCGGTCCCGGTGCAGGGCAAGTAAGGAACACAGGACAACCAAGGATTATTAAAAATGTTCCTCTCCAATTTTAGTGTCAAGCGACCCGTCGCGACGGTCGTCATGATCGTGGCGATGATGCTGGTCGGCCTGCTGGCGCTGTCCAAGCTCAAGGTCAACCAGAACCCGGACGTCGAGCGTCCGGCCCTGTCGGTCAACATCCCGTATCCGGGCGCCTCGCCCGAGACCGTCGAACGCGAGATCACCAACCGCATCGAAAAGCAGCTGCTGGCGATCCAGGGCGTCAACAAGATCACCTCCAACTCCTTCGAAGGCGGCGTGTCGTTCTTCATGGACTTCAATTTCGGCCGCAACATCATCGAAGCCTCGGACGACGTGCGCAACGCGATCGCCGCGGTGCGCTACAAGCTGCCGGTCGAGATGCGCGAGCCGGTGCTGCGGCGCTGGGACATCAACGCCCAGCCGGTGATGCAGCTGTCGCTGTCCTCGACCACGCAGTCGCACGCCGATATCTCGCGCTATGCCGAGGACGTGCTGGCCGACAAGTTCCGCGCCATCCCGGGCGCCTCGACCGTGAACGTGAACGGCGCCCTGCGCCGCGAGCTGTCGGTCCTGCTGCGCGCCGAGAAGCTGCGTGAATATAACGTCTCGGTGTCGGAAGTCACCAACGCCCTGCGCACCCAGAACACCAATGCGCCGGTGGGCAAGCTGCGCAGCGAACTGGACGAGAAGGGCATCCGCCTGGTCGGCCGCATCGAGCGTCCGGAAGACTTTTCGCAGATCGTGGTCAAGCGCAACGGCGACCAGATCGTGCGCCTGAACCAGGTGGCCGAGATCAAGGACGGCTTTGCCGACATCAACAGCCTGTCGATCCGTAGCGGCAAGCCGAACGTCGGTATCAACATCGCCCGCTCGCCCGATGCCTCGACCGTCTCGCTGGCCAAGAAGGTGCACCTGGTGGTGGCCGAGGCCAACAAGGAAATGCCGCAAGGTACCAAGCTCGAAGTCGTCGACGACGGCGGCGAAAACGCCCAGAGCAGCCTGGACAACGTGATCGAGGCCCTGGTGCTGGGCGCGATCCTGACCATCTTCGTGGTGTACGCTTTCCTGAATTCCTGGCGCTCGACCCTGATCACCGCGCTGGCGCTGCCGACCTCGGTGCTGGCCGCCTTCATCGCCGTGTGGTTGTGCGGCTTCACGCTGAACTTCATGACCCTGCTGGGCCTGTCGCTGGCGATCGGCGTGCTGATCGACGATGCGATCGTGGTGCGGGAAAACATCGTGCGCCACATGGAAATGGGTTCGGACCGCCGTACCGCCGCGCTCGAAGGCACGGCCGAGATCGGCCTGGCCGTGGCCGCGACCACCTTCTCGATCATGGCCGTGTTCGTGCCGGTGGCCTTCATGCCGGGCGTGTCCGGTGAATGGTTCCGCCCGTTCGCCCTGACTGTGACCTGCTCGGTGATCGTGTCGCTCCTGATCTCCTTCACGCTCGACCCGATGCTGTCGGCCTACTGGGGCGACCCGCCCGACCACGCCCATGCGCCGAAGAAGGGCCTGAGCCTGGTGCTGCAGCGCTTCAACACCTGGTTCGACCACCAGGCCGACCGCTACGGCCGCGTGATCGAGTGGGCGCTGCACCACCGCAAGTGGATGGGGGCGATCGCCGTGCTCAGCTTCGCCGGCGCCATCGGCCTGCACATGGCCTTCGGCGGCTCGAGCTTCATGCCGAAATCGGACTGGGGCACCATCATGGTCGAGATCCGCACGCCGGCCTCGTCCAGCCTGGAATATTCGCGCCGCAAGGTGGAAGCTGCCGCCGAGATCGCCCGTTCGATCCCGGAGACCGAAGACACCAACAGCTACGTGGACCTGAGCGGCGGCCGCGTCTATGTCGACATCGGCAAGCGCAGCAAGCGTGAGCGCAGCGGTGCCGAGATCGGCGCCGAACTGCGCGCCAAGATCGCTCCGCTGGTCGGCGCCGAATACGTCGTCATCGACGACCTGGGCGGCGGCGGCAAGCCGGTCCAGATCGAGTTCACCGGTCCGGATTCGCGCAAGCTGATGGAACTGACCTCGGCCTACATGGAGAAGCTGCGCCAGGTGCCGGGCGCCGTCGACGTGACCCTGTCGGAACAGGATCCGAAGAACGAACTGCAGATCGTGCTCGACCGCGGCCTGGCCAACGCCATGGGCATTTCGGTGAACGACGCCGCCCAGGCACTGCGCGTGGCCTTCGCCGGCATCGAGGTGGGCGACTGGGTCGACCCGACCAGCGAGACCCGCGACGTCGCCGTGCGCCTGCACCCGGACGACCGCGTCAACACCGACAGCATCGAGCGCCTGCCGATCGCGGTGGCCGGCACCGGCATGATGGTGCCGCTCGAGCAGATCGCCAGCATCACCATGGGCAAGGGCCCGGCCGGTATCCGCCACAAGGATGGCGAGCGCCTGATCACGGTGTCCGCCAACGCCCAGGGCCGTTCGCCTGGCGAAGTGACCGCCGACGCCATGAAACTGGCGAAGAGCTTCGACTTCCCGCCGGGCTATGGCCTGGCCCTGGGCGGCCAGGGTGAGGACCAGCAGGAACTGTTCAGGGAAATGATGATCGCCCTGTTCTCGGGCATCCTGCTGATGTACCTGATCCTGGTGATGCAGTTCGGTTCCTTCACCGCACCGATCGGCGTGATGCTGTCGCTGCCGCTGTCCCTGATCGGCGTGGTGCTGGCCCTGATCCTGACCAAGAACACGCTCAACCTGATGAGCATGATCGGCGTGCTCATGTTGATGGGCCTGGTGGCGAAGAATGCGATCCTGCTGATCGACGCCGCCCGTGCGCTGGAGAAGGAAGGCATGGACCGCGAGGAAGCGCTGATGGCCGCCGGCCGCAAGCGCCTGCGTCCGATCCTGATGACGACCTTCGCCCTGATCGCGGGTATGTTCCCGGTGGCGATGGCCTTCGGCGACGCTGGCCAGTTCTACCAGCCGCTGGCGATCGCCATCATCGGCGGCGTGATCACCTCGACGCTGCTGACCCTGCTGGTCGTGCCGACCTTCTACGACAGCATCGAGATCGCCCGCGACCGCATGTTCGCGAAGTTCCAGCGCCGCGCCAAGCGCCACAACGTGGCCCTGGCCTTCCTGATGACCTTCGTCGAAGCCATCCTGACCCTGGTCTTCGTGCGCCTGGTCTTCCGCGGCATCGTCCGCATCGGCCGCTTCGTGACCGGCCGCGGCCGCGGCACCCCGCAGCCGGCCTGAGCCGTACCGGCTTCACCGCACAAAGCCAGCCTTCGGGCTGGCTTTTTTCATGGGTGCGCCCAGCATGGGCGCACTCCTGCGGGTGAAAGTCCCGCCGCGAGCTGACCACAGTGAGCGAAGTGAAGCGCAACTGCGGAAGGGTAACCGACCGTGGGAAGGAAGCGTGGAGCATAAGTCACGAGCCGAGGAACACGAACCGCATAGAAGGCGCTGCCGAGCAGGGCGAGCGGGCCCATAACCGCGAAGCTCTTGTGGTCAAAGCAAAGCGGCGTAGATGCGGCGGCTGTGTGATGAAGGAGTGCGGCCCATACCTGGGGACGCCCCGCCTTGTGCCTGAAAGGGCGACGAAAAAAAAATCGGAGCGGGGTCTCAGCAGAGGTCATAGTAGTCGGAGGTAGCGCCGGGAAGGCTCGACTCCGCCGACGAAGGACCAAACGAGTGGGAGTGAATCCGATATGCCGATGCAGAAGGTACAGCGTCAGATGCCCGCTAACGCGGGGCGGGAAGCCGTAGGGCAAGGTGAAGCCATGCTCGATGCTTTCAGCGACGAAGCGTTCTGCCCGCGGCATGCAACCGGAAACACGGGGTCGGCGCTGTTGCAAGCGGCGCTGACGACAGAGAACCTGCGGCGGGCGTTCAAGCGTGTGCGGGCCAACAAGGGAGCTGCCGGCGTGGATGGACTGGACATTGACCAGACTTCACGGCGGCTGGCGACCGAATGGCCACACATACGGGAACAACTGCTGACGGGGACGTACCGGCCCAGCCCGGTACGTCGGGTGACGATACCGAAGCCTGACGGTGGCGAGCGCGAGCTCGGCATCCCGACGGTGACGGATCGCCTGATCCAGCAAGCACTATTGCAGGTGCTGCAACCGATCCTTGACCCCACTTTCAGTGAGCACAGCTATGGTTTTCGGCCGGGCAGGCGTGCGCAGGATGCGGTGTTAGCCGCTCAGGCATACGTCCAGTCCGGGTTGAGAATCGTGGTGGACGTGGACTTGTCGAAATTCTTCGACCGGGTCAACCATGACATCCTGATCGATCGCCTGAAGAAACGCATCGACGACGCCCGAGTGATCCGGCTGGTCCGTGCCTATCTGAACAGCGGCATCATGGAGCATGGCGTGGTGCAGGAGCGAAGCGAAGGAACGCCGCAAGGCGGGCCATTGAGTCCGCTGCTTGCCAACGTGATGCTCGATGAAGTGGACAAGGAACTGGAACGGCGCGGCCATCGCTTTGCACGCTACGCCGACGATGCGAATGTGTATGTGCGCAGCAGGCGGGCGGGTGAGCGGGTGATGGGGCTGCTGCGGCGCTGCTATGCCAAGTTGCACCTCGTGGTCAACGAGGGCAAGAGCGCGGTAGCTAGCGTCTTCGGCCGCAAGTTCCTCGGTTACAGCCTATGGGTGGCGCGTGGAGGCGAGATCAAACGCAAGGTGGCGGAAAAGCCGCTGCAAGCGTTCAAGCAACGTATTCGGGAGCTGACCTGCCGTTCCGGCGGACGCAGCATGCCGGATGTGGTGCGGGGACTGCGCTCCTATATGCTGGGTTGGAGAGGGTATTTCCAGCTGGCGCAAACCCCAAAGGTCTGGCGCGGACTCGATGAATGGTTGCGGCACAGGCTGCGAGCTATCCAGCTCAAGCACTGGAAACGCGGAAGCACCATGTATCGGGAACTGCTCAAGCTTGGGGCTTGGCCGTCGGCAGCAAGGCACGTGGCGGCGAACAGCCGCCGCTGGTGGCACAACAGCGATAGGCTACTCAAAACAGTGATGACTATCGGCTATTTCGACCGACTGGGCGTACCTCGCCTGTCTTGACCTCAACTACTCGAACCGCCCGGTGCGGACCCGCATGCCGGGTGGTGTGGCAGGGGAGCGGCCCTCAGGGCCGTCCCCTATGCCGATCCCATGCCACGGGGTCAGGTCTGACATTTGGACACGAACTCGACCGTTACGCTGGTGCCCATGCCACGGGGTCTGCCACGGGGTCAGGTCTGACATTCGGACACGAACTCGACCGTTACGCTGGTGTATTGCTCGGCCCGTGTCTGAATGTCAGACCTGACCCTCACAGGGGGCGCTGAAGCGTCGTGGAGGAAATGGAAGAGGAGAGGCCAAACAGGAAACGACTAAGCCAGCCCTGCCGGGCTGGCGATCGCCGCTGTGGAGAACGGCACGAAACCGGCTTCCCGAGAGGAAGTCCCGAAGCCCGCGGCGCGGGCTCCGTTCGTTGCCAGGTGGAGGGCGGATCAGCCGCCGCTGCTTGGCGGGGTGGTGGTGCCGGTGCCGGTGGTGCCGGTGGTGCCCGAGGTGCCGGTGCCGGTGGTGCCGGTTGCGCCAGTGCCGGTGCCGGTGGTGCCGGTGCCGGTAGTGCCCGTGCCCATGTCGGTACCCGTGGTGCCGGTAGTGCCGGTGGCGCCGGTGCCGGTGGTGCCAGTACCCATGTCGGTGCCGGTGGTGCCGGTGGTGCCGGTGCCAGTGGCGCCGGTGCCGGTGTCACCCGTGGTGCCGGTGGCGCCCGAGGTGCTGCTCGGGGCGGTGGCCGAGGTGTCCGGCGTGGTGGTCGTGGTGTCGGTCGCCGGCTCGTTCTTGCGGCAAGCGCCCAGCAGGGAGGCCAACACGGCAGCAGTCAGCAGGATTTTTGGTGCTTTGGTCAGTGCTTTCATTGTTTAAACTCCTCGTTCACGTCTATCTTGTGCCGCAGCGTCCAGGTGAGGCCTTGGAACACTGCGACGCCAGGTGAGGTCCTCTGAGGGTTCGGGAACCCAGCAGTGGAACCATCAGGGAACCGACGCAACACGCGGCCCCGGTCAGTGCACGATCCGACTCCATTAGACTGGTAGTCCGGCCGCCGGTTCGAATCGCACACTGTCGTGCTTGCTGAAGAGCAGGGCTGTCAGAACGCCGCTCCCCAACCCACCGGCGTGGGCCGGATGGTCTCGCTGCCGCCGGCATCCTTGCCGGCGATGTGTTCCAGGAGCGCGGGTATCTCCTGCGATATTTCCCGCGCTAGATATCCCAATGTGCCCATGCGTTCGGCGAGGCGTTCGCCGGCACGCGCATGCAGTGCCACGCCCCAGCAGGTGGCCTGGTCCAGCGGCGCGCCGCGGGCGGCGAGGCCGGCGATGATACCGGCCAGCACGTCGCCCGAGCCGGAGATGGCCAGGCCAACATTGCCGCCTTCATGCTGGTACAACGTTCCATCCGGCGTTGCGATGACAGTGCGCGCACCTTTTAATGCGACCACCGCGTTCCAGGCCCGCGCCGCTTCCAGTGCGCGCGGGTCGGGCGCGGCCGTGATGTCGCCCTTGGGCGTCCCGGTCAGGTGCGCCATCTCGCCCGCGTGCGGGGTGAGGATGACCGGACGCTCGAAGCGCCAGGGCATGCCGGACGGCCAGGGCGCGGGCGGATGCAGCAGCGCGCCCATGGCGCAGGCGTCCAGCACCACCTGGGTGCCGGCCGCGTCCAGGCGCGGCAGCAGCGCATGCACCAGGGCCGCGGTGGCCGGCTCGTCGCGCATGCCCGGCCCGACCAGCACCGCGTCGACGCGCTCGGCCAGCGGGTCGAGGGAGGCGACGGCGTCCATGCTGAAGCCGGCGCTGGCGTGCTCGGGCAGGCCGATCACGCGCGCCTCGGGCATGGCCAGGGCCACCAGCTGGGCCACGCTGCGGCCGGTGGCGATGGTGAGCTTGCCGGCGCCCGCGCGCAGGGCCGCGGTGGCGGCCAGGATGACCGCGCCCGGCATCTCGCAAGAGCCGCCCAGCACCAGCACGTGGCCGCGGATTTCCTTGTCGCCTTCGACGGCCGGCATCGGCACCGGCCAGCCCCGCAACAGGGCTGAGTCGACGTCGTGCACGGCAGTGGCGCGGTCAGGCGTGTCGATGAGCGTTTCCATGGGATGGGCTTAAGCCTTCGGTGCGGCAGGCAGGTCCTTGCTGGCGGTGACGGGGGTGCCGGTCGATTCGAGCGGCGCCACGAAATTCACGAGGCGCAGGGCCAGATGGCCGCCCTTGCCGAGATCGGGGTCGTATTCGTAGGAGGTGACCGAGCAGTTCGGCACGTCGCTGGCGCGGTCGAACTCGAGGATGGTTTTTTCGTCGAGGCGCTCGAACAGGTAGCGGAAGCAATTGACCGTCACTTGGTGCGCGACGATCAGCACGCGCTCGCGGCAGAACTCGCGGTTCAGGGTGTCGACCACGCTGCGCAGGCGCAGGATCACGTCGCACCAGCTCTCGCCGCCGGGCGGGCGGAAATAGAACTTGCCGACGTGCTGGCGCTGTTCGTACAGATCGGGATGGTGGTGCGCGATGCCGTAGGTAGTGAGACGGTCGAGGATGCCGAATTCCTTTTCGCGCAGGCGCTCGTCGGATTCGACCACCAGCCGCGAACGGTCCAGGCGCTGCATCAGGATGTTGGCGGTCTCGGCGGCGCGGACGTAGGGCGAATGCAGCACCACCGTCGGCTGCTGCTCCGGCGGCAGCGCGGCGAACCAGGAAGCGAGCGCCTCGGACTGGCGCTCGCCCAGCTCGGACAGGGGCACATCGACGTCGCGGTCCGCAATGTCGATGAGGTGGCCCGCAGAGGCTTCTGCGAGATCACGCGCGACGTTGCCGGCGCTCTGTCCATGCCTGACCAGCCAGACTTCCTGTGGCCACTTCTGTTCCATTACACGCCCGTCTTTGATATTGACATGACATCATCATAGACGGATTCTACGGGCCGAAAGCGCACGATTGCAGGCTTTCCCGGCAGGCTCGCCGCGGCGTCGGAGCCCTCTTACACGGCTTGCGATTCGCTATCTAAATTGATTTCCGCGTCGCTACGAAACACGCGCATATCGGTCTCTCCGAGGATGCGGCTGGTGAGCGTGCCGGCGGTAATCGAACCGCTGACGTTGAGGGCGGTGCGGCCCATGTCGATCAGGGGTTCCACCGAAATCAGGAGACCGGCCAGCGCCACCGGCAAATCCATCGCCGACAGCACGATCAGGGCGGCGAAGGTGGCGCCGCCGCCGACGCCGGCCACGCCGATCGAACCGAAGGCAATGATCGCCAGCAGCGGCAGCAGGAAGGATGCGGTGAACGGATCGATGCCGACGGTCGGCGCGATCATCACCGCCAGCATGGCCGGATAGATGCCGGCGCAGCCGTTCTGGCCCATGGTGGCGCCGAACGAGGCGGCGAAGTTGGCGATGCCTTCCGGGGTGCCGAGGCGCGCCGTCTGGGTCGCCACGCTCATCGGGATCGAGCCGGCGCTGGTGCGCGAGGTGAAGGCGAAGGCCAGCACCGGGAAGATTTTCACCACGTAGCGCAGCGGGTTCAGGCCGCTGCCCGCGACCAGCAGCAGGTGCACCAGGAACATCAGCGCCAGCGCACAGTAGGAGGCGGCCACGAAACTGGCCAGGCTGAGGATGTCCTGCAGGCTCGAACCGGCCACCATCTTGGTCATCAGGGCGAACACGCCAAAGGGCGTCAGGCGCAGCACCAGCGTGACCATGCGCATCACGATCACGTGGGCCACGTGCACGAAGCCGCTGAAGGAGGCGAACACCTCGGGCTTCTTGCCGGCGATGCCGGTGGCCGAGATGCCGATGAAGATCGAGAACACCACCACCGCGATGGTGGAGGTGGTGCGCGCCCCGGTCATGTCGAGAAAGGGATTGGCCGGAATAAAGGACAGCAGCATCGACGGCAGCGAGATTTCCTGCGCCGTCGCCAGCTTGCCCTGCAGGTATTCGCCGCGGGCGATTTCGGCGGCCGAGCTGGTCAAGCCGACCGCACTCAGGCCGAACAGCTTGGCCATCAGGATGCCGATCGCGGCTGCCACGATGGTGGTGGCGAGCAGGATGCCGATCGTCAGCGTGCTGATGGCGCCGAGCGAGGCGGCGTTGCGCAGCTTGAGGATGGCCTGCACGATCGAGACCATGATCAGGGGAATCACGATCATCTGGAGCAGTTTCACGTAGCCGCTGCCGAGCACGTCCAGCCAGGCATTGGTGCCGGCGACCGCGGGCGAGCCGGCGCCGTAGACGGCCTGCATGGCCGCCCCCAGCACCACGCCGAGTCCGAGGCCGGTAAACACCCGCTTGGTGAAGGACACGTGCGTCGCCTGCAGGCGATAGAGCAGCACGCAGACGAGCAGTGCGAGGACCAGGTTGATTAGGACGGGAAAGTTCATTGGAGCCTTTGCGGGGCAGCTCATGCGCTGCGGAAATCAATCGCAGCATTCTATAGGCAAAATGGCAGCGCCGCTGCGCAGGCAAACAATGCGCTTCGGCCCTGGTCGTTTCCGGGCCAGTGACTATCACTGTGTTTGAATGGGCTGATTTGTAGTAGATGAGCAACGTTGCAGCGTGAGAAAACCCGGAACATGATGTATTCGTCATGGGTAAGAATGCATTTCCACAATACAATAAATGTTACATTCACCCACTACATCTTTCCATGCTTAAAAACCTTACCATCAAGACTCGTCTCATCCTCGTGCTTGTGTTCCTGGCGGCCGAGCTGATCGCCGGCGCGGCGATCGGCCTCTACAGCCTCGAAAGAGCGAACGCCGAGTTGAAGGACCTGCACGATAACCGGGTCGTCGCGCTAAGCCAGCTCAGCCGGGTGATGCAACTGGTCACGCTCGACCAGCTGCTGGTCGCCAAGGCGGCGCCGCTGGAAGACAGCGGCAAGCGCAAGGAGATGATGGCGGAAGTGGACGCGAACGTCGCGGAAATGGCGGCGAACTGGAAGGCCTACGAGGCGACCAAGCTGACGTCCGAGGAAGAGATCCTGAGCGCGCAGTTCGGCAAGGCGTACCAAGCCTTCATGGTCCAGGCCCTGCAGCCGGCGGTCGCCGCGGTGCACGCGGGCGATGCCGCCCGGGCGAGCCAGATCGTGTCCGGCGACATGGCCCGCCTGTTCCAGCCGCTGCGCCAGGCCGGCGAGGGCCTGGTCGCGCTGCAGCAGCGCGTCGCCAAGCAAGAGTACGAAGCCTCGCAGCGGACCTACGAGACCGTGCGCCTGCTGTGCCTGGCCGGCCTGGTGTGCGGCCTGATCATGGCCGCCGTGGTCGGCTGGATGCTGGTGCGCGCGATCGTGCGTCCGCTCGAGCAGGCCGTGCGGATCGCCGGCGCGGTGGCGGCGGGCGACCTGACCGAGAAGATCGAGGTCGCCTCGAAGGACGAGACCGGCCGCCTGCTGCAGGCCCTGAAGGACATGAATGCCTCGCTGGTGCAGATCGTGACCCGGGTGCGCGCCGGCACCGACACCATCGCCACGGCTTCCGGCGAAATCGCCGCCGGCAACCTCGACCTGTCCAGCCGCACCGAGCAGCAGGCCGGTTCGCTGGAAGAAACCGCTTCGTCGATGGAAGAGCTGACCTCGACCGTCAAGCAGAACGCCGACAATGCGCGCCAGGCCAATGCGCTGGCGGTCTCGGCCCAGCAGGTGGCGGGCAAGGGCGGCGAGGTGGTGCAGCAGGTGGTGCACACCATGGGCGCGATCAACAGCTCGGCAACCCGTATCGTGGACATCATCGCGGTCATCGACGGCATCGCCTTCCAGACCAATATCCTGGCACTGAATGCCGCGGTGGAAGCGGCGCGCGCCGGCGAACAAGGGCGCGGTTTCGCCGTGGTCGCGGGCGAGGTGCGCAACCTGGCGCAGCGCAGCGCCGCGGCGGCCAAGGAGATCAAGACGCTGATCGACGACTCGGTCGAGAAGGTGCAGATCGGCTCGGAGCTGGTGGACCGCGCCGGCGCGACCATGGCGGACATCGTGCAAAGCGTCGGCCGCGTGACCGACATCATGGCCGAGATCACCGCCGCCAGCCAGGAACAGACCGCCGGGATCGAGCAGATCAACAGCGCCGTGTTGCAGATGGACCAGGTGACGCAGCAGAACGCCGCGCTGGTCGAGGAGGCCTCGGCGGCGGCCCAGTCGCTGCAGCAGGAAGCGGCCGAACTGGCGCAGGCGGTCGGCATCTTCCGGCTCGATGCGCAGGCAGCGCCGGCACGGCCATCGGTAGCGGCGCCAGGCGTGGCGCGCGTGGCGAGCTCGCTGCCGGCCGTACGTCCGGCCAAGGGCGGGGCCCCGGCACGGCGCGCGGCCAAGGCGGCCGCGGCGCAGCCGGCACCCAAGGCCGCACAGGCCGTGGAAGCGGGCGAAGGCTGGGAAACGTTCTGACGGCGTTCAGGCGGGCAGTAGTGGCCCGTCAATGGAACAGCGGGCTGACTAGCGCGTGTCGCGTTTATTCGAGCGTGATGAACAGGGCGGCCATGCCGAGGCACAGGCCGACGGCCACGCCGATGCGCTGGCGCAGGCGGCGGCTGTTCGAGACGATGCTTTTTGCGAAGGTGCGTTTCGGTGCGCGCGGATTGCTGCGGTCGACGGTGCCCGGGTGGATGCGTGGATGCGAGTGTTCGGTGTTCATGTTGATTCCTTTTGCCGTCTCCATCGGAGACAGGCTTGCAATAGGTTGACGATAGGTGCTGGAGCGTTTGCTGACAGGAGAATCCGGCTCGGACGCGCTCGGCGCGCCGGCTGTTCAGGCAGGCAGGGCAGTGCAGGCGTAGCGCGTGCGTCTGTCCGAAGCGTGCAGATGAGAAGTGATCGACATGCAATGCCAGTAACGCTTCACGATAAAATCCAGTCCGCGATGCACCTGGTGAACAGGCGCATCTGATGTTGTCTATTTTACATGTGTGCCCGACGAATACAAGAGCGCACACAATTGCTTACGACTTCAAGCTGTTTCTTCGAATAAACAATATGTGCCCATCCCTCTGCAATGTCAAGCAATTGCACTCAAGCGTAGGGAGTAACCAACAGTAGGGGCTGCAAGCTGGCGAATCGTATGACCGGCGAGGTCATCAAGAGTTCGAAAATGATACAAAAAACAAGCTAATATTGCCTTTTTTGTATCATATCCGTCCAGTCTGGTTTTTATCAGGTCCAGACCGTTTGGTGATGTCGACGCTTCAGCACTTGTGGAGAGCGAACCCTGCCCTAGACTGGATGCAGCCCCTGGCACAGCCAGGGCCCTCCCGTGTTGTGAAGGAACGATCATGCAAGCTCCGAACCCCCTCGTGATGGCACTTGCCGTCTCCGCGGCCTTGTTGACGGCCGACGCCGCCGCCCAGTCCCGCCAGCCTCCCCTCAGCAGTGTGCCGATGTCGAGCGTGCAAGTAACAGCGCCGGCGCGGACCTTCCGCGTCTACCAGGACGATCTCGACGCAGTGCGCGGCATCTATGCCATGTCCAACGGCTGGCGTTTGCAGGTCAGCCCGGCGCCTGGCGGCATCTCGGCGCAAATAGGGCGGGAGCGGGCCATGCGCCTGGTTGCCGTATCGCCCGATGAATACGCTTCGCATGACGGCAACGTAACGATGGATTTCAACCGGGGCAACAGCGGCGACGACATGGTGATGACTTATGTGCCTGACCCGCGCTTGGCCCAGGTCATCGTCGTCAAGGCGACGCTGGCACAACGATGAGTGCGCCGGCCGCATGATCGGCAAAAACAAAAACGCCAGCCCGAAGGCTGGCGTTTCTGCTGATTCTGGTAGGCCGTGCTGGGCTCGAACCAGCGACCAACGGATTAAAAGTCCGCTGCTCTACCAACTGAGCTAACGACCCGAAGAAGCAAGATTATAGGGTGCGTCGCGCCCGCTGTCAAATGCCGCATAGCATCATGACGGGCGCAGGCATCACTTCAGCGACGCCAGGCGGTCCTTGGCCGTGCGGGCCGCGCTCGATTCCGGATACTTCGACACCAGCTGCTGCAGCGCCTTCTTCGCGTTCTTGTTGTCCTTCAGCAGGGCATAGCTGCTGCCGATGTTCAGCATCGCGTCCGGCGCCTTGGGGCTGCTGGCATAGGTGGAGGTGACCACTTCCTGGGCCGCGATGGCCTTCTTGTAGTCGCCCAGCGCGTACCAGGCGTTGCCCAGCCAGTACTGCGCATTGGCGGCATAGGCCGATTCCGGGTAGCGGCGCACGAAGTCCTGCAGGGCCGCGGTCGCGCCCTTGTAGTCGCCGGACTGGAACATGGCGGTCGCGCTGTCGTAGGCGGTCTTTTCCGACGGCAGCACCGAGGCCACCTGGCCGTCGACGGTTTCCTGCTGCGGCTCGACCTTCTTCAGGCGCGCGTCGAGGTCGGCGTACAGCTGCCTCTGGCTTTCCTGGGCGCGGGTGATCTGGTTGGCCAGCACTTCGATCTGGCCGCGCAGGCGCGCGATTTCCTGCATGGTCTGCTCGTGCTGGTTCAGCATGTCGAGCTGGACCGTCCTGTCCGACTTGGTGTCGATCTGGGCTTTCAGGTCACGGGCCACGGCATCGACCTTGGCGCGCAGGTCGAGGATGGCCTTGCGTGCTTCGTTGTCGTCGAGCAGGCCGGCGGACGCCTGCAGCGGCATCCAGGCTGCCAGGACCAGGCAGGCAAGACGGGACGGGGACAGTTTCATCATGACAGTTCTTTCCGGTTGCAGAGTAAAAACGGGGCGGATGCAGTCTGCACTGCCGTCCGCCCCGCTGTCAATCGGCTCAGGCTTAAGCCGTATCAGCCGATTTGATCAACTATTACTGATAAACGATGTCGGCGCGGCGGTTCTGAGCCCACGCCTCTTCGTTGCTGCCGGTTGCCTTCGGCTTTTCTTCGCCCAGCGAGACGGCTTCCATCTGGTTGTCCGACACGCCCAGTGCGGCCATCGCGCGACGGACGGCTTCGGCACGCTTCTGGCCCAGGGCCAGGTTGTACTCGGTGCCGCCGCGTTCGTCGGTGTTGCCTTGGATCAGGATCTTGCGGCCGGTGTTCTTGGTCAGGTATTGCGAGTGGTTGGCAACCACCGGCTTGCCGTCTTCGCGCACGACGAAGCTGTCGTAGTCGAAGTAGATGCTGCGGTTGGCCAGCACGCCTTGCGGATCGTTCAGCGGGTCGACGTTGCCGGTTTCGACCGGGCGGATGACGCGTTCCGGTTCAGCCTGGGCGACAGGCGCCGGGGTCGGGGTCTTTTCGACGACCGGGGTTTCCTGCAGCTTGGTCGACGAGCAGGCGGTCAGCAGGACAGCCGAAGCGATGAGGGCCAATTTCTGGAAGTTGCGCATGGTTTTTCTCCTTGTCTATTAAAGTTGTACTGCTTTTTTACTTCATGAAGGGACCCCAGCTGGGCTCCCGAATGTTTCCCGCATTGGTGGTCAGGCGCTGCTTGACCCGTCCATCCACCGAGACCACGGCCAGCGAGGCACGCCCGCCGCCCTTGGTCGCATACATGATGTACTTGCCGTTAGGCGAAAAACTCGGTTCGGTGGCCCCATCGGCCAGGCGGAGTTCCTGGCCCGAGGCCAGGTCCATCGCATAAAGGGAGAAATTGCCGTTGCGCTGGGAAATCCAGGCCAGGGTCTTGCCGTCTGGCGACACGCGCGGGCTGATGTTGTAGTTGCCGTTGAACGTGACGCGGGTGGCATTGCCGCCCGCGACGCTCATCTTGTAGATCTGCGGACCGCCGCTGCGGTCGCTCATGAAGTAAATGCTTTGCCCGTCGGCCGAGAATTGCGGTTCGCTGTCGATCGCCGGATTATTGGTCAGGCGGCGATGGCCGCTGCCGTCCGGACGCACGGTGTAGATCTCGGTGTTGCCGTCTTTCGAGAGGGCCACGGCGAGCATGCTGCCGTCCGGCGACCAGGCCGGCGCCGAGTTGTTGCCCTTGACGTTGGAGATCACGTTGCGGCGGCCGGTCATCAGGTCCTGCAGGTAGACCACCGGTTTGCGGTCTTCCAGCGAGACGTAGGCGACCTTGGTGCCGTCTGGCGACCAGGCCGGCGAGATAATCGATTCGCGGCCGTGGGCGGCCACGATCTCGTTCTCGCCGTCGGCGTCGGCCACCACCAGCGCGCTACCGCTGCCGCTGTTCTTGACGTAGGCGATGCGGGTCGAGAAGATGCCGCGCACGCCGGTCAGCTTTTCGTAGATGTCGTCGGCGATGCGGTGGGCCTGCAGGCGCACGTACTTCGGCTGCACTTCGCCGCCCAGTTGCGAGATCGGCGCGCCCTTGACGGTGTCGTGCAGCTTGTAGCGGATCGCGAAGCGGCCGTCCGGGCTGCGGCTGACGCTGCCGACCACCAGCGCGTCGGCGCCGCTGGCGCGGAAGGCGGACAGGTCGACGCTGGCGCTGTCGCTGATGGTCTGGCGCGCATCGATGACCTTGAAGATGCCGCTGCGCTCGAGGTCGGCGCGGATGATGTCGGAGACGTCGTCCTGCGCCAGGTTTTCGTCGGCGAAGGCCGCGACCGCGACCGGGATCTGGTTGCTGCCGACACCGGCGATCTCGACCTTGATCTGGGCATGGCTCGCCGTTCCCATCAGGAGGGTGGCGCTAAACAGCAGGTAATGGAGTTTTTTCATAGTCTGTCGTTGAAACCGAATCAGTCGTAATCTTTCATCGAGAAATTGACATCAAGTACGCGCTCGACCGTCCCGTCCTTTTTCTTGGGAAGCGGCGATGCCTTTTTGATACCATTTTCCACTGCTCTGTCAAACTCAGGCACACCGCTGCTTTTCACCAGGCGCACCGACATGATTTCACCGGTCGGCAACTGCTCCACCTTGAACACGGCCTTCGGATTGCCCGGCATCGTGGTGCTGCCGCCGTAGGCGGTGGCGCTCTTGATGGCGGCGGTGATCGCGGCCACGTAGCCCGAATCGGCCTTCGGTGCGGTCGACTTCTCGGCCGTGCCGGTGCTGCCCATGGCGCCGGCCATGCGTTTCAGGTCTTCCTGGCGCAGCTTCTCGAGCTTGGCGGCCTCGGCCTTCTCGGCGGCGGCCTTCTGCTTCTTGGCTTCGGCCAGCTTGGCGGCTTCTTCCTTCCTTTTCTTCTCGGCTTCTTCCTTCTTCGCGAGTTCTTTCTTCTGGCGCTCGGCTTCCTCTTTTTTCTTCTTCTCGGCTTCTTCCTTCTTGGCGAGTTCCTTGCGTTCCTGTTCCTTGCGCAATTCTTCCTTGCGCTCACGTTCTTTCTTCTCGGCCAGCTCGCGCTGTTCCTTTTCCTTGCGTTCCTTCTCGCGCTGCAGCTTGATGTCCGGCTCGACCGGCGCGGGACGTTCCACCGGCGGCGGTTCCACCGGACGCGGCGGCGGGGCCGGCACCGGGGCAGATTCCGGTTCCGGCTCCGGCTCCGGGGCGGGCGGCAGCGGGAGCGCCGGCGCGGCGGCGCTCTGGACCGACATGTCCCAGACTTCGGCCTCGACGGCGACCGGCTCGTTGCTCTGCCAGCTGATGCCGAAGTACAGGAAGCCCAGCAAGACGGCGTGCACCGCCACTGCCAGCAGGAAGGCGGGCAGGCGGCTCGGTTCCGGCGGCACGCGGTAGGGCGTGCCGGCGCTGGCTGGCTGGGTGGCGGGCTTCATTGCGGCAGACATGTCACTTGGTGGCCAGTCCCACCCGGTTGATGCCCATCTTCTTCGCTTCGGAAATCAGCTGGATCACATCGTCGTACTTGCTCTCGCGGTCGCCCTCGATCAGGACCGGATAGTCCGGATTCTCCTCGTGCAGCGCGCGCAGGCGGGCCAGCAGGGCGGTGCGGTCGGCCACGTCTTCCATGGCGGCCTTCTGCTTGCCACCGACGCCGATCGACAGCCTGTTGTCGGGCTGGACCGCGACGCGGATATAGGTGTCCGGCGGCAGCGCCGATTTCTCGGCGGCCGGCAGATTCACCACGCTCGGCGCCTCGTTGGCCGGCACCGCCATGAAGATGATGAGCAGCACCAGCATCACGTCGATGTAGGGCACGACGTTGATTTCGGATTTGAAAGCGCGTTTGCGTCCGCTGCGCAGGCTGCTGTTAAAGGCCATCCCGGTTCCCCTCGCTTCAGCGCGCCTGGCGCTGCAGGATGTTCGAGAATTCTTCCACGAAGCTCTCGAAGCGGATCGCCAGGCGATCGATGTCGTGGGTGAAGCGGTTGTACGCCACCACTGCCGGAATTGCGGCGAACAGGCCGATCGCGGTGGCGATCAGCGCTTCGGCAATGCCGGGCGCGACCACGGCCAGGGTGGCCTGCTGCACGTTGGCCAGGCCACGGAAGGCGTTCATGATGCCCCACACGGTGCCGAGCAGGCCGATGTAAGGGGACACCGAGCCGACCGAGGCCAGGAAGTTCAGGTGGATGTCGAGGGCGTCGAGTTCGCGCTGGAAGGCGGCGCGCATGGCGCGGCGCGAGCCGTCCAGCACCGGACCCATGTCGTTCATGTCGCGCGCGGCCTGCTTGCCCTTGATGAATTCGCCCATGCCCGATTCGAAGATGCGGGCCAGCGGGCCGCTCTGGTCGCGCTGGGCGCTGGCGCTCTGGTGCAGGGTGTGCAGGTTGCCGCCGGCCCAGAAGCTGCGTTCGAACTGCTCGGTCTGGCTGCGCGCGGCGCGCAGGGCGAAAGTCTTGCGGAAGATATAGGTCCAGCTGACGATCGAGAGGATCAGCAACAGGGCCATGATCAGCTGCACCAGCACGTGGGCATTGGAGATCAGGGCGGTCAGCGAAAGGTCTGGAGTCTCGGTCATCGGGTGGAAGTCTGTTGTCTAATATCTTGTCAAATGAATATGCGCCTACGCGGCGCGCATTTTATCAGCAGCCTGCTCGGGAAGCGAACGCGGGCGCATGGTGGCGGTGTCGACGCAGCCGACCTTGACGCTGGCGCTGGTGAGCAGCAGCTCGCCCTTCCAGGCCTGCTGGGCGAACTGGACCGATGCGCGGCCGAGCTTTTCGACCGTGGTGCGAATGGTCAGCACGTCGTCCAGGCGCGCCGGCGCATGGTAGTCCAGGGAAGCCCTCTTGACGACGAAGGCGGCGCCCTCGGCCTCCAGCAATTCCTGCTGGCCGACGCCTGCCGCACGCAGCCATTCGGTGCGCGCACGTTCAAAGAACTTCAGGTAATTGGCGTAAAACACGATGCCACCGGCGTCGGTATCTTCGTAATAGACCCTGACTGTCCAGTCAAAAGCTGAAGGCATTTCCCCTGCCATTTAAATGAAAATAGGAAACATTTTACGCGATTTTTACCCTCCTTATGTACGTTTGCGAACATATAGGAAGGAAATGGTCGGGCGTGCCTATCGGTAAGGCAATGTTGGCGCGTAATAGTAGACGTGAAACATAGCCGAAAGGCCAATAACTGTAACACTTTCTCACAATTGCAGAGCGCCCGATACACGCCAGCAATATCGGGGATGTCCTGG
Source organism: Massilia varians (assembly GCF_027923905.1). Classification (NCBI taxonomy): domain Bacteria; kingdom Pseudomonadati; phylum Pseudomonadota; class Betaproteobacteria; order Burkholderiales; family Oxalobacteraceae; genus Massilia; species Massilia varians. The sequence goes on from NZ_AP026966.1 coordinate 2,047,528, forward strand.
CGTGGGCGGGATGATCAGGTGCGCTTGATGGCGAAGGGCGAGAAGCCCTGGCAGGTCGGCATCAGTTCGATGCTGTTCACGTTCACGTGCGGCGGCAGGGTCGCGATCCAGTAGGCCGTGGCGGCGATGTCCTCGGCGCTCAGCGGCGTCGTGCCTTCGTACACCTTGGCCGCGGCCGCGTCGTCGCCCTTGAAGCGCACGTTCGAGAACTCGGTGCCGCCGCACAGTCCCGGCGCCAGGTTGGTGGCGCGCACGCCGGTGCCGACCAGGTCGGCGCGCAGGTTCAGGGTGAACTGTTCCACGAAGGCCTTGGTGGCGCCGTACACGTTGCCGCCCGGGTAGGGGTAGTGGCCCGCCACCGAGCCCAGGTTGATGACCAGGCCGCTTGAGCGCGCCACCATGCCGGGGAGCACGGCGCGGGTCATGGTCACCAGGCCCTGGCAGTTAGTGGCGATCATGGTGTCCCAGTCTTCCAGCGGCACCTCGTGCGCCGGCTTGGTGTTCAGCGCCAGGCCCGCATTGTTGATGAGCACGTCGATGTCGCGCCAGCCTTCCGGCAGGCTGCTCAAAGCGGCCTCGATCGAGGCGCGGCTGGTGACGTCCAGGGTAACCGCCAGGGCGCTGTTGCCCAGTTCGCGTGCCAGCTCTTCGACGCGCTCGGTGCGGCGCGCGGCGAGGATGGCGCGGTGGCCGTTCTGGACGAAGATGCGCGCCATCGCGGCGCCGAAGCCGGCCGAAGCGCCGGTAATAAAGACGATCATGGTGGGTCCTGAGGGCAGAGGAGCTGAAAATTGTAGCCGAAATAGTCAGGATCCCGCTGGCCGCCCCGAGCTTGTTAAGACGACAGCAGTTTCCTTGCCCTAAGAGGCCCGGATCACATACAATCAGCTGAATTCACGTCTCACGTAACTGGCGAAACGCCGTGCGTCCGCATCCTGATGGCGGCCCGCGGCAAAGGTGGAGTCCCACCGGGGAACCTGAGACGCCAACTCGCCGTTCGCCTGGGCAGCCACAACTGGTACGTGTCGTATCGGGCTGCCTTGCGCCGCTGGTCCCGCTGCCCGCACTGCGCTGCCGTTGCCTGGTATTTCTCTCGATTGGAGTTTTACATGTTTGCAAAAGATCACACGCTCGCCAATGTCGACCCGGAACTGTGGGATGCCATCCAGAAGGAAAACGTTCGCCAGCAAGACCACATCGAACTGATCGCTTCGGAAAACTACACCTCGCCGGCGGTGATGGAAGCGCAGGGCTCGCAGCTGACCAACAAGTACGCCGAAGGCTATCCGGGCAAGCGCTACTACGGTGGCTGCGAATACGTCGACGTCGCCGAGCAGCTGGCGATCGACCGCCTCAAGCAGCTGTTCGGCGCGGAAGCCGCCAACGTCCAGCCGAATTCGGGTTCGCAGGCCAACCAGGGCGTGTTCTTCGCCATGCTGAAACCCGGCGACACCATCATGGGCATGTCGCTGGCCGAAGGCGGTCACCTGACCCACGGCATGGCGCTGAACATGTCGGGCAAATGGTTCAACGTCGTTTCTTACGGCCTGACCGAGCAGGAAGACATCGACTACGAGGCCATGGAACGCCTGGCGCGCGAGCACAAGCCGAAGATGATCATCGCCGGCGCTTCCGCTTTTGCCCTGCGCATCGACTTCGAGCGCTTCGCCCGTATCGCCAAGGAAGTCGGCGCCTACTTCATGGTCGACATGGCCCACTACGCCGGCCTGATCGCCGCGGGCGAGTACCCGAACCCGGTGCCGCACGCCGACTTCGTCACCTCGACCACCCACAAGTCGCTGCGCGGCCCGCGCGGCGGCATCATCCTGATGAAGGCCGAGTACGAAAAGCAGATCAACTCGGCGATCTTCCCGGGCATCCAGGGCGGTCCGCTGATGCACGTGATCGCCGGCAAGGCCGTGGCCTTCAAGGAAGCGCTGTCGCCGGAGTTCAAGGAATACCAGAAGCAGGTGGTCAAGAACGCCAAGGCCCTGGCCGACACCCTGACCGAGCGCGGCCTGCGCATCGTCTCGGGCCGTACCGAGTCGCACGTGATGCTGGTCGACCTGCGTTCGAAAGGCCTGACCGGCAAGGAAGCGGAAGCGATCCTGGGCCAGGCACACATGACCTGCAACAAGAACGGCATCCCGAACGACCCGCAAAAACCTTTCGTCACCTCGGGCATCCGCCTCGGCAGCCCGGCCTTCACCACCCGCGGCTTCAAGGAAGAAGACGCGGTCAAGGTGGGCCACCTGATTGCCGACGTGCTGGACAACCCGCACGACGCCGCGACCATCGAGCGCGTCAAGGTGGAAGTCAAGAAGCTGACCGACAAGTACCCGGTCTACGCGAAGTAAGCAACCCAGGGGCCGCTCGCTGCGGCCCTTTTTGAATCCCCGGCGCCCATGAAATGTCCGTTCTGCCAGCATGAAGATACCCAGGTCCTCGACACCCGCGTGTCGGAGGAGGGGGACGCCATCCGCCGGCGGCGGCGCTGCGCCAAGTGCGACAAGCGCTTCACCACCTACGAGCGCATCGAGCTGTCGATGCCGATCATCGTCAAGAAGAACGGCAGCCGCACCGAGTTCTCGTCGAACAAGCTGCGCGGCAGCCTGATGCTGGCCTTGCGCAAGCGCCCGGTCGCGGCCGAAGCGATCGACACGGCAGTGGCCACCATCGAGGAAAAGCTCCTGACCAGCGGCTTGCGCGAGGTGGACACCGGCTACGTCGGCGAGCTGGTGATGCAGGAACTCAAGCGCCTCGACAAGATCGCCTATATCCGCTTTGCCTCGGTGTACAAGAATTTCGAAGACCTGGCCGAGTTCCAGGAGGCGATCGCCGAAGTCGGCCAGCCGCGGAAATAGCAAGCGCGCAAGCGCGGCTATCTAAACTCAGCAGTTCCCCGAACCCGATTGCGCCAGCTCACGGCTGGCCCCGCCACGCCTGATAACTTCGCAGCTCGCAAGCGCAAGCCGCTTGCGCAGGCTAACCACGGAGGAGGGCGCGGTGCAGGTTAAGGCTCATGGTTTTACGCTGGCCGAGGTGCTGGTTGCCTTGTTCGTGCTGGCGGTCGGCATCGTCGGCGCGGGCGCCACGCAGCTCACTGCCGAGCGCACCCGCCAGCAGTCGGCGCTGATGTCCGAGGCGGCCCAGCTGGCCGCCGCGCTGTCGGCGCGCATGCAGGTCAATCCGGCCGTGGCCAGCCTGCCGGACGGCGCCAATCCCTATCTAGGTTTGTCGTACGACGCGGCGAGCGGTCCGCCCGCGGCCGGCACCGCTTGCTTCGCGGCCGCCTGCACGCCGGCCCAGCTGGCCGAGTTCGACCTGCATGAAATCCGCCAGGCGGTCCACGCACAGTTTCCGGGCGGCCGCATCGCGGTCTGCCGCGACGGCGCCCCCTGGGACAGCGCCGGCAAGCGCTGGCGCTGGAGTTGCGACGGCGCTGCCGGCGCGCTGCCGGTCGTCAAGCTGGGCTGGCAGGGCACGGGCGACGCGCCCGGCTACGTCGGGGTGCTCCGATGAGGACGCGCACGCAGGCGCAGCGGGGCATGAGCATGCCCGAACTGCTGGTCGCCCTGGGCGTCGGCCTGGGCGTGCTGCTCGCCGCCGCCAGCCTGTTCATCTGGGCCAATCGCGCCTTCGCCGTGCAGGTGGAGACGGCCGCGATGGACGACGCCGGACGCTACGCGCTCGAGGCGATCGCGCGCGCCGTGCGTCAGTTGGCGGCGGCCGACTGGGAAGGGCAGGGCGGCGGCCCGGATCCGGCGGCTCCGCCACGCCTGTCCGGGCTTGATGCCCGCAGGGTCAGCCAGGCCGGCTTCGGCATCGACAATGCGCCGGTCGACGCCGTCAACGGCAGCGACGTGCTGGCGATCCGCTTCCCGGGCACCGGCGCGCCGCCCAACGGCGACGGCACCAGCCTCGATTGCGCCGGCTTCGCCGTGCACCGCGACGAGGAAGGCTGGAGCATCTTCTACGTCGCCCGCAATACCCAGGGCGACACCGAGCTGCGCTGCAAATACCGTGGCGCGCATGCCTGGTCGGCGGACGCGGTGGTCGGCGCCGTCGACGGCTTCCAGGTGCTGTACGGGCTCGATGGCGACGCCGACGGTACGCCCGAGCGTTACCTGAACGCCAGCGCGCTGGCCGGCCTGGACGCGGGCCTGGTGCTGGCAGGCAGCACCCCGGCCGAGCGCGACGCCGACCTGCGCCGGCGCACCCACTGGAAAAAGATCGCCAGCGTGCGCGTGGCCCTGTTGCTGCGCGGGCCGGCCAGCAGGCTCGCCTCGGCACGCGCGCTGGTGTACGAGCTGTTCGGGCGCGACTATGGCGCCCTCGCGGACCTCGATGCCGGCACTCGCCTGCAGGAGGCGGCCCTGTCCGGCGCCGACGGGCCGCGCTACCGCAAGGTGTTCGGCACCACGATCGCCTTGCCCGCACGCCTGCGCTGAGGCCGCATGCGCACCGTCATCCACCTGTCATGCCGCGCCGGCCAGCGCGGCGTCGCGTTGCTCACGGCGCTGCTGCTGATGCTGGCCGTGCTGCTGGGCAGCATCGCCGCGGCGCGCACGGCGATCAGCGGGGCACGCGCCGCCGGCCATGAGCGCGACCGGCTGCTGGCGCTGCAGGCCGCGATGGCGGCCCTGGCCGATGCCGAGCAGGACATCGAAGGCGGCCAGGATCCGGCCTCGGCACGCGCCGCCGCGCTGGCACACGCCACCCCGGCCGCCTTCGCCGCCGGCTGCCGGGGCGGCGCTCCCTACGAGGGCCTGTGCGAACACGCGCCGCAGGCCGACGCGCTGTTCGCCCTGCTGGCGGACGACGAGGGGCCGGCGGTCGCGCTCGGAAGCTTCACGGGCGCGCTGCTTCCGGCCGGCGAGGGCGCGCTGCCGGCCCGGGCGCCGCGCTACCTGGTCGAACGGCTGTCGTCCGTGCCCGGTGCGCTGCTGTACCGGGTGAGCGCGCTCGGTTTCGGCAGCATGGCGAGCACCCAGGTGGCGCTCCAGGCCTATTACCGCAAGCTGCTGCCCAGTACGCCGCCGCCGGGGCAGGAGGAGGAAACCGTGCCGCAAGCGGCGGCGCCCGCGCCGCCGGCCTTGCCGGGCACGGCGGGCGGAGCGGGCATCCGGGTGGGCTGGCGCGAGATCGGCAACTGGCACGAGTCCGTGGCAGCGGGGGCGGAGGGACGATGAAGCGCAGTCGTGGGTTCACGCTGGTGGAACTGCTGGTGGTGCTGGCGATCGTCGCTATCCTGGCCGCGATCGCCTATCCGGGATATGCCCGTCACCTGGTCAAGGCGCGCCGGGTCGAAGCCCAGCTGGCGCTGGTCGACACCATGCAGCGCCAGGAACAGTACCGCGCCCTGCACCATACCTATGTGGCCTTCTCGGCGGCCTCGGTCGACCCGGACAGCCGCCAGTTCCGCTGGTGGCTGGGCGCCACGGCGCAGGACAGCGCCTACGAGCTCGAAGGACGCGCCTGCGAGGGGGAGGCCATCACCCAATGCATCGAACTGCGCGCCCGGCCGGGCACCGCGAACGTCGACACGGGCTTTCGCGATCCGGACTGCGGCGTGCTGAGCTTCGACAGCCGGGGAATACAGGGCGCCAGCGGCGGCGGGCGGCGATGCTGGCCGTGAACGCCCCGGTCGCGCGCCGGAGCGGCAGCGGCGCCACGCTGGCCGAGCTGGCCGTGGTGCTGGCGATTGCCGCCGTGGCGTTTGCGGTCGCCGCGCCGGACCTGCATGCCCTGCTGGCTGCCCAGCAGATCACGGCGGCCGCCGGCGAGCTGCATGACGCCATCCTGCATACGCGGGCCCAGGCGATCGCCCGCAACGAACGGGTCAAGCTGGCGCCGCGCGATCCCGCCGGGGCCGACTGGACGCGCGGCTGGACGGTGTTCATCGACCGCGACGGCGACCGCCAGCCGGGCGCGCTTGATGAGATCCTGGCCGTCCACGGTCCGCTGCCGGAAGGCCTGCGGATCGACTTTTCCTTCACCCAGCCAGCGCCGCCCCATTACATCGCCTACAATGGCGCCGGACGCAGCTGCAGCGACAGCAACAGCGGCGCGTCACGGCTCGGTACGCTGTCGCTGTTTCACGGCGGGCATGTCCGGCGTATTAAAATCAACATGCTCGGACGCGTGCGGCAGTGCAACCCGGCACGCGACGACGGCTGCGACGGCGCCCTGGCGCCTCGCTAGTCCCCGGCTGCGGGCCGGGCCTTGATAGCGGAACGGAACACCTTGGCAAACGACACGGCACAGATTCACAACGATACCGAGGGCATGGCGCTGGCCCTGGCCTGGGCGGCGAAAGGCATGCACATCACGGCGCCGAATCCCCGGGTCGGCTGCGTGCTCGTGCGCGACGGCGTCGTGATCGGCGCCGGCCACACCCAGCCGGCGGGCCAGGCGCATGCCGAGATCGAGGCGATGCGCGACGCGCGCCAGCGCGGCCACGACCTGGCCGGCGCCACCGCCTACGTCACGCTGGAGCCCTGCAGCCATTACGGGCGCACTCCGCCGTGCTCGAACGCGCTGGTGCAGGCCGGCATTGGGCGCGTGGTGGCGGCCATGCTCGACCCCAATCCGCTGGTCGCCGGCCGCGGCCTGGCCCAGCTGGAGGCGGCCGGCATCGCCGTCACCTCGGGTATTCTGGCCGAACAGGCCCATGAGCTGAACATCGGTTTCTTCTCGCGCATGCGGCGCGGCCTGCCCTGGGTGCGCCTGAAGGTCGCCGCCAGCCTGGACGGCGCCACCGCGCTGGCCGGCGGCGAAAGCCAGTGGATCACCGGGCCGGATGCGCGCGCCGACGGCCATGCCTGGCGCGCCCGCGCGCAGGCGATCCTGACCGGCATCGGTACGGTCAAGGCCGACGATCCGCAGCTGACCGTGCGCGGCATCGAGACCCCCTTGCCGCCGCGCCGCGTGATCGTCGACAGCCGGCTCGAGATCGATCCCGGGGCGCGCATCCTGCAGGGCGAACCCTGCTGGATCGTCGCCGCCGCCGAATCGGAGCGGGCCGCGGCCTTGCGCGCCCTGGGTCACGAGCTCATCATTCTGCCGAACGCGCAGGGCAAGGTCGACCTGCCGGCCCTGATGCGCGAGCTGGGCCGCCGCGAGATCAACGAAGTGCACGTGGAAGCCGGTTCGAAGCTGAACGCGTCGATGGTGCGCGAAGGCTGCGTCGACGAACTGCTGGTCTACCTGGCTCCCAGCCTGATCGGGCCGGGGCAGGGCATGTTCGCGCTGCCGGCGCTGGCGCGCCTGGCCGACCAGCGCCGGCTGCGTTTTCACGACGTGGCGCGGGTCGGCGACGACATCCGCATCCTGGCCCGCTTCGCGCAACCCGTCATTCACACTGAATTCACCGAACACACTGAGGAATAAGCCGTATGTTTACTGGAATCGTCGCTGCCGTCGGCAACATCACGTCGGTCACCCCGCTGGAGGGCGGCTCGTTCGCGGGCGTGCGCCTGGAAGTCGATGCCGGCCCGCTGGGGCTGGCGGACGTCGCGCTGGGCGACTCGATCGCCATCAACGGCGCCTGCATGACCGTGGTCGCCAAGACCGACCGGGCCTTCACCGTGGACGTCTCGCGCGAAAGCCTGAGCAAGACCGTCGGCCTCGAAGCGCCCGGCGAAGTCAACCTGGAGAAGGCCCTGACCCTGGCCGAGCGCCTGGGCGGCCACCTGGTCTCCGGCCACGTGGACGGCCTGGGCACTGTGCACAGCTTCGAACCGGTGGGCGAATCGCGCGAACTCGTCATCGACGCGCCGCGCGAGCTGGCCAAGTTCCTGGCCTACAAGGGCTCGGTGGTGGTCAACGGCGTCTCGCTGACGGTCAACCGCGTCGAGGATCTCGAAGGCGAGGGCGGCAAGGTGTGCCGCTTCTCGATCAACCTGATCCCGCACACGATCGAGGTCACCACCCTCAAGCACCTGGCGGCCGGCTCCAGGGTGAACCTGGAGATCGACCTGATCGCGCGCTACGTGGAGCGCATGCTGTCGGCGAAGGGATGAATCAACCGCCCGGCGCCGCGACGGCGGCGCCGGATGCCGCCACCGCCGTCGCCGCCCCCTTCTCGGGATTGAGCACCACCTGCACGTAGTTCTGCGCGTTGAAGTAGCGCCGCGCCGCCACCCGGATGTCCTCGGCCGACAAGGCCTGCACCTGCTTCTCGACGTCCAGGATCGCGCCCGGGTCGGTGCCTTCGCTCAGCGCCGACTGCAGGTGCGACAGCCAGTAGCCGTTCTCGCGCAGCGAGCCGCGATGGTTCTGGATCCAGTTGCGTTTCACCTTGTCGAGGTCGGCCGCCTCGGGCTCGGTGGCCTGCAGACGCTCGATCTCGGCGAAGGTCGCGGCGATCACCTTGTCCACGTTTTCGGGCCCGGTCGGCAGCGTGACGCCGATCGAGTAATTCCCGTACGGGATCTTGCTCAGCACGCCGGAGGCGCCGCCGCCGTAGATCAGCGCCATCTTTTCGCGCAGCACCTCGATGATGCGCAGGTTGAGCACCTCGAGCAGCGCCGCCAGGCGCAGCTGTTCGGCATCGCTAAACTCGGCCTTGCCGGTGAAGGTCAGCGACACCGTGCTTTTCGGCTCGGAGCCGCTGCGCACCTCGCGCTTGACCACGCCGGTGGCCGGGCGCAGGCCGACGTCGCGGTAGGCCACCGTGAGCTCGGGCGTGGGCAGGCTGCCGAGGTAGGTCGCCAGCAGCGGCTTCAGGGCTGCCACGTCGAAACTGCCGACCAGGATGAAGGTGAGGTCGCGGGCGCTGGAAAAGCGCTGGCGGAAGATCTCGATGCTGCGGTCGAGGTCGATCTGCTCGTATTCCTCGGCCTTCAGGGTGCGCGGCGCGCGCGGGTGCATGTTGTACAGCGCCGCCATCACGGCGTCGCCGAAGTGCGCGCCGGGCTGCGCGGCCTGGTTGCGCGCCTGCTCGACCTGCTTGCCGACGTAGGAACGGAACAAAGCCTCGTCGCGCCGCACGTCCTGGAATTTCAGCCAGGTCAGCTGCAGCATGGTCTCGATGTCGGTCGCGCCCGAGGCGCCCACTACCACGTCGGTGTAGTTGGCCAGGCCGACGTTCACCTGGGCCGCCTTGCCCGCCAGGATCTTGCGCATGTCGAGCGGGGTGAAGTCCTTCACCCCCATGCTGGCCACGATCGCATTGGCGAAGCGCGCATTCAGGATGTCCTGGTCACCGAACAGGCTCTGGCCGCCGAAGCGGGCGGCGCTCATCAAGACCTGGTCGTTGCGGAAGTCGGTCGGCTTGAGGATCACCTTGACGCCGTTGGACAGACTCAGGCGGGTCAGGCCGAGCGCCTTGTCATGCGACTCGGCCACGATGGCGCCGGGCTTCGGCGGACGCTCCATCAGGCGCGCCGCCACCGCCTTCTCGTCGTGCGCCAGGACCTCGGCGCGCTCGGCGCCGGCCACCGCCGCCAGCAACTGGGCGCCTTGCGGGGTGTCGGGACGGGTCACGCCGGTGTACAGCACCAGCTTGCCCGAATCCGCGGGAATGGTGCGGCGTGCGTAGGCATTGACCTCGTCGAGGCTGATGCCGGGCAGCAGCTCCCTGACGTAGCGGTATTCGGTGTCGATGCCGGGGATCGCCTCCTGCTGCAGGAAGTTGCGGATGTATTCGGCGGCGTAGGTGCCGGAATCGCTCTTGGCGCGCTCGTTCCAGGCCTGCTCGTAGTTGCGCATCAGGCTCTTCTTGACCCGCTCCAGCTCCGCCGCGCCGAAGCCGTGGCGGCGCGCGCGCTCGTTCTCCTCGACCAGGGCGGTGAGCGCCGCTTCGGCGCCGCGCGGTCCCAGCGCGGCCGAGGCGTTGTAGGAGCGGTAGCGCGGGGTCAGCTTGCCGAGCGAGCTGCTGGCGCCCATGAAGGGCGGCTCCGGCAACTGCGACAGTTCCTGCAGGCGCTGGTTGAGCATGCTTGAAAACAGCGACTGCACCAGGTCGTCGCGGTAGGCGCGGATGGTGCCGGCCTCGGCCACCGGCTGGACCGGGTAGCGGATCAGCACCGCATTGCCGCTGGCTTCCGGGTCGGTCACCACCAGCGCCTCGGTGGCCGGGCGTGCGGGAATCTCGGCATAGGCGCGCGGACGCGCCGACACCGGGTTCTTGAGGTGGGCGAAATGCGCCTTGATCAGCTTTTCGGCCTGCGCCGGGTCGATGTCGCCGACCGCCACCACCGCCATCAGGTCGGGACGGTACCAGTCGCGGTAGAAGCGGGTTAGGGCTTCCGGCTTGAAGCTGCGCAGCACCTCTTCGGTGCCGATCGGCAGACGCTCGGCGTATTTCGAGCCGTTGAAGATCGCCGGCATGATCTGCTTGCCCATGCGGTCCGACGCCCCTTTGCCGAGGCGCAGTTCTTCCAGCACGATGCCGCGCTCCTTCTCGACGGCCTCGGGATCGAAGCGCAGGCCATGGGCCCAGTCTTCCAGCACCTGGAAAGCCTTGGCCACGTGCTCGGGCTTGTCGGTGGGGATGGGCAGGATGTAGACGGTCTCGTCGAACGAGGTATAGGCGTTCAGGTCGGCGCCGAAGCCGACGCCGATCGACTGCAGGTAGGACACCAGCTCATGCTTGCGGAAGTTGGTCGAGCCGTTGAAGGCCATGTGCTCGACAAAATGGGCCATGCCGCGCTGGTCCTCGTCTTCCAGAATGGAGCCGGCCTTGACCACCAGGCGCAGCTCGAGCTTGCGTTCGGGCCGCGCATTGCGCTGGATGTAATAGGTCAGGCCGTTGGCAAGCTTGCCCACCTTGACCTGCGGCCCGACCGGGATCGGCGCGTCCAGGCGCAGCGGCGCAGCCGCGACGGTGCTGGCCTTGGCGGGAGCCGGGGCCGCAAGGGCAAGGCTGGCCAGCGAGTGCGCACAGAGCAGCGCGGCCAGGCAGAGGGCAGCCGGGCCACTGCGGCCGCGCACGACGTTCTTGCTCATCGGGAATCCAATTCTAGGGATGAGCATGCATTCTACCGCGCACACCCCGGGAAACTGTTGCGCAGTCGTGTATGCATGCTTGGGAAGATCACAGCGCCACGCGCCCCTTGAACAGCAGCGCCGCCATCTCGTGGGCCGGCACCGGGCGGCTGTACAGGTAGCCCTGCATCACGTCGCAGCCGATCAGGCCCAGGAAGTCGCGCTGCCCGACCGTTTCCACGCCCTCGGCCACGACCGCCAGCGACAGGCCCTGGGCCAGCGCGATGGTGGCCTGGGCGATGGCCGCGCTGCGCTGCTCGGTGGTGATGTTGCGGACAAAGGTCTGGTCGATCTTCAGCTTGTCGAGCGGGAAGCGCGACAGGTAGCCGAGCGAGGAATAGCCGGTGCCGAAGTCGTCCAGCGAGAGCGACACGCCGAGGGCGCGCAGCTCGGCCATCTCGGTCTCGGCCACCGCGCTGTCGCCCAGCATCACGCTCTCGGTCAGCTCCACCTCCAGGTAGCGCGGCGCCAGGCCGCTCTCCATCAGGGCCTTGCGCACGATCGTGCTCACCGCGCCCGACTTGAACTGGTTGGCCGAGACGTTGACGGCAACCCGCACCGGCGGCAGGCCGGCGTTTTGCCAGGCCTTGTTCTGGAAACAGGCCTGGCGGATCACCCACTCGCCGATCGGGTGGATCAGGCCCGTGTCCTCGGCCAGCGGAATGAAGTCGGCCGGGGAAACGGTGCCGATTTCCTCGCTGCGCCAGCGCAGCAGGGCTTCCATGCCCACCACGCTGCCGTCCAGGCGCGAGACCTGGGGCTGGTAGTGCAGGGCCAGCTCGTCGCGCTCGATCGCGCGCCGCAGGCGCGTCTCCAGCGCCAGCCAGCGCAGCGCCTGGGCATTCATCTCGCCCTTGAAGAAGCGGAAGCCGTTGCGTCCCGCTTCCTTCATCTCGCTGAGCGCGGCGTCGGCCGCCTTCAGCAGGTCGCCGGGGGCATTGCCGTCGCGCGGGAAGATGCTGATGCCGACGCTGCCGGTGACCACCACGTCGTGCCCGTCCACCGAGTGCGGCTGGGCGATGGCGTCGATCAGGCGGCGTGCGGCCATGATGATGTCGTCGTTGTCGTGGCAAGCGGTGAGCAGCAGCACGAATTCGTCGCCGGACAGGCGCGCCAGGGTGTCGGTCGGACCGGCGATGCTACCGACCCGGCGCGCTACCTCGCGCAGCACGGCGTCGCCCGCCGCGTGCCCCAGGCTGTCGTTGATGCGCGAGAGGCGGTCGACGTTAAACAAGAGCAATGCGAGCTGGCCGTCGCCCAGCCGTGCGGCGGCCATCGCCTGCTGCAGGCGGTCGTTGAACAGCGAGCGGTTCGGCAGCAGCGTGAGGGCGTCGTGGTTGGACAGGAAGTCGAGCTGGTGGTGCGCGGCCTTCAGTGCCGACAGGTCGGTCGAGACCGAGACGTAGGCGGTCAGCTTGCCGGATTCGTCGCGCACGGCGCTGATGCTGAGGCGCTCCGGATAGACCTCGCCGTTCTTGCGGCGGTTCCAGATTTCGCCGCGCCACTGGTCTTCCTGCTCGAGGCAGTGCCACATGTCGCGGTAAAACGAGGCGTCGTGCCGGCCCGAGCGCAGGATGCGCGGGTTCTGGCCCAGTATCTCGGATTCGCGGTAGCCGGTGATCTGCTCGAAGGCGGGGTTGATGGCGACGATGCAGGCCTCGGCATCGGTCATCAGGATGCCTTCCTGGGTGCTGTCGAAGACCTGGCGCGCCAGGTCGAGCCGGTGCTCGCTGTCGCGCAAGGCCTTGTCGGCATCGGCGCGCGCCAGGGCCTCCAGCTGCAGCTGGGTGGCGTGGCGCTGCACCACGTCGTATAAATTCAGGTTTTCATAGGCCACCGCCAGCTGGGCGGCCAGCGCGGTGGCCCAGCGCCCCTCCTCGTCGGTGAAGCTCGGGGCGCCCGGACGGCGCGCGCAGTACAGCCAGCCGTGCGGATGCTGCAGGTCGTGCACCTGCAGGCCGAGGAAGCTGCCCATGGCCGGATGGCGGGACGGAATGCCGTCCAGCAGGGGATCGCCCTGGGTCAGGCGCAGCGGAGCCCGGGCGCGCAGCAGCATGCCGGGCAACCGGGCTTCGTCCAGCGCGTGCGCAACGAGCAGTTCGGGCGCCAGCGCCCAGGTGTCGAGGTGGCGCACGCCGCGTTCGCCCCGGTCGAGCAGGCACAGCGCGGCAAAGTCGGCATGCAGCACGCGCCGTGCGGCGTCCAGGAAGGATGCCGCCAGGGTCTCGACGCGGCGCTCGCCGATCAGGGCCAGGCACATGCGTTCCAGCTCGGCCAGGCGCGCGCCCAGGTCGAAGGGCAGGGCGCGCTCGCGTTCCGGGGCCGAATCCGGCAGCGGCAGCGGCGGAGCGCCCTCGAGCACGCCCAGTTCGGCATTGATGGCATCGATGATCTGCTGCGGGTCGGCCGGTTTGGGCAAGACGGTGGCGACGCCGCTGCGCGCCGCCATCGCCTTGGTTTCGCGCTCCGCATAGACGGCGGAGAAGAAGATCACGCGGATGCCGCGCAGGTCGGCGTCCTGGCGCAGCTGCTGGACCAGCTCGTAGCCATCCATGACCGGCATCAGGATGTCGGTAATGATCAGGTCGGGACGCCGGGCGCGCGCCAGCGCCAGGGCCTGGGCGCCGTCTTCGGCCTCGAGCAGGCAGTGGCCGGTGAAGCCGAGCAGCGCATTCAGGAAGGCGCGGTTGCTCGGCCGGTCGTCGACGATCAGAATCGTGGCCATCAGTCCTGGCCCTCCCCTTGCGAAAGCAGGCGGCGGCTGAACGAATGCGGAACGACCGCCATGGCTACTCCAGTAAATGGCCGCAGGGCGCCGCGGGAAGGCCTCGGCGCCACATGTGGCCGCAATGTCTTTATCATAATCGAGTCGTGCTTGGACGCGCTCTTTGTTGCGTGTCGGAAACTTAGCTTAGCAATTCTCACTGCATGAATATACGCGAATTGTTGCGCGTTGCTTTATGGCAACGGGCGTTGACGAATTCGCAGTGCTGTGATGATGAGTATCGCCAGCGCTTCGGTTGAACGACGGTAAATCCTTTAAAATAGCGGATTACGCAAAACTCCCGTTTCAAGGAATCCGTATGTCTATCTCCAGCACCGAGGAAATCGTTGCCGAATTGCGCGCAGGGCGCATGGTCATTCTTGTCGATGAAGAAGACCGCGAGAACGAGGGCGACCTGGTGCTTGCCGCCGATTTCGTCACTCCGGAAGCGATCAATTTCATGATCCGCCATGCGCGCGGCCTGGTCTGCCTGACCCTGACCGAGGAGCGCTGCGACGAACTGGCGCTGCCGATGATGACCTCGAAGAACGGGACTTCCTTCGGCACCAATTTCACGGTATCGATCGAAGCGGCTGAAGGCGTCACCACCGGTATTTCCGCGGCCGACCGCGCACGTACTATCCAGGTGGCGGTGAACAAGGGCACGACGCCGGACGACCTGGTCCAGCCGGGCCACATCTTCCCGCTGCGCGCCCAGAAGGGCGGCGTCCTGATGCGCGCCGGCCATACCGAAGCCGGCTGCGACCTGACCGAGATGGCCGGCCTGACCCCGGCCTCGGTGATCTGCGAGATCATCAAGGAAGACGGCACCATGGCGCGCCTGCCGGACCTGATCGAATTCGCCAGGGAACACAAGCTGAAGATCGGCACCATCGCCGACCTGATCCATTACCGCAGCCAGAACGAAAGCCTGGTCGAGCGCGTGGCCGAGCGCCCCCTGAGCACCCCCTACGGCGAGTTCAAGCTGGTCGCCTACCGCGACAAGCCCAGCGGCGCGGCCCACCTGGCCCTGGTACATGGTGAACTGTCGCGCGACAAGGAAGCCCTGGTGCGCGTGCACCAGCCGGTGTCGATCCTCGACGTGCTGGGCGACTGCGCCTCGACCCACTCCTGGGACCTGGCCTCGGCCATGAAGGCGATCCAGGGCGGCGAATCGGGCGCCATCGTGCTGCTCAACTGCGGCGAGACCGCCGACCAGCTGTTCGCGCAGTTCGCCCCGCGCGACACCAGCGCGCGGAGCAGCCGCGCGGCCTCGATGGACCTGCGCACCTACGGCATCGGCGCCCAGATCCTGCGCAACCTCGGCGTCGGAAAGATGCAGCTGCTGGCCAACCCGCGCAAGATGCCGTCGATGACCGGCTTCGACCTGGAAGTGACGGGCTACCTGCCGCAGCCGGCGGCGTGAGTACGGCGCGTCGGACCAGGAATACACACTAATATATATACACACACATCGAGAAGAAGAGGTCAGCCATGACGGTAGGAACTTTTGAAAGCAATCTGGCGGGTGAGGGCCTGCGCATCGGCATCGTGCAGGCACGATTCAACGCCGACATCGGCCACGGCCTGCTGTCGTCCTGCCTGGCCGAACTGAAGCGCCTGGGCGTGTCCGACGAGGACATCCTCCACATCACCGTGCCGGGTGCGCTGGAAGTGCCGCTGGCCCTGCAGAAGATGGCCGAGACCCAGCAGTTCGATGCGCTGATCGCGCTGGGCGCGGTGATCCGCGGCGAGACCTACCACTTCGAGCTGGTGTCGAACGAATCGGGCGCGGGCATCACCCGCATCGGCCTGGATTACGGCATGCCGATCGCCAACGCCATCCTCACCACCGAGAACGACGAGCAGGCCGAAGCCCGCATGGCCGAAAAGGGCGCCGACGCGGCGCGCGTCGCGGTCGAGATGTCGAACCTGCTGTTCGCGCTGGAAGAGCTGCAAGCCGAAGACGAATAAAAGCGCGCCAAGAATAAAGGAAGGGAAGCACATGACCGACAAGACCACGCACGCCAACCCGAGCAAGAACCGCACGCCGCGTCACCGCGCGCGCGAGTTCGCGCTGCAGGGCCTGTACCAATGGCTGCTCAACAATGAACCGGCCCGCACGGTCGTCACCAACATCCGCGGTGCCCACGGTTTCGACAAGGCCGACGGCGAATTCTTCAGCGAGCTGCTGAACGGCACCATCGCTACCTCGGTCGAGCTGCGCGAAGTCATCGCGCCGCTGATCGACCGCGGCGTGGCCGAACTGTCGCCGATCGAGCATGGCGTGCTGCTGCTGGGCGCCTACGAGCTGAAGAACCATCCGGAAATCCCGTACCGCGTCGTCATCAATGAAGCGGTCGAGCTGACCAAGTCCTTCGGCGGCATCGACGGCCACAAGTACGTCAACGGCGTGCTGGACAAGCTGGCATCGGCCCTGCGTCCGGACGAAGTGGGAGCGGACGCGCGCCGCTGATTCCCGACTGTGGATATTGCGCAAAAAGCCACCGTGGCACCGCCCGGTGGCTTTTTTATTTTTCAGCCCGGCGCCTGCGTCGGTTGATTTGACGTCTCATTTGAGCTAACCTGAAGGCTCAAAGGAGACGGTCATGGGTGAAGCTTTACGTAAGTACGCGGCCCGCCGAGACAAGGACGGATTCGTCGGCGACGCCGAGGCGGCCGTGGCGCGGCCTGGCACGCGGGGCGGAATGGACGCCGTGATCGAGGCGACCGTTATGCATAGTTTCCAGTCCGGCGCGCGCGAACGCATCGATGAAATCCGGCAGGGCGTTCCAGCCCGCCGCATCGGCGAACTCTCCGGCGCCATGGACGTCCCCAAGGAGCGCCTCGTCGATTCCCTCGGCTTGTCGCGCGCGACAGTCAACCGCAAGGCGCAACGTGGGGAAGCGCTGTCGCGCGAGGAATCCGAGCGCGTCGTCGGCATGCAGGCGCTGATAGGGCAGGTGCAGGCCATGGTCGCCGGCGGCGGCGCATCCGACGCCGGCTTCGACGCGGCGCGCTGGCTGGCACAGTGGCTGGCTCAGCCGCTGCCGGCACTGGGCGGCGACACCCCGGCCAGCTACCTGGATACCGTCGAAGGACAGAAACTGGTCGGCAAACTGCTGGCAATGGCGGAGAGCGGAGCCTACGCGTGAACCGGGCCGTATGGCGCATCGCCGCGGTCACCCCTCATTACACGGCAGACGACCTATCCGGAACGGGCGCCAAGCTGACGGGCGGACGCTGGAACTCCATCGGCAATCCGGTTGTATACAGTTCGGAAAGCATCGCGCTGGCGCTGCACGAAACCGTGGTGCACCTGCGCGCGGCCGGACTGCCGCTCAACCGCTACCTGGTACGGATCGACGTGCCTGACGAGCTCTGGAAAGCGCGCGTGATTCTGGCCGATCCGCCGGTCGACTGGGATGCGCTGCCGCATGGCATGCCCAGCGTGCATGCCGGCGACGCCTGGTTGATGGGCGGCGCGAGCGCCCTCATGGCAGTGCCGTCGATCATCGTTCCAGAAGAATTCAATGTCCTCATCAATCCCCAGCATCCGGATGCGCGCCGCCTGAAGGCGAGCATGTTGCGCTTGTGGCGCTACGACCAGCGCCTGTTCTGATGATCAGACGCTCCAGAACAAAAAAGCCACCGCGAGCGGTGGCCGGTGAGGAGTGTTCTGCACGGCGTTACAGGGTCGCCAGCGCTTCCGAACCGTGGTTCTCGGCCTTCGCCGGTGCGGCCGGCGCCTCGGTCGGGCTGGCTGCGGGAGCCTGCTTGACCAGGGTCGTTTGCGGCAGCGGACGCGGATTGGTGGTCGGGACCTTGTGGCCCTTGGCAACCTGCTTGAGCTTCTTGTACTCGGCCAGCACCTTGGCGCCATAACCGGAATCGGTTTCCAGGTCGGCCGCGCCGACGTAGGTCTTCAGGCCGCCTTCGACGGAACCGGTGCGCTTGACGTAGTCCTTCAGGATCAGGGCGCCCACCTTGATGTTGGCGACCGGATTCAGGGCTGCTTGCTGGCCGCCCACTTGTTCGAATTTGTCGTGATGGACCTTGGCCATGACTTGCATCAAGCCCTTGGCGCCCATCGGGCTCTCGGCGAACGGGTTCAGGCCCGATTCGATCGCCATCACGGCCAGGATCAGGAGCGGATCCAGTTTGACCTCATGCGCCGTCATGTAGGCGGTCGACACCAGCATGTTGGCGGCATCGCTGGCGACGCGGTAGCGCTTGCTCAGCCAGGAGGTGACCCATTGCTGCTGCTTGGTGTTGCCGAGGTGCTGGGCGCTGGCCTGGGTCGTTTCGACGGCCTCCGCGATGTCGGCCACGGCCGGCGCCGGCGCCGGCGCGGCCTTGGCCACCACCACGACCTCGGGTTCCGGATGCAGCATGTCCGAGACGCGCTTGGCGACGTCTTCGTTGGTATAGAGCAGCGCGAGCATTGCGATTGCCGAGAGACCGAATACGGTCAGGGTGTTGCGTGCGGTATTCAAGACACCGCGTGCCGTTTTGCTCACGGAAGACCACGTGACTGGCTGGCTGGCCATGGTTTGCACGAGCCTTGCGCTCGTGATGAAACGATTGATCATCGAATTCCCCTTGTCGCGGCGAAAAGCAGTCCTGTCACAGCGTCTCTGGCGAGATGTGCGCTGCGTCGGGTTACTGAATGCCGTGCATCAGAAATATCGTAGGTCGCCGCCTTGCGGCCGACTAACGCCGTCATTGCTTTGCTACAGCTGGCTGCTTTGAAACCCGTGCGGGTGGAACCAGTGGCTCAACAACTGTCTCGGGGGATTGGGCAGACGCCCAGTGAAAACACTCCTCAAAATGTCATGTGGGGCCCCGACCCCGTGAATGCATGAGAACAGCTAAAATCATGTCAGAAAGACTGCCTGCCTCATCAAGTAGGACGGATTCTAGTGGCTCACTTATACCAAGTCAACCCTAGCACGAACCGTTCTTATTACTTTTAGTTCTGATTGCCAAGACGAAATTTTGAAAAGTCTTGCTAAATCAGCTACTTGGCATGGTGTCTTGAACATGCTTCTACTGACGAGATTACGATCAAAACTTGATGAAATATTCAGATTTGCGGGACTTTATGGCTCAGCTCGAGCGAATGGGCGAGCTCAAGCATGTTGGCGTACCGGTGTCGCCCCACCTCGAGATGACGGAGATCTGCGACCGCACCCTGCGCGCCGAAGGGCCCGCGCTGCTGTTCGAGGAGCCCACCGGCCATACCATCCCCGTGCTGGGCAACCTGTTCGGCACCCCGCGCCGGGTGGCGCTTGGCATGGGCGCGGAAGACGTGGGCGAACTGCGCCGCATCGGCCACGTGCTGGCGCGCCTGAAGGAGCCGGAGCCGCCCAAGGGCTTCAAGGACATCATGGGCCTCGGTTCGCTGGTCAAGGCGGTCTGGGACATGGCGCCGAAAGAAGTGAAGGGCGCCTCCTGCCAGGAAATCGTCTGGGAAGGGCAGGACGTCGACCTGGCGCGCCTGCCGATCCAGCACTGCTGGCC
Source organism: Massilia varians (assembly GCF_027923905.1). Lineage (NCBI taxonomy): Bacteria > Pseudomonadati > Pseudomonadota > Betaproteobacteria > Burkholderiales > Oxalobacteraceae > Massilia > Massilia varians. The sequence continues at coordinate 2,066,807 of NZ_AP026966.1, forward strand.
GGGCGACATCGCCCCGCTTATTACATGGGGCCTGGTGATTACCAAGGGACCGCACAAGAAGCGCCAGAACCTGGGCATCTACCGCCAGCAGGTCCTTGGCCGCAACAAGGTGATCATGCGCTGGCTGGCGCACCGCGGCGGCGCCCTCGATTTCCGCGAGCATGCGCTGGCCAACCCGGGCAAGCCGTATCCGGTGGCGGTGGCGCTGGGCGCCGATCCGGCCACCATCCTGGGCGCGGTCACCCCGGTGCCGGACAGCCTGTCCGAATACCAGTTCGCCGGCCTGCTGCGCGGCCAGCGCACCACGCTCACCAAGGCCATCGGCAGCGAATTGCGGGTGCCGGCGTCCAGCGAAATCGTGCTCGAAGGGCATATCTACCCTGACGCGAACCACCCGTCCGGCTTCGAGCATGCGCTCGAGGGCCCGTATGGCGACCACACCGGCTATTACAACGAGCAGGACAGCTTCCCGGTATTCACCATCGACCGCATCACGATGCGGCGCGATCCGATCTACCACTCGACCTACACCGGCAAACCGCCCGACGAGCCGGCGGTGCTGGGCGTGGCGCTGAACGAGGTCTTCATTCCGCTGCTGCAGAAGCAGTTCAGCGAGATCACCGACTTCTACCTGCCGCCGGAGGGCTGCAGCTACCGGATGGCGGTGGTGCAGATGAAGAAGCAGTATGCCGGCCACGCCAAGCGCGTGATGTTCGGGGTCTGGAGTTTCCTGCGCCAGTTCATGTATACCAAGTTCATCGTCGTCGTGGACGAGGACGTCGACGTGCGCGACTGGAAGGAAGTCATCTGGGCCATCACAACCCGGGTCGACCCGACCCGCGACACGGTCCTGGTCGACAACACCCCGATCGACTACCTCGACTTCGCTTCGCCGATCAGTGGCCTGGGCAGCAAGATGGGGATCGACGCCACCAACAAGTGGCCGGGCGAGACCAACCGCGAGTGGGGCACGCCGATCGCCATGACGCCGGAGGTCAAGGCGCGCGTGGACGACATCTGGGGGACGCTGGGACTGTAGGAGCCGGCGGGCTTCCGTGCGACGCGTGGAGCAGGGGACGGCTAGACTGCCCTTTTGACTATGACTGCGCACATGGAGGCCCGATGAACATCCTGATGGTGCTGACCTCGCACGACCGCCTCGGCGACACCGGCAAGAAAACCGGTTTCTGGCTGGAGGAATTCGCTGCTCCCTATTATGTATTCAAGGATGCCGGCGCGACCCTGACGCTGGCCTCGCCCGCGGGCGGGCAGCCGCCGCTCGACCCGAAGAGCGACGAGCCCGATGCGCAGACCGAAGCGACCCGGCGCTTCCGCGCCGACCCCCAGGCCCAGCAGGCGCTGGCCAATACCGTCACCTTGTCGGGCGTGCGCGCGCAAGACTTCGACGCCGTGTTCTATCCCGGCGGCCACGGCCCGCTATGGGACCTGGCCGGGGATGCCGATTCGATCCGCCTGATCGAAACCATGATCGCCGCCGGCAAACCGGTGGCGGCGGTCTGTCATGCCCCCGGCGTGCTGGCGCAGGTCAAGGGCGTGGATGGCGACCTCTTGGTCAAGGGCAAGCGCGTGACCGGTTTCACCAACACGGAGGAGGCGGCTGTCGGCCTCACCGAGGTGGTGCCTTTCCTGGTCGAGGACATGCTGGTGAAAAATGGTGGCCAATACAGCAAGACGGATGACTGGCAGCCCTATGTGGTGACCGACGGCTTGCTTGTCACGGGACAGAATCCGGCATCCTCCGAAGCGGGCGCGCATGCCTTGCTGGCATTGCTGAAGGACCGCGGCTAGGCTTTGCAAGATCCGGCCCCAAAAACGGTGGGGTCGGGTATAATGCTTGCTGGCGGGCCCCTGCGCATTGTGGCATGGTTTACCTGGTCAGGTCGGGAACGAAGCAGCCAAAGCCGTTCACCGCAAGTGCCGCAGATCAGGCTCGCCTCCTTCCTTTCTTTTTTCTTCCCCTGCGTATTCTTCCTGCCCAAGGCTCGTACCCTTGCGCATGCTGGCGCTCGTCAGTTCCAACCGTTTTCTTTGCGACCGCCTGCAACATTCTCACCAATTGTTGCATTCTGTTGACAGATTTGCCGGATAAATTGTCATATTTGACGATATATATGGCCGTGTGGAACTTTTCTTGATTCAATCTCAGGTATCCTACATACGGAGTTTGCTGATCATGGAAAATCGCGTCTCGCTGCACCAGCACTATCTGCGCGCGGATCGCCTGATGGTGGGAATACTCTGGGGCCTGTTCGCGATGGCGCTTGCCTTGTCCGGTATGTACAACACCCTGCGCTGGGCCTTGCTGGTCGGCCTGCCGGCGGCGGGCATTCCGACCGCGCTGGTGCTGCTCGCCGGCGGCAGCCGGGCCAGCCGGATGAGCGTGGCGGTGGCGCTCATGGTGTTCAGTGCGCTCCATATCCACCAGGCCGCCGGGCAAACCGAGCTGCATTTCGGTATCTTCGTGCTGCTCGCCTTCCTGCTGTGCTACCGCGATTGGGCGGTCATCGTCGTCGCCGCCGCAGTGGTGGCGCTGCATCACCTGGCGTTCAACCATCTGCAGGAACTCGGCTTCGGCGTGCGCTGCATGGCCGAGCCAGGTCTTGACATGGTGCTGGTGCACGCCGCCTACGTGGTGGCGGAGAGCGCGCTGCTGTGCTACCTGGCCCAGTTGCTGCGCCGCGACGCGCTGCAATCGGCCGAGTTGAGCATCAGCGTCAGGCTGATGCGCGGCAGCGAGGGAGCGATCAGCCTGGAGCCCGGATTGTTGCCGGCTTCCAGCAAGAGCGGGCGCGCCTTGCAGGGCGTGGTCGGCCTGCTGCAGGAAGCCATGGGGCGGGTGCAGCGCGGCGTGCAGGCGACCGCCGCGACCTCGTCCGAGATCGCCAGGACCAACGCCGAACTGGCCGCGCGGACGGGCGAGCAGGCTGCCGCCATCCATGCCACGGTGCAGTCGATGGCGCAGCTCACCGGCTCCGTCAGCCAGAATGCCGAGCATGCGCGCCTTGCCAGCGAGCTGGCCGGCAGCGCATCGGAAGTCGCGGCCCGGGGCGGCCAGGTGGTGGCGCAGGTCGTCGACAGGATGCAGGCCATCGACGCGTCCTCGCGCCGGATCGGCGATATCATCTCGGTCATCGACGGCATCGCCTTCCAGACCAACATCCTGGCGCTGAACGCCGCCGTCGAGGCCGCACGTGCGGGCGAGCAGGGGCGCGGCTTCGCGGTCGTCGCCAGCGAGGTGCGCAGCCTGGCGCAGCGTTCGGCGACGGCGGCGCGCGAAATCAAGGGGCTGATCGAAGCATCGGGCGCGCAGGTCAGCGCCGGCAGCGCCCTGGCGCAACAAGCGGGCCAGACCATGGAGCAGGTGGTCGATGGCGTGCACAAGGTGTCGAGCCTGATCGCCGGGATCAGCGATGCCAGCCGCGAGCAGGCCGGCGGCATTGCCGCGATCGGGCAGGCCATGCAGGGCATGGATGCCCTTACGCGCGGCAATACCAAGCGGGTCGACGACGCCGCCGACGCCGCGCAGCGGCTGGCCGCGCAGGCCGAGCACCTGGCCCAGGTGGTAGGCGCCTTCCGCCTGGGGCGGCCGGGCGCCTGAAGATTTACTGTAGTTGCTATGAAGCACTGCCGCGGAATGTTCGCGGCAGTCGCCAACTGCGGTAAAATCCCGGCATGTCCTATCAAGTCCTCGCCCGCAAATACCGTCCCAAGAACTTCGAAACGCTGGTCGGCCAGGAGCACGTCGTCCGTGCCCTGACCCATGCGCTCAGGACCGGCCGCCTGCACCACGCCTACCTGTTCACGGGAACGCGCGGGGTCGGCAAGACGACGCTGTCGCGTATCCTGGCCAAGTCGCTCAACTGCGTCGGGCCTGACGGCCAGGGCGGGATCACGCCGGAGCCCTGCGGAGCGTGCGAAGCCTGCCGCGCCATCGATGCCGGGCGCTTCGTCGACTACATCGAGATGGATGCGGCCTCCAACCGCGGCGTGGACGAGATGGCCCAGCTGCTGGAACAGGCGGTGTACGCGCCGAGCAATGCGCGCTTCAAGGTCTACATGATCGACGAGGTGCACATGCTCACCAACCACGCGTTCAACGCGATGCTGAAAACGCTCGAGGAACCGCCGCCGCACGTCAAATTCATCCTGGCGACCACCGACCCGCAGAAGATCCCGGTGACGGTGCTGTCGCGCTGCCTGCAGTTCAACCTCAAGCAGATGCCGCCCGGCCATATCGTCGGCCACCTGGAAAACATCCTCGGCCAGGAAGGCGTCACCTATGAGCAGCCAGCCCTGCGCCTGCTGGCGCAAGGCGCCCACGGTTCGATGCGCGACGCGCTGTCCCTGACCGACCAGGCGATCGCCTATGCCGCCGGCCAGGTCACGCTCGATGCGGTGCAGGGCATGCTGGGTGCGCTCGACCAGTCCTATCTGGTGCGCCTGCTGGACGCGCTGCTGGCGCAGGACGGCGCCGACCTGATGGCGGTGGCCGACGAGATGGCCAGCCGCAGCCTGTCGTACAACGGCGCGCTGCAGGACCTCGGCACCCTGCTGCACCGGATCGCACTGGCGCAGTCGGTGCCTTCCGCGGTGCCGCAAGACCTGCCGGAACTGAACGACATCTTGCGCCTGGCCCAGGCCTTCGACGCGCAGGAAGTGCAGCTGTATTACCAGATCGCCGTGCACGGCCGCAACGAGATCGGCCTGGCGCCCGACGAGTATGCTGGCTTCACCATGACCCTGCTGCGCATGCTGGCCTTCCGCCCGGGGCAGGGCGGCGCCGAACTGCCGGCCAGCGCGCCGGCCGCCAGCGTGGCGACGGGCCAGGCGCCGTCCGCACGGGCCGCCGCGGTGGCCGCCGCCAGCCATGCGGCGGTGGCGCCGGCGCGCCCGGCACCGTCCGCGCCCCCGGCGCCGTCCGCAACGTCGGCACCGGCCGCATCCGGCCCGGCGCCGGCCATGAGTTCCGCGCGCGCCGCGATCAATGCGGCACTGGAAGCTGCGCGCGCCGCTTCCGGCCGCAGCGGCGGCGCCAAGCCGCGTCCCGAAGCCGCACCGGCGCCGGCCGCCGCGCCGCCGGCGTCAGCGCCTGCGCCCGCCGCGCCCCCGCCGGCGCCCGGCCCGTCGGCCGCCATGGGGGCAGGCCGTCCGGGCTTGGGCTCGACGCCGCCGTGGGAGCAGCCGCAAGCTGCCCAGCCGCCGCAGCCGCCGCAAGCCGTCCAGCAGATGCAGCCGCCGCAGGCGCGCATGCAGGCGGCGCCGAGCGATGACGAGCCGCCTTCCTGGGTCACCGAATTTTCCGACGACACGGCAGTTGCCGCCGAAGCGCCGGCCGCCGTCACGGCGCCGCCGCCGGTGCGCGCGCAGACCGCGCCGCCGCATGCCTACGTGGTCACGCCGGTGCCGGCCATCGGCTGGGACGGCAACTGGCCGGCGCTGGCCGCCAGCCTGCCGCTGCGCGGCGTGGCACAGCAGCTGGCCCTGCAGACCGAACTGATCGAATGCGTGGCGCACGAACAGGCCGCGACCTTCCGCCTGCGGGTGCCGGTCGACACCCTGCGCGCCAGCGGCAACAGCGAGAAGCTGACGGCCGCGCTGCAGGAACACTTCCCCTCGGTGCGCGTCAGCCTCGATACCGAGATCGGCCCGACCTGGTACACCGCCGCGGCCGAGGCCAAGGCGGCGCGCGAGGAACGCCAGCGCCAGGCCGAAGCCCTGGTCGCCGCCGATCCCTTCGTGCAGGCGATGGAGCGGACCTTCGGCGCCTTCGTCGTGCCCGGCTCGGTGAAGCCGGCCGCAGCCACCTGAGCTCTTGAATCCATTGAATCAACCACTAAGCACTTTTTGGAGATACCGACCATGATGAAAAACCAGCTCGCAGGCCTGATGAAACAGGCGCAAGCCATGCAGGACAACATGAAGAAGGCGCAGGAGCAGCTGGCTCAGATCGAAGTCGAAGGCCAGTCGGGCGCCGGCCTGGTCAAGGTCGTCATGACCTGCAAGAACGACGTCAAGCGCGTCACCATCGACCCTTCGCTGCTGGGCGACGACCGCGACATGCTGGAAGACCTGGTCGCGGCCGCGTTCAACGACGCCGTGCGCAAGGCCGAAGCCACCGCTGCCGAGAAGATGAGCGGCCTGACCGCCGGCATGCCGCTGCCGCCGGGCTTCAAGATGCCGTTCTAAGAGAAGGTAAGAAAACCTCATGTCCAGCTCGCTCGACTTCCTGACCGAGGCGCTGCGGCGCCTACCCGGCATTGGTCCGAAGTCGGCGCAACGCATGGCCTTCCACCTGCTGCAGCATGACCGCGAAGGCGCGGCCATGCTGTCGCGCGCGCTGTACCAGGCGGTGGACACGGTCCACCACTGCGCCATGTGCAATACCTTCGCCGACACCGAAGTGTGCGATCTGTGCGCCGACGAGGCGCGCGACCGTGCGCTGCTGTGCGTCGTCGAAACCCCTGCCGACCAGATGATGATCGAGCAGACCATGACCTACAAGGGCCTGTATTTCGTGCTGATGGGGCGGCTCTCGCCGCTGGACGGCATCGGCCCGCGCGACCTGCATCTCGACAAGCTGGTCGGACGCGCCACCGACGGCGTGGTCGATGAGGTAGTGCTCGCAACCAATTTCACCAACGAGGGCGAAGCCACCGCCCACTACATCAGCGAGATGCTCAAGGCGCGCGGGCTGAAGGTCAGCCGGCTGGCGCGCGGCGTGCCCGTCGGCGGCGAGCTCGAGTATGTCGATGCCGGCACGATAGCGCGCGCCATGCTGGATCGCCGCAGCGCATAATTTCCCTGTAAAGACGACGACTGGTAGCGGACGGCCGGCCAGGTTCCGCGGATGCCTGTGCGTGCGCGCAAGCTTCACCGGCGGACCGCTGCTATGTTGGTATTTTTCAGCAGACCCTGAACCTGTCAGGTTCTTACATGCATCTTGTCGACATCACGATGTTCTATGCCGCCGAGGGGGGCGGTGTCAGCACCTACCTGAACGCCAAGTCGCGCTGGCTTGCGCGTTACGGCTGGGCGCGGCATACCATCTTCAGTCCCAACGTGGCCGAGGGCGAAGCGCCTACCCGGGTGCGGGTGCCTGCGGTGGCGCTGCCCGGCATCCACGGCTACCGCATGCCGGTCTCGGTGGCGGCGGCGGCGCGGCGCCTGCGCGCGGCCCGGCCCGACCTGATCGAGGTGGGCGATGCCGGCCACAGTGCCTGGGCGGCATTGCGGCTGCGCCAGCAGCTCGGCATTCCGGCCATCGCCTTCTACCATTCCGACCTGCCGCGCCTGGTACAGAACCGCTTTGGTGAAACCATTTCCCACGGCACCTGCAAATACCTCGCCCACCTGTATGGAGAGTTCGATACCGTGCTGGCGCCAAGCCGGCTGATGGTGCACCAGCTGGCCGACATGGGTGTCACGCATGCTCTGCACCAGCCGCTCGGCATCGACAGCGAGATCTTCCACCCGCGGCGGCGGCGCGACAGCCTGCGGGCCGAGCTCGGCCTGCCGGAAGACGCGCGCCTGCTGGTCTATGCCGGCCGCTTCACGGCCGACAAGAAGCTGAGCTATCTGATCGAGGCCGTGCGCAAGCTCGGCGAGCCCTACCACCTGCTGCTGGTCGGGGGCGGGGCGCCGCTGCCGCGGCATGTCCGGCTGCGTTTCCTGCCCTTCCAGCGCGACCAGTGCGCGCTGGCCGGGCTGCTGGCCAGCTGCGACGTGCTGGTGCATCCGGGCGACTGCGAAACCTTCGGCCTGATCGTGCTGGAGGCGATGGCCTGCGGCCTGCCGGTGGTGGGCACCAGCGGAGGCGGGGTGGCCGAGCTGGTGGACGAGCAGACCGGCATCCTGGCGCGTCCCAACGACGCGGACAGCCTGGCCGGCGCCATCGAAGCCCTCTATGGGCGCGACCTGGTGCGCCTGTCCGCCAACGCGCGGCGCAAGGCGCACGAGCACTATGACTGGAGCCAGGTCTTCCCGCAACTGATGCACCGCTATGGCAGTCTGCTCGCGGCGCGCCCGGGAGCCGCGCGCGTGCTGGAGCGGGTCCTGGCCCCCGACTGAGATGGACGCGCGAGTGGCAGATCATTCGGGAGATGATTCGCCAGCTGGCGCGCAGCGGCCGGCCCTGTGCGTCTCGATCCACGACGTGGCCCCGGCCACCTGGGACGAGTGCAGCCGCCTGGCGCAGGCCATGCGCGAGGTGGCGGCGCTGCCCCTGACCTGGCTGGTGGTGCCCCAGTACCACCGCGCCGGCGGCGACCCGGCGCGCATGGAAGCAGGCCTTGAACGGGCGCTGGCGCAAGGGGACGAGCTCGCGCTGCACGGCTACACCCATCTGGATACCGCACCGCGCGGTCCCGGCCTGAGCGAGCGTTTCTTGCGTACCAAATATAGCCATGAAGGCGAGTTCGCGGCCCTGCCGGCGGACGAGGCGGCGCGCCGCATCCAGTGCGGACTCGACTGGTTCGCCGAGCGCGGCTGGCCGGTGCACGGCTTCGTGCCGCCGGCCTGGCTGATGGGCGAGGGCGCCTGGCAGGCCCTGCGCGCTTTCGATTTCGATTACACCACGACCTTCCTGCGCTTTCACCTGCTCGGCGCGGGCAAGGCAGGCAGCGGCGCGGCGGTGCTGTCGCCCTCGCTGGTCTACGCGGCGCGCAACCGCGCCGGCCGGCTGGCGTCGCCCCTGTTGGCGGACATGCTGGGGCTGGCGCTGGCGTGCCGTCCGCTCATCCGTCTGAGCCTGCATCCGCCGGACGTGCGCCATCCGCGGCTGCTGCGCCATGCGCAGGCCACGGTCGAGCAGCTGCTAGCGACCCACACGGCCATGACCAAGGCCGCGTTCGCGCACAGGCTTACCAGTACGGTCCCCAGTAGCCTCCACCGCGCCAGTGACGCCCACCCCAGCCGCCATAGTACGAGGGAGCCTGGCGCAGTTCCTCGCGCGTGCTGAGCTGCAGCACGCAATCGCGCCACTGGTCGCTGTTCTGTGCATAGCCGAGGCGCGAGCAGGCCGGACCGTAGATGGTCATCAGCTCGGCCATTTCCGACTGCATGCGCTCGGCGCGTTGCTGCGGCGTGGAGCAGGCAGCCAGTCCCAGGGTCATTGCCAGTGCCGCATACTTTGCCATTTGCATGATCGCCTCCTTCGTCCGCCGCCCTGGCGGTTTGGTTCCAGTATAAAACTGCATCTGGGGATACGTCGTGCGTAAATCAATCGTGCGACACCGCGTATTTCTTGAACAAATCCGGTTCGCCGGGAAACCCTGTTTTCTGGCAAGATAGCCCCAAAAACAAAGGGGAAACACAGCATGCGCCAGCGCCGATGGAAGACCTGGACCCTGCGCGGGCTTGCCGGATTGGCCGCGCTGGTGCTGCTGGCGCTGGCCGCCGGCTGGCTGTACTTGCGCGCCAGCCTGGCGCAGCTCGACGGCGAGCGCAGGGCGCCCGGCATGCAGGGCGCGGTGACGGTGGCGCGCGACGCCGCCGGCGTGCCCTTCATCAGCGGCGCCAGCCGCGCCGACGTGGCCTATGCGACCGGCTTCGTCCACGCCCAGGAACGCTTCTTCCAGATGGACCTGCTGCGCCGCACCGCCGCCGGCGAACTGGCCGAGCTGTTCGGCCCGCGCGCGCTGCCGCTGGACCGCTCGCGCCGCCTGCACCGCTTCCGCGCCCGTGCCCGGCTGGCCCTGGCGCGCCTGCCGGCAAGCGAGCGCGCCCTGCTGGAGCGCTACGTGGCCGGCGTCAACGACGGCCTTGGCGCGCTGCGCGCCAGGCCGTTCGAGTACGCCCTGACCGGTACCGGCGCGCGCCCCTGGAGCGCCGCCGATTCGCTGTTGGTCATCTGGGCGATGTATATCGACCTGCAGGGCAACCAGGAGCCGCGCGAATTGGCCCGCGGCTGGCTGCGCGCCAACAGCGACCCGGCCCAGCTGGCCTTCCTGCTGCCGGAAGCGAGCCGCTGGGATGCGACGCTGGACGCCGCGGCCGGCGTGGCCTTGCCAGCCGAGGCCCCGCTGCCGCCCAGGGCGCCGGCCTGGTGGGGCGCGGCTGCAGGAGCGCCGGCCCAGCTGGCAGGCGCCGCCTTCGTCGATGCGGTCGGCAGCAACAACTACGCAGTGGCAGGCAGCCGCAGCGCCAGCGGCGCGGCCATCGTCGCCGACGACATGCACCTCGGCCTGCAGCTGCCCAACATCTGGTACCGCCTGGCGCTGCGCTTCCCCGACCCGAAGGGCGGACAGCGGCGCCTGGCCGGCGTCAGCCTGCCCGGTGCGCCGCCGAGCATCATCGTCGGCAGCAACGGGCAGGTCGCCTGGGCCTTCACCAACAGCTATGCCGACCTGGTCGACCTGGTGCCGCTCGGCCTGGATGCCGCGCGCCCGGGACAGGTGCGCTTGCCCGGCGGCTGGGAGATCCCTGCCAGCCACGTCGAGCTGATCGCCGTGAAGGGCGCCAAGGCCGAGCGCCTGGTGGTGCGCGAGACCTCGCTGGGCCCGATCCGCGCGGCCGGCGGGCGCCAGTACGCGGTGCACTGGATCGCGCACCACCCGGATGCGATCAACCTCCAGCACCTGAAGCTGGAGATGGCCGGCAGCGTGGACGAGGCGCTGGCCATCGCCGCCATCGACGGCATCCCGGCCCAGAACTTCGTGGCGGGCGACACCGCCGGCAACATCGGCTGGACCATCGCCGGCCTGCTGCCACAGCGCACGGCGCCGGCACTGGCCACCAGCTTCCCGCTGGAGGATGGCGTGCCTACCTGGCATGCGACGCTGGCGCCGCAGCGCTATCCGCGCGTGCTCAATCCGGCCGATGGCCAGATCACCACCGCCAACAGCCGCCAGCTGATGGGCGCGGGCGCCGAGCTGATCGGCGACGGCGGCTTCGACCTCGGCGCGCGCAACCGCCAGCTGGCGGACTCCCTGCGCGCGCTCGGGCCGAAGCTTGACGTGCGCCAGGCGTCGAGCGCGGCGCTGGACGACCGCGCCCTCTTCATCGGGCGCTGGCGCGAGCGCGCACTCGGGGCGCTCGACCCGCAGGCGCTCAGGGGCCAGCCGCAGCGCGCCGAGTTCCGCCGCCTGCTCGAGAGCAGCTGGGACGGCCGCGCCAGCGTCGATTCGGTTGGCTACCGGCTGGCGCGCAACTATATGTGGGCCCTGAACGAGCTGCTGTTCGGGCGCGTCAACCGGGAGCTGGCCGCGCTCGACCCGAAAGCCACGCTGGCCAGCGCCACCAGCCGCTGGCCGGAGGTGCTCGCGCGCCTGCTCGATGCCCGTCCCGCCGGCTGGCTGCCGCCGGGCTATCGCGACTGGCGCGCCGTGGAGCTGGCCGCGGTCGACCGCGTGATCCAGGACCTGACGCAAGACGGGCAGGCAATGGCGCAGGCCACCTGGGGCCGGCGCAATACGGCGGCGATCGCGCATCCAATCGGCATCGCGCTGCCCGCCCTGGCCCCGCTGCTGGGGGCGCCGGCCGACCAGCTGGCGGGCGACTCGAACATGCCGCGCGTGGCGGGACCGAAGTTCGGGCAATCGGAGCGCCTGACGGTGTCGCCGGGGCGCGAAGAGGAGGGCCTGTACAACATGCCGGGCGGGCAGAGCGGGCATCCGCTATCGCCCTTCTTCCTGGCCGGGCACAAGGCGTGGGTGGAGGCGAAGCCGGTGCCCTTGCTGCCGGGGGCGCCCAAGCACGTGTTGAAATTTGTCCCGTAGGGTGGCCGGCTCTGCCGGCCGCGCGTTCAACCACACGATGACATGACGCGGCGTCTGTTCGAGCACTGTTTGAACACACGGACGGCGAAGCGTGATCTGGTCCACTGGACCAGATCACCTCTACTTAGACGGTAGCAACAGCGGCGCCTGCAGCATCCCGGTGATCGTCTCCGCGCTCGACGGATGCCCCAGGAAGTATCCCTGCACCATGTCGCAGCCATACTGCTCGAGCAGCAGCAGCTGTTCCCCGGTCTCGACGCCCTCGGCCACCACCACCATCTTGAGCCCGTGGGCCATCGCGATGATGGCGCGGGTGATGGCCGCGTTCTCCGAATCCTGCGGCAGGCCGTTGATGAAGCTGCGGTCGATCTTCAGCGCGCGCACGTCGAAACGCTTCAGGTAGTTCATCGACGAGTAGCCGGTGCCGAAGTCGTCGATCGACAGGTACACGCCGATGCCGCGCAGCTGTTCCAGCGTGACGAGGGTGGCGCGCGCGTCGTCCATCAGCGTGCCCTCGGTGAGCTCGAGCTCCAGCAGGCGCGGTTCCAGCCCGGCGTCGAGCAGGGCCGAGTGCACCATCTGCGACAGGTTCTCGTCCTTGAACTGCCTGGCCGAGAGGTTGACCGCCATGCGGATCATGCGCTGGGCGTGGCGCTGCCAGATTCTCGCCTGGCGGCAGGCGGTGCGCAGCACCCATTCGCCGATCGGCACGATCAGGCCGGTCTCTTCGGCCAGCGGGATGAACTCGGTCGGCGGCACCAGCCCGCGCTCCGGGTGGCGCCAGCGCACCAGCGCCTCGACCCCGACGATCTCGGAAGTGCGCACGTCGCGCTGCGGCTGGTACACCAGGTACAGTTCGTCGTTCTGCAGCGCGCGGCGCAATCCGACCTCGAGCTTCACGTGGCTCATGATCTGCATGGTCAGCGAGGAGCTGTACAGCTTCGCGTTGTTCTTGCCGCAGTTCTTGGCGTGGTACATCGCAGTGTCGGCGAACTTGAGCAGCGAGCCACAATCGTCGCCGTCTTCCGGGAACAGCGAGATGCCGATGCTGGCGGTCACGAAAATCTCGTTGCCCTCGATCAGAAAGGGGCGCCGCATCGCCTCCTTCACGCGATGCGCCACGTTCAGCGCGTGCTCGACCCGCTCCAGGTCAGGGATCAGGATGGTGAACTCGTCGCCGCCCAGGCGCGCCAGATTGGTGGTGTGCTCGGTCTTGTCGCCGCTCGAGCCATCCCCGCGCGACACCAGGTCGCTGGGCCGGGTGGTCTCGCGCAGGCGCTCGGACACCATCTTGAGCAGCTGGTCGCCGGCATTGTGGCCCAGCGTGTCGTTGATGCGCTTGAAGGCGTCGAGGTCCATGAACAGCACCGCGAACTTCTTGTTGCCGATCTTCGAGCGCTGCAGCTCGCGTTCCAGCGTCTCCAGGAAGGCCTGGCGGTTCGGGATGCCGGTCAGGCTGTCGCAGTAGGCCAGGCGCCGGATCTGCTCTTCGGCGCGCTTGCGTTCGCTGATGTCGCGCACCAGGCCGAGCACCTGCGCGTCGCTGGTGGCGACCAGCCGCGCCTCGAAGTGCTGGACCTCGCCGCAATGTTCGAGCTCGTACTCGACCGAGCGCACCTGGCGGCTGGCCAGCACGGTGCGCATCTGTTCCAGCATGCGCGCCGCAATGGCGGGCGGCAGCACGTCGGTGATGTGCTTGCCGATGCAGGGCTGCGGCGCGGCCTGCCTGCGTCCCGGCCGGCCCCGGCCCGGACGCTCGTGGCCCGGCCGCTCGTGGCCCGGCCGCTCGTGGCCCGGCTCGTAGTCGAGGTAGAAGCCGTCGCGGTCGAGGCGGAAGAAGGTGTCTGGGATGGCGGCCAGCACCGCCCGGTTCTGGGCGTCGGCGATGCGCAGCCGGGCGATGGCGTCGCTGGCGCGCAGCACGTAGAGCACGCGGTGGCCGAGGATCGGCCAGTTGATCGGCTTGGACACGAAGTCGGTGGCGCCGGCCTCGTAGGCGCGCGTGACCGCCTCCAGGTCGTCGCCGCCGGTGACCATCACGATCGGCACGCTATTGCCCTCGGACGCCGATCCGACTTCGGCGGCGCGGATCGCCTCGCAGGCGGCGAAACCGTCCATGCGCGGCATCTCGACGTCCATCAGGATCAGGTCGGGCGTGCGTGCGAGCGCCAGCTCGACCGCCGCCGCGCCGTCGGCCGCCTCGATCGCGTCCAGCCTGACCTGGGCCAGCATCTCGAGCATCAGCATGCGCATGACCGGGTCGTCGTCGGCGACCAGGACCGTTCCGCGCTTCGGTGGAGAGGAAGGCATTCTAGGTTTCCTTTTCAAGCATGGCGTGGAGCGAATGGCGCACGGTCTGGAACTCGTGTTCCATGTCGGTGAGGATGCGGTCCGCGCCATCGACCGTGTCGGCGCGCCCGAGCTGTTCGAGTTCCCTGCACAGCATCGCCAGGCGCGCGGCGCCGATGTTGGCGCTGGCCGATTTCAGGCTGTGGGCGACGCGCCGCACGCTGCCGGAATCCATGCCCTCGACCGCATCGCGCAGCGTCGCCAGGTGGCGCGGCGTGTCGCCCACGTAGGCGGCGATCACCTTTTGCACCAGCAGATCGCCGCCTTCGCGGCTGAGCGCCCGGATGTTGTCGAGCGCGATCCGGTTGACCGACTCGCGCTGGATCACCTCCACCGCTTCCTTCGGCAGGCGCGGCGGCGCATCCAGATGGTGGCTGGTGGCCGCCAGCGGCATTCCGACCCATCGGCCGAGCACCGCCGCCAGCTGCTGCTGGGTGAAGGGTTTCGAGAGGTAGTCGTCCATGCCGGCGGCCAGGCAGGCCTCGCGGTCGCCCTGCAGCGCGTTGGCGGTGATCGCGATGACCGGCAGGGTGCGTGCGCGGCCCGCTTCGCGTTCGTGGCGGCGGATCGCGGCGGTGGCCGCGAAGCCGTCCATCACCGGCATCTGGCAATCCATCAACACCGCATCGAAGCCGCCGGCGCGTACCGCCTGCAGCGCTTCCTGGCCATTGCGGGCGCAGGTCGCTTCGATGCCCAGGCTTTCCAGCATTGCCTTCGCCACTTCGACGTTGACCGGGTTGTCCTCCGCCAGCAGGACGCGCCGCGCGCGCGCGCGCTGCGCCGGGCGTGGCGTGGCCGGCGCAGCTGCCGGCCTGGCCGGCGCCGCCGCAGGGGCAGCCGCGGCCGGCATCGGGCCTGGCGCGCCGGCGCCGGGCGCGTGCAGGCGCGCCGCGCAGGCGGCCAGGCAGGCGACCATGTCGGCCGCGCGCGCCGGCTTGACCAGCTGGTAGGCGACGCCGGCGGCGCGCCGCTGGACCGGATCGGCCGCCAGGCGCTCGGGGCTGACCAGCACGATGTGGGTGGCGCGCGCGCCGGCATCGGCCTTGATCGAGGCTGCCAGCGCCAGGCCGCTGGTATGGGTCATCTCCATGTCGATGACGGCGGCGTCGTAGGGGCGGCCGCTTCTGGCCGCACTCAGCAGGCGCTCGTAGCCGGCGGCCGCGCTGGCGGCGCCGTCGGCGGCCGCATGCCAGGCGCGCAGCTGCTGGGCCAGGTCTTCGCGGCTTTCCTCCTGTTCGTCCACGACCAGCACGCGCAGCCCCTCCAGCGTGTGCTGGCGGTGGCCGGGCGCATCGGGATCCACGCGGCGCTTGTCGAAGCTGACCGTGAACCAGAAGATCGAGCCGCGCGTGGGCGCGTTGTCGACGCCGATGGCGCCGCCCATCAGCTCCACCAGCTGCTTCGAGATCGCCAGGCCCAGGCCGGTGCCGCCGTAGCGGCGCGTGGTCGAATCGTCGGCCTGCGAGAAGGCCTCGAACAGGCGCGCCCGCGCTTCACGCGAGATGCCGATGCCGGTGTCGTGCACTTCGAAGCGCAGCATCACCGACTGGGTGTCTTCGCCGGCCACGCGCACCCGCGCCAGGATGCGGCCTTCGTCGGTGAACTTGATGGCGTTGCCGAGCAGGTTCGCCATGATCTGGCGCAGCCGGTTCGGGTCGCCGCAGATCGCCACCGGGATGTCGTTGGCGATGTCGAAATCGAAGCCGATGCCCTTGCCCGCCGCCTGGGGGGTATACACGTTGTGGATGTCGTCCAGCAGGTCCCACAGGTTGAAATTGATGTACTCGATGGTCAGCTTGCCGGCCTCGATCTTGGAGAAGTCGAGGATGTCGTTGATGATCACCAGGAGGTGCTCGCCCGAGCGCTTGACCAGGGTGGTGTAGTTGCGCTGGGCCTCGGTGAGCGGCGTCGCCAGCAGCATCTCGGTCATTCCCAGCACGCCGTTCATGGGCGTGCGGATTTCGTGGCTCATGGTGGCCAGGAAAGCGCTCTTGGCGCGGCTGGCCGCCTCGGCCGCATTCTTGGCCTTTTCCAGCTGCTCGGTGCGTACGCCGACCTGGCGTTCCAGCTCGTCGCGGTGGTGCAGCAGGGCGGCGCCGCGGTCCTCGATCTGGGCCATCATGGTATTGAAGCTGTCGATCAGCTGACCCAGTTCATCGGTGCGCTGGTGCGCGATGCGCAGGCTGTAGTTCTGGCTGGTGGAGACCTTCTGCGCGGCCAGGATCAGTTTCGTCACCGGATCGGCGATGCTGCGCTTGAAGCGGCCGGCCATGGCCACCGCGACCACCAGCGACACCAGCATCGCCAGGCCCATCACCGCCAGCCCGGCGAGGATGTCGATCCAGGTCGCGACAAGGTCGGTCTCGATCATGACCACGCCCACCTGCAATTCGCCCGCCGTCACCGGCTGGTACAGGCGCATGCGGCGCGACAGCAGGACCTGGGCTTTGGCATTGGCGGCGGCCAGGGCGTCGGCATCGGTCCCGTCCAGGGCCTCGGGCGCGGCCAGGTCCTCGGCGGGACTGTCGCTGGCCGCCAGGTACTGCGCGAAGGGCTTGCCGTCGCGGTCGTACAGGATGGCGGAAGCGATGTCGCTCTTGGCCGCCAGTGCGCCGAGTGCATTGCGGGCCCGCGCTTTGTCGCGCAGCAGCAGGTAGTCGGCGCTGCTGGCCGCGATGACCTGGGCGAAGGTCCGCAGCTGTATCGCCGCTTCCTTGCGGTGGTTCGCCACCGAGGTCGCGGCAAAGGCTGCGAACACGAACAGCAGTGCGGTCGCGGTCGAGAGCAGCGAGATGATGGTCAGCTTCTGGTTCAGGCTGGAGCGCTCGAAGTTCGGCATTCTGATCCCGCAGGCACGTCGGAACAGCCCGGCGCCGGACGACGCAGGGCTTCCTTGCGGAATGCAAATTCCCGCAAGAAAAAAATATACGTTCAAGGAGATGGGGTAGCGTTGACGGAGGTCAATATACGTAGGGCACAAGCACGAGGCATGTGCCAATCAGCGACAAGCTTGACCGCATTGACGACATCGCGGGCCGCTGAAACAACAGAGGGACGCCGCGGCGTCCCCCGATGGACCCCGTGGGGTCCATGTGTGATGCATCAAGCCGTCTTCAGCAGCAGGTGGCCCGCTTGCCGCCGTAGCGTGCTTCCTGGCGCTCGCGGAAGAACTCCTCATAAGTCATCGGCGTCTGGTCCGGATGGGTACGTTCCATGTGCGCCAGGTAGGTGTCGTACTCGGGCAGGCCGACCATCAGGCGCATGCTCTGCCCGAGGTACTTGCCTGCTTCCTTGCCTGCTTCCAGCAAAGCGCCGAACATCATGGCACCTGTGGAGCAGGCATCGCGACGTACGGGGTCTCCTGTGCGGTCGGGCTGTTGCTCGCGCGGGCAGCCATGACGGTGCGCACGCCATACACCAGCACCGCCAGCACCACGAACATGAAGAAGCCCGACAGCGTCGCGTTGACGTAGTCGTTGAAGATGATGCGCTCCATCTGCTCGATGGTCTTGGCCGGCGCCAGCACCGTGCCGGCGTCGTGCGCGGCCTGGAACTTGTCGGCGTGGGCCAGGAACCCGACCTTCGGATCGGCGGCAAAGATCTTCTGCCAGCCGGCGGTCAGGGTGCAGGCCAGCAGCCACAGGGTCGGCACCACGGTGATCCAGGCGTACTGGGCACGCTTCATCTTGTACAGCACGCAGGTGCCCAGCATCAGCGCGATACCGGCCAGCATCTGGTTGGCGATGCCGAACAGCGGCCACAGGGTATTGATGCCGCCCAGCGGATCGACCACGCCCTGGTACAGGAAGTAGCCCCAGGCGGCCACGCACAGGCCGGTGGCCAGCAGGTTGGCCGGGAGCGACTCGGTGCGCTTGAGCGAGGGGGCAAAGGCGCCCAGCAGGTCCTGCAGCATGAAGCGGCCGGCGCGGGTGCCCGCGTCCACCGCGGTCAGGATGAACAGGGCCTCGAACAGGATCGCGAAGTGGTACCAGAAGGCCATCATGGCCTGGCCGCCCACCACGTTCGACAGGATGTGGGCCATGCCCACCGCCAGCGTCGGGGCGCCGCCGGCGCGCGAGATGATGGTGTTCTCGCCGACGTCGCGGGCCATCTGCTCGAGCGTTTCGGGGGTGATCACGAAGCCCATCTGCGACACCGCGGCGGCCGCCGAGTGCGCGGTGGTGCCCAGCACCGCGGCCGGGCTGTTCATCGCAAAGTACACGCCCGGGTCGATGGTGCTTGCTGCCACCAGCGCCATGATTGCCACGAACGATTCCATCAGCATGCCGCCGTAGCCGATGAAGCGGGCGTGGGTTTCGTTCTCGATCATCTTCGGGGTGGTGCCCGAGGAGATCAGCGCGTGGAAGCCCGACACCGCGCCGCAGGCGATGGTGATGAACAGGAAGGGGAACAGGTTGCCCGACCAGACCGGGCCGCTGCCGTCGATGAACTTGGTCACGGCCGGCATGCGCAGGTCCGGAGCGACGATCACGATGCCGATCGCCAGCGCCACGATGGTGCCGATCTTCAGGAAGGTGGACAGGTAGTCACGCGGCGCCAGCAGCAGCCACACCGGGATGACCGAGGCGACGAAGCCGTAGCCGATCAGCATCCAGGTCAGCTGGGTGCCGGTGAAGTCGAACATCGGCGCCAGGGTCGGCGAATCGTGCACCCACTGGCCGCCGACGATGGCCAGCATCAGGAGCACGAAGCCGATGATCGAAACCTCGCCGATGCGGCCGACGCGCGCGTAGCGCGAGTACAGGCCCATGAACAGCGCGATCGGGATCGTCGCCAGCACGGTGAAGCTGCCCCACGGCGAGTGGGTCAGCGCCTTCACCACGATCAGCGCCAGCACCGCCAGGATGATGACCATGATCATGAAGGTGCCCAGCAGCGCGATCAGGCCCGGGATCTCGCCCATTTCGGACTTGATCAGGTCGCCGAGCGAACGGCCGTCGCGGCGGGTGGACATGAACAGCACGATGAAGTCCTGGACGGCGCCGGCGAAGACGACGCCGGCCAGGATCCACATCATGCCCGGCAGGTAGCCCATCTGGGCCGCCAGCACCGGGCCCACCAGCGGGCCGGCGCCGGCGATCGCGGCGAAGTGGTGGCCGTACAGGACGTACTTGTTGGTCGGGACATAGTCCAGGCCGTCGTTGTACTTGTAGGCGGGAGTCTGGCGCTTGGGATCGAGTTGCAGGGCCTTGTAGGCGATGAACCGGCTGTAGAAACGGTAGGCGATCAGGTAGACGCAGACTGCCGCTGCGACGATCCAGATCGCGTTGATGGTCTCGCCTTGCTTGACGGCGATGAAACCGAGCGAAAATGCGCCCAGGATCGACAGGGCGATCCAGCCGAGCGCGCTCGACATGCTTTTCATGGTGCTCCTCCGAGGATGTTTGACTACTTCTTGCACCGGTCCCGTACGATGTCGACCGGCGGTTTTTTGGACAGCGTACCGGAGAGTATGTTGCACCAATATCAGCGCCACAAGCGCACCATTACGCAGTGCCTACGTAGTATTACGTAGCGGGGCGGCCCCGGCAGCCGTTCCGTTTCCCCCTTAAAATGTGTGCTGGAAATCAGTCAAGCGTAGGGTGGGCGGGTTCCCCGCCCACGCGGTGATAGTTAGCGGAGAAATGCCGCGGACGATGATTCCACCTGTTGACCGCGTGGGCGGCACAGCCGCCCACCCTACGGAAAACTCCGATGAAATTAAGGCAGAAGGTCATCGTGCTGGCGATCGGGCCGCTGATCCTGGCGCTGTGCGCCATCGCCCTGTTCGTGCGCCAGCAGGGCGCCGAACTGGCCCGCCAGCAGCGCGCCACCATCCAGCAGGCCTACCTGGCCAGCAAGGAAGCCGAGTTGCGCCATTACGTGGCCCTGGCCACGCAGTCGATCGGCCACCTGGTGCGCAGCGGGCGCAACGATCCTGCCACCCTGGAAGAGGCCAAGCGCATCCTCGCTTCCTTGAGCTTCGGCGACGACGGCTATTTCTTCGTCTACGACATGCAGGGCCGCAGCCTGATGCATCCGCGCCAGCCCGAGCTGGTGGGCACCGATATGTGGAACTGGGTCGACGCCGACGGTGTACCGACCATCCAGCGCCTGATCGAACGGGCCCGCGCCGGCGGAGGCTTTCACCGCTATACCTGGGCCAAGCCATCCTCGCATCGGCCGGCGCCCAAGCTCGGCTACGTGGTGCCGGTGGCGCACTGGGGCTGGATGATGGGCACCGGGATCTACCTGGACGACGTCGAGGCCGCGCTGGCCAAGGTCGATGCCCAGCAGTCGCGCAATATCGGCGAGACCCTGCTGTGGATCGCCGGCCTGGCCGTGTTGACATCAAGCGCGGTGGCCTGCGGGGGCGTCGTGCTCAACCTGCGCGAGTTGCGCGTGGCCGACGCCAAGCTCAAGGCGCTGGCCCAGCGCGTGGTCGAGTCGCAGGAAGACGAGCGCGCGCGCCTGTCGCGCGACCTGCACGACGGGATCAGCCAGGCGCTGGTCTCGGTCAAGCTGCAGCTGGAAGCGGGCATCATCCGCCTGGACGGCGACCCGGCCCAGCAGTTGCAGGCGCGCGGCGCGCTCGAGCGCACCGTCGAGCAGGTGAAGGAGGTGCTGTGCGAAGTGCGCCGCATTTCGCACGACCTGCGCCCGGCGCTGCTGGACGACCTGGGCCTGGCGCCCGCGCTCGATCACCTGGCCGGCGAGTTCGGACGCCACAGCGGCATGCCGGTGCGCTTCCGCGCCGAAGGGGCGGTGGACGCGCTGCCCGAAATGGCCGGCACGGTGCTGTTTCGGATCGCCCAGGAGGCGCTCACCAACGTCGAGCGCCATGCCGGCGCGCGCCGGGTGGAGATGGGCCTGGTGCGGCGCGGCCGCTGCCTGACGCTCAGCATCGCCGACGATGGCGGCGGCTTCGACGCCCACGACATCGCCCGACACCCGCAGCGCGGCATCGGCCTGCGCAACATGATGGAAAGGATGGAAGCGATCGGCGGCCGGCTGGCGATCGATTCCTCGCCGCTCGGCACCCGCGTGGAGGCCAGCATCGATTTGGAAGAGCAGACATGAACGAAGCGTCGGAAATTAAGATCCTCCTGGTGGACGACCACCCCCTGGTGCGCGACGGGCTGCGCGCGCGCCTGGAAGCCGCGCCGCGCCTGCGCGTGGTGGGCGAGGCCGGATCCGGCCAGGAAGCCATCGCGCAGGCCGGCGCCTGCCGGCCCGACCTGGTGCTGATGGACGTGAACATGAAGGGCGGCAGCGGCATCGAGGCCACCGCGCGCCTGCTGCAGCACCATCCCGGCCTGGCGGTGCTGGTCCTGTCGATGCACGACAAGCCGGAATACGTCACCCAGGCGATCCAGGCCGGCGCGCGGGGCTATGTGCTCAAGGACGCGCCCGGCAAGGACATCGTGCTGGCGATCGACACCGTGATGGGCGGCGGCATCTACTACAGCGCCGCGCTGGCGCGCCAGTTGGCCAGCCCGGCGGCGTCAAACGACGTCCTGACCGTGCGCGAGCAGCAAGTCCTGGAGCATATCGCCGGCGGCGAATCGAACAAGCAGATTGCCCGCGCGCTCGAACTGTCGGTGCGCACCGTCGAGACCCACCGGCTGAACATCAAGCGCAAGCTCGGCATCGAAGGGCAGGCCGAGCTGATCCGCTTTGCCGTCCAGCACGCCGAAAATCGCGCTTATGTCTGAGGGGATACACAAAGTATCTCCAAAGAAATAAAAGATGTTGCTTTCTGATAATCCGTCGAATAAGATTGACCGAATATCACCCAGAGCCTGAGTATCGAAAGCATAAACATGGCCGAGCCGGACCCTTACTCGTTTCCGCTGGTAGCAATCGACCCGGTCGCCAATGGGCAGAGCGAGTGGGTAGCGCTTTGCCTGCGGGTCGAGGGCGGCGCGGACCTGCCGCAGCGACTGCAGGCCGTGTTCGGCACGCCCGACCTGCTGGCCGCGATCGCTCCGCTCGACGCTCTCCTGATGCTCGACCATCCCGCCGCCTTGAGCCCGCCCGTGCTGGCCCTGATGCCGGCCAACCGCATCGGCTTCGTCATCGCCGCCCAGGCCCTGCTCGACGAGGGCGTCGGGCGCCGCCTCACCGAACTGCACGGACTCGGCTACCGCCTCTGGCTCGACGGCCCGCCGCCAAGCGGCGCCACGCTGCCGCCGGCGCTGCGCACGATCGCGCGCGACTGCGCCCGCGATCCGATGCCGGCAGGGCGGCCGGCCGCGCTGTTCGGCCCGCACCTGGCGCGCCGCGTCGACAGCGCCGCCAGTTTCAGCCAGAGCGAGATGGCCGGCTTCGACTGGTTCAGCGGCGACTACCCGTACGACCCGCTGCTTGCCGGCGGCGACCGGCCGGACGGCAGCTCGCGCCGCCGCATCCTGACCCTGCTCGGCCTGTTGTCGCGCGACGCCGATTCGCGCGAACTCGAGCAGCAGCTCAAGCAGGATCCGACCCTGTCCTATCACCTGCTCAAGCTGGTCAATTCGGCCGCGTTTGCCGTGAGCACCCAGATCACCAGCTTCAACCAGGCCATCAACCTGCTCGGCCGGCGCCAGCTGCAGCGCTGGCTGCAACTGCTGCTGTACGCGCGCCAGCAGGCCGACGGCCTGCCGAACCTGCTGCTGCCGCTGGCGGCACGCCGCGCCGCGCAGCTGGAAGCGCTGTGCAAGGCGACCGGGGCAGAACGCGACGACTGCGACCTGGCCTTCATGGCCGGCGTCTTCTCGCTGCTCGACCGGCTGCTGCACATGCCCATGACGGAGATCGTCGCCGACCTGAACCTGCCGGAGCACGTATCGGGCGCGCTGCTGGAGCGCAGCGGCCGGCTCGGCGCCTGGCTGCGCCTGACGGAAACCCATCCTTCGCTTGAAGCCCTCGAGGCGGCGGGCATCGATCCCGCCGGCTGGTGGAGCAGCCAGTTGAACGCCTATCACTGGGCGATCCAGGTGGGACGCAATGTCTGACATGCAGGCGCTCGCCGCGCTCGACGCATCGCTCGACTTCATCGGCGCCACGAGCGCCGCCGGCGACGCCGTCCTGCGCCTGCGCGGCGCCGCCCTCCACGATGAACTGGGCCGCATCGCGGCCGCGCTGCTGGGCAGCCCGGTCGGGCGCTTCCTGCCCGGCGCCGGCGTCGGGGGCCTGCAGGGCAGCTTCCAGCTGCTGCGCCAGGTGGTGGCGGGGGCGTCGGAACAGTTCGGCGTCTACGAAGTGGCGGGGCGCGACGCCTACACCAGCGACGACGCGCGCCGGCTGGCCGGCCTGGCCCACCTGACGGCCTCCCTGCTGCAGGTGCATTCGCTGGCGGTGCGCTCGACCCACGCCTACGCGCAGATGGAAGCCCAGCTCGCGCACCAGTCGCAGATCCTCGACCAGATCCACGAGTCGGTGCTGACCATGGACCAGATGGGCTACATCACCAGCTGGAACCGCGGCGCCGAGGAGCTGTTCGGCTACACCGCGCTGGAAGCGATCGGCCGCAACATCCTGTTCCTCTACGCCGACGAGGACGAGGGCTTCCACGACAGCTTCGCGGAGCAGGGCGGGCGCATGATGGAAGTACGGCGCCGCAAGAAATCGGGCGAGGTGTTCTGGGCCAGCCTGTCGCTCTCGCCGCTGCGCGACCTGGCCGAGCGCCCGATCGGCCTGATCGCCTAC
This sequence comes from Massilia varians, assembly GCF_027923905.1. Classification (NCBI taxonomy): domain Bacteria; kingdom Pseudomonadati; phylum Pseudomonadota; class Betaproteobacteria; order Burkholderiales; family Oxalobacteraceae; genus Massilia; species Massilia varians. Next base: position 2,090,581 of record NZ_AP026966.1, read on the forward strand.
CTCACCGACATCACGGAACGCAAGCAGGCCGAGGAACAGCTGCACCACCTGGCCTACTACGACGAGCTCACCGGCCTGCCGAACCGCACCCTGTTCGCGCGCCTGGTCGACCAGGCCCTGATGGTCGCGCAGCGCAACGAGGCCGCCGGCTGCGTGCTGTTCATCGACCTGAACCGCTTCAAGCGCATCAACGACACCCTGGGCAGGAAGATCGGCGACGAACTGCTGCGCCAGGCGGCCCAGCGCTTCCGCGCTACCCTGCGCGACGAAGACGTGGTGGCGCGCCTGTCCGGCGACGAATTCGCGGTGGGACTGTTCGACATCCGCCAGCACTTCGAAGCCACCACGGTGGCGCAGAAGCTGCAGGCGGCCCTGGATGCGCCCTTCCTGATCGGCGGCCACGACCTGCGCGTGGGCGCCAGCATCGGCATCAGCGTCTATCCCCAGGACGGCAGCGAGGCCGAGACCCTGCTCGGACTGGCGGACATCGCGATGGAGCGGGCCAAGAAAGGCCAGGCCGATCCGGACCGCAGCGTCGCCTTCTACAGCCAGGACATGAACCAGGGCATGCAGGAGCGCATGCGCATCGAATCCGGCCTGCGCCAGGCGCTGGGCAACGGCGAGCTGATTCTGTACTACCAGCCGAAGTTCGAGCTCGGCAGCGACCGCATCGTCGGCGCCGAAGCGCTGGTGCGCTGGGTGCACCCGACCCGCGGCATCGTGCCGCCGAGCGAATTCATTCCGCTGGCCGAGAGCACCGGCCTGATCGTGCAGGTGGGGGAGTGGGTGCTGGAGCAGGCCTGCGCCCAGGCCGCGATCTGGCAGCGTTCCGGCGTGGCGCCGCTGCGCCTGGCGGTGAACGTCTCGGCGCGCGAATTCACGTCTTCGCTCCCGGACCGCGTGGCCGACACCCTGGCACGCTACCAGCTCGATGCCTCGTGGCTGGAGCTGGAGATCACCGAGAGCACGCTGATGCACGACTTCGAGCGGGTGACGGCGATCATGGACCGCATCCACCAGCTGGGCGTGGCGCTGTCGCTGGACGATTTCGGCACCGGCTACTCGAGCCTGTCCTACCTGAAGCGCTTCCCGATCGATACGCTCAAGATCGATCGCTCGTTCACCTTCGGCATCCCGGACGACCCGAGCGATTGCGCGATCGCGGGGACCATCGTCAGCATGGCGCAGCAATTGGGCTTGCGCGTGATCGCGGAAGGGGTGGAGACGCTGGAGCAGCTGGCCTTCCTGCGCGCCTCGGGGTGCGACGAGGTGCAGGGTTACCTGTACAGCAAGCCGCTGCCGGCTGTGGACTTCGAGCGTTGTCTGCGGGAGAACTGGCTGTTGGTGGCTTGAATGTACTGCCCGGCACTAGTGAATTATGTATAATGCCGGTTCCTCACAGGAAGCGTGGCCGAGTGGTTGAAGGCAGCAGTCTTGAAAACTGCCGACGGGGGAACCCGTTCGTGAGTTCGAATCTCACCGCTTCCGCCAATTCGTCGTCAAATACGGTCCCTCTAATTCCTCATTTGCCCTGGCTTCATAGGGAAATCACGCAACAGTCGTCCACCGTTGTCCAACGGAAAACGCTAAAATCCGCTTGTTCCGTGTGGGTAGGAATGTGGGTAGGATTTCGTGGCAAGACTGATCGAAAAATTATCACCTCTTGAAGTAAGCAAGAAGACAAAGCCGGGTTACTACGCCGACGGAGCAGGGCTGTGGCTGCAAGTGTCGCCCACTGGCTCCAAAAGCTGGATATTCCGCTACACAATCGCCGGAAAGCAGCGAGAGATGGGGCTGGGGCCGTTTCACACGGTATCGCTAGCAGAGGCGCGCACAAAAGCCAAGGAATGCCGCCTGGCCCTGCACGAAGGGAAAGACCCGTTGGAGTTGAAGCGGTCAGCCAAGTTGGCGGCGGCGCTCGATAGAGCACGCCTGATGACGTTCGACCAGTGCGCGGCGGCGTACATTGCGGCCCATCGCGCAAGCTGGAGCAATCCCAAGCACGTGAGCCAGTGGGAAAACACGCTTGCGACCTATGCCAGCCCGATCATTGGCGCTTTGCCGGTTGCGGAGGTGGACACGCCGCTTGTCGTCAAAGTGCTTAGTCCGATCTGGCAGACGAAGACTGAAACAGCGACTCGTCTGCGAGGCCGAATCGAAAATATCCTGGACTGGGCAACGGTCAGCAAGTACCGCACTGGCGAGAACCCGGCACGCTGGCGCGGCCACCTTGAGAACGTGCTAGCCAACCCGAACAAGATAGCGCCGGTAGTACACCATCCAGCCTTGCCATGGCAGGAAATTGGCGCGTTTATGGCAGAGCTACGGACAAGGCCCGGAAGGGCAGCTTGCGCCCTCGAATTTTTAATCTTAACCGGGGTCCGGTCGGGCAGCGTTCGCGGTACGCGCTGGGACGAGATCGACTTCGATCGGCGCGTTTGGACCGTTCCAGCAAGCCGGATGAAGAGTAAGCAAGAGTTTCGCGTCCCGCTCTCGTCTGCTGCGCTGGCGCTGCTCGGCAGCATGCCACGGACAGGGGAGCTGGTGTTCCCGGGGCGGAAGGCTGACAGCCCCCAATCGGACATGACTTTGACCGCTGTACTGCGTCGGATGGGGCGCGAAGATATCAGCGTGCACGGCTTTCGCTCAACCTTCCGTGACTGGTGTTCGGAATCGCTTACCAACTCTTTCCCGCATGAGGTTATCGAGCAGTCGCTTGCGCACACGTTGCCGAACAAGGTTGAGGCGGTGCATACCCTGCGAAGCTACACTATCGCCAAGCAGGCTGCCCTGTTGAAAGCCGCAAGCGAATAAAGCCGTTCAATACATACTCTGCCCAAGGTGTGGTGCACTGATAGCGCAGGGAAGCACGTTAGTCCCCGGTTTTGCTAGGCGCGTCCTTGTTGCGTAACTTTCGGCGAAGGCGGGCATTGTCTGCCGTTACAGCAACAAGGGCGATGGTCGCGAGTGCACATGGGGCATGGCTTCCTAGGTAATGCCAAAAGGCCCACGCCAAGAAGGCGGCGACAATGCCAGCCCCAACGAGAGAGAGTGAATCCCTCATCTAATCGCTCCATGACGTTTGAAACTTGTTGGGGAAGAACCGTTTGGGTTATGTATGCCGGGTAACCGTTCTAGTACGGGAGCAAGCCATGGCCGCTTGAATCCCCATCTGGCAGCCTCCACAAGTGCGTCTCCAAGCGATGTGCCTCGCCCAAGACAGCGCCCCGTCGCAACCGCAAGACTGCCGATTACTGCTCCGGCATAGAAGGCGGCTGAACAAGCGGCAATCACACCGAGCTTTTCCAGCTTCGTACCGGCCCCAATAAGTTCTTTTAAGGTAACCTTACGGCCGAACTTGTCGATCAAGCCAAGCAGAACCGTTATCGTTCCTACAGCGGTTTGCAAATTCCCATAGAGGCTCTCGGGCGCGGGCACGCCGAGAGCGTCCATGTTTTCTTTGAAATATTTGTAAAAGTCCGACATTCGTCAGCCTCCAGACAAAATAGTGTAATGCCTCTTTGCGGCGTTCTGAACAACATGAGCGCCGAAGAGACGCTGGTTGCTGACGCCAGCATGTTTGTCGTCTATCGCTCGGTTATGCAACGACCTTGTTCGTTGACAGATCCCATCCGCCTGCGGTACTGCCACCCGCGCCGCCGCTGATTTTCTGCTGGGTGTATTTCCACGTCACTTTCGCGAATTTCAAGCGCAAGTGCTCTTGCATGCCACCGCTCGGTTGCAGGCCCGGTTTGACCGAGCCGATCAAAACGTGCTCTAACACCATCTCGAAATACTTAACCCGTTCCCCACTGCCGTCCGCGCGGAAGAATTCGAATTTCGCTTTCGGGATCGTCTTGCCCATTGCACAGTGTTGCAGTAGGACAGGTGTAGATAAGTCCGTGAGCTTGAAAACCAGAACCTCGTCGAATTCGGCGCGGGCTGACGTGTGACCACCAGCGGTTGAAGCTACTGGACTGCGTGGTTGATCGACGCCGAAATCCACGTCCAGGCACTCGATCCATTCCTTGTGCTTGTCGTCCATCGACTCGCCTTTGATGCCCTCGATTTGCAAATATGCGTCAACTGCCATGATGAAAGGTCTCCTGTTGGTGAACTACTTACTTGGGCTGCTCTGGCGTTTGTGAAGCTTGCGGCTGCGGTTGGGCTTCATGAGGACCCGCAGGGATAGCGCCGCCCATGTCCCCCGCTGCGCTAACGCATTGTCTAGAGGCTCACCATAGGCGCACAAGGCGGCCCCCAGAACGCGTGTCAACGGCGATTGAAAACTGATACAGATATCGTCGTGCCAGCGATTTAAAACTGATACACCGCCGTCGCCGAACACGGTCCGTGTTCAGCCCATTTCTGCAACATCATTCCCCCTCATCATCCCGGCCTGTCGCTGGTGCTTCAGCCGGTAGCTTTCGCCGGCAATCGGCACGATGTGCGCATGGTGCAGTAGCCTATCGAGCAGGGCCGCGGTCAGCGTCGTATCCTGCGCAAAGGTCGTGTCCCATTGCCCAAACGGCAGGTTGCTGGTCACGATCAGGCTGCTGCGTTCGTACAGGGCCGCGATCACTTGGAAGAACAGGTTCGCCTGCTCCCGGTTCATCGGCAAGTAGCCGATCTCGTCGATGATCAAGAGCCGGTATGCTTTGATCGCGCGATGCATCACCGCTTTCAAATTGTTCTGGGTATGCGCCGTCGTCAACGCCAGCATCAGGTCGGCCGCCGTGGTGAAGCGCGTCTTGATGCCGGCCTGGGTGGCCTTGTAACCGAGTGCCATCGCCAGGTGCGTCTTGCCCACGCCGCTGGGGCCGACCAGCACCACGTTCTCATGTCGCTCAACGAAGCCCAGGCCAGCCAGCTCCTCGACCTGACTGCGTTTCACGCCTTTGGCGAAGTCATAGTTAAACTCGTCCAGCGTCTTCACCGCTGGGAATCCTGCCAGTCGGGTCATCGTGCTTTGCTTGCGCACGTTGCGCCCGGCGACTTCCTCCCTCAGCAGGCCCTCCAGGAAGTCGCTGTAGGCCATTTCCTGCTTCGCTGCCTTCTGCGTTGCAGCGCCGTAGCCCTGGGCCACGAACGGCAGGTTCAGGCTCTCGCACAACGCCGCGATACGCTCGTGCTGCAGGTTCATGCCGCCACTCCTTCCGTTACCCGTACCAGCAGCGCGTCATACACCTGCAACGGATGCTGTACTGGAGATGGCTGGGCGATCCGCTCCACCACTGCCGCCGGCCGCGGCACCGTAGGTGCTGCGGCGGTCGGTTGCGGCCTGGCTGCCGCGATGTCCGCACGCCACGGTGCCGGCAGCGCTTGCAGATGCTCCACTTCCCGCTTCAATGCTTCAGCTGGTGGCTCGCCAGTCGTACCGTGGATGCGCGCATTGGCCACCTCGCGCAGCCAGTGGGCCACTTCCACATTGGCCGTTACGACGTCGAGCTTCTGGCCGCTTTGCGCCAGCCGGCTCGCCAGCGGCACATAGAACGAGCGGCGCAGGTAGCCATTGAAGCGTTCGACTTTTCCCTTGGTCTTGGCCCGGTACGGCTGGCACAGCTTGATCACGAAACCGCTATGCCTGGCAAAGTCCAGGAAGCCGGCGTGGAAGCGGTGCTCGCCTTCGCCGTACGCATCGCGCTCCAGCACCACTGTTTTCATGTTGTCGTACAGGACCCGCCGCGTCACGCCCCCAAACGCCGCAAAAGCGCGCTCATGGCAGGCGATCAGGGTTTCCACCTTCATGTTGCTGACGAACTCCACGTAGCTGGCCCGGCTAAAACCGAGCGTCGCGCAGAACGCATGTAACGGCGCGCTGCCTTTGCGGAATTCAACCCAGTCCACCTGCAGCTGCTCGCCCATCGCCGTCTCGAAGCGCACCACCGGGTCGGCCGGAGGCGCCGGGCGCAAGGTGCGCACGAAGGCGCGCAACTGGCTCATGCCGCCCTCGTAGCCGCGCGCGGCGATCTCGCGGTACAGCACGGTGGCCGGTATCACGTCGGGCTGAGCAGCTTGCTGCCGATCCTTCAGGTACTGCTCGAATTGCGCCAGCTTCGTCTTGCGCTTCACTTTGCGTTCGTACTTCGGCACAGCCTCCAGGGCCAGATGCCGGCGCACCGTGTTCACTGCGCAGCCTACCTCGGCGGCGATCTGCCGAAGGCTTAACCCATGCTTCTTCAGGAGTTGGATTTCCACGTACACCTCTTTGGATTTCAAGGCCGCTCCGCAAAGCGGCCATCTTCTCAAAATGGTGTATCAGTTTTCAATCGCTGCCTGTATCAGTTTACAACCGCTGCTGACAACGCGGACAGGGGTGTCGGCATGACGGCGCCGCTCAACGCTGCGTCGAGCGATCCAGCCGCGTAGAAGGGCGCGCTCTTGCATGAGATGCCTCATGGAATACGGTAACGGGGCATTGTTGCCCGTCTTGCTCTAAGGCGGATTGCAAGAAGTCAACGCTACTGCTGAGTACGGTCAAGAATAACTGCGAAGGGGGTAGAAATGTGGGTAGTCTGGATGTAGAGGAAATGTTGTCTTATGAATCAATGACTTAGGGCGTAAATTGGCGGACACCGCTTCCGCCAAGCATACTGAACTAAAGCCCCACAAGTTGGGGCTTTTTCGTTCCTCTGCAGGAGCGAAGAATGTCCTCCGCTTGCCCGTCACCTTTGACTGAAATAGGGCTCGCCCGCAGACGCCAGCACCATCCGCTTGACGAAGCGCCGCAGCCGGTAAGTATGCGCCTCGAACGGCAGGTGAAAGAGGTAGGCGACCACCACGATCGCGACGAACAGCGCCGCGTAGACGATCAGGGACGCAGGATCGCTCGTCGACAGGGTCTGCGTCCCGCTAGGGCCATGCAGGAACTCGGCCAGGTGAATCAGGGGATAGTGGATCACATACAGCGTGAACGAAAACGGCGCCAGCAGTCCGGCAAGCTTCGCCAGGCGGTTCCCCATGCGCGCCTGATCCGCGGGAAACTGCAGGCTCGACAGCAGGCAAAGGAAGAGCACGCTGAACAGCAGGTCTTCCGTGAACGTTGCCGCAACCAGGGTGCCGATACTGCCGCTCAAGCGGAAATGGACGGCCAGCCCAAGGATCACGACGATCAACAGGAAGCGCGCGGCGCGCCCCATTTCAATGCGGATCCGCGAAAACAGCACACCGAGCAGCCAGATCAGGAAATACAGCATCAGGTCGAACAGCAGCAGGTAGCCGATGAGGGCACAGGCGGCCAGCCCGGCCACCTTCGTGATGCCCCGCTGCGCGATGGCCGGCAGCAGCAACAGGGGAAACAGGGCGTAGTACCACATCTCGTTCGACAGGCTCCACAGCGAGAAATTGCCGCCGAAGCGGGGGACCGCCATGCCCTGCAAGCCGAACAGATTGCCCCAGAACGTGCTCCACGAATATTCGTTATCCGGCGCATAGCTGATCCGGCCCGGGTCGACCGTCTGCGTGATGGTGCCGATCGCCAGCGTGAGCACGAAGGCCGGCACCAGGACGATCCACATGCGGGTCAGCCGGTCGATCGCATACGAGATCATGCAGTTGGGCTCGCCGAGTTTGTTCAGCAGGCTACCGCCCACGAGCCAGCCGCTCAGCAGGAAGAAGATCACGACCGCGATGTGCGAGAACCCGGTGAAGAAGGCCAGGCCCTGGTACCAGAGCGATGGGTCGGCCACGGTTTTCAGGCTCGGGAACAGTTCTCCACGGAGGTGGGCGGCGACCACCTGGAGGGCGGCGAGGCTGCGCAGGGCCGATATCAGGACCGAATGCTGGTAGCTTTCGTTCAGGTTGGTCCTGTCCAGCAGGCAGATGCTCATGGCACACGCAGGATGCATGGTCTCCTCCTGTTGTAAGTCAAACGTTTTGATCCTAGCCCGTCAATTGCGTAGTCGGCTTGAGGGCGCACAGGCCCGTCGCGCCTTGCGCACACTGTGCAGCCGGGTGGTCCTGGGGAGCGCTGTTGCATCCGGACGGCGGCCCGACAACAGCGATGCTTGACAGAAAAATAAAACGGCCCGATCCTCGTAAACCAAGTGGTAGAAATCCGTAAGGAAACAAGCCCATGCTGCGAGTCGGCATGCAGATATTTACAGAAGGAGAAGTCCGCCCATCAGCCAGCTGTTGTACGTGTAGCGATTCAATCGTGTAAAAAAACCAGACAGGAGACAGACGATGAAGCAGCGTAACGACGATTCAAAGAAGCCAGCATCCACCCGCCGCAAGTTCCTCGGCACCGCCGCCGCCGGCACCACCCTCGCGGTCCCGATGATCGCCACCGCCCAAACGCCAAAGCAGATGCGCTTCCAGAGTACCTGGCCCAGCAAGGACATCTTCCACGAATACGCGCTCGACTTCGCCAAGAAGGTCAACGACATGACCGGCGGCGAATTGAGAATCGAGGTGCTGCCCGCCGGCGCCGTCGTGCCCGCCTTCGGCCTGCTCGATGCGGTCTCCAAGGGCACCCTGGACGGCGGCCACGGCGTCATGGGCTACAACTACGGCAAGCAGAGCGCCATCGCGCTGTGGACCTCGGGGCCGGCCTTCGGCATGGACGCCAACATGGTGCTGGCCTGGCACAAGTATGGCGGCGGCAAGGCGCTGCTGGCCGAGCTGTACAAGAGCATCGGCGCCAACGTCGTCTCCTTCCTCACCGGTCCGATGCCGACCCAGCCGCTGGGCTGGTTCAAGAAACCGATCAGCAAGGTCGAAGACCTGAAGGGCCTGAAGTTCCGCACCAACGGACTGGCGATCGACATGTTCACGGCCATGGGCGCAGCGGTGAACGCGCTGCCGGCCGGCGAGATCGTCCCGGCCATGGACCGCGGCCTGCTGGACGGCGCCGAATTCAACAACGCCAGCTCGGACCGGGTGCTGGGTTTTCCGGACGTGTCCAAGGTCTGCATGCTGCAAAGCTTCCACCAGAGCTCCGAGCAGTTCGAGGTCACCTTCAACAAGACCAGGTATGACGCGCTGCCGGCCAAGATGAAGGCGATCATCGAGAACGCCGTGGAGGCGGCCTCGAGCGACATGTCGTGGAAGGCGGTCGACCGCTATTCCAAGGACTACGCCGGCATGCAGTCCCAGAATGGGGTCAAGTTCTACAAGACCCCGGACTCGGTGCTGCAGGCGCAGCTGGCCGTGTGGGACCAGGTGGTGGCCAGGAAGGGCGCCGACAATCCGCTGTTCAAGAAGGTCGAGGCGTCGATGCGCGCCTTTGCCGAGCGCGCGATGAAATGGGACATGGACACCAACAACCCGCGCCGCATGGCTTACAACCACTACTTCGGCCGCAAGGCTCCGCCGAAAAAGGCGTAAGCGTCTTTGTAGGGTGGTCGGATCTCCCGACCGCGCGTTCAAACCGTGCATGTGCGGACAATGCGCCTTTCAACGTGTTGTCGGACGCGCGGGCGGCGAAGCCGACCACCCTACACGTGCCCGTGCCATCCATCGATGGCTGTTCGTCGTCGCGACCGGAGCAGCTCCATGCAGAACATTTTGTTGTTTGTCGACCGGGTCAGCAGCTGGGTCGGCCAGGCCTTCTCCTGGCTGATCGTCGCGCTTACCTTCCTCATCAGCTGGGAAGTCTTCGCGCGCTACGCCCTGAATACGCCCAATCCCTGGGCCTTCGACCTGATGATCATGATGTACGGCGCCGCCTTCATGATGGCCGGCGCCTACACGCTGGCCAAGAACGGCCACGTGCGCGGCGACGTGCTGTACATCTTCTTCCCGCCGCGCCTGCAGGCCGGCCTCGACCTGATCCTGTACTTCGTCTTCTTCATTCCCGGCGTGCTGGCCCTGGTCTGGGCCGGCACCACCTACGCGGCCGAGTCGCTCGCCATCCGCGAACACTCGACCCTCACCGCCAACGGCCCGCCGCTGTACCCCTTCAAGATGGTGATTCCCTTGGCCGGCGTGCTGCTCCTGCTGCAGGGTTTTGTGGAGATCGTGCGTTGCGTCGTCTGTCTGCGCAGGGGCGCATGGCCGGCGCGCGAGGCCGACGTCGAGGAAGTCGACGTCGACAAGCTCAAGGCGACCGTGAACGCACCGGGGGAGCGCACGCCATGAGGAAGGAAATCTGGTTCGGCCTGTCGATCCTGGTGGCGATCGTCATCGCCCTGTTCGTGCTGATGCCGGCGCCAGGCGCGATGACCAACGGCCACCTGGGCCTCCTGATGCTGGCGCTGGTGGTGGTGGCCATCATGCTCGGCTTTCCCACGGCGTTTACCCTGATGGGCATGGGGGGGATGTTCGCCTGGTTCGCCTACCACAGCCAGAACCCCGACCTGGCGGTGCAGCAGACCCTCGACCTGATGGTGCAGCGGGCCTACTCGGTGATGGCCAACGACGTGCTCATTTCGATCCCGCTGTTCATCTTCATGGGCTACCTGGTGGAGCGCGCCAACCTGATCGAGCGGTTGTTCAAGAGCCTGCACCTGGCGATGGCGCGCGTGCCCGGCTCGCTGGCGGTGGCCACTATCGTCACCTGCGCCGTGTTCGCCACCGCCACCGGCATCGTGGGCGCGGTGGTCACCCTCATGGGCCTGCTGGCGATGCCGGCCATGCTCAAGGCGGGCTACAGCACCCAGCTGACGGCCGGCTGCATCACGGCGGGCGGCTGCCTGGGTATCCTGATTCCGCCCTCGGTGCTCCTGATCGTCTACGGCGCGACGGCCGGCGTCTCGGTGGTCCAGCTGTATGCGGGCGCCTTCTTCCCGGGGATCATGCTGGCGGCGCTGTATGTCGGCTACGTGCTGATCATCGCCAAGCTCAAGCCGGGCATGGCGCCGCCGCTGCCGGCATCCGAGCGCGTCGTCGCGCTGCCGGCCTATGCGCAGGCGATCCCCGGCGCCTACGGCAAGAGCGCGCTGCCGGCCCTGGTGCGTGCCTTCAAGGGCCGGCGCGCCGCCGATGTCCCAAGCCGCACCCTGGCCTCGCACCTGTTCGTCGCACTGCTGCCGGCACTGGCCTTTGCCGCCGTCATGGGCCTGAGCTACCGGATCGTCACCGCGCCGGATGCTCCACGAACGGAGCTGGTCGAGATGGGCGCGCAGCAGGAATTCGACAGCGCGGCCAGCGTCGAGGAGGGTGGGTTGCAGGAACCGCCCGCCGAGGGCGAGCTGGCCGAGCCGCCGGTGGAAGGGGAGGCGGCGCCGCTCCCGGCAGCCGGCGCAACGCCTGTTGCGGCGGCCGCCGACGTGGCGATCCCCGCAGCGGCGCCGGAGCCGGTCGCCAAGCCGGCGTCCAGGGCCTACTGGATCACGTTTGCCTTGGTGGCTGCAGCGCTGGCCATCTTCTACGTGTTCTTCAGCGTCGCGCGCCTCGAGATCTTCAAGATGCTGCTCGGCTCATTGTTCCCGCTGGTGATCCTGATCCTGGCGGTGCTGGGCAGCATCGTGTTCGGCCTGGCCACGCCGACCGAGGCGGCGGCAATGGGCGCCTTCGGCGGCCTGATCCTGGCGATCGCCTACCGCCGCTTTAACTTCAATCTGCTGCGCGAATCGGCCCACCTCACCACCAAGACCACGGCCATGGTCTGCTGGCTGTTTGTCGGCTCCAGCATCTTCTCGGCCGCCTTTGCCCTGCTGGGCGGGCAGGAGATCATCAACGACTGGGTGCTGGGCATGGACCTGACGCCGGTGCAGTTCATGATCCTGGCCCAGGTGGTGATCTTCCTGCTCGGCTGGCCGCTGGAATGGACCGAGATCATCGTGATCTTCATGCCGATCTTCGTGCCGCTGCTCCAGCACTTCAACATCGACCCGCTGTTCTTCGGCCTCCTGGTGGCAATGAACCTGCAGACCGCCTTCCTGTCGCCGCCGGTGGCGATGTCGGCCTTCTATCTGAAGGGCGTGTCGCCGCCGCACGTCACGCTGAACCAGATTTTCCTGGGGATGCTGCCCTTCATGGGATTGCAGATACTGGGGATCATCCTGCTGTATACCTTTCCGGCGATCGGCATGTGGCTGCCGGAAGTGCTGTACAAATAAGACGGATCATGGGTGCGGCCCGTTAGGGCCGCACCCGTCATGCCGTTTATCTTCCCCATCAAGTTATGCGCCGCATGAATGGCTGACATGCGGAACGCGAAGTTTCATTGCGGTGCAACATCGATAATAATGGCGGGCTGTACCCAGCAATACCCCTCCACGTTCCCGGATCTTGCCACCACAAGTGCCATGCTCCGGCAGCGCCGACGCCCCCGACTTTGTAGACCCATTGTGAGGAACATGACGCATCATCTCCAGCCCGGCTCGACTTCCTACCGATTTGACCCATGCGCCCCGCATGCGTCGGCGCATGTGTCGGGTACCGAGGTGGCGCGATGATGCAGGGCGCGTGGCAAGCGCAGGCGGCCCAGGGCAAGAACGTGGTCTCGATCAAGCCGCACACCCTGTTCGACGACGTCTACGGGATCGTGGTCGGCGTGCTGTTCGTCGCGATGGGCGTCCTGCTGCTGCAGGCCGCGGGCCTGATCACGGGCGGGGTGGCCGGCATCTCGCTGCTGGTGTCCTACGTGTCCGGTTATTCGGTCGGCCTGCTGTTCATGCTCATCAACCTGCCGTTTTTCCTGTTCGGCTACCTGTTCATGGGCGCGCGCTTCACCATCAAGTCGCTGCTCGGCAGCATCCTGATCATGGCCCTGCTCAAGCTGATGCCGAGCGGCCTGGTGATCGGCCACGTCCATCCGATGGTCGCGGCGCTGGGCGGCGGCACCTTCTGCGGCATGGGCATCCTGGCGCTGGCGCGCCACGGCGCCGGCGTGGGCGGCACCGGCATCGTCACCCTGTGGCTGCAGAAGCGCTACGGCATCAATGCCGGCCGCACCCAGGTGGCGATCGACGCCGTGATCCTGCTGGCGGCGCTGGCCATCGTGTCGCCCGAACTGGTGGGCTGGTCCTCGCTGAGCGCGATCGCCATGAGCAGCATGGTCATGGCATGGCACCGCCCGGGCCGTTATTTCGGCAACTAAGACCGCAACCAAGACCATCTACGGCTGGTACCAGCCGTATTCCCAGCGCCACGGCATGTCCGTCTCGCCCAGCACCCGCCGGGCGAGCTCGGGATAGATCCGCTCGGCGCGCACGTCGTTGGCCAGCATGACCACGCAGCGCTGGCCGTGCTCCAGGCACAGCACCATGTTGCCGGTGCTGTCATTGTGCCCACCCTTGAACCATGCCGGCCCGCTGCGGTCAAGGAAGGTCACCACGCCCAGGCCTGCAGCCAGCGACTGCGGCCAAGTGGCCGGCGGCGCGGCGAGCGTCGGGAACTGGCCGGCGGAGCCGATCGGCAGCGCGGCCCGCACCATCATGGCGCGCGCTGCCGCGCTCAATCCCTCTCCCCGTACGATACCCGCCCACAGGCGCGCCTGGTCCTCGATGGTGGTGTCCATCGAACCCGCCGCGCTCGGGCGGCTGCGCGCGTCGTGCGCTTCCATCTTGCCGTCCAGGGTATAGCCGTCGGCCAGGTTGTCCGCGAAATCCGCGCGCCACTGCATGCTGGTGTTGCGCATGCCGAAGCGGTCGAATACGCGGCGCTGCATTTCCCGGCCGGTGTCCAGGCCCAGGCCGCGCTCGACCACCAGCTGCAGGATATAAGTGGAAGCGCAGCTTGCGGTCCGGCTCCAGCCAGCGGAAGTTGGCGAAGCCGGACGAATGGGTGAGCAGGATGCGCGGCGTCAGCTTGCGCCAGCGTTCGTCGTTCGCCAGGTCGGAGAAATCCCATGGCTGCCTGTCGTAGGCGGGAAGGGGCTGCGGCAACAGGGCGGGCAAGGGCGCGTCGAGGTCGAGCTTTCCTTCATCCACCAGCTGCAGCAGCATGTAGGCAAAGGCGGCCTTGGTGAGCGAGGCGCCATACATCACCGTCTGCGGCGTGAGCGGCAGGCCGCGTTCCACGCTGCGCTTGCCGTAGGCCTGCACGCTGACGACCCGGCCGCGGTCGATGCTTGCCAGCGCCAGTCCCTGTACGTTCTCGCGCGCCAGGCGCCGTACTTCATCGTCGGAGATGCGGGAAACCGAAGGCGCAGCCGCGCATCCGAGAAGCAGGCAGGCCGACACGCACAGTGCTGTTTTCATCGATGCTCCGAAACGGTAGTGGGCGCGCTCATGCTACACCGGCAGGGCCGCCCGTGGTCGGTGCCGCAGATTAACGAACTTGGCGTGCTATTTTGTTGCGTTGCCGCAAATAATAATTCACCAGCAATAAGTAATGCCGATAGGTATTTATTTATCGGTAGGAAATTAGTTAGAATGGTCGGTTTATTGCATCGCATCGCAAGCTTCGTCCATGAGCGGCCTCTTCGGAAAAATGCGTTTGTCCAGCCTGATGACCCTGGCCGTCTGTGCCACGGTCGCGCTCACGGTCGCGCTGCAGCTGGTGCTGGTGAACCATTTCGCCGTGCGCCAGGCGCGTGAAGAAGCCCAGCTGCGCCTGCAGCAGCTGTCCTGGCAGATGCGCGATTCGCTCAACCGCGTGATTGAGCAGGCCACCCGCGACACCCGCCTGCTGGCCGAACTGCCGCAGGTGCGCTATTCGAGCGACGCTGACGCTAGCCGTGCGGTGCTGGAAAGCCTGCAGCGCAGTTTCCCGGACTATGCCTGGATCGGGATCGCTAACCTCGACGGCAAGGTGGTGGCCTCGACCGGCCGCATGCTGGAGGGGGGCGACGTCAGCAAGCGCCCCTGGTTCACCGCCGGGATCCGCGCCGTGCACGCGTCCGACTACCATCCCGCGGTGCTGCTCGAGAAGATCCTGCCGCGCAAGCCCGACCCCTGGCGCTTCGTCGATGCATCCGGTCCGATCGTCGATGCCGGCGGCAGGCCGGTAGCCGTGCTCGGCCTGCACCTGAGCTGGGAATGGGCGCGCAGCCATGCGCGCAAGCTGCTCACGCCGGCGCTGCGCGAATACGGCGCCGAGATCCTCGTGGTGCGCGACGATGGCACCGTCATGCTCGGGCCGGCGGCGCTGGTCGAAACGAAGGTGGAGACCGCCAGCCTGCGCCTGGCGCAGCAGGGCCAGACCGGATCGCTGCGCGAGGTCTGGCCGGACGGCCGCGCCTACCTGACCGGCTACAGCCAGACCGGCGACGGGCGCGATCCGGCCTCGCTGCGCTGGACCGTGCTGGTGCGCCAGACCGAGGACCGGGCGCTGGCGGGCGCGGAAGACCTGAAGCGGCGCATGCTCGGCTGGAGCGCGCTGCTGGCGCTGGTGCTGGCCGGCGCCGCGGCGCTGATGGCGCGCCACCTGGTGCGGCCGATGACGGCGCTGCGCGAGGCGATCGAAGGCGTCACCGCGGCCACGCGAAGCGGCAAGGAGCCGCCGCCGATCCCGCAGGTGCACGGCTTCCTCGAAACGCAGATCCTGTCGCGCACGATGCGCGAACTGGTGCAGAACGAGGTCACGCACCGCAAGGCGCTGCTGGCCATGAACGAGCGCCTCGAGCTGGCGGTGGCCGAGCGCACCGCCGAACTGCAGGCGCTGCTGCTGCGCGACGTGCTCACCGGCCTGCCGAACCGGCGCGCGCTGCTGGCGGCGCTGCCCGAGGCGATGAGCCGCGCGCGCCGCGTGGGACGCCCGTGCGCGCTGCTGTTCCTGGACATGGACGGGTTCAAGGCCGTTAACGACAACCACGGCCACGAGGAGGGCGACGAGCTGCTGCGCCAGTTCGGCGAGCGCCTGGCCCAGGGCGTGCGCAAGACCGACATGGTGGCGCGCCTGGCCGGCGACGAATTCGTCGTGGTGCTGGAAATGCTCACCGACGCGCTGCACGCCGAGGACACCGCGCGCAAGCTGCTCGAACGCCTGAAGGAACCCTACCTGCTACGCAGCGCCGCCGTGACGGTCGGCGCCAGCATCGGCATCGCGCTGCACCGGCCGCAGGATCCGGCCGACGTCGATGCCTGGCTGGCACGCGCCGACCACGCGATGTACGCGGTCAAGCGCAGCGGCAAGAACGGCATCGCACTCGCGGCCGTGGTCTGATCCTGCTACGATCGCCCGCATGTCCGAGATCACCCACCTCATCGCCACCCTCAAGCGCGAACTCAAACAGCAGGGCAAGACCTACCGCGACGTCGCCGAGGCCCTCGCCTTGTCCGAGCCGAGCGTCAAGCGCCTGTTCGCCACCGGGCAGTTCACGCTCGAGCGCCTGGTCGAGATCTGCTCCCTGGTCGGCCTGACGCTGTCCGAGCTGGCGCAGGAAGCAGGGCAGGGCCACCAGCGGCTGCGTACCTTGAGCCCGGCGCAGGAACGCGAGCTGGTCTCCGATGCGCGCCTGCTGTTGGTGACGGTGTGCGCGCTGAACCACTGGACCATGGCCGAGATGCTGCAGGCCTACCGGCTGAGCGAAGCCGAATGCGTGCAGCTGCTGCTGCGCCTCGACCGACTGGCCTTGATCACCCTCCTGCCCGGCAACCGCATCCGCCTGAACGTGGCGCGCGACTTCGACTGGCTGCCGGGCGGCCCGATCCGCCAGTACTTCCGCGAGCAGGGCATGCCTGAATTCATCGACTGCGCCTTCGCCCAGCCGGGCGACGCGCTCGACTTCGTGCACGGCATGCTGACCGAGAGCGCGCGGGCCAAGCTGCAAGGAGAAATGCGGCAACTGCGGGCGCGCTTTGCCCAACTGCACGAGGAAAGCCTGGCGGCGCCGCTGCCGCAGCGCCGCGGCACCGGCTTGCTGCTGGCCTTGCGCGAGTGGGAGCCGGCCGCGTTCGCGGGCTTGCGCCGCTAGCCAGCCGTCCGGCAACAAAACGGCCTCGCGTCTGCGAGGTTTTATGAAACCCTCTTGTGCCCTTGCGCTCACCGGTGTAGAACGGTGGGTAAGCCGGAAGATTCGGCTCAGACGGATCCGATGCCGCCTTTCTTGAATACGCCTGGACGACTGTGGTTTTATGTGAGGTAGTAGACAGATCAGTCCGTCAAAGAAGGGAATGATGGCTTCAGAGAGGGAATGAGCCATGAAGATGTCCATCGTCGCATGCGCCGTGCTCGGAGCGAGCGCGGCATGCGCCTCGGCCCAGAATGCGGCTGCTCCCGACAGGGGCACCGATGCGCGCGAGGCAGTCAGGGAAGCCAGGGAAGCCGGCGGCACGGCGGATGCGCCGGCAATTTTCACGCTGGAGTCAAGGCATGAGTCGCAGCAGCGCCGCACCGACGGGGCGCGGCTGCTGGGCGCGGGACGCCAGTACAACCTCGATTTCCGCACGCTGAGCGAGGTCGGCGACCCCTTCCACGGCGGCCTGGCAGGTGCAAGCAGCGGCGCCGAGGACGCGCGCCGCAGCAGCGACAGCGTCATCTACCAGAGCCGCTTCAACGGCTTCACGGCCGGTTCGTCCTGGGGCAAGGGCGACATTGACGGCTCGCCCTCGGGCCGCGCCTGGGGCATGACTGTCGGCTTCAAGGCCGGCCCGATCACGATCCGCGCGGCGCACCAGAACCGCAACGTGGCCAAGGTCACCCGCATCAATCCGGTCGACATCAGCATGGCCGCGAAGAATTCCATCATCGCCGCCAACATGCGCTTCGACTGGGGCACCGCCTACGCGGCCTACAGCGCCAACCGCGGCTGGGGCAGCTCGCCGCTGTTCAACCCGGACAATCCCTACGGCGCCGGCATCAGCAGTACTCCGTCCACCGACAGCCGCGACGTGCTGGCCGGGGTGGCGGTGCCGGTCGGCCATGCGACCACCCTGCTGGCTTCCTACATCCGCAAGAACGACCGCGACCCGGCCAACCGCGACGCCCGCCAGATCGCGGTGGGGGCGACCTACGCGATTTCGCGCAAGATGGATTTCTACGCCGCGTATTCGCACATCCGCCAGCAGAGCGGCATCCAGAACGCCAATGTGCGCCAGGGCGGCGGCGGAGCGATCAACCTGGGGATGCGGCGCGCCTTCTGAGCTTGTACGCGGCGACGCCATGTTGCAAAAACCGGTAGCCTGTCCCCATGGCTAAACCACGTTTTGGAGGCAACATGACAGGCGCAAGCACACTTGATCCGGATAACTTCCCGGAACGTCCAGACCGTAGTCTCGGCAAGGGACACGGCATCGATTCCCTCGGCCCGAGCGACATTTCCGACACCGGCAGCGACGTGGTCGGCGGCCCCGGCTTTGCCGAAGCGCTTGACCCGGACCAGACCCTCGAATTCGACCAGGGCACCACCTCGGACATGGAACAGAGCCACGCCGGCGGCACCGCCGGCCCGGACGTCGGCGACGCCGACTTCTCCGGCGACAGCGACATGGGCGGCACCGGCGAGCGCGCCGCGGCCGGGCGCGACGAGGTCGGCAAGGACGGCGCCGACATCGACACCGACCAGGTGCTGTCCATCCCCGATCTGCCGCTGACCGAGGAGGACACCGATTTCTTAACGACCAAACCGCCGCGCGAGGCTGAAGGCGGCTAACAGGGCGCCGCCGCCCACCAGGGCGGTGGTCAAGGGCGAGGAGCGCAGGCTGGTCCTGGTGTACAGGCTGCGCTCGTGCACGTTCTGCGGCATGCCCTGGCGCTGGCGCAGTTCGGCCGACTCGTCCGGCTTGTAGAGGGCATCGCGGCGGTTCGGCGCGGTGGGGCGATCCGACTTCTGCTGCTTGAACATACTGGCGTTCATGTAGCGGTCGAACAGGGCCGGCATCAGCTTGGAGCCGGCCGCGATCATCTTCGAGGCGCCGCCGGCGTAGGCGTCGCGTTTCGGATGCTCGGCGCAGTACAGGATGGCGTCGGCCACCACTTCCGGCGCGTAGATCGGCGGCGGCAGCGCTGGTTCCTTGTCCATGTAATTGCGCGCGTGGACCGCGAACATGGTGTCGATCGCGGCCGGGCGCACCAGCGTGACCGCCAGCGGCGCGCCTTCCTTTTCCACTTCCATGCGCAGCGCATCGGTGAAGCCCTTCACCGCATGCTTGGAGGCCGCATACATGCCCTGCATCGGGATGGCGCGTTCCGACACTTCGCTGCCGACGTTGATGATGGCGCCGCCGTGACGCCTCATGCGCCGCAACGCTTCCAGCGAGCCATTGACGGTGCCCCAGAAATTGGTCTGGAACAGGCGGTGGTGGTCTTCCGGCTTGACTTCTTCGAGCCGGCCGAACACCGAGATGCCGGCATTGTTCACCCAGGTGTCGATGCGTCCGAAGCGCGCCATGGCCTTCTCGCCGATCTTCTCGACGTCGGCGATGTTGCCGACGTCGGCGGCCACGGTCTCGACCATGACGCCGCGGCTGCGCAGTTCGTCCGCCAGTTCGTCGAGGGCGTCCTTGCTGCGCGCCGCCAGCACCAGGCGGGCGCCGCGTGCGGCGGCCATGCGGGCGGTGGTCAGGCCGATGCCGCTGGTGGCGCCGGTGATGACCATGACCTGATCGTGGAGTTTCCTGAGTCTGATTGCCATGACGTACATCCTTTTCAAGTGAGTGAAGAGGACTGCCCGCGGCGTCGGCCGCAGGACAGGCCGTTGATGAACGGTCACATCCTAGCCCGGCTGGATAATCCGGCGTTTTCGCTTGCCTTGCGGATATTTTTAGTCTTACAGTGGCCGTCACTGATAACACGACGCTCATGACCCGCTACCCGTCGCCTTTGGATTCCGAACCCTTGCATATCGTCTGCCCGCCCGCGAGGCGGCTGCCGATCGTTGCGGTGTCCTGTGCCGGCCTGGCGATGCTGGCCTGGCTCGGGTTCAGACTGTTCGACGGTCCGTCGGAACATTTTTCCTGGTTCAAGGTGTGGCTGCTGGTACTGGTGGGAACCGCCATGGCGGCGCTCCTGTACCGCAACCTGTTCGTGCGCGACGAGCTCATGCTCTACCGGGATCAGGCCGAAGACTGGGCGCTGGAGCACGAGGACATGCTGGTGCTGGTTGCAGGCAAGGTGCGTTCGGTGCGCATCGCGCCCTTGCCGGCGCTGCGCTCGAATTCGCCCGAGGGGGAATACATCGCGATGGGTATCGGAAGCGGATTGATCGAGATCGAGACCGTGGACGGCTGCTACCGCTTCGGCGCCGGGCTCGACGGGGACAGGACGACGCTCACCGCGACGCGGATCGCCGCCTGTTGTGGCCTGCTGCAATCGGGCCCGCAGTGGCGGGCGGCGCCGCAAGGCGGCCGCCCGTGAAGATGACGGCTCAGCGGCCCGGCGCGTAGATCTGGTCGAACAGGCCGCCGTCTGCGAAGTGCGCCTTCTGCGCCTGGGCCCAGCCGCCCAGCTCGGAGATCGAAAACAGCTTCACGTTCGGGAACTGCGACGCATATTTCTTGGCGAACTTGTCCACTGCCGGACGGTAGTAGTTCTTGGCGACGATGTCCTGCGCTTCATCGGTGTACAGGAACTCGAGGTAGGCCTGCGCCACCTTGCGGGTGCCCTTCTTGTCGACGTTCTTGTCGACCACGGCCACCGGCGGTTCGGCCAGAATGCTGATCGACGGCGCCACGATCTCGAACTTGTCCGGGCCCAGCTCGCGCAGGGCCAGCAGGGCTTCGTTTTCCCAGGCCAGCAGCACGTCGCCGATGCCGCGCTCGACGAAGGTGGTGGTGGCGCCGCGCGCGCCCGAGTCGAGCACCGGCACGTTCTTGTACAGCCTGGCCAGGTAATCCTTGGCGCTGGCGGGCGAGCCGCCCGGCTGGCGCAGCGCGTAGCCGTAGGCCGCCAGGTGGTTCCAGCGCGCGCCGCCCGAGGTCTTCGGATTCGGCGTGATCACCGCCACGCCCGGCTTGACGAGGTCGCCCCAGTCGCGGATCTTTTTCGGGTTATCCTTGCGCACCAGGAATACGATGGTCGAGGTGTAGGGCGCGCTGCGGTAAGCCAGGCGCTTCTGCCAGTCGGGCGCAATCAAACCCTTTTCGCTGATAGCATCGATGTCGTAGGCCAACGCCAGCGTGACGACGTCGGCCGACAGGCCATCGATGACGGCGCGCGCCTGCTTGCCTGAACCGCCATGCGACTGCTTGACCGTGACGTTGTCGCCGGTCTTCGCCTTCCATTGGCGGGCAAAGGCGGCATCGATGTCCTGGTACAGTTCGCGCGTCGGATCGTAGGACACGTTGAGCAGGGTGACGTCTGCGGCTGCGGCCGGTCCGCTCAGCAGTGGAGCCGACAGCGTCAGAGCGGCCAGCGAGAGGAGGAAGGTTGTGCGAAGCATGTCGTTCTTTCAGAGGGCAGTTTGGAGCCTTCAGCTTACGGCTCAGTTCCCCCTGAAGGAACGAATTTATTCGCCTAACAATATGCGAATTTTTTAGTGCGCTTTCGACAGGATGAGCAGCCAGCGCTTGAACAGCAGGATTTCCAGATGACCTGCTTCAACGCCGGTATCGCATTCGATGATCGGATTCACCGCGTAGAAGCGCTTGCGGAAATCACGGGTGATCAGGAGTTCGCGACGGCCGAGGCGGACCATAAAAGGGACAGGTGCATATTCCAGGCCGAAGTTGCTGTTCAGAGTGGTCATGGTGCTTCCTTTTTATTAAAAACGTTGAAGTGAGTAAAGAATATCACAACCACTGTATAAATCCACAGGTACTGGTTGGATATACAGTAAATTTTTATTGTTGTGGTTTTTTCGCCAAGACCCCACATAGGGAAGCGCATCCGCGAAACCACCCGAAGCAGGCATGACCAACTACATCCTTCCCCGACTCCACCGTTTTGCCGCCGCCCGCTTTTCCCCCGAAGGAGCGTATGGCCTGCACCTGACCGCCGGCGTGGTCATGCTCTTGCTGGCGACCGCGGTGTTCGCCCAGATGGCTGGCGCCGTCGTCGCCGGCGCCCCGATCACCCGGCTCGACGTCGAGGTCGCCAACTGGCTGCACGCGCACGCGCGCGCCAACGAGGGCCTGCGCGCATTCCTGATGCTGCTGACCCACATGCACAGCACGCCCGGCATCCTGGCCATGGCCCTGTTGGCCGGCATCTGGCTGCTCAGGCGCGGGCACCGCTACTGGACGGTGGCGCTGCTTGCCAGCGTGCCGGGCGGCCAGATCCTCAATGTGCTGCTGAAGCACAGCTTCGAGCGCGCGCGCCCGCATTTCGCCGAGCCCTTGCTGGAACTGAGCACCTATAGTTTCCCCAGCGGCCACGCGATGGGCGCGACGGTGCTGTACGGCTTCCTCGCCTGCTATGCGGCGCGCCAGGCGCGTTCCTGGTGGGGCAGGGTGCTGCCCTTCGCGCTGGCGCTGGCCATGGTGGCGACGGTCGCGTTCTCGAGGATGTATCTTGGAGTCCATTATTTGTCCGACGTGCTGGCGGCATTCGCCGAAGGCTGCGGCTGGCTGGCGATCTGCATCACCGGCGCCGCCACCTTCCACCGGCGCCGGCGCGCGCGGGCGCCGCTGCGGCCGGCGCCGCCGCAGGACATCTGAACCAACGCTCAACCCGGGGAAAAGATGCGCACTCTCGTACACCTGTCGGACCTGCATTTCGGCCGCGTCGACCACAGCCTGCTGGCGCCGCTGCGCCAACTGATCGAACGGATCGATCCGGACGTGCTGGTGGTCTCGGGCGACCTGACCCAGCGCGCCAGGCCGGAACAGTTCGAAGAGGCGCGCGCCTTCCTCGACACGCTGCCGGGCCCGCAGATCATCGTGCCGGGCAACCACGACATTTCGCTGTACAACGTGTTCCGCCGCTTCGTGAAGCCGCTATCGCGCTACCGGCGCTACATCACGGACGACCTCGATCCGTTCTACCTGGACGAGGAGATCGCCGTGGTGGGCGTCAACACGGCGCGCTCCTTCACCATCAAGGACGGCAAGGTCAGCCGCGACCAGCTGGACGTGGTGCGCCGGCAGCTGGCGGATGTCCCGCCGGAGATCACGCGCATCATCGTCGCCCACCATCCTTTCGACCTGCCCGACCACTTCGAGGAACGCGACCTGGTGAACCGGGCGCCGCGCGCCATGCAGGCC
This sequence comes from Massilia varians, assembly GCF_027923905.1. Classification (NCBI taxonomy): domain Bacteria; kingdom Pseudomonadati; phylum Pseudomonadota; class Betaproteobacteria; order Burkholderiales; family Oxalobacteraceae; genus Massilia; species Massilia varians. Next base: position 2,113,491 of record NZ_AP026966.1, read on the forward strand.
TTTTCGGAGTGCGGTGTGGACATCCTGATGGGCGGACACATGCATGCCAGCCACGCCGGCAGCACGGCGGCGCGCTACCAGTTGAGCGAGTATGCGGCGCTGGTGGTGCAGGCGGGGACGGCCACCTCGACCCGCGGGCGGGGCGAGGTGAACTCGTTCAACGTGCTGCGGGTGGAGCCGCAGAAGGTCGAGATCGACCGCTACGGCTGGGACGTGGTACACGGGCACTTCGAGATGATGGCCACCGAGAAGTTCATGCGCACCGGCAGCGTGTGGACCCCGCACATCGATGGCCTGATGGCGGCGGGGCTGTAAGCACCAAGGTATCTCGTAGGGTGGGCGGGTTCCCCGCCCACGCGTTCAACATCAGATCCAGTACTCCGCCAGCCGCCCGATGAATTCGCGCAGCCGGTCCTTCCATGGGCGGTCGCGCCACTGGTCCAGCGTCACTTCCTTGGAGCTGCGCAGGTCTTCGTTGAAGGCCGCTTCCATGTCCTTGCCGAAGGCCGGGTCCAGCACCACCACGTTCAGCTCGTAGTTGTGGATGAAGCTGCGGCGGTCGATGTTGGCCGAGCCGATGGTGGACCAGATCCCGTCGATCACCGCCGTCTTGGCGTGCAGCACCGCCACCTGCAGCTGGTAGATCCGGACCCCGCCCGCCAGCAGCTCGTCGTAGAAGGCCTGGCCGGCGTACATGATCAGGTCATGGTCGGACACGCCCGGCAGCACCAGTTTCACGTCCACGCCGCGCTTGGCCGCGGCGACCAGCGAATCGACGATCTGCCGGTCCGGCACGAAGTAGGCCGAGGTGATGTGGATCGATTTCTTGGCCTCGTTCATGGCCACCATCAGCGACTTGTAGATTTCCGAATCGCGGTCCGGCGAGGTGGCCAGCACCCGCATCACCTTGTCGCCCGCCGGCGCCAGGCGCGGGAAGTACTCGGCAGGGGGCAGCTCGCCGGCATCCTGGTGCACCCAGTTGTCGATGAAAGCATACTGCAGCGCGGCCACGGCCGGTCCCTCGATGCGGATGTGGGTATCGCGCCAGCCGACCTGGTCGGCGTCGACCGCCTCGGGCTTCTTGCGCGAGCGGAACAGCGAACTGTTGGCATAGGTCTCGCTGATGTTGATGCCGCCGGTGAAGCCGACGCGCCCGTCCACCACCATGATCTTGCGGTGGTCGCGGTTGTTCAGCTGCCAGGCGCCGGGTCGCTGCAGCGGATTGACCGGATTGAAGATCAGCACGTTGATGCCGGCGCCGCGCAGGCGCTCGAAGAACTCCTTGGGGGTGGCCAGGGTGCCGACGCCGTCGGCGATGATGTTGACGACCACGCCCTGGCGCCGCTTTTCCATCAGCAGTTCGGCGAACTGCATGCCGATCGGGTCGCGGTCGAAAATGTAGGTCTCGAGGTTGATCGAGGACTTGGCCTCGCGCGCCGCCGCCATCATCTCGCGCATGGTGGCGGGCCCGTCGAACAGCAGCGTCACCTTGTTGCCGGGGATGAGCGGGGCGCCGGTCGCCTGTTCCTCCAGCACCGCCAGTTGCTTCAGGTCGGGCGAGGCGTTGGCCCAGCGCTTGCGCAGCAGTTGGGCTGCCTGTTTGTTGTCCAGCATGCCGCGCGGCGTGGCCACCGCCGGCGTTGCCTTGGCCGGGCCGTCGGGCAGCGATTGCGCATCGGGCAGGGACTTGCACGAGGCGACCACGCAGACGAAGGCCAGGAAGGCGAGGAAGGAAGTCAGGCGCTTGTTGTTCATTTCGTGTCCCTCATGATGAGTTCACTGCTGGAGTCGCGGCTGATCGGCTGCTGCTTGGGGCCGAGGAAGAAATCGATGGGCGCCGCGATCAGGTGGCGGCCCAGCGCCTGGATCAGCAGGATGCCGCGCTTGAAGCGGATCTTGCGGGCGCGCATCGCCACCCACAGCGCCAGGCCGAAGCTGACCAGGAGGTTGACCGCGCCGATCAGGAGCACGCCGGAGGCGGCATTGACCACCACCTCGAGCGGCACGTGGTAGTCGAGGCCGACGAGGGCGGTGGCCAGGTTGGCGGTCGAGAAGGTGACGTGGCGGATGTCGAGGGGCAGGCCGAGCAGGAAGCCGATCGTGCCGGTCATGCCGAGCATCAAGCCGAAGAAGAAATTACCCATCAGGCCTCCCAGGTTGTCCTCGATATAGCCGGCGAAGCGGCCGAGCCGTTCCTCGCCCATCAGGCGGCGCAGGCGGCGCAGCTGGCGCACGCGCTGGCCCATGCGGGTATACAGCGCCTTGTTGTCGTAGTAGCCCGAGATCAGGCCCGCCAGGAACAGCCAGACGCCGGCGATCGCCGCATAGAACAGGGCAAGGCTGTGGATCGGATCGACGTCCATGAGCAGGTGGTGGGCCTTGACCGGGTCGACGATGTGGTTGCCGTTGATCGCCTTGTAGCCGACCGCGATCGCCCAGGCCACTGGAAAGGCCAGCAGCACGTTGCCGAGCACGGCTACTATCTGGGTACGGAAGACCTTGGTGACAAGGTCCGCCAGACTGTCCACGTCCAGCCCGCGCCCGTTGTCGGCGCGCTGCAGCGAGGCGGCGATGTGCTGCGCGGTCATCGCGGGCTGCTTGGTCGCCACCGTAAAGTGCAGCACGTAGATGAGGATGAAGCCCAGCGAGTAGTTCATGCTGAACAGGAAGGCCTCGACCAGGGGCGCGGTGTGCAGGTAGCCCAGCATGATCTTGAACATCGCCATGAAGCCGACGATGAAGCCGGCTCCCGAGGCGGCCACGAACATGTGGCGCAGGTCGCGCCGGGTTTCGGCGATGTAGTGTTCGCCGGTGCGGCTGGCGTTCTCGGTGACATTGCGAGCTAGCAAGTCCACATTGTCGCGCAGCAGGCCACGGACCCGGTACTTGGCGTTGTGCGCCGCGATCAGTTCTTCCGCCAGCGCGACGGCCGCCAGGCGGCGGCCGCTGGCCACCGGCTGCTCCGGCTTGGCGGCGCGGGTGGCCACCGCGACCAGGTCCACGCTCGGCGCGCTCGGCAGCGAACCGCTCAGGTCCACCAGGTAGAGCAGCTTGTGCAGCCGGTCGATGCTCTGGTGTAGCGCCACCAGCAGGTAGGTCAGGGCCACGCTGGTGCCGGTCGACCGGGCGCCGCGGCGGATCTTCAGCACCACGTCCTCGCACTGGTCGAGCATCACCAGGAGGTGGCGCGCGTCTTCCGGCTGTTCGATCTTGCCGTCCAGGTAGCGGGCATATTCGTCGAGGTAGCGGTTGACCTCGATGTTCTGCATCAGAAAGGGCGAGTCGAAATCCTCGATCGCGCTGTGGCTGTGGATCAGGCGCGGCTCCAGGCCCAGGGCGCAGATGCGGCACGACAGGGTGCGGATCGCGTCCAGCAGGCCCATCAGGGTAACGTAGCGCGCCTGGTCGGGCGTTGCGTCTTCGGCCGGCGGGGCATTGGCGATGACGTCGAACAGCTCCATCCAGTCCGCGGTCGGGACCATGCAGATCCACTGGTGGTCGTCCTCGTCGTACAGCACCTGGTCGAGCGCATCCGACAGGTAGAGGTCGTTCAATGCCGGCGGCAGGAAGCGGTAGGTGACCCGCCGCTTCAGTTCGGTGACGAAACCGTCGTTGGAGAGGATGCCGATGTCGGTGTACAGGCTGGTGTGGCGGCGCCGTTCCAGCAGGGTGGTGAGGTAGCGCCGCAAGGACCAGGCCTGCGACGGATTGCCCTTGAGCAGCTGGGTCAGCGTGCGCACGTTTTGGGCCGGATCGTCCGCCTTTTGCCAGACCCAGCGATTACGCGGGCGCAGGCAATCGACCAGGTCGACCAGGAGGTCGAGGTCGTCGCTGTCGGGATCGATTCGTTCAAGAATGGCGAGCATTGGTAATGTTGATACTGGAAAGCCATAGTGTACGCGAGGCAAAGCCGAACCATGGTTCGCCACCGAACAATGAACCCGTCGAAAGCGGTACACTGATGGACTGTATCAATGTAAAAAGAGGCATGCATGTACCTGACTTATTTCAACGGACAATGGACTGAAGGCAATGTGCCGCTGTACGGCGCGATGGACCACAGCCTGTGGCTGGGCTCCTCGGTCTTCGACGGCGCGCGCGCCATGGGCGGCAAGCTGCCCGACCTGCGTCCGCACCTGGAACGCGTGATCGTATCGAGCGAGAAGCTGGGCCTGCGCTGCCCCTTGAGCGTGGACGAGATGGAAGCGCTGGTGCGCGAAGGCGTGGCCAAGTTCCCGCAAGACGCCGAACTGTATATCCGCCCGCTGGTGTTCGGCACCGAGGGCTTCCTGATTCCGGTCGCCGAGGCCAGCCAGTTCGCCCTGACGATCTTCGACGCGCCGCTGCTGCCGTTCACCGGGTTCTCGAGCTGCCTGTCGACCCTGCGCCGCCCGCAGCCGGACATGGCGCCCACCGATGCCAAGGCCTCGGCCCTGTACGCCAACTCGACCCGCGCCATGCGCGAAGCCAAGGCGCGCGGCTTCGACCAGGCGATCATGCTCGACGCCGACGGCAACGTGGCCGAGTTCGCGGCCTCGAACCTGTTCATCGTCGCCGACGACGGCGCCGTGGTGACGCCCAGGCTGAACGGCACCTTCCTGGCCGGCATTACCCGCGCGCGCGTGATCGCGCTGCTCGCTTCCGAGGGCGTGCAGGTGCAGGAGCGCAGCGTGGCGCCGGAGGAATTATTGACCGCCCGCGAGATCTTCAGTACCGGCAACTACGGCAAGGTGACGCCGTGCACGCGCTATGAAGACCGCACGCTCGAGGCGGGCCCGGTGGCGCGCCGTGCGCGCGAGCTGTACCTGGCGTTCACCGAAACCACCTGACGCCGCATTGCGCTTTTCGTAGGGTGGGCGGCTTGCCGCCCACGCGGTGATAGCTGCAGGGTGCTATGTTGCGGCGGTGCTGGCAATAATTGACCGCGTGGGCGGGAAAACAGTCCACTGGACTATTTTCCCCCGTCCACCCGAATACGGGTCGTTTGGCACTTGCAACTCCTCGCGCAGGAATTGCAGCAGGATCACCGTCTTGGCATCGGCGATGCAGCCCGCCTTCACCTGTCTGAAAGTCTCGTCGACATCCATCCCGAGGACTTCGATGTCCTCGCCTTCCTCTTCCTTCCCGCCCCCCGGGCCCTGGCGGTCGCGTTCCCCGTATTCGCCCAGGAAGCAGTGCACCGTTTCCGTCAGCGACGAGGGATTCGGGAAAAATTCGATCATCTTGCGCAGGGCCCGGCCGCGAAACCCGGTCTCCTCGCACAGCTCGGCGCGCGCCTGCTCGCCGGGGGCGGTGTCATCCAGGTTGCCGGCCGGGACTTCGATCACGGAGCCGTCGTGGCCGGCCAGATGCGCGCCAATGCGGAACTGGCGGGTGAGCAGGACGGTGCGTCGCTCGCGGTTGTAGAGCAGCACGGCGGTGCCGCCGGCATTCGCGTAGACCTCGCGGGTGTGTTCCTGCACGCTGCCGTCGCGGCGGCGCTGGGTGAAGCTGACTTTCTTGAGCTGGCAGTAATCGTCGGACAGGATTTCCTGCTTGAGGATGCGGATGGGATTGGGATCGTCGTCTTGCATGGAGGGCTCCGGATGCGCTGGTGGACGACTATAGCGCCGCCGGCGAATCGCCAGCGTCCGGGTGGGTAAGCGGCTGCCATGAAAAAAGCCGCCGGGCTCTCGCCAGGCGGCTTTCGTTCAAGCTGACCGTTCGATCAGAACTTGCAGCTTGCGCTTACGCCAGGACGTGGATCAGCCCTGGCCGCGTTCCGCGACGTAGATCTCGACGCGGCGGTTGCGTGCACGGCTCGAGGCATCGCTGTTCGATGCGATCGGCTCGCGCGAGCCGCGGCCTTCGATCGTGATGCGGCCCGGGTTGACGCCGCGCGCAGCCAGGTAGTCGCGGGTACGGGCGGCACGGTCGACCGACAGCGGCTGGTTGATCGCATCGGTGCCGGTATTGTCGGTATGGCCGATGATGACCACGGTGGTGCCCGGGTTTTCCTGCAGCGTGGAGGCGAAGCGGTCGAGCACCGGCTGGAAGTTCGACTTGATGTCGGAACGGCCGGTATCGAACGAGACGTCGCTCGGGATATCGAGCTTCAGACGGTTGTCGGCGGTCTGGCTGACCTGCACGCCGGTGCCCTGGGTGGCCTGCTCCATGGCCTGTTTCTGTGCTTCCATGCGCTTGGACCAGATATTGCCGATCACCGCGCCGGCCGCGGCGCCGATCGCCGCGCCGCCCGCGGCGCGCTTGCCGCCGCCGCCGCTGGTGCTGGCCCCGACGATGCCGCCCAGGGCAGCGCCGATGCCGGCGCCCTGTGCGGTGCCGCGCTGGGTCGCGCTCATGTCGGCGCAGCCGGTCGCGGTAAAGGCCACGAGGGAAGCGGCGATCACGGATTTAGTCAGTTTGTTTTGCATGGTGGTTCTCCTTAACAAAAAATCCGCTTCGCGGTCATGCTTGCCGAGGCAAGCCTGCAGGCATGACTGAGAAGCGGATTGGTCTTACGAAAATTGATCAATAATAAACAACTATATACCTCGTCCGCTGATCAGGCGCACCAGGATCATGATCACGGCGACGACCAACAGGATATGGATGAAGCCGCCGATGGTGTACGAAGTCACCAGTCCGAGCAGCCAGAGAACAATCAGAATAACGGCAATTGTATACAACATGATGTTGCTCCTCCGTAAAATCACGCGCTTCGGCGTCGTGAGTCCAGTATGCCGCTGCCCACTGCTGGCCTCTGTACGATGGCGTACTTACTGCGAAATCAGTTCTTCGCGAACATCATGCATGGCCATTTTCCTTGCGCAAGCCCGGGATCCAACCCATGAAACCGATCAGCCCGGTGACCCCGATCAGGCAGGTAACCAGGCCGCCTGCTACCAGGAACAGCACGTCTTGCGGCTGCAGCCCGCCGGCCGCTGCGTCGGCCGGCGGATGCGCCGACAGGAGGCCAAATGCCGCCACGATCATTCCCCAGACGATGATGCCAATCCATGCCATGCTGTTCATGATGCTTCCCCTTCGAGATGGTTATTATGTGCACCGCACGCAGTGATAGCGTCCTGTCATTGTCGGGTTAGCTCATCCATTGGTCCGTGCGCTGCCGCACATTGCTTTTAGAAAATTATTTAGATGAAATAAAAGCCGGGAGGCTCGCGCCGTCCCGGCTTGATTGCATTGAGAAAGAAGCTCAGGCAACCGAACGCAGGCGGCCTTTCACGATGCGCACGCGGTCGCCGCTGCGCCATGCCGGCGGGCTGCTCTGGCGGAAGGTGCGCAGGGTGCCGTCGTCGAGGCGCACGCGGATTTCGTAGCTGGTGCTGGCCTTCATATTGCCTTCGACCTGGTTGCCGACCACGGCGCCGCCGATGGCGCCCGCGGCGGTCGCGATGGTGCGGCCGGAGCCGCCGCCGATCTGGTTACCCAGCAGGCCGCCGATGACGGCGCCACCGGCGGCGCCCAGTCCGCTGCCTTCGGCACGCTGCTTGATGGTGCGGACCGACTCGACGTTGCCGCAGTTCGAGCACCAGTTGCGGCCGCTGTCGGCCGCGGCCACCTGTACCGTTTTCTTGGCCGGCTTGCCGACCGGCTCCTCGACCACGCGTTCGACCACGCGCGCGGGTGCCGGCGCCGCCGCCACGGGTGCCGGCGTGTAGTTCGCCGCTGGCGCATAGGCCTGGGCCGGCTGAACCGGATAGTCGGCCGGCGCGGCGGTGTTCGGCGCCTGCACGTAGCCCGGCGCGAGTTGCTGGCCGGGCAGGTTGCCGGCCGCGCCCGGCGCCGGCTGCGGCGCTCCCTGCGGCAGGGTCGAGGCCAGCGCCAGGCGCTCGGCTTCGCTCAGCTGGCGCTCCTTGTTGCCGCCCACCGACGAGGGAATCCAGCCCAGGATCGCCGCGGTGCCGACCAGGCAGAACAGCAGGACCGCCAGCGCGGCCAGGATCATCAGCGGATGCATGCGTTCGCGTGCGGACGGGTTGGGGGAGGTGTTCATGCTGGTTCCTTTCGGAGAAGTTCTTGTTGAGGCCGGATACGAGACGCGCTGGCGGCCTGTGCATTGAGAGATTGTCCTCAGGAACAACAAGCGGTTCCGTGCGTCACCGTACATACCAGATCGGAGCGGGACGGTTACGCTGACCTAAATTGTTTGCAAATGTATCCGACAGACGGTTGGGTTGATGTTGTCCCCACGCGAGAAACACATGAATTTTGCCGCACCGCCGCCGATTGCCGAACACAACAGCAACCTCTTGCTGGCCGCGCTGCCGCCGCAGGAACTGGCGCAGATCCTGCCGCTGCTCGAGCCCGTCACCGTCGCGGTCGGCGACGTGCTGTGCGAGGCTGGCGAGCCGCTGCGCCACATCTATTTCCCCCATGACTGCCTGATTTCCCTGATGGGCGTGGCCGAAGGCCGCATGACGCTGGAGGTGGGCCTGGTGGGACGCGAAGGCATGGTCGGCGCCACGGTGGCCCTCGGCCACGATACCACCCAGGTGCGCGCCATCGTCCAGCGCGCCGGCAGCGCCAGCCGCATGGACAGCGCGCGCTTTCGCGCCGAGGTGGCGCACAATCCTTCGCTGCAGCGCGTGCTCTACCGTTACACCGACACGCAGTTGGCCCAGGCGATCCAGATCGCCGTCTGCAGCCGTTTCCACGTACTCGAGGCGCGTCTGGCGCGCTCGCTGCTGGTCACGCGCGACCGCCTGCAGTCGGACAAATTCCACTTGACCCATGAATTCCTCGCGCATGCGCTTGGCGTGCGCCGCGTCGGCGTCACCAAGGCCGCCAGCGCGCTGCAGCAGCAGGGGCTGATCAACTACAGCCGCGGGAACATCGAGATCCTCGATCCTGAAGGCCTGGCGGCGGCCTCGTGCACCTGCTACGAGATCGTGAGGGAAGCGGGCACCCAGCCCATCCACGGTGTCATGTAAACCCTGCCGGCACCATGAAAAAAGCCTGGCATCGCCAGGCTTTCTTGTCATGGTGCGCCCAGCATGGGCGCACTCCTGCGGGTGCAAGTCCCGTCGCGAGCTGACCACAGTGAGCGAAGTGAAGCGCAACTGCATGAGGGTAACCGAGTGTGGGAAGGAAGCGTGGAGCGTAAATCATGAGCCGAGGAACACGAATCGCATAGAAGGCGTTGCCGATCAGGGCGAGCGGGCCATGAATCGCGAAGCTCTTGTGGTCAAGGAGAGGTGGCGTAGATGCGGCGGTTGTGTGATGAAGGAGTGCGGCCCTTACCTGGGGACGCCCCGCCTTGTGCCTGAAAGGGCGACGAAAAAAAAAATCGGAGCGGGGTCTCAGCAGAGGTCATAGTAGTTGGAGGTAGCGCCGGGAAGGCTCGACTCCGCCGACGAAGGACCAAACGAGTAGGAGTGAATCCGATATGTCGATGCAGAAGGCACAGCGTCAGATGCCCGCTAACGCGGGGCGGGAAGCCGTAGGGCAAGGTGAAGCCATGCTCGATGCTTTCAGCGACGAAGCGTTCTGCCCGCGGCATGCAACCGGAGGCACAGGGTCGGCGCTGCTGCAAACGGCGCTGACGACAGAGAACTTGCGGCGGGCGTTCAAGCGTGTACGGGCCAATAAGGGAGCTGCCGGCGTGGATGGACTGGACATTGACCAGACCTCGCGTCTACTGGCGACCGAGTGGCTGCACATACGTGAACAACTGCTTGCAGGGACGTATCGGCCCAGCCCGGTACGTCGGGTGACGATTCCGAAGCCCGATGGTGGCGAGCGCGAGCTCGGCATTCCGACGGTGACGGATCGCCTGATCCAGCAAGCACTGCTACAGGTGCTGCAGCCGATCCTTGACCCCACTTTCAGTGAGCACAGCTATGGTTTTCGGCCGGGCAGGCGTGCGCAGGATGCGGTGTTAGCCGCTCAGGCATACGTCCAGTCCGGGTTGAGAATCGTGGTGGACGTGGACTTGTCGAAATTCTTCGACCGGGTCAACCATGACATCCTGATCGATCGCCTGAAGAAACGCATCGACGACGCCCGAGTGATCCGGCTGGTCCGTGCCTATCTGAACAGCGGCATCATGGACCATGGCGTGGTGCAGGAGCGAAGCGAAGGAACGCCGCAAGGCGGGCCATTGAGTCCGCTGCTTGCCAACGTGATGCTCGATGAAGTGGACAAGGAACTGGAACGGCGCGGCCATCGCTTTGCACGCTACGCCGACGATGCGAATGTGTATGTGCGCAGCAGGCGGGCGGGTGAGCGGGTGATGGGGCTGCTGCGGCGCTGCTATGCCAAGTTGCACCTCGTGGTCAACGAGGGCAAGAGCGCGGTAGCTAGCGTCTTCGGCCGCAAGTTCCTCGGTTACAGCCTGTGGGTGGCGCGTGGAGGCGAAATCAAACGCAAGGTGGCTGACAAGCCGCTGCAAGCGTTCAAGCAACGTATTCGGGAGCTGACCTGCCGTTCCGGCGGACGCAGCATGCCGGATGTGGTGCAGGGACTTCGTTCCTATATGCTGGGTTGGAAAGGGTACTTCCAGTTGGCGCAAACCCCAAAGGTCTGGCGCGGACTCGATGAATGGTTGCGGCACAGGCTGCGAGCTATCCAGCTCAAGCACTGGAAACGCGGAAGCACCATGTATCGGGAACTGCTCAAGCTTGGGGCTTGGCCGTCGGCAGCAAGGCACGTGGCGGCGAACAGCCGCCGCTGGTGGCACAACAGCGATAGGCTACTCAAAACAGTGATGACTATCGGCTATTTCGACCGACTGGGCGTACCCCGCCTGTCTTGACCTCAACTACTCGAACCGCCCGGTGCGGACCCGCATGCCGGGTGGTGTGGCAGGGGAGCGGCCCTCAGGGCCGTCCCCTATGCCGATCGCGTCAGGCAGCGATCAGTTGGTCTTGCCAACCTGGTTGCCGACCACGCCGCCCACGGCTGCGCCGCCAACGGTGCCGACTGCGCTGCCGCCGGTCAGGGCGCCACCGATCACGGCGCCGGCGCCGGCGCCGATCGCGGTGTTCTTGTCCTGCTGCGACATGCCGGCGCAGCCGGTCAGGCCCAGGGCTGCGGTTGCCAGGGTTGCGGTCACTGCCAGTTGTTTGATGGTTTTCATGTTGATCTCCTTTACGGTGGGTTATTTCAAGCGCAGGTCATTCTTGACCGACTTCACGCCCTTTACGGTCCGGGCAACCGATGCCGCGGCCGCCACACTGTCCGCCGAGCTGACGAATCCGCTCAGCTGTACAACGCCTTGCACGGTCTCGACCTCGATGTCGAAGACGCTCAGCGTCGGTTCACGGACGATGGCGGCCTTGACACCGGCGGTGATGGTGGCGTCGTCCACGTACTGCGCCACCGGTCCACCGCCGCCCGAGGTCGCGCATCCCGCGACCTGGCCCAGGGTCAGCATGACCGCCAGGGCGGTCGTGATACCAAATCGCTTCATGCGGCAGTGTTCGTCGAGTCCATGTGAGCAAGATACCGTTTTGCGTCTGTACTGATCTGTTCGACAACACACAGTGCCATGTAAAAAATGTTTCAGCGGAGCTGGGTCTTGCCCGGCGGCGGCGCCTTCGGCTTCTCGCGCGCGTCCGACAGCAGGCGGGCGCAGTCGCTGTCCTCGCCCGGGCCGGTATTGATGAGCGGGAGCAGGGCCGCTGCCGGCGCCGCGATGGCCGCCAGCGCGATGGCGCTACCGGCCTTCATTGCCAACACACCCTTATCCACCGACACATCCGGCTGGCTGAACGGACCGCGCACGTAGAAGGGCGAGCGTAAGGAGATCAGGCGCAGGCCCTTGGTCTTCGGATCGATGCGCAAGTCCAGCTGCTCGTTGGCCAGGTTGATGCTGCCCTCGATGTTGATCAGCGCTTCCTTGGTGTCGACCACGAAGTAGCGCGTGCGTGCCAGGCCGTTGGTGACGCCGAAATCGGTGGCCATGCAGTTGAGCTGCACCTGCTTGTCGCCGAACAGCTTGGTGATGACGATGTTGGCCACGTTCAGGCCCATCATCTCCAGCATCATCTTGCTGACCTGGCCCTGGCTGATCAGGGTCTTGAGTTCGCCGTTCGAACCGGCCAGCAGGCTGGACACGGAATTGCCCTGGGCGGTGAGACTGGCGTCGCCGCTGATGCTGCCCACCGAGGCCTGCAGCTGCTCGATCTTCGGGAACAGCTTCTTGATCTCGATTTTCCGGGCCGTGACCTTGGCCTGGGCCTTGATCGCCTTCGGTCCCTGGCGCCCGCGGCCGTCGAGGCGGATGTTCGAGCGCACGGTACCCCCGGCCATGGCGAATTCCAGCGGCTCGAGGTCGAGCACCGCATTGTCCATCTTTAAATGGGTCGACAGCTTGCTGATCGGGAAGGCGGTGTCGCGGACGATGCGGTCGGCGGCGAAGCGCACGTCGGCGTCGAGCTTGTTCCAGCGTTCGGTCTTGAATTCCTCGACCGGCAGTACCTTGCCGCCCGGCTGCACCGCGTCGGCATTGCGCTCCTTCTTGGCGGCGTTGGAGTCGGCGCCGATCAGCGGCGCCAGGTCGGCGAACACCAGCTGGCGCGAGCGGACATTGCCCGACAGCTTGGGCCGTGCCCCGCCGGTGGCGTATTCCAGGCGCCCGCCGATGTCCGAGTCCCCGACCTTGCCCTCGAAGTCCTCGTACACCCAGCGCGCGGTGCGCTTGCCCTCGCGTTCCTCGCCCAGGGTGCCGGTCAGGCGCCCCGATGTCGAGAACGGACCGGTGGTGGGCAGGACCACGCCGGTGAAGTGATACAGCTGGTCCATGCTGGGGCCGGCCAGTTCCAGCTTCAGGTCGATGGCCGCCAGTTTCGCCGGGCGCGTCACCGTGCCCTCGAGCGCGATCCGCGTCTTGCCCGAGCGCATCTGGGCTGAACCGGGTAGGGCGTGCTCTGCTGCTTGAGCGAGAGCACCGCGCCAGCCTTGCCGCCACCGCTGACCTTGGCGCCGTTATAGGTACCGTCGAGGGTCCAGCCGACGCCGTAGCGCCCGCCATTCTCGAGCGTGCGCACCTTGGCCGTCACGTCGGCCTTCGTCACCGCGTCCTTGATGTGCACGATGCCGTCGGTCAGCACCACGCGATCGAGGTCGAGCGTCCACTTGGATTTTTCTTCCTTGCGCCTGAAGGTCCAGTTGTTGCGCTGCTCGTCCAGGCGCAGCAGGTCCACGCGCGGGCCGTCGAAGCGCAGCAGCGGGATGTTGATGGTCTTCGACAGCAGGGCGAAGGGATTGACCGAGAACGAGAATCGGCGCGCGCTGCCGGAATCCTGCGCCGGCAGGTCGGCCGGGTTGCCGACATGGGTGTCGTTGGCGATCAGGTGCGGCCAGGGAATGTGGTCGCGCCAGGTGCGTTCGGACGGCGCCATAGTCTTGGCGGGCCGCACCCATTCGACGTCGAGGTTGCCGCGGATCTCGAAGGGGCGTTCGATGGCCTCGCTGACCTTGGCATTGATCCAGGGGCGGGCGCGGTTCCAGTCGAAGGTGAGGATGAACACGATGGCGATCACCGGAATGGCGATCAGGATGCCCAGGATGCTCAACAGTATCTTGCTGCTCGTGCGGCGCGCCGGACGACGGCCCTGCGCCGCCTGCTTGTCGGTCTCGACCATGGCGGACTTTCGGTGGTAGGTAGGTGCAGGCCAGCTTAGCGCAAACGCCTCGCCACCCAATGTGCGCTGCCTAACGCTCTCCTGTTGAGCAAACCCCGACCGGCGGGGCAATGTGCGCCAGCGAACCGAAGGCAAGAGATAACAGGTTTATAACGTTACCAAGGACATTTCCTCATCAACAGGAGAAAAGCGATGGACCAAGAACATGCGATGCGTCGTCTCTTGACGCCACTGGCTGCCTGCGCCGTGCTGGTGCTGGCCGGTTGCGCCAGCCCGCAGAAAGCGCCTGCGACCGCCGACGTGGCGGTGTCGCGCAATGCCGTCGAGAACGCCGTGTCGGCCGGCGCCGCCGAGCTGGCCCCGGCCGAGATCACCGCGGCCCGCGACAAGATGGTGCGTGCCAACGCGGCCCTGGCGGCCAAGGACTACAAGCTGGCCCGCGAGCTGGCGATCCAGGCCCAGGCCGATGCCAAGCTGGCGCAGAGCAAGGCCAATTCGGCCAAGGCCACCGCGGCCGCCAACGCCCTCGATGCCGACCTGCGCGTGCTGCGCGAGGAAGTCGAGCGCGCCAATGCGCCGTCGGCTACGACCTCGACGCAGTAAGCCACCCGGAATAAGAAGAAGTTCCCTTCATTGACCGCCGCGCCAGCGCGGCGCCCAGGAAAAAAGGACAAGCCATGAAAACCCGTTCCACGATGTCGCTGCTGGCCGCCGCCGTGCTGGTCACGGCCTGCGCCACCGCCCCGATGACCACGCCGACGCTGGACCAGGCGCGCGCCGATTTCGTCTCCGCCAACAACAACCCGCAGGTCGCGCAGTATGCGCCGCTCGAATTCAAGCAGGCCAGCGACGCGCTCGACCAGGCCAACGCCGCGGCCGCGCGCCGCGAAGCGGTGGCCGACGTCGACCGCCTGGCCTACGTGGCCAAGCAGCGCGTCGCCACCGCGGTGGAAGTTGCCAGGGCAAAGGCGGCGGAAGCCGACATCGCCAACGCATCGCGCGAACGCGACCAGGTCCGCCTGGCGGCCCGCACCGCGGAGGCCGACCGCGCCAAGCGCGAAGCCGAGGCCGCCCAGGCCCAGGCCGCGCAAGCCCAGGCCCAGGCCCAGGCTGCCCAGCAGCAGGCCGCCGCCGCCCAGCAGCAGAACGCCGCGCTGGCCCAGCGCGCAGCGGTACTGGAAGCCATGCTGGTCGAACTGCATGCCGTCAAGACCGAGCGCGGCTATGTCGTGACGATCGGCGACGTGCTGTTCGCCACCAACCAGTCGACCCTGACGCCGAACGGCATGTCGACCTTGCGCAAACTGGCCGACGTCATGGCGCAGAACCCGAACCGTACCGTGCTGGTCGAAGGGTTTACGGATAGTACCGGCAGCTCCTCGTACAACCAGGAGCTGTCGCAGCGCCGTGCCGAAGCCGTGGCCTCGGCGCTGGGCTCGATGGGTGTGCCGCGCGACCGCATCGCCATGCGTGCCTATGGCGAGGCCTTCCCGGTGGCCCCGAACGACACGGCGTCCAACCGCCAGCTCAACCGCCGGGTCGAGATCGTGCTGTCGAACGAGAATGCTGGAATCCCGCCACGCACCGCGGGGCGTTGAGCTGTTAATTGCAACCGGTTTCACGAGGTAACACTATGGAAGAAACGAAACACCTGGCGCATGGCTTCGACGTCGGGGCGATCCGCCGCGCGGCGGCCAACCTCGACGACGGCGCCGTCACCGAGGGCTACCAGGCCGACCGCGAGGCGGTCATCGCGATGCTGAACGACGCGCTGGCCACCGAACTGCTGTGCGTGCTGCGCTACAAGCGCCACTACTACACCGTGAGCGGCCCGAACACCGGCCACATCAAGGCCGAGTTCCTCGAGCACGCCCAGCAAGAGCAGGACCATGCCGACCGCATCGCCGAGCGCATCGTGCAGCTCAACGGATCGCCGAACTTCAATCCGGCCACGCTGACCGCGCGCAGCCACGCCGAGTACGACGATTCCGACGACGTGCAGGCGATGATCCGCGCCGATCTGATCGCCGAGCGCGTGGCCATTGAATCCTATCGCCAGATGATCCAGGCGATCGGCGACCGCGATCCGACGACGACCAAGATGCTCACCGACATCATGGCCGTCGAAGAGGAGCATGCCGACGACATGCGCGACCTGCTGGCCTGAGCCGGCTTTACACATTCACCCATCGATAACAATGGAGCACACCATGCTTGACACCACCCGCAGTAACCTGAAATCCCACGCCCACGGCTACCAGTTCGACAGCAATGCCGCCGACGCATCGTCGGACATGAAGGCACTGGTGCGCGACGCCCAGTCGATGCTGAGCGCCGCCGCCGCCCTGACGGGCGACAAGGCGGACGAACTGCGCAGCCGCGGCATGGAGTTGCTCGACCGCGCACTGGGCCGCGCCAGCCACTACCAGGGCCAGGCGATGGAAAGAGGCAGGGAACTGGCCCACGACGCCGATGTCTACGTGAAGGACAACCCATATCGTACGCTCGCGGTTGCCGCCGGTATCGGCGTGCTGCTCGGCGTCCTCCTGAGCCGTAAGCAGTAAGCGCAACCGGGGACCGCCATGCAAAAAGACGACACCGTCGTGCATACCCCCGGCCTCATGGGCGGGATCTCCAGCCTCATGAAGAGCTTGTTTGGCCTGGTGGTATCGCGCGTGGAACTGGCCGCGCTCGAGCTGTCCGAGGTGCGCAACCACCTGATCGAACTCGTGGCCCTGTTCGGCGCGGCCATCCTGGCGATCTGGTTCGCCATCGCCTACGGCACCGCGACCATCGTCGCGCTGGCATGGGACGACATGGGCTGGAAGATCCTGCTGATCCTGTTCGTCGTGTTCCTGGTCATCACCGGCGTCCTGGTGGCGAAGGGCCTGGCCCTGCTCAAGCAGGACAAGCTCTCCTTCCCGGCAACCATGAAGGAACTGAAGAACGACCGCGACATGCTGCTCTAAGCGGCGACACGAAGGAGGGGAAACATGCACAATCAAGATGGAACGACCGGACTGGCCGGCCACAAGCACAGCCTGGATCCGGTGGCGCGTAAACAGGAGCTGCTGCGCGAGGGCGAGTTCTTCCGCAGTAACGTGGCGCACGCGCGGGCGCAGATCCGTTACGCGGCGCGCCCCGAAGTGATGCTGCACAGCACGATCGATCACGCCACCTGGGCCCTGCGCGCACGCGCCGACGCCCTGCTGAAGCCGACCGGCACCAGCGTGTCGGTGCTGATGCCTTACGGCCTGGCGCTGTTCAACTTCATCCGCCAGCGCAAGCTGGGCAAGCCCGCCGGCGCCGCCGCCATCCTGCTGGGTGTGGTGGGCTGGTACATGAACAAGCGCCGTGTCCAGCATCAAGGCGTAAGCTGACACGGCAAAAAGTCAAACCGAACCAATATGGTGGGGCTTGAGCGGCGTCGCAATCATTGATTGCACGCCGTTTTTTTTGGTTCTTCGCGGGGAATGGGGGAAGACGGGGTTGACGATCTAATCGGGAGGTGGTGGCGGTGGCCTGATGTTGGTAGATTGATAGTCGCCAAACAAATCAGTCTATCAAACCACCGCCATGCTCAATGCTATGTCGTCTGTCCCGTTTTGGGAAGGCCATATTGTCGACACCGTCCAAGAACAAGAAGACGGATCACTGTTAATCGTTCTCGATACCTGCCCGGCAAGGGATGCTGTGTGCGGAGCGTGCCACCAGCCTTGCGCCCTGGTGCATGAGCGCCGAAGGCGTAAGGTGCGCGATCGCGACGTTCTGGACAAGCGCGTCTGGCTCGATGTGCCGGTACGGCGGCTGGACTGCCATCACTGCAATGCACGAGTGGCCGAGCACATTGTTTGGCTCGACCGCCGGGCGCGCATCACGCACCGCGTGCGTCTGTGGGTCGAGGCGCTGGCGCAGTTGCTGCCCATAGCCCATATAGCCCGGTTGACCGGGCTGCACTGGCATACCATCAAAGAGATTGATCATCGGCGACTAAAGCAGCTGCACGGCGACTTCTCGGCGGTGGGCGTACGCCGCTTGGTCATGGACGAATTTGCCCTGCACAAGGGCCATCGCTACGCTACCGTGGCCATGGATGCCGAGCGTATGCGCGTCTTGTGGGTTGGGGAAGGCAACAGCCGGGAAGCGATCCGGCCATTCTTTGAGCTGCTGGGCGAGCAAGGCTGCCAGCGAATCGAGGCGGTGGCCATGGATATGAACACGGCCATGGACCTTGAAGTGCGTCAGCAATGTCCAAACGCGGAGGTGGTCTACGATTTGTTTCATGTCGTGGCCCGCTTCGGCCGCGAAGTCGTCGACCGGGTGCGCGTCGATCAAGCCAATACGTTACGGGCCGAACCAAAAGCGCGCCAGGTCATCAAGCGTAGCCGCTGGCTGTTACTACGCAACCGCGACAACCTCAAGGCCGAACAGGCCGTCAAGCTTGAAGAACTGCTCGCCGCCAATCAGCCGCTGGCAACGGTCTACCTGCTCAAGACCGAACTGAAAGAGATCTGGTATGCGCCATCGGTCCGGGAAGGTGCTCGTCGATGGAAGGCTTGGCTCAAACTCGCCTTGGAAAGCCATATCACACCGCTGATCCAGTTTGCCAAACGGCTGGCCAAGTACCGGCGCGGCATTCTGGCTTCGGCCATCTATCCGATGAACTCATCGATCCTGGAAGGCGTCAACAACCGCATCAAAGTCATCAAGCGCATGGCCTACGGATTTCGGGATGCATCCTACTTCTTCCTGAAAATCAAGGATGCGTTTCCCGGCAAAACGCGATGAACCTTTTTTTTCGCCACTAAGGATGAGTTCAGAAACGCCTCAGGACCTCATGCCGGAGCTGAACGCGCGCAGGGCAAAGCCGGCTGCGCCGCGCCGGTACACCCTAGGTTCAGATCAGCGCTGCGGACACGACTCAGGGAGTCTGCCCATCCACCCGCGCCTTGGCCTGCGCCATGTCGCGCTGGTAGATCACGCGCGCTTCCTGCATGCAGGCATTGCGTTCGGCGGCCGGTGCCTTCTTGCAGGCATTCCGCGCTTCCTGCAGTGCCGCGCCGATTTCCTTCTGCAGTGTGCGCATGCGGGCCTGGCTGGTCGCGTCTTCGCGGTACCAGCGTGCCGGATCGCCCTGGGCGATTTCGCGCGCCTGCTTGCTGGCGGCGGCGGGATCGACCAGGCTGTCGTTGCTGGTCCGGGCTTGGGTGGGAGTCTGGGCGTGGGCGAGCAGGGCGGCGCCGAGCAGGCAGGCACAGGCCCCGCGCAACGCGGTCGATAGGATACGCATGATGTCCTCCATGGACGGAAGAAGTGCCGCGGCGAGGCCTGCCGCAGCGCAAAGGAAGGGCGCGCCGGGCCGGTGAACAGCACGGCCAGCACGGGGACCGGCGCCCCGTCGTTGCGGTCGGGCGATGCCCTTGCAGGCATGCGCAGTGGAGAAGACGGCGGTCCGCCGCTTCCCCCGACTTGCAAGCGCCCGTGGCGCTCAGCTGCCTGAGCGCCGGTGCCGGTCAGTAGCGATAGACACGGCCGTCGACGATGCGCACGCGGTTGCCCACGCGCAGGTCGTAGACGCTGTCCTGGTTCACGGCGCGGTACTCGCCGTTATCCATGCGCACATTGATCTGATACATCTCGGTGCCGCCGCCGGCCTGGCGGTTGCGCTCGACATTGTTGCCGATCGCCGCGCCGGCGACGCCGCCGGCAACGGTCGCCGCGGTCCGGCCGCTGCCGCTGCCGACCTGGTTGCCGGCCAGCGCGCCGACCACGCCGCCCAGGATCGCGCCGGCGCCGCTGGTGCGGTTCTCGCCCTGGACCACCTGGATCGACTCGATCGTGCCATAGCCCATCGAAACGTTGTTGTAGCCGCTGTTGTAGCCGTTGTTCGACGCGTACGGGTTCGACGAGGTACTGGCGCAGCCGGTAAGGAGGGCGGTGGAAGCCAGCACGGCAACAGCAAGAGTACGGGTTGCTTTCATGTTGTTCTCCTGATAAGTGTATGGCTCCAGCTTAGCCACGGCCGCGCAAGGGGTCTGTGCGTTGCCTAACCGTCCTTGCCCCATGTATTTAACTGAAATGTTGAGCCAAATACGGATGAGTTGTTGCTGGTAAGTTGCTGTGTTCGGCAGCGAACAGAAAACGCGGCAGTCCACGTGTAAAACGTCATTAGCGTGTTGACAAATGGAGAATAAAAAATGAAAACATCCCATGCATTCCTGCTCGTTGGCGCCGCGCTCGCCTGGGCTGGTTCGGCAAGGGCGCAAGCCATGCCGGACGCGAGGACGGTCTTCGAACAAGCCAAGGCCACGGCCGAAGCGAACTACAAATCGGCGCGTGCGCGCTGCGGCCAGATTGCCGGCAACCCGCATGAGCTGTGCATGGCCGAGGCCAAGGCCGAACGCGTGCGTGTCGAGGAAGAAGCCGGGGCCGCCTACAAGAACACCCTGTCGGCCTACACCAAGGCCCGCCTGCGCATCGCGTCCGCCAATTACGACCGCGACAAGGTGCGCTGCGCCGCCGTCACCGGCAACGACCGCGACGTGTGCATGGAGCAGGCCAAGGCCACCCTGATCGCTGCGCAGGCCGATGCCAAGGCCGACCGCAAGGCCATCGAAGCGCGCCAGGATGCGCGCGAGGACAAGCTTGCCGCCGAATACCGTGTCGCGATGCAGAAATGCGACGCCTACGCCGGCGCCGTCAAGGACCAGTGCGTCACCGCTGCCAAGACCGCGTTCGGAAAATGATCCTGCGGGCCGGCGTGCCGGTACCGCCCACTTGCCCGCATGGGCTTTGCATGTAGTTAGACCACCGTAGTTATTAATCAAGGAGCTATCATGAAAATTGCACAACGCCTCGTCACCGCCGCCTTCACTGCCGCCGTCGCCATCACCGCCGTGGGTTGCACCTCGAACCCGACCGCGAAAACCGCGGGCGAGTACGTCGACGACGCCATGATCACCACCAAGGTCAAGGCCGCCTTCGCCGCCGACCCGACCGTCAAGGCGACCGAAGTGAACGTCGAAACCTACAAGGGCGACGTCCAGCTGTCGGGCTTCGTGGCCGAGCCGGGCGACGCACAGCGCGCCGTGGAAATCGCGCGCGGCGTCAAAGGTGTAACCTCCGTAAAGAACGACATCCGCGTCAAGTAATCCCCAGCGCCGGGGCGGCCCGGCTCCATTGTCAAGGCACGATCCATGCAGCTCGCACCATCCGAACCTGTCGAACCAGCTGCAAACGCACCCGACAATGCCGCCCCGGCGGCGCCGGCTCCCGCTTCTTCGGGACCAGGCGCCGAGCCCGGCCCTGCAGGCGACGAGCTCACGACGAACGTGGGCGGCCTGCGGTTGCCGATCCACGTCAATGCCCGCGGGCTCTCGCTGGGCATCATCGCCACCATCGCCAGCCTGTTCGCGCTCCAGTGGGCGCAAAAATTCTTCGTGCCGCTCCTGCTCGGCATCTTCATCGCCTACACCCTCAATCCGGTCGTGCGCTGGCTCGAACGCTGGCACGTCAAGCGCGTCATCGGCGCCACCCTGGTCACCGCGCTCATCATGGGCGCCCTGGGCGGCACCCTGTACCGGCTGCAGGGCGAATTCTTCAACATCATCGACGAGCTGCCGACCCTGACGACCAAGGTCACCAAAATACTGACCAACAGCACCGGCCAGCGCTCGACCATCCAGCAGGTGCAGGCGGCAGCGGCCGAGATCGAGCGCGCCGCCTCCAGCGCCACCGGCGGCGACGAGCGCCGCGCGATCCAGAAGCGCACCCAGTCGGTCCCGCCCGTGCCCGCGGCGGGCGGCGGCATTCGGGTGATGGACTGGGTGCTGGCCGGCTCGATCGGCCTGGCCACCTTCCTGTCGCAGGCGACCATGGTGGTGTTCCTGGTGTTCTTCCTGCTGCTCGCGGGCGACACCTTCAAGCGCAAGCTGGTCAAGCTTACCGGGCCTTCGCTGACGCGCAAAAAAGTGACCGTCCACATCCTGGACGACATGAACAATGCCATCCAGATGTACATGTTCATGCTCCTGGTGACCAACGTGCTGCTGGCGCTGCTGACCTGGGCGGCGCTGCGCGCGATCGGGCTCGAGAATGCCGGCGCCTGGGCGGCCTTTGCCGGCGTCGCCCACGTGATTCCGTATTTCGGGCCGCTCCTGATCACCATCGCGACCGGCGCAGTGGCCTTCTTCCAGTTCGAATCGCTGCGCATGGTGATCCTGGTGGCGGGTGCCTCGCTGGGCATCGCGACCCTGGTCGGCATGGTCGTGACGACCTGGATGACCGGCAAGATCGCCAAGATGAACCCGGCGGCCGTGTTCGTGAGCCTGCTGTTCTGGGGCTGGCTGTGGGGGATGTGGGGCCTGCTGCTCGGCGTGCCGGTGGTGGTGGTGCTGAAGGTGGTGGCCGAGCGGGTCGAGGGCATGGAAGCGCTGGCGGAACTGCTGGGGGAGTAATTTGGTCCAGTGGACCAAATTACGCTCGGGCGCCCCGCCGCCCGGCTAGAACCACAGTGTGCGGACCAACAGCGCCGACCAACAGCGCGAATTACGCTCGGGCGCCCGCCGCCCGGCTAGAACCACAATGTGCGGACCAACAGCGCCGACCAACAGCGCGAATTACGCTCGGGCGCCCGCCGCCCGGCTAGAACCACAATGTGCGGACCAACAGCGCCGACCAACAGCGCGAATTACGCTCGGGCGCCCCGCCGCCCGGCTAAAACCGCAGTGTGCGGACCAACAGCGCCGACCAACAGCGCGAATTACGCTCGGGCGCCCGCCGCCCGGCTAGAACCACAATGTGCGGACCAACAGCGCCGACCAACAGCGCGAATTACGCTCGGGCGCCCCGCCGCCGGGCTAGAACCACAGTGTGCGGACCAACAGCGCCGACCAACAGCGCGAATTACGCTCGGGCGCCCCGCCGCCCGGCTAGAGCCACAGTGTGCGGACCCGCAGCGCCGATCAACAGCGCGCATTACGCTCGGGCGCCCCGCCGCCCGGCTAGAACCACAGTGTGCGGACCAACAGCGCCAACCAACAGCGCGCATTACGCTCGGGCGCCCCGCCGCCCGGCTAGAACCACAGTGTGCGGACCAACAGCGCCAACCAACAGCGCGTATGACGCTCGGGCGCCCCGCCGCCCGGCTAGAACCACAGTGTGCGGACCCGCAGCGCCAACCAACAGCGCGCACCACGTAGCGCGCCCAATACCGCCGCCTACAGCGCGGATTACCCCGCGCGCCCGTTCTTCCAGACGACCGTCGGTTCCGGCGCCTCTTCCTTTTTCTTGTCCCCGGTCTCATGCGGCGGCTTGTGCTTCAGGCTGCCCATCTTGAGCGCATACTGGCGCGCGAACTCGGCGCCCAGGAAGAAGATCTGCGCCGAGTAATACACCCACAGCAGCAGGGCGATCAGCGAGCCGGCGGCGCCGAAGCTGTCCGTGGTGCCGCTGTTGCCGATATATAGGCCAATGCCGAATTTGCCGAGCGTGAACATCGCAGCCGTGCCCAGGGCGCCGATGGTGACGTCGTGCCAGGACAGCTTGACGCGCGGCAGCAGCTTGTAGATCACCCCGAACAGGGTGGCGATGACCAGGAAGCTGACGGCCCAGGCGACCCAGCCCATGACCACGGCGGCTTCCTTCCACATGCCGCCGATATACTTTTCGACGACGGCCAGCGCCGCGCTGACGACCAGCGACACCATCAGCAGGAAGCCCAGCACCAGGATCAGGCCGAAGGAGAGCAGCCGGGTGCGCACCAGGTTCCAGACGCCGGATTCCTTCGGCGGTGGCACATCCCAGATCTCGTCCAGGCTGTCCTTCAGCTCGGAAAACACGGTGGTCGCGCCGACCAGCAGCAGCACGGTGGCGACGATGGTCGCAAAGCGCCCGCTTTCCTTGTTCTGCGCCCCGGCCAGGATGGCCTGGATCGTCTCCGCCCCCTGCGGTCCGACCAGACCGCGCAACTGGTCCAGGAGCTGGCCCTGGGCGGCTTCGGTGCCGTAGAAGAGGCCGGCGACGGCGATGACCAGCACCAGCACCGGCGCCAGCGAGAACAGGGTATAGAAGGCCAGCGCCGCGCCCTTGCTCGAGGCGCGATGATCGAGCCATTCCATTACCGCGCAGCGCATCACGTGGACCAGCTCACGCGAATACGGCAGCCATTTTTTGATAGCCATGACTCCTCCAAATTGAAAAGGGGGCCGCAGCCCCCTCGAATCGAACGGTGGCGCTCATGCCGGGCCGTCCTGCCGTGCGGGACGGAAGGCGCGGCCGGGCAGGCGCTGCCGCTTGTTACTGAACGCGCTTCTCGACGGTGATCTGCTCGACCTCGACGCGGCGGTTCGGCTCCAGGCAATCGATCAGTTCCTTGCGCTTGCGCTGGTTGCACTGAACCAGCGGGTTGGCTTCGCCCTTGCCGTAGGCTTTCAGGCGGTTACCGTCCACGCCCTTGCTGATCAGGTAGTCGCGCACGGTATTGGCGCGGCGCTCGGACAGCTTCAGGTTGTATTTTTCCGAGCCCAGGCGGTCGGTGTAGCCGGTGATGTCGACGTCGGTGACGCTCGGATCGGCCTGCAGGGCGGCGGCGATTTCGTCCAGCTTCGGCGACGGCATGATCAGGTCGTACTTGTCGAACTCGAACAGCTTGGTGGCTTCGAGGGTGACCTTCTCGAAGCGCGGCGGCGGCGGCGGCGGAGCGACCGGTGCCGGTGCCGGGGCCGGGGCTTCCACCACCGGAGCCGGTGCAGGCGGCGGCGCCGGCGGTGCAAGCGGCGGGTTGAAGGCGTAGTTCAGGCCGATGGTCATGTACTTGTTGTTGATGCGGCGCACTCCGAACTGCTCGTGGTCGCGCAGGAAGCCGCGCACGGCGCGCACGTCGAACTGCATCGACCATTGCGGCGTGAGCGATGCCTGGAAGCCAAGGCCTGCGGTCAGGTAAGGCGAAGTCTTGTGGACGTTGCGCAGCGGGTTCTCCACTTTGTCGCGTTCGACGCCCAGGCCGAGCAGCACGAAGGGACGCAGTTCCTTGCGCGAGAACATCAGCAGCGCGTCCGCGCCCAGCAGTGTCTGGCGGTAGCGCGCCGGTCCGTCCTCGAAACGCACGTGGCTGCCGCCGAACTGGATGTCCCACATCTCGTTTACGGCCTTACCGAACTTCAACCCGCCACCCCAGTCACGGTCCGCCACGCCCATGCGCTTGTCCGGCTTGGCCAGGACCGCGCTCGGCTGGATGTACCACGACGGATTGATGACTTCTTGGGCCATGGAGCTGCCGGTCGCGCACAGGAGGGCGGCGGCCAGGGCGATCTTCTTCGTATTATTCACAGGTGACTCCCATAAGGTGAAGGGTTGTTGACATCGCATGCCTTGACACAGATGTTGGATAAAGATTAACAGTGCAAGTTCCGCAATCTCGGTGCGGTACCGCACCCAGCGGCGATGATCTGTGCAATTTTACAACAGTGGTAAAAATGCTACAGAGCCTTGCTGTCGCACCATTTTGGTGCGTAATTTTTTATCGCAGGAAACAAGCACGACCGGCAGCTTCTGGCAAGCGGCCTTATCAAAAATGCTTGCAGGAATGGTTCTGAATGTTGGATGGCGCACAGACCGGGATGTCTGACGCAGGCAATCTTGAGCCCAGTTAAGCGGAACCGAGGTGTTGTCAGGGTGTCATACGACACACAGCGACCCGGACCACACAGTCTCACTCTCTCAACGGAGCTCACCAATATGCATGCAACGACCCATCACAACGCGGTGCAAGGCGACATCGGCGCAGTGCACACTTCCAGCAATTCTGCGCTGATCGAACGCGTTCCCCCGCAACCGACCGAGCGCGCGCCGATCTCCCTGGCGCCCATCGAACGCGTCCGTTCGACCTCGGCCACCCAGCGCCGGATCGAAAACATGCAGAAACTGATCAACGAACTGTCGACCCATGAAATGCTGGCCGACGAAATCGCATGGTTCCTGAAATTCTCGCCGTCGGGCGCACGCAAGTACATCCGTGACCTGCGCGAAGCCGGCGTCATCGAGCTGGCACGCTACATCGAGGGCACCGCCACCTATCTGGGCAAGGCCGTGTACCAGATCTGCCCGGACCAGGAGCGCGTGAAGGCCTTCCTGGCCGCGATCTGCCAGCCGAAGCGCGAAGGCGCCGCCCCGCGCAAGGAGCGTCCGGGCCTGCGCGAGCAGAACATGGCCGGCAGCGGCCGCCACTTCCACATCCTGGCGGACGACACCCATTACGCGATCCGCGTGAACCGCAGCCCGGTCACCCGCGATCCGCTGGTGGCAGCCCTGTTCGGTCCGGCTCCGAGCCAGACCGCCAAGTAACGCGCTTAAATAAGCGCTCCCGGCCGGCCGCGGTGGAGACCCGCGGCTGCCGCCGCTCCAGACGATCGCTGTCGTCATTCAAGCCGCGCGCCGCGCGGCTTTTTGTTTTTCAAGTGAACAATTTTTGATGTGCGTGTGTTGAAATCCGGTCAATAAGCCTTACCTCCCTCCCAACGCGGCCACGACTGCCGCCATCAGGAAAGGAAGACCGATGCCAAGCACTTTACCGACTCCGGAGTCCCTGCAGGGCAGGCCGGTCCCGCGCGTGAACTTCAAGGCGCGCCCCAATGACCAATGGCAGGACGTCAGCACGGACGAGCTGTTCAAGGGCAAAACCGTGGTCGTGTTCTCCCTGCCCGGCGCCTTCACGCCCACCTGTTCCTCGACCCACCTGCCGCGCTACAACGAGCTGGCGCCGACCCTGCGCGAGAACGGCGTCGACGACATCGTCTGCATCGCCGTCAACGACGCCTTCGTGATGAACCAGTGGAAGACCGGGCAGGATGCCGGCAACATTACCCTGATCCCGGACGGCAACGGCGACTTCACCGAGGGCATGGGCATGCTGGTCGACAAGCGCGACCTGGGGTTCGGCATGCGTTCCTGGCGCTACGCAATGCTGGTCAAGGACGGCATAATCGACAAAATCTTCATCGAGCCGGAGCGCGAAGGCGACCCGTTCGAGGTGTCGGACGCCGATACAATGCTGAGCTACATCAACCCGAATGCGAAGATTCCCGAGCCGGTGGTGATGTTCTCGCGTCCCGGCTGCCCGCATTGTGCGCGCGCCAAGGCCGCCTTGCGCGAGAATGACATCGTATTCACCGATATTTCGGAAGACCAGAAAATCACGACGAGCGTGCTGCGCGGCCTGACCGGCCGTCTCACCTGGCCGCAGGTATTCGTGGGCGGCAGGCTGATCGGCGGCGCCGACGAGGTGCTGGCCTGGGTCGCATCTTCACGGGAAGCCTGAGATGGAAGGCATCATCGCCGGCCTCATCGGGGCCGGACTGCTGGCGGCATGGCTGCTGCCGAAGCTGCGCCTGCGCCGCGCCCTGGCGCGCCCGCTGGCGCCGGACCTGCTCGCCATCCTGGAGCGTAACCTGGCCCAGTATGCCCGCATGGACGCGGATCAGCAGCGGCGCCTGCAGCGCCTGGTCCAGCAGTTCCTGCACGAGAAGGCCTTCGTCGGCTGCGCTGGCCTCGAGGTGACGGACGAGATGCGCGTGACCATTGCGGCCCAGGCTTGCATGCTGGTGCTGGGACGGATGGGCGAGGCCAGCCCGGCCAACCTGTACCCGTCGCTGCACGCGGTGCTGGTCTATCCCGGCGCCTTCCTGGTGCCGCGCCGCGAGGTCGATGCCGCCGGCGTCGTCACCGAGCAGCGCCAGGACCTGCTGGGCGAGTCCTGGGGCGACGGCCGCGTGATCCTGTCCTGGGACCATGTGCGCCGCGCCGGCGCGGGTGCGGCCGACGGGCCGCCGGACCTCCACAATGTCGTCCTGCACGAATTCGCCCACCAGCTCGACAGCGAATCGGGCAGCACCAATGGCGCGCCCTACCTGGGCAGTACCGAGCGCTATCGCAGCTGGTCGGAGGTTCTGTCGCGCAACTATGCGGCCTTGCGGCGCGATGCGATGTGGGGCCAGCGCGGCGTGCTCGACCATTACGGCGCCAGCAGCCCGGCCGAGTTCTTCGCGGTGGCGACCGAAAGCTTTTTCGAGCAGCCGTGGGAACTGTGCGTGCGTCACCCGGACCTGTACGAGGAATTCCTCAAGTACTTCCGCGTCGATCCGCGCGACTGGGTGGCCGAGCCGCAGCCGGTGTTCGAGGACCCCTTCGGGCATGGCGTCGTCTACGGGCAGTGGCGCTAGCTGCGTGCGCGTCCGTACAGAGCAAGACCGGCGCGGCGAGGCATAGTTGAGCTACCAAGGATCCAGGAGAAATCGTCATGTCCACCATTATCGCAGGGCGTTTCCAGCTTCAGGATGAGGTCGACCGCGCGCGCCGCGCGCTGGCCGACGCAGGTTTCGACGACAGCCGCATCAGCGGGTTTTACCTGAGCCAGCCCGGCCAGCACGACCAGACCCCGATCGGCGGCGACCATTTGCAGTCGCCCGGCGCCAAGGAGACGCCGGAAGGCGTGGTGCAGGGTGTCGCCACCGGCGGTGCGGTCGGCGCCGTGGTCGGCGCCGCCACCACGCCTGTCACCGGGCCGCTGGGCGTGGTCGTCGGCGGCCTGGTCGGCGGGCACGTCGGCTCGCTGTTCAGCTTCTCTAAAATGAAGGAGCGTGGCGAATCGGAAGAGGGCAGCAGCGAGAACCGGGTACCGCCGCGCGAGGCGGGCATGCTGGTGGCGGTTGCCTTCGACGACGCCGGCATGACCGATCGCGCGGTCGACGTGCTGCGCCAGCTCGGCGCCCACCACATTGAGCGTGCCGAGGGCAACATCGTCGACGGCGACTGGGCCGATTTCGATCCCGGCAGCCGCCCGGAGCTGATCGCCTGACTTGATCCTGGTCAACAAGGCTTCGGAGCCGCGTCCCTACACTCGGTAGAACGCATCCCGGGGACAGTCCCGCATGGCCTGTCCTTGAAGGATGCCGTATACCAAGTCCAGGGGATCCTTCATGAGCAAACGTGTCGCCCTCGTCACCGGGGGCATGGGCGGACTCGGCACGGCCTTGTGCCGCCGCCTGCATCTCGACGGTTTCACCGTCGCCGCCACCTTTTCGCCATCCAGCCACCAGCACGTCGAGTGGATGGCCAGCCACCGCCGCGACGGCATGGAATTCATTGCCATCGAGGCCGACGTGGCCGACTTCGAGGGTGCGGGCCGCGCCGTCCAGCGCCTGCTCGAGCATGCCGGCCGTATCGACGTCCTAGTCAACAATGCCGGCGTGGCGCGTGACCGCAGCATGTGCAGGATGGGCCTGGACGACTGGCATGCGGTGATGGGCGTCAATCTCGACGGCGCTTTCAACATGGCGCGCCATACGATCGACACAATGGTCGCGCAGCGCTGGGGGCGCATCGTCAACATCGGCGCCGCCAGCGCACAGCAGGGGGCGCTGAACCAGGCCAACTATGCCGCCGCCAAGGCCGGCCTGCACGGCCTGACCAAGGCCCTGGCGCTGGAGTCGGCGCGCCACGGCGTTACCGTCAACACGGTGTCGCCGGGCTATCTCGACACGCGATCGTCGCGCGATGTGGCGCCGCAGGTGCTGCACGAGCGCATCCTGCCGCGGATTCCGGTCGGCCGGCTGGGCCAGCCCGGCGAAGTAGCGGCCATGGTGTCCTGGCTGGTGTCGGACGCGGCGGGTTTCGTCACCGGCGCCTACCTGGCGATCAATGGCGGGCAGCACATGTGCTGACGGCGGCCGCAAGGACGTGCGCCGGCCCGGCCGGCTTCAGCCTGCCTTGGCCGGGGGCTTCGGCTTGAGCGCATCCAGCGCCTTGCCATGCTTCTCGACCTTCTCGAAGGCGGCCAGAATGACCAGGGGCTGGCCGGTCGCGGCGGCGGCGGCGAGGCCCAGCAGGCCGCCCACCAGCCCCGTCACCTCGCCGATGACGCCGATCTTGCGAATCTTCTCGGCGGCGTCGGCGGTCAGCTTGACGAGCTGGGCCTGCGGCTTGCCCAGGCCCTTGACGATCAGGGCCGCGGCGTCGGCGTACAGGCCGTTGGCGCGCTGGCGCAGCAGGACTTCGTCGTCGAACAGGGCGCGCGCGCTGGCCTGCACGTGTTCGGGCACCGGGCCGCCGGCGTAGCCGCGGATTTCCTTCATCACCCGCTCGTGGAGCTGGTCGGCGCAGGCCGACAGGTGGTCGGCCAGCTCGACGATCTTCTCGGTGCTGGACAGGGCGGCGCCAGGCGTGGCGGCGGGCGCCTGTTCGACGGAAGCGGCGGCGTCGGCATTGGCCGGGGATGCGTCGCGGGAACGGGTCGGGGTGGTAGCCATCGTGTGCTCCTGTCAGTCGCCGGACAGCCCGTCGCGGATGCTGCGCAGGTCACGTCCGTAGGTGGCCAGCAGGCGCCGGATTTCCGCTTCCGACAGCTTGCCGAGGTTCTCGCGCATTTTCTGGTGCCCGAGGGCCACCTTGGTCAAGCCCTGCAGGGCCAGCTCGTAGCGGCGGTCGACCAGCTTGTATTCGGTGGCCTTGTTCAGGTAGTGCACCTTGGCGAGCGTCACCAGCATGCGGTCCGAATTGCGCGTCGAAAACGGGATCTCGACATCGAAGATGCCGAGAATCGTTTTCTTCTCATTCTCGTTGGTCTTGTAGTAGAGGCGGGTGAGCGAGATCATAGCATCGAGCAGGGTCTGCACGTCGGCGTCGCCGTCGCGCACCATGGTTTCCACGCTGCGGTTCTGGTAGCCGGAGGCGATCACCCGCGTCAGCAGCCGGGTCAGGCCGGTGTAGGCCGTGATGTGGCGCTGCTGCAGGCCGGACTCGGTATTGGCCTTGAGACCATTGCCGAGGTCGTCGATGCGCTCGGACAGGTCGTAGCGCGCATCGCCGGCCAGCAGGCTCAGGGTCTGCATGTAGAGCACCAGGGTCTTCTGGATGGCGATGAAGTCTTCGAATACCGCCTTGCGCTTGGCATCGTTCTCGCGCGCCAGCTTGTCGGCGGCGGGCGACAGGTAGGGCTGTTCGCGCTCGTAGGTGTCGCGGTAGCGGCGCGCCAGTTCGGCGTAGCCTCCCAGGCGGGCCGAGGCATCGGCGAATTCGCGCACTTCCTGCAGGCTGACCGGGCCGCCCGTGGTCGTCCCGCAGCCGCCCAGCAGCAGGCCGCACACCACGGGAAGGATGACGAGCAGGCGGATCGAGAGTTGTCGCAACATGGGGATCCTTTCTGGCCTGGGGGAGTGGCCCGAAAGTCCCCATTGTTTCAAACTCCGCGCAGCGAAGTCTTGCTTGCGGTCAATTGCCTGAGCTTACACAAGCGCGAAGCAGGCCTTATTCGACTTTGGCGGGGTTGAAATGCGGGTTCTGGATCACGCCGAACAGGTTGCCGTAGGGATCGCGCACGGTGGCGACGCGGATGCCGCCGCCGACATCCTCGACCGGCGCGTCGACGATGGCGCCCAGGGCCGCCAGGCGTGCGACTTCGGCCTCGATGTCCTGGCTGCCCCAGTAGGCGGTGGCGCCGGCGCTGCCCGGCTGGCCGTCGGGAACCAGGCCCAGCTCGAAACCGCCCACCTCGAAGCCGACGTAGAAGACTTCACTGAAGTAGGGCGCCTTGCCCAGGACCTGCTCGTACCAGGCGGCGGCCTCCGCCAGGTTGGTGACGGGGTAAATTACGGTGCGCAATCCCTGGATCATCGTGCTTCCTCGGCTGGGTGAAAGCACCGATGCTGCCTGAAGCTTCAACGCCTGTCCAGCCGGGCTGCATAGGTCTTGCGTTCGTCCTCCAGCCAGCCGAACGAGGCTTGCGTGTGTCCCTGCGGCAGGTATTCGCAGCCGACCCATCCTTCGTAGCCGAGTCCGTCCAGCAGGCGGAACAGGAAGGGGAAATTGATCTCGCCGGTGCCTGGCTGGTGGCGGCCCGGCACGTCGGCCAGCTGGACGTGCCGGATCAGGGGTAAGTGGCGGCGGATCGTTTCCGCCAGCTCGCCCTCCATCCGCTGCATGTGGTAGATGTCGTATTGCAGGCCCAGGTTGGGGGCGCCGACTTCGTCGATGACGGCCACCGCCTGGCGCGTCCCGGTGAGGAAGTAGCCGGGGATGTCGCGGTCGTTGATCGGCTCGATCAGCAGGGCGATGCCGTGTTCCCGGCAGCGCGCCGCCGCATGGCGCAGGTTGGCGACATAGGCGGCGTGGGCCCGTTCATGGCTGAGGTTTGGCGGCAGCCTGCCGGCCAGGCAGTGCAGGCGGCGCACGCCCAGCTCGAGCGCGTAGTCGAGCGCCAGGCCGACACTGTCCTGGAACTCGGCGCTGCGGCGCGGATCGCAGGCCAGGCCGCGCTCGCCCGCGGTCCAGTCGCCTGCCGGCAAATTGTGCAGCACCAGCTCCAGGCCGTAGCGCTGCAGGCGCGCGGCGATCTGCCGCGCTTCGAAGGCATAGGGAAACTGGAACTCGACCGCATCGAAGCCGGCGGCGCGCGCGGCGGCAAAGCGGTCGAGGAAGGGGAGCTCGTTGAACAGCAGGCTCAGGTTGGCGGCAAATCTCGGCATGCGGCATGGCGGGGAGTGGCGATCCCGCTATCCTAGCCGATTCGGCCTGCACTTCCTCGTCTTACTGGCCGCCCAGCTGGGCCAGCAGGGCCGAGGTCGACGCGATCTGCTCGCGCGACGGCGCACCGAGCAGCATGCGGCTGACGTTGTGCACCACCACGCCGGCGTTCATCACCAGCTCGCTGCCGGTGGGCGTGATGATGGCGTAGCCGACACGGGCGTCGCGCGGATCGCTCTGGCGGCCGACCAGGCCGATCTTTTCCAGCGGCAGCAGCGAGCGGGTCACGCCCGACGCCGTCAGGCCCAGTTTCTCGGCCAGGTCGACCCGGCGCAACCGGCCACCCGGGGCGCGTTGCAAGCTCAGCAGCAATTGGTAGTCGGCAAAACTGATGCCATGCAGGCTGCCGAGCGAACTGTCGAGGCGTCGCGACAGTGCCGCCCAGGCACGGGCCATGCGCAGGCAGAACTCGCTGGTGGGGCTGTCGAGGTCGGCAGCGGTATCGGCAGCGGGGAGGGTATCGTTCATGGTAGGGGCTAATTGTTGAGATAAAGTCGATTGCTCAAATATATGCCTGTTCCTGAATCTTGTAAAGTACTTGATTGATCAAGCATTTCAAATGGGTAAAAAAAGACCGGCGTCGATGTGTCGACGTCGGCCTTCATGCGAGGCGAGGTGGGCAGCGCGGGCTGCCCCTGCGATCAGCGCTCGCGGCGCGGTGCGGAACCGGTGCGCGGGCCGCGGCTGGCGCTGTTGCCGTTGCGGTTGCCGCCATTCGCGCCTGCAGGACGGTTGCCTGCCGGGCGAGCGCCGGCGCCGCCGCCGTTGCCGGCGCCGGCACTGCGGGCCTGGCCCTGGCCGCCGCGGTTGCCGCCCGGACGGCCGCCGCCACGGTTAGCGTGGCCCGGCGCGCCGCTGCGCAGCTGGATCGGCTGTGCTTTCGCCGTCGGGTCCGGCTCAAAGCCCGGGATCACGTGGCGGGGCAGGGTCTGCTTGATCAGCTTCTCGATGTCCTTGAGCATCTGGTGCTCGTCCACGCAGACCAGCGACACCGCTTCACCGGTCGCGCCGGCACGGCCGGTACGGCCGATCCGGTGCACGTAGTCTTCCGGCACGTTCGGCAGGTCGTAATTCACCACGTGCGGCAACTGGTCGATGTCGATGCCGCGCGCCGCGATGTCGGTCGCCACCAGCACCTGCAGGCTGCCGTCCTTGAACTCGGCCAGCGCCTTGGTGCGCGCCGACTGGCTCTTGTTGCCGTGGATGGCCATTGCGCCGATGCCGTCGCGGCCCAGCTGTTCCACCAGCTTGTTGGCGCCGTGCTTGGTGCGGGTAAACACCAGCACCTGGTGCCAGCTGTTTTCCTTGATCAGGTGCGACAGCATCGGGTGCTTCTTGTCGCGGTCGACCGGGTGGATCTTTTGCGCGATCACTTCCACGGTCGAGTTGCGGCGCGCCACTTCGATCGACTGCGGATTGTTCAGCAGGCGGTCGGCGAGGGCCTTGATGTCGTCCGAGAAGGTGGCCGAGAACAGCAGGTTCTGGCGCTTCGGCGGCAGGATGGCCAGCACCTTGCGGATGTCGTGGATGAAGCCCATGTCGAGCATGCGGTCGGCTTCGTCCAGGATCAGGATCTCGATCTTGGACAGGTCGACGGTGCCCTGGCCGGCGTGGTCGAGCAGGCGGCCCGGCGTGGCGACCAGCACGTCGACGCCCTGCTTGAGCAGCTTGATCTGCGGGTTGATGCCGACGCCGCCGAAGATCACGGCCGAATTCAGGTTGGTGTACTTGCCGTACAGGCGCACGCTTTCCTCGACCTGGGCGGCGAGTTCGCGGGTCGGGGTCAGCACCAGGGCGCGGATGGCGCGCGGGGCAGTCTTGCTCTTCAGTGCGCTGCCGACCGCATCGGTCGACAGTCGTTGCAGGATCGGCAGGGTGAAGCCGGCGGTCTTGCCGGTACCGGTCTGGGCGCCGGCCAGCAGGTCGCCGCCGTTCAGGACGGCGGGAATCGCCTGGGCCTGGATCGGGGTCGGCGAGGTATAGCCTTGTTCAGTTACCGCGCGAACGATCGCATCGGACAAACCGAGAGTAGAAAATGACATAGATTCTTTATAAAAAGCGGGCCTGCGCAACACAGCGCCGGTCCAGGCAAATCGGATTAGTCATTGCAGGCGGGACGCAGTACAAACCGCGGGAACGCCGGACGCTGCCGCGCGTGGTAGACGCGCGCTGGCAGCCGGGATTATAGAGGACTTGTTTCTCTATGGAAAGTTTCTGACCGGGACTTTCCGTCCGCTGAAGCGGGTGCACTGTCTGCACCCGGAACCACGAGGCGTATTCTACGCGAAAACGCTGCAGCCGACCTTTAAGCGCCGCTTAGGCGAACGCCGCCAGCAGCGGCACCATGGCGCCGAACACCTTCGGACCGGCGGCGATGATGTCGCCCTTGTGCAGGTAATCCGACTCGCCGTTGAACTCGCCGACGATGCCACCCGCCTCGGTCACGAGCAGGGCGCCGGCCGCGATGTCCCACACCTTCAGGCCTTTTTCGAAATAGCCGTCGATGCGGCCGGCGGCCACGTTGGCCAGTTCCAGCGCGGCCGAGCCGCCGCTGCGCACGCCGTGGCAGCGCGAGGCGACGGTTTCGTACATGCGCAGGTATTCGGCCAGCGCGCGCGGATCCGGGCCGTGGCCCGAGGCCAGCAGGGCCTTGCCGATGCGGTCCTTGCTGCTCACGCGGATGCGCTTGTCGTTCAGGTAGGCGCCGGCGCCCTTGGTGGCCGTAAACAGGTCGTTGCGCACCGGGTCGTACACCAGGGCGTTGGTGATCACGCCTTTCTGTTGCAGGGCGATCGAGATGCAGAAGTTGGGGTAGCCGTGCAGGAAGTTGGTGGTGCCGTCGATCGGGTCGATGATCCACACGTTTTCGCTCTCGTCATTCAGGTTCTTCGACGCACCCGACTCTTCCGCCAGGATGGCGTGGTCCGGGTAGGCCTTCAGCAGCGTTTCCACGATCGCCTGTTCCGACGCCTGGTCGATGTCGGTGACGAAATCGTTGTGATTTTTTTCAGAAATGGTGATGCGATCGAGGTCGAAGGACGCGCGGTTGATGACGGTGGCGGCGCGGCGGGCGGCCTTGACGGCCGTATTGAGCATTGGGTGCATGGGCTTTCCGTGGAAAAAACGCGAACGCCCACCACGCGTTGAAGCGCCGTGAACGGTCAGCTGAATAGAGAATGACAAAGAGCAAAGCGGTGCCGAACCCGTTACAATCCACGACTTTCCAGTCCCGGATCACAACAGCCCGCACCGCGCGATGGCGCTATTTTAAATGAACCCGACCGAAATCAACACATCTCTCTTCAAAAGGCTCCGTTTCGTGCTGGTCGAGACTAGCCGCGCGGGCAATGTCGGCTCGGTGGCGCGCGCCATGAAGACGATGGGCTTCGGCGAACTGGTGCTGGTGTCGCCGCGCTGCGACGATCCGCTGAACGATGCCGAGGCGGTCGCGTTCGCGAGCGGCGCGGGCGACGTGCTGGCCAATGCCCGCATCGTCGGCAGCATCGGCGAAGCGCTGGACGGCTGTAATTTCGCCGCCGCCGTGTCGGCGCGCCTGCGCGAATTCTCGCCGCCGGTGTGGACCCCGCGCGCCTTCGCCGCCCACGGGGCGGGGCAGGACGAACTGCGGCCCGCGCTTATTCTCGGCAACGAGCGGGTCGGCCTGCCGAACGAGATCGTCCAGCAGTGCAACGTCCTGATCAACATCCCCTCGAATCCGGACTATTCCTCGCTCAACCTGTCGCAGGCGGCGCAAGTGTTGGCCTACGAATGCCGCCTGGCGGCGACGGGCGACACGGTCGACGAGCGCGGCGTGGGCTTCCACGGCGATTGCGCCAGCGTGGCGCAGATCGATGGCATGTATGCCCACCTCGAAGAAGCGCTGGTGGCGATCGGCTTCCTCAACGCCAGCAACCCGAAGAAGCTGATGCCGCGCCTGAAGCGCCTGTTCTCGCGCACGGGGCTCGAGACCGAGGAGGTCAACATCCTGCGCGGTATCGCGCGCGCGATCATCGACCGGACGCCGAAGCCATAAGCGTGCAAAGAATATTTGCCTGTGGAGCCCGCGGTGCAAATATTCTTTGCAAATACTAGACGCCGGCCTCTAGTTTCCGGTCCCGCCCTGCTTTTCCTTTGACGTACACTAGGAAAAACACAAGAGGCAGCAATGGGGACATCACGACGGACTTTCCTGAAGGCCGGCGGCCTGGCCGCGCTGGCGCTGGCGGGCGGCGGCGCGCTGTATCGGGCCAGGCACAGCGGCACGCCGCATCGTTTCGCGCTCGATGGCGAAGCGCGCGCCGCCCTGCACGCGATCGTGCCGGCGCTGCTGGCCGGCGCGCTGCCGCAGGGCGCCGGTCGTGAGGCCGCGCTCACCAGGACCGTCGAAGGCGTCCACCAGGCCATCCTCGGCCTGCCGCCCGCCACCCAGAAGGAAGTGCAGGACCTGTTCGGCCTGCTCGCGCTGGCGCCCGCGCGCCGCCTGCTGACCGGCATCCAAGGCGGCTGGGAAGGGGCGCGCATCGAGGCAGTGAACGCTTGGCTGGAGGACTGGCGCCTGCACCGCCTTGGCCTGCTGCGCAGCGCCTACCACGCGCTGCACGACCTGGCGCTCGGCGCCTGGTATGCACAGCCGGCCAACTGGGCTGCCATCGGCTATCCCGGCCCGATGAAGGAGCTGGCGTGAACACGCCGATCGTCGCGGACCCAATCCAGGCCGGCCTCGCCAGGGGCTGGAAGATCGTCGACGCCGCGACACTGGCCCAGGATCGCAGGCTGGAGGCCGACGTCGTCATCGTCGGCAGCGGCGCCGGCGGCGGCGTCAGCGCCGAGATCCTGGCGCGCTCGGGACTGTCCGTGATCGTGGTGGAAGAGGGCGCCCTAAAATCCTCGCGCGACTTCAAGATGCGCGAAGCCGAAGCCTATCCCGCGCTGTACCAGGAGTCGGCCGCGCGCAAGACCGTGGACAAGGGCATCAACATCCTGCAGGGCCGCACCGTGGGCGGTTCGACGGTCGTCAACTGGACCTCGAGCTTTCGCACCCCGCCCGCCACCCTCGACTGGTGGCGCCGCTACTACGCGCTGGCAGACAGCACGCCGGAGGCGCTGGCGCCCTGGTTCGCGATGATGGAGGCGCGCCTGCACATCGCCGACTGGCCGGGCGCGCCCAACGAGAACAACGCCGTCCTGCGCCGCGGCGCCGCCAGGCTCGGCATCCCCACAGGCCTGATCCGCCGCAACGTCGACGGCTGCTGGAACCTCGGCTACTGCGGCATGGGCTGCCCGACCAATGCCAAGCAGTCGATGCTGGTGACGAGCATCCCGGCCGCGCTGGACCACGGGGCCACCCTGGTAACGCGGGCGCGCGCGCAGCAGTTCGTCATCGGGGGCGAGCGGATCGAGGAGCTGCTGTGCCAGGCCCTGGATGCGCCTGGCGTGCTGCCCACCGGCCGCGTGCTGCGCCTGCGCGCGCGCCATGTCGTGGTGGCCGGCGGCGCGATCAATTCGCCCGCGCTGCTGCTGCGCTCGCAGGCCCCCGACCCCAGCGGGCTGCTGGGCCGGCGCACCTTCCTGCACCCGACCGTCATCTCGGCCGCGTTCTTCCCGCAGCGCGTCGAGGCCTGGGCCGGCGCGCCGCAGACCGTGTACTCCGACCATTTCCTGGCTGGCCCGATGGACGGTCCGATCGGCTACAAGCTGGAAGCGCCGCCGCTGCATCCCGTGCTGTTGGCCACCACCATGAACGGCTTCGGCGAGTCGCACGCCGCCATGATGCGCGACTTTCCCCACTTGCATGGCATGCTGGCCCTGCTGCGCGACGGCTTCCACGAAGGCGCGCCGGGCGGCGCCGTGCGCCTGCGCGGCGACGGCAGCCCGGAGCTCGACTACCCATTGACCAGCTACCTGTGGGACGGCGCGCGCCGCGCGCTGCTCACGATGGCCGAGATCCAGTTCGCGGCTGGCGCCAGCAGCGTGCAGCCGGCCCACGAGATGGCGCGCCGCTACGGCTCCTGGCGCGAGGCGAAGGCCGCCATCGCGGCCCTGCCGCAGGAATTGCAGCGCACGCGCGTGGCGTCGGCCCACGTGATGGGCGGCTGCGCGATGTCGGGCGACGAGCGCCTCGGCGTCACCACGCCAGACGGCCGCTACCGCGGCCTGGCCAACCTGTCGGTGCACGACGGCTCGCTGTTCCCGACCTCGCTCGGCGCCAATCCGCAACTGACCATCTACGCCCTCGCGGCCAAGCTGGCCAGCAGCCTGGCGACGTCCCTGACCGGCAGGCCGGCGGCCCGGCCCGCGGCCTGAGGAATCGCGATGAGCGCACGCCGCCTGCTCCAGTTGCTGCTGCTCGTCCAGGCGCTTGCCGCGCTGGGCATCGGGGTGGCCGCGGTCCAGGTCTTCGGCGCCAGCCGCTGGCAGGCCCTGGCCCTGGGCCTGGGCAGCGTGGTGCTGGTGCGCCTGGCCATCAACCTCAACAACTTCTTCATGAGCGCGCGCTTCGCCAGTCCCACGCCGGGCGACTACCGGCTCGGCTTCACGGCGCGCATGCGCATGATCCTGGAAGAGTTCAGCGCCAGCATGCTGCAGTCCTCGTGGACCATGCCGCGCGCCAGCGCCCGCACCCGCATCCATCCGGGGGCGGGCACGCCGCCGGTCCTGCTCTTGCACGGCTACGGCTGCAACAGCGGCTACTGGTCGCACCTGGTGCCGCGCCTCGACGCCGCCGGCATCAGCCACGCCTCGGTCGACCTCGAACCGATCACCGGCGACATCGACGGCTACGCGCCGCTGGTCGAGCGCGCGGTGGAGGACTTGCTTGCCGCCACCGGCGCCGGCAAGGTGATCGTCGTCGCGCACAGCATGGGCGGGCTGGTGGCGCGCGCCTGGATGCGCGCCTGCGGCGCCAAGCGGGTGGCGCGCGTGATCACGCTCGGCACGCCGCACCACGGCACCTGCCTGGCCGCCTTCGGCCTCGGTCTGAATGCGGCGCAGATGCGGCGGGCAGCGCGTGCCGACCCGCCCGAATGCGCCTGGCTGCGCGTGCTCGCCGCAAACGAGGATGCGGCCGGGCGCGCCCTGGTCACCTCGATCTTCTCGCATCACGACAACATCATCGCGCCCCAGACCTCGAGCGAGCTGCCGGGCGCGCGCAACCTGGCCGTCGGCGGCGTCGGCCACGTGGCGCTGGGGCGCAATCCGCGCGTGCTCGACCTGCTGATGGAAGAGATTGCCCGCGCCCGCCGTGCGGCGGCGGGACAGGAACAGGTCAAGCGAACCCGAGGCTAGCTGTATTTACGGGCGCCGTGTTAAAGTAGGCGCAACGCCGCCACTGGAGCGCCGATCTTGGCCCGCATCCTGATCATCGAAGACAATCCAGCAAACCTTGAGCTGATGGCGTTTCTGCTCACCGCCTATGGACACAGCGCCGTCGCTACACCCGACGGCCCGCGCGGCATTGCTTGCGCCCGCGCCGCGCCGCCCGACCTGGTCGCCTGCGACGTCAACCTGCCCGGCATGGACGGCTTCGCGGTGCTGGCCGCGCTCAAGGCCGAACCCTCCCTCGCCAGGGTGCCGGTGCTGGCCGTGACCGCGCTGGCGATGGCCGGCGACCGCGAGAAGGTGCTGGCCGCCGGTTTCGACGGCTACATCAGCAAGCCGATCGAACCGGAGAGCTTCGTGGCGGAACTCGAAGCCTTCCTGCCAGCCGCCCCATCGGCGCATGCCGCCCGGCCGGCCGTCCTGCTGGTCGACGACGACCCCTTCATGCTGGCCGTGCTGGCCGACATGCTCGGCGACGAACCGGTGCGGGTGCTGAGCGCCGCGTCCGGCCTAGACGCCCTGGCCCTGCTCGAGCGCGAGCCGGTCGAGGTCATCCTGTGCGACCAGGCCATGCCGGGCATGCGCGGCACCGAGGTGCTGGCCCGGGTCGCCGCGCTGTACCCGCGCACCGTGCGGCTGATGCTGACCGGGCAGCAGGACCTGGCCGAGATCGACGCGGCGCTGCGCTCCGGTGCGGTTGACGCCCATTACGCCAAGCCGGTGTCGGCAGGCAGCCTGCGCGAACGCGTGCGCGAGGCGCTGGCGCTGCAGCGCAGCCGCGCCCTTTAGAATCCTGTTTCTAGCGTGCTTGCCTAGAATGGGCTGCACCGGATTCGCAAGGAACATCATGAGCAAGAAACTTCCCGTGGAGGACGACGACGAGGCCCTGGCCCGCGCCGTGCGCGCATCGGCCCAGCAGATCTGGCAGGCCGGACTCGGCGCCTTCGCCAAGGCCCAGGAAGCGGGCGAGGGCGGGCGCTCGTTCACGCGCCTGGTGCGCGACGGCAGCGTGCTGGCCAGCCGCGCGCGCGAGGTCGAGGAAGCCAGCGGCACCGTGGCGCGCGCCGCCGAGCGGGCCGCGCGCAGGGGCGGCCGCGGCAGCGGCTCCTGGGGCAAGCTGGAACAGGTGTTCGAGGAGCGCGTGGCGCGCGCCCTGGCCACCATCGGCGTGCCGGCCGCGAGCGAGGTCGAGGCGCTGCGCCGCCGCGTCGACGAGCTGGAGATGATGCTGGCGGAGCTCAGTGCGCGCCAGAGCGCGGCCGCGGCCCCGAAAAAACGCACGCGCCGGGTGGACAAGCGTGACGAACCCGAGGAAGAAGAAGGCGCCTGAGCGGCTTTCTATGCTGTTTCATTAACACCATTTGGTGTTATCCTCGCGGCTGGAATCACAAACTTCGCCCTTCATGCAACAAAAAGCTCCGCGCCGGACCCGCGAACGCATCCTCGAGCTCTCGCTCAGGCTGTTCAACGAGTTCGGCGAGCCGAACATCACGACGACGGTCATTGCCGAGGAGATGAACATCTCGCCCGGCAACCTGTACTATCACTTCCGAAACAAGGACGACATCGTCAACTCGATCTTCGTCCAGTTCGAGGCGGAGATCGAACGCATCCTGACGGTGCCGGCCGGGCGCCGCTCGAACATGGAGGACGTGTGGCTCTACCTGCACCTGATGTTCGAACTGATCTGGCGCTACCGCTTCTTCTACCGTGACCTGAACGACCTGCTGTCGCGCAACCGCAAGCTCGAACTGCACTTCAAGGCGATCCTGGCGCACAAGATCAAGGTGGCGCGCCAGTTGTGCGAAGACCTGCGCAGCGAAGGCTCGCTGGAAGCGGGCGACCAGCAGATCGGCGCGATGGCGACCAACATGGTGGTGGTGGCGACCTATTGGCTGTCCTATGAATACGTGCGCAACCCGCGCAAGTACAGCGAGCAGCAGGCCATCGCAGATGCGCTCGCGCGCGGCTGCTACCAGGTGCTGGCCATGCTCGGCCCCTACCTGCGCGGCGACACCCGCCTGCTGTTCGAGAAGCTGTCCGAGGAATACCTCAAGAAGCTGTCCGCCGAGGCCCGCCCCGGCGCCGAATTCCTGTAACTTTTTTTCGCTCCACGACGATGAAAACCCTGGCCGTCTACTGCGGCGCCTCGCATGGCGTCAATCCGATCTACACCGATTGCGCACGCGGCCTGGCGGCCTCGCTGGTCGAGCACAACATCGGCCTGGTCTACGGCGGCGGCAAGGTCGGCCTGATGGGCGTGATCGCCGACGAGGTGCTGCGCCTGGGCGGCGAAGCCACCGGCGTGATTCCGAAAGCCCTGCTCGACCGCGAAGTCGGCCACGCCGGCCTGACCCGCCTGTTCGTGGTCAAGGACATGCACGAACGCAAGGCCATGATGGCCGAGCTGTCCGCCGGCTTCATCGCCATGCCGGGCGGGATGGGCACGCTGGAAGAGCTGTTCGAGATGCTGACCTGGGCCCAGCTGGGCATCCATGCCAAACCGATCGGCCTGCTCAATGCGAACGGCTTCTGGGACGGCCTGGTGGGCTTCGTGCGCCACCAGAGCGCGGAAGGCTTCGTGCGGCCCGAACACCTCGACCTGATGCGGGTCGACGCCGACCCGGATGCCTTGATCCGCAGCCTGCGCGCGGCGGCAGCTCCCGCCGCCTGAGGCGAGCCCCGCATGCGGGGCGAAGAAAATAGCTGGAACTTTTTGCCCGGTCAAACGGAATACCACTATCGTCCACCTTCTTTCGCCCCATGACGCCTGCATCGATCGCCCTCAACCGCCTCGGCCTCGGCGCCCGCCCGGACGAGGGAGCGCCGGCGGACCCGCGCCGCTGGCTGCTGTCCCAGCTGGATGCCTACGATCCCTTGCCGGCGCCCTGGCGCCGTTTGCCGCATAGCGCGCAGGTCGCGGCCGACTGGGTCGCGCAAGAGCGTGCGCAGCGCCAGGCGCCGGCGGACCAGCGCGCCGGCCTGCGCGAAGCCTGGCGCCGCAAGGAGGGCGAGGCCTACCGCGCCGCCATCGGGGCGCGCGTCGCCAGCGCCTTGCAGACCCCCACGCCCTTCGTCGAACGCCTGGTGCACTTCTGGTCGAATCACTTCGCCGTGTCGGTCGACAAGGGGCCAGTGACCGGACTGGCCGGCAGCTTCGAGCGCGACGCCATCCGCCCGCACGTCCTGGGACGCTTCGACGCGCTCCTGGTGTCGGCGGTGCGCCATCCGGCCATGCTGGTCTATCTGGACCAGGCCCGCTCCACCGGCCCGGACAGTCCGGCCGGCCAGCGCGCCCGGCTCAGGCAGCGCAACAACGCGGGCCTGAACGAGAACCTGGCGCGCGAGATCCTCGAGCTGCATACGCTCGGGGTGCGCGGCGGCTACACCCAGCGCGACGTCGGCGAATTCGCACGCGCGCTCACCGGCTGGACCCTGCCCGACGATCGCGGCCAGGCCATGCCTGCGCAAGCGTTCTCGCCATTTCGCTTCGCCCCGGCGCTGCACGAACCGGGCAGCCGGCAGGTAGCGGGGCGCAGCTACCCGCCGGGCGGCGAGGAGCAGGCGCACGCCGTGCTGCGCGACCTGGCCGCGGCGCCGGCCACCGCCGAGCACATCGCCCTCAAGCTGGCGCGCCACTTCGTGGCTGACGAGCCGCCGGCGAGCCTGGTGCTGCGCCTGGCCGCGGCCTTCCGCACCAGCGGCGGCGACCTGCCCAGCATGTACCGCGAACTGGTGCTGGCGCCGGAAACCTGGGCCCCGGGCCCCGGCAAGTTCAAGTCGCCCTGGGACTGGGGCATCTCGAGCCTGCGCGCGCTGGAGCGGCGCGAGATGCCGGACCAGCAGGCGGCCGGCCTGATGAACCAGCTCGGGCAGCCGGTGTGGCGTCCCGGTTCGCCGGCCGGCTACGGCGACACGGCCGCCTCCTGGGCCGCGCCGGACGCCTTGCTGCGCCGCGTCGAAGCCGCCCAGCGCTTCGGCGCGCAGGCCGGGGCCCGGGTCGATGCGCGCGCGCTGGCGCTGCGCGTCCTGCCGGGCATTGCCGAAGGCACGCGCCAGGCGATCGCCCGTGCCGACAGCCCGGCCACGGCGCTGGCACTGCTGCTGGCTTCCCCCGACTTCCTGAGGAGATGACATGAGTCTCGACCGACGTGCCTTTCTTGCGGGCGCCACGGCGCTGCTGGCCGGGCCGCGCCTGAGCTTCGCCGGCGCCGCCATTCCGGGCGAGCGGCGCTTCGTCTTCATCATCCAGCGCGGCGCGGCCGATGGCCTGCACACCGTGATCCCGATCGCCGACCCGGGCTATGCGCGCCTGCGCGGCGCGCTGGCGATCGCGCCGGAAAGCGCGCTCCAGCTCGACGGCAGCTTCGCGCTGCATCCGTCGCTGGCCACGCTGCACGGGTTGTACGGCGCGGGCCAGGCCAGCTTCTTCCACGCCGTGGCCTCGCCTTACCGCGAGCGTTCGCACTTCGACGGCCAGAACATTCTCGAGACCGGCGGGCGCGCCGCCTATACGCTCAAGGACGGCTGGATGAACCGCCTGGTGGCCCTGCTGTCGCAGCCCGGCAGGAGCGCCATCGCCTTCGCCCCGACCGTGCCGATGGCGCTGCGGGGAAGCCTGCCGGTGCCGTCCTATGCCCCGTCCGGCCTGCCGGACGCGAACGAGGACCTGATGCTGCGCGTGCAGCAGCTGTATGCGAACGACGCCCAGCTGCATGCGCTGTGGTCCGCCGCCATGGACGCGCGCGGCATGGCGGGCAGCATGGACGGCAAGGCCAGGCGCCAGGAGCCGGGCGAACTGGGACGCATGGCTGCCGGCTTTCTGGCGCGCGCGGAC
Source organism: Massilia varians (assembly GCF_027923905.1). Lineage (NCBI taxonomy): Bacteria > Pseudomonadati > Pseudomonadota > Betaproteobacteria > Burkholderiales > Oxalobacteraceae > Massilia > Massilia varians. Next base: position 2,157,807 of record NZ_AP026966.1, read on the forward strand.
GGCCCGCGCATCGCGATGATCGAGACCGGCGGCTGGGACACTCACAGCGGCCAGGCCGGCCGGCTGGCGGCCCAGCTGCGCAACCTGGATACCCTGGTGGCCGGCCTGCGCCAGGGCCTGGGCGATGCCTGGGACCATACCGTGGTGCTGGTGGCGACCGAGTTCGGCCGTACGGCGGCGGCCAACGGCACCGGCGGCACCGACCATGGCACCGGCGCGGCCGCCATGCTGCTCGGCGGCGCGGTGCAGGGCGGACGGGTCGTGGTGGACTGGCCGGGCCTGGCCCCGGGCGAGCTGTTCGAGGGGCGCGACCTGCGCCCGACGCTGGGTCTCGACACCCTGATTTCCCAGGTCTGCGCCGAGGCGTTCCGGATCGATCCGCAGCGCATGGCGCGCACCCTGTTCCCGGATGCGCCTGCGGGCAAGGCCTTAGCGCGCCTCCTGAAGGCCTGAGCCGGCGCGATAGCGCGCCAGCTCGTCCAGCCCCAGGCTGCGCTCGGCCGTCCCCTGGAAGCGGCAGGCGAACGCGCCGCCGATGGCCCCGGTGCGCATGCATTCGTCCACCGTGGCGCCCTCGAACCAGGCGTGCAGGAAGGCGGACGAGAAGGCGTCGCCGGCGCCGTTGCTGTCCACCACCGGCCCGTCCAGCCTGGCGCAGGCGGTGTGCCGGATCCGTTCCTGTCCCCGTTCCAGCACATGGCTGCCTGCCGCGCCGGCGGTTGCCACGACCAGCCGCGCCCGGCCCTCGCGCAGGATGGCGCGCATCGCGTCGAACACGCCCTCGCCCAGCGCCGCGGCGCTCAGGAACACCAGGTCGGCGCGCCGCGCGAAGCCCAGGTGATGGGGATTGGCGCCGTCCCAGTCGTGCAGGTCGGTCGACACCGGCAGGCCGAGCGCGGCGGCGTCGTCGAACAGCGCGGCGGCCCAGGGCATGATGCTCAGGTGGACGTGTTCCGAGGCCTGCATGTGCGCGAGGTAGAACGAGCGCGGCATGCGCAATGTATCGGGATGGCGCCCGTCGTACAGCGACGTCCGGCGTCCGTCCGGGGCGACCAGGTTGACGCTGCGCCGGGTGCCGCTCGGGTGGACCAGGTAGTCGAAGGGCAGACCACGCTCGCGGTAACGGGCGTGGGTCAGTTGCGCCTGCGGGTCGTCGCCGACGAAGTCGATCAGCACCGGGTGATGGCCGAGCGCCAGCAGGCCGAGGGCGACGCCGTTGCCCGTGTGGGCCACGTAATCGCACACGGGTGGCACGTGGATCGAATCGGCCGGCGCCAGCGGCAGGGCGGGGACGTGCACGACGGTGTCGATGCCGACGCCGCCGGCCACCAGCACCGGTCTGCCGCCGGCGCTCACCATGCCAGCACCACCGAGCTCATGGCTGGGAGCAGCAAGGGCGCGCCCAGGTCCACCCGGGCCTTGGTGAGGACATTGGTGGCGCTGCGCGCGCCCTTGATCATGCCGGCGAAGCGCCCCAGGTCGAGACGGGTGTCGGCGGCGTTCTTGTTGATCACCACCATCACGGTCTGGCGGCCGTCATGGCGGAAGTAGACGTAGCTGCCGTCCTTGGGCAGGTAGTGGGTCAGCTTGCCCTGCGTGACGGCGGAACTGGTCTTGCGCCAGTTGAACAGCGTGCGCACGAAGTCCTGCATGTCGCGCTGGGCCGGCGACAGGCCGGCGCCGCTGAAGGCATTCACGCGGTCGCCCGCCCAGCCGCCCGGCATGTCGGCGCGCAGCACGCCGTCGTCGCGCACTTTCGGACTGCTGGTCAAGACCTCGGTGCCGTAGAACACCTGCGGGATGCCGCGCGTGGTCGCCATCAGGATCAGGTTGGACTTGGCCAGCTCGACCTTGTTGTCGACCGTGGCCAGCATGCGGGGACGGTCGTGGTTGTCGGGGAAGACCATCAGGCGCATCGGATCGGCGTACAGGTAGTCGGCCGCGATGGTTTCGTAGATCCGGATCAGGCCCTTGTTGTACGACTCCGGCTCGGCCAGCGCCTCGCTGGCGGTATCGGACAGCGGGAAGTCCATCACGGTCGGCAGTTCGGACGCATAGCCGTCGCGGTTGACGACGCCCTTCTGCCAGTAGGCCACCATGTGGGGCCGCGCGTCCATCTCTTCGCCGACCACGTTCATGTGCGGATATTCGGCGGCAACGGCGCGGTTCCACGCGTTCAGGAAATCCTTGTCGGCATACGAATAGGTGTCCTCGCGGATGCCGGACAGGTCGGCGTACTCGATCCACCACAGCGTATTCTGGATCAGGTAGCGCGCCACCAGGCGGTTGCGCTGGTTCAGGTCGGGCATGGTCTCGACGAACCAGCCGTCGAAGAAGCGTGCCTTTTCTTCCGGCGCCGCGTGGATGTCCTGGGCCAGCGTGTGCTGGTTGTTGGTGGGCTTGAACGTGCTGCCGTGGTTGATCCAGTCGCGCGCCGGCAGGTCGCGCATCCACCAGTGGCTGGTGCCGATGTGGTTGAGCACGATATCGTGGATCACGCCCAGGCCCTTCGCCTTCGCGGCGGCGACATAGTCGCGGAATTCCTCGTTGCTGCCGAAGCGCGGATCGATCCGGTAGTAGTCGGTCAGCGCATACCCGTGGTAGGAGTAGGCCGGCTGGTTGTTCTCCAGCACCGGCGTCGGCCAGACCATGGTAAAGCCCAGGTCGCGGATATAGTCGAGATGGGCGCGCATGCCGGCCAGGTCGCCGCCATGGCGCTTGACCGGGTCGGCGCGCTCGGCCCCTTCGAGCATGCCGGCCTGGTCGTTCGCCGGGTTGCCGTTGGCGAAGCGGTCCGGCATGAGCAGGTAGATCGCATCGCCCGCGCCGAAGCTGCGGCGCTCGGCCGATCCTGGACGGCGCGGCGCCAGCCGGTAGGCGTGGCTGGTAATAACTTCCTTGCCACGCCGGAATTGCAACTGCACTTCGCCCGGGCGGGCATCCTTGCCGATGGCGAGGTTCACGAACAGGTAGTTCGGGTTGTCGGTACGCTCGACCCCGACAAGGCGCACGCCCGGGTAGGGGCGGGCCAGGACAGGCGCCAGTTCGGCGATGCGCTCGCCGTGCACCATCAGCTGGAGCCCGGGCTGTTTCATGCCGGTCCACCAGTTGGGCGGCTCGACGTGCTGGATCCGGTAAGGGCTTGCTGCGGCCCAGGCGGCCGGCAGGAAGGCAGCGATTACGAGGAAAAACCTGGGCACCAGAACCTCCATCGAAAACTGTCGATGTAGTAAAGTAACAGACAAAGTTACCAGAAACAATCGTTAACGGGGCTAAAAAGTAGTTTTATTTCTTTCGCATGCCGGTGCTAGCATGGCAAGCGCGGGGTGAACACGCGGGCTGCAACGCCAGCGCCTCACATGGCATCTAATGTCGGGAAGGACGCACGACCATCACCTTGACGAGGAGACCACCATGCATACCTTGCTGTACCAGCTCATGTCCGCCGCTGCCGTCTCGTTTGCCCTGGCAGGCAGCGCCCTGGCCCAGTCGGCGCCCGACGACGCCCAGATCGCCGGCATCGTCGTCGCCGCCAACCAGGTCGACATCGACGCCGGCAGGCTGGCCGACAAGACCAGCCACAACGCCGAGGTCAAGGCTTTCGCGAAGCAGATGGTCACCGACCACAGCGGCGTCAACAAGCAGGCCCTGGCCCTGGTGAAGAAGCTGAAGCTGACGCCACGCGACAGCGAACTGGGCAAGAGCCTGAAGCAGGGCGGCAGCGCCAACCTGGCCAAACTCGGGACGCTCAAGGGCAAGGCATTCGACCAGGCCTATGTCGCGCATGAGGTGAGCTACCACCAGGCGGTGATCGATGCGCTCGACAAGACCCTGATTCCGAACGCCAGGAACGCCGAGCTGAAAGAGACGCTGGTCAAGGTGCGCCCGGCCTTCGTGGCGCACCTGGAGCACGCGAAGCAGCTCGACGCCTCGCTCAGGTAGGAGGGCGCCATGACGCCGCGTGCGACGGCCGCGTGGACGGCGGTGCTGGCGCTGGCGCTCGCGCTATCCGGCAGCGCGGCGCCCGCGGCCCCGGCGGTGCATACCGTCGTGATCGAGGGCATGCGCTTCATCCCCGAGACGCTGGAGGTGCAGGCCGGCGACATCGTGGTCTGGCACAACCGCGATCCCTTCCCGCATACCGCCACCGCAGGCAGCGCGGGCGGCCCGGCCTCGCCCGCGATCGAGGCCGGCGCGAGCTGGCGCTTCAAGGCCGAGAAGCGCGGACGCTATCCCTACCTGTGCACGCTGCACCGCACCATGCGGGCAACGCTGGTGATCCATTGAGGAGACAAACCATGGGCAGGGTGGCCTTGAGCGCGGCCAGCGGGCCGGAATTGATGGCCCTGGTGGCGGCCGGCGAGCCGGGCGCGTTCGAGATGCTGATGCGCACCCATAACCAGCGCCTGTACCGCACCGCGCGCAGCATCCTCCGGGACGAGGCCGAGGCCGAAGACGTCGTGCAGGAAGCCTACCTGCTGGCCTACCGCAAGGCGGCGTCCTTCCGCGGCGAGGCCAGCCTGGCGACCTGGCTGACGCGCATCGTGGTGAACGAAGCGAGCGGCAGGCTGCGCAGGCGGCAACGCCGCGAGGGCATCCTGCACCTGGTGCCGGGCAGCGAGGAGGAAAGCATGGATGAGGTCCCCGAGGCCGCGGGCGGCGCGCCCGAGCAGGCCGCCTTGCGCGCGGAAGCACGCCGGCTGATCGAGGCGCGCATCGACGCGCTGCCCGAGCGGCTGCGCACCGTGTTCGTGCTGCGCGCGGTGGAGGACATGTCGGCGGTCGAGACGGCGGCGGCGCTCGGCATCCCGGAAGCGACGGTGCGCAGCTGTTTCTTCCGTGCACGCGCCATGCTGCGCGCGGCACTGGCGCGCGACTTCGACGACGCGGCCGCCTCCGCCTTTGCCTTCGACGGACTGCGCTGCGACCGTATCGTGGCGGCGGTACTGGCCCGGGTCTGACCGGGCGTCAGCAGAAACCGTGGCGTCCCAGGGCGGCCTTGAGCGCATGCCGGAATTCTCCGTAGTCGAGCGCCTTGTGCACGTACTCGATCGCGCCCAGCGCATCGGCACGGGCGCGGTCGGCCTGCAGCGTCGAGCCGGACAGGACGATGACCGGCAGGTGGCCGGCGGCGCGCCCGCGCAGGCGTTGCATCAGTTCGAATCCGTCGACGCGCGGCATCTTGATGTCGAGCAGCAGCAGGTCGAAACTCGCCTCGCCCAGGAGCCGGTAGGCCTCTTCGCCATCGCTTGCCACCACGATGCGGTGCGCCACCTCGCAGTCCTGCATGGCGCGGCGGGTCAGGGCGACATCGAGCAGCAGGTCATCGACCAGAAGTACCTTGATTATCATGCCGGCATGCTAGCAAATGGCATGGATGAGCGCCGCACCAATCGCGCGCGCCGTGGGCCCCTCAGGCGAGCACGATGCGGTCGCGCCCGGCCTCCTTGGCCTGGTAGAGCGCCTTGTCGGCGCGGTGGATGGCCTCGGCGAAGGGTTCGCCGGCGCGGCGCACGGCCAGTCCCGCCGAGAAGCTGATGCGGCGGCCCTGCAGGCCCGGCAGGGGCATGCCGTGGACGCGCTCCGCCATCCGCGCCAGCACGGCGTGCGCGTCTTCCAGCGCCGCGTCCGGCAGCAGCAGCAGGAATTCCTCGCCACCCCAGCGCGCCAGCATGTCGCCGGCGCGCAGGCAGGCGCGTGCGGTGTCGGAGAAACCGCGCAGCACGGCGTCGCCGGCGGCATGGCCATGCAGGTCGTTGACCTGCTTGAAGAAGTCGATGTCGAGCAGGGCAATGCAGCTGCCCCGGCCGTCGGGCTGGCGCCGTTCCTCGTCCGCCAGGACTTCGTGCATGCGGCGCCGGTTCACCAGCGAAGTCAGTTCGTCCACCGTGGCCAGCACCCGGATGGTCTCCAGGGCCTCGCTCAGTTCGCGGCGCTGGCGCTTCAGACGCGCGCGCAGCTTGCTCATCTCGCCGCTCAGCAGGGCGGTGGAGAGCAGGGCGCCGGCCAGGTAGCCATAGGTGAGCGCTTCGGTCGCAGGCGGGTAGCGCAGCGGATCGCCGGCCTGCATCCGGTACATGGTGGCGCCCATGCCGGCCAGGGCGGCGACCGTGAGCATCAGGGTCTGGCGTGGTTTCGCGGCGAACATGCAGAACACGATCACCACCACCGTCATCGTCAGCATGGCGGCGCGCAGCGGTCCCGAGATCGCGTAGGCGGCCATGCTGCAGGCCAGTGAGAACAGTGCCTGCGTCACCGCGAGCTGGTCGGGGGCCAGCTTGAGCCGCCCGCTGAGGCGGATCAACGCATAGAAGCCGAGCGCCCCGCCGCTGGCGGCGGCGATCAGGCGGCCGGCCGCTGCCGGGTCGGTCATGCCCAGGCGGACCTGCAGCAACAGCAGCGCAATGCAGGCGAGGTACAGCACGCAGGTCGCGCCCCAGTACTGCAGCGTGCGGCGCAGCTTCGGCTCGTCGCCGTAGAGCAGGGCGACGAGGGAGCGCAGCCTCATGCCGCTTCCTCCACGAGAGCGGCCGGCACCGCGGCCAGCAGTTCCGCAATCCGCTCCGGCGGCACCGGCCGGCTGAACAGGTAGCCCTGCATCTCGTCGCAGTCGTTGGCGCGCAGGAAGTCGCGTTGCTGCTCGGTTTCCACGCCCTCGGCGATGACGCGCAGGTTCAGCTTGTGGCCCAGCGAGATCACCGCCATCGCGATGGCCTGGTCGTCGGGACTGTCGGCCAGGTCGCTGACGAAAGTCTTGTCGATCTTGAGGCGGCTGATCGGGAAGGATTTCAGGGCCGACAAACTCGAGTAGCCGGTGCCGAAGTCGTCGATCGAGAGCGACACGCCCATGCCCTTCAGCTCGCGCATCTTGTCCACCGCGCGACCCAGATCGCGCATGATCGAGCTTTCGGTCACCTCGACTTCCAGCGCTTCCGGCGGCAGCCCGGTGTCGCGCAAGGCGCCGGCGATGCGCTCGACCAGGCGCTTTTCCTCGAACTGGCGGGCCGACACGTTGACCGAGATGCTCAGCGGCGGCAGGCCGGCGGCGCGCCAGGCCATGCCCTGGGCGCAGGCGGTGCGCACCACCCATTCGCCCAGCGGCACGATCAGGCCGCTTTCCTCGGCCAGGCCGATGAAGCGCAGCGGCGAGATCATGCCCTGCTCGGGGTGGCGCCAGCGGATCAGGGCCTCGACCCCGAACACGCGGCCGCTGCGCAGGTCGACCTTGGGCTGGTACAGCAGCTGGAACTGGCAGGCGTCGCCGGATTGATCGAGCGCCGCGCGCAGGCCCTCGAGCAGCACCAGCTTCTCTTCCACGCTGGCGTTCATCTCGCTGGCGTAGAACTGGAAGCTGTCCTTGTGTTCCTTGGCGCGGTACATCGCCGCGTCGGCGTTCATCATGAGGGTGTTGGCGTCCTGGCCGTCGCGCGGGTAGAGCACCACGCCCATGCTGCAGCTGACCTGCACTTCCTGGCCCTCGACCTCGGCCGGCTCGGTGACGGCCTGGCGCACCTTCTCCAGCAGCGGCGTGATCGCCAGCGGATCGCCCGAGATGTCGGGCAGCAGGATCACGAACTCGTCGCCGCCGAAGCGCGCCAGGGTGTCGTTGCGGCGCAGGCAGCGCGCCATGCGCTCCCCGACCACCTTCAGCAGTTCGTCGCCGGCGTTGTGGCCGAGCCCGTCGTTGACCAGCTTGAAGCCGTCCAGGTCGATGAAGGCCAGGCCCACGGCGCGGCCCTTGCGCTCGGCGTCGCGGATGGCCTGGCCGAGACGGTCGCGCAGCAGGCTGCGGTTCGGCAGGCCGGTGAGGTCGTCGTGGTGGGCCAGGTGGCGGATGCGCTGCTCGGCAAGCTTGCGCTCGGTGATGTCGCGCACGATCGCCACCACGCCGCCTTCCACCGGCACCACCTGGCGGTGCAGCCAGCGGTCCTCGGTGGGGAGCATGTGGGCCAGCCATTCGGCCTCGCGCGCCACGCCGTCGGTCGCCACCGCCGACAGGTCGTCGAAGATGCCGACACCCAGGTGGGTCGGCAGCAGCGCCGACATGCGCCGTCCCTGCATGCGCTCCTTGCCGAGGCCGGTGAGCTGTTCGGCGCGCGTGTTGGTGGTCTCGATCAGGAAGTCCATGACGCCGCCGTCCGTGCCGGCAATGGTGCGCAGCACGAAGAAGGCGTCCGGGCTGGCCTCGGAAGCGGCGGCATAGGTTTCCTGCGCCAGCCGCTCGCGCCGTCGCGCCTTGGCCAGCTGCCACGACCAGGCGCTGACCAGCGTCACGACGAACAGCAGCAGGGCGGTGCCGGCGCCGGCGCCGAGCAGCCAGGCGCGGCGCCGGGCATGGAATGCGGCCATCTGCTCGGCTTCCGACAGGCCGACCACGGCCACCAGCGGGAAACCGGCCAGGGCGCGGGTGCTGGTGTAGCGCCGCTCGCCGTCGATCGTGCCCTGGCCCAGCACGACCTGGTCGTCCCTGCCGATGGCGAGCTGCTGGCCCCACGAGACCTGTTCGCCGACGCGCACCGCGCGCACGCTGCCGTCGCTGCCGGCAACGCCCAGCAGGCCGCGCGCGCCCAGGCGCGAGTGCTCATAGGAGCTGGTGAAGAATGCCGGGTCCACCGCCACGGAGGCGACGCCGGCGAAGCGGCCGCCGTCCGCGTTGATGCGGCGCGAGAACACCACGTGCGGCTCGCGCCGGCCGACGGTGATGCTGACGTAGGGCGCGGGACTGTCCTTGTCGCGGTGCGCGGCGAACCAGGGGGCGCGCGAGACGTCGCCGCCGGGGCGGCGGTGCGGATTGCTGGCCAGCACGCGGCCATCCGCGCCGACAATCGCGACCTGGAACACCAGGCCCGGCGGCAGCAGGCCCTTGGCGCTCATCGCCGCCAGGGCGCCGCCCGGACCGTCGGTCTCGATGGCGTACTGCAGCACGCGCAGGGTCTGGTCGATGCCGCTCAGGCTGCGCGCCATCTGCGCCTCATAGGTGTCGACCAGTTCGCGGGCGGTCTCGCGGGCTGCCGCGTGCGCGGCGCGCTCCTCGGCGCCGATCATCTGGAGGGCGGCGGTCCACAGGGCCGCCACCAGCAGCAGCGCGAACAGCGGCAGCGAGATGTGGGTTTCCAGTCCGCGCCCGAGCCAGCCCAGCAGCGCGGTGCGGCGCGCGCGCGGCGGCCTGGCAGCGGTGGGCGGGGCCGGAACGCTCATCGATTCAGCGCAGCACCAGCACCGCACGCACGCTGGCATCCAGCGCGGAACGGTCGATGTAGCCGATCATGGAAGGATTGTCGGCCACCATGCGGCGCACGCTGGCGCTGTCGGCGGCTTCGCGCGGCGGCTGGCCGCGGCCGGTGAAGACCATCTTCGACCAGTGCGCCTTGAGCAGGGCCGGGCTCTTGCCGGTGACCTGGGCGTAGAACTGCTCGCGTTCGTGCGAGCCGAGGGGCAGGTCGAGCGCCACCACTTCCAGGCCGCCGGGAAAGCGTCCGGCCTGGCCGAGGAAGATCGCGGAAACCTGGTCGGGGGACAGCGCCGGCAGCGGATTGCGTGCCGAAACGATCACGACCAGTTCGGCCGAGGCATTCGCGCATGCTGCCAGCGCGAGCGCGGCGCCAGCCATCAGTTGTCGGATGCGGATACCCATGCGCGGCCTCAGAAGACGAAGTCGAGGGCCACGCTCGCCACGTGCACGGTCTCGCCCGAGCGGAAGCTGGACGACGAGTTGATCAGGGTGCCGCGCGAACCGTCGGTCGGCCGCAGCCGGTCGTACTGGAGCTTGAGCGCGGTGTCGCGGGCCAGGTCCCAGCGCAGGCCGGCGCTGAGCGTGGTCTGGATCGGGATCGTCCTCAGGTAGCCGTTCAATCCGGCGTTGAGCGCGCTGGCGGTGGCGCGCGCCCGCGCCGGCAGTCCGTCCAGCGCCAGGCCCGGGTCGCGGGTGTCGCCGTGCGCACGAGCCTTGGCGAAGCCGAGGTAAGGCGTCAGGCTGGCGAAGCGGTAGCCGCCGCCGGCATACATGGTGGTGGTCCGGCCGAGCAGCGAGTGGGTCTGGGCGTGCCCGGCTTCGGCGTTCAGGAACCACGGCCCGGGATCGTAGCTGAAACCTGCGCTGACCATGCTGACGCGCTTGTGCTCGATCGCATAGCGCTCGGCCAGCGCCACCCCTTGCGGGCCGAAGGCGCGCATGCCGGCGAAGATCTCGGCGCCGATCCCGGTCGTCAGGTGGGCGCTCAAGGCCGACAGGCGCGCGCTCAGCGGGCCGCGCTCGATGCTGTGCGACAGCCCGGCGATGCCGTGCGCCTCCACCCGGCGCTGGCCGAACAGGCGGGTGTCGGTGTGGCCGAAGAAGGCCTGGGTGGCATGGCGGGTATCGCCGGCGCCCCAGCGCCAGGTGGCGTCGATGCCGTCGCTGCTGAAGATCGGCAGGCCGCCATACACCTCGACGGGCGGACGCACCCAGGCCATGGTATAGCCGACCTTGCGGTAGTCGGCCGCCAGGAACACGGGCAGCGCGATGCGCCCCAGGCGCAGCGCCAGGTCCGGCGTGGCCTGGTACTTGACGTTGGCCCATTCGAGGCGCGGGCGGTAGTTGCCTTCCATGTTCTGCTCGCTCACCACCTGCAGCACGGCTGACCAGCGGCCCCGGGACAGGTCGAGCTGCGCGCCCAGGCGGCTGTCGACGTCCGGACTCCAGGCTTCGCTGCGGCCGGCGCCGTTGGCGCGCAGGACGGTGGAGCTGAAGTCGGCGTTGCGCACGCTCGCGTGGACGGCGCCGAGCGTGCCGAAGCCGGAAAGCTTCCATGCTGGCGCCGCTGCCGGAGCGGCCCCGGCCGCATCGCTGGCCGCCGCCTCGCCGGCCACGGCAGCCATCAGGCCGAAGGCAAGCACGCCGCCATGCAGGGCAGCCGGTAGCGCTTTGCCGGGGAAGGAAAAGGGGTACATCATGGATCAGCTTGCTGTGCGGCGGGACGGAAAGGCAGGTCCCGCGAGGAAAAACGACCTCAGACTTTACCCAACGCGACAGGCAAAGTCGATATATTTACTGTACAACAAGTTAATCCTACAAGATTTGTTGTTCGTTGGCAACGGTATCCGCGCCGCTGCTCCACAGCCGCCGGCCACCCAGGTCGAGCCAGGTGAGATAGAGCCGCAGGTCGAACTCGAGCTGGTGGTAGTGCGGTTCCATCCAGCAGCACAGCTTGTAGAAGGCCTTGTCGTGCTCCTTTTCCTTCAGGTGGGCCAGTTCGTGCACCACGATCATGCGCAGGAAGGGCAGCGGGGCGTCACGGAACACGCTGGCGATGCGGATCTCGCGCTTGGCCTTCAGGCGGCTGCCCTGGACGCGCGAGATCGCGGTGTGCAGTCCAAGGGCATGCTGCACCACGTGGATCTTGCTGTCGAAGGCGACCTTGACCACCGGTTCGGCCTGGCGCAGGTAGTCGTCCTTCAGCGCCTGCACATAGGCGTAGAGCGCCTTGTCGGTGCGGATGCCATGGGCATCGGGGTAGCGCTGCAGGAGCACCGCGTCGAGCTGGCCGGCGTCGACCAGCTGGCCGACCTGGGCGCGCAGGCTGTCGGGATAGGCAGTGAGGTAGGGAAGTCGATGCATAAGCCCGGCAATGTAACATGGCGTCGCTGCCGGCGTCTCCGGGCGGCCACGGCGCCGCTGGGCGCCGTGGCGTGGATGCATCGTTGGGGGGAAGCCTTCAGCGGCGTGCCGGGCTAGCCGAAGGTCGATGGAATGGTAAAGGGCCGGTGGAAAGCGTGTCAGCTTTCTTTGTCGCCCTGGCGGTTGCCGGCGTTCTTGGCCGCGGCGGCGGCGCGCTGGGCCGATTGCCGGCTTTCACCGCCCTTGCGCCCGATGTCGGCCATGTGCGCGCGGTTGCGGCTGACTGCCTCGCCGCCTTTCTGGCCGGCGCGGCGTGCCTCTTCCGAATCGAACTCGTGCGCGGTACCTTTCTGGTGTGCCGCCTGGCCGCCCTTGCTGGCGATTTCACGCTGCTGGTTCTGGTCCATTGCCGCGAAACCGCGCTTGGCCGGCGCCTGGCCGCTGCCCGTGCCGCCTTTCTGGGCATTGCCCTTGCCGTTCTCTTTGCTTGTCGCCATGTCGCTCTCCTTGTGTGCCCTGAGGTGTCGAAGTCTGTCGAACTGAAACGGCGAACGCGTATGGATGCGCTCGTGCCGTTTAGAGAGAAGGCTGAAGCGTAAGTTCCGTCGCGCCGGGACCGGCACCGGCGCGCCGGAGGCGCCTAGCGCGGACGCGAACGCCGTTCGCGCATGCGGCCGCTTGCGCCGCGCAGCAGGCCGCGCGGTTCCATGCCGTCGATCGCCGGCGGGGCCGCGGCGAGGTCGGATTCGAGCTGGGCGCGGCGCGCGCGCAGGCGCAGGCCCAGGGTCAGCTGGTCGGCTCCGGCGCGCGCCAGCGCCGGGAACAGCAGGTTTTCCTCGAAGGCGACGTGGCGTTCGACTTCGTCGGCCAGCACCGCGACGCAGACGTCGAAGTACTCGTCGTCCGGGAACAGGGAGGCGAGCTGCTGGGCGAGTTCGCGCGTGCTGTCGTGTTCCAGCGCCGCGTCTTCGAGCAGGCTGTCGTCGACCGCGCCGCGCAGGGCCGGGTAGAACAGTTCGTCCTCGAGCAGCGCATGCATGGCCAGGAGATCGCACAGCTCGTCGACCACGCGCTCGCGCTGCGCTTCTTCTTCGCGGTCGAGCATGGCGAAGGCGTGGAACAGGGCGCGCACGTGCGCATGGTCGGCGCGCAGCTGGGCCAGGATGCCGTCGGGCGGCTCGGCGCTCGAGTGTGAAGTCTGAACCATGTCGTCTCCGCCGCGTAATAGGGCGCGTCAAGGGCGCGTCAAGCCGGATTTGACGCGCCGCGAGGGAAGAAGTTCACTGAATTATAGGTCGCATGCTTGCCGGATCAAGGAACTTCGCGGCCGGCAGCGCGGTTCACGCCTCCGCCACCTTGAGCACCATCTTGCCGAGGTTGCGGCCTTCGAACAGCATCCGAAGCGCCTCGGGGAAGCGCTCGAAGCCTTCCACCACGTACTCGACGCTCTTCAGGCTGCCATCCTGCATCCAGCCCGCCAGGGTCGCCACGCCTTCCGCGTAGCGTGGCGCATAGTCGAACACGACCATCCCTTCCATGCGCGCGCGGTTCACCAGCAGCGCCAGGTAGTTGGCCGGGCCCTTGACCTGGCTGGTGGTGTTGTACTGCGAGATGGCGCCGCAGATCACGATGCGCGCCTTCATGTTGATGTGGGTGAGGACGGTGTCCAGGATATCGCCGCCGACGTTGTCGAAGTAGACGTCCACCCCCTGCGGGCAGTGCTCCTTCAGGCCGGCGTGTACCGAACCGGCCTTGTAGTCGATGCAGGCGTCGAAGCCCAGCTGCTCGACCACGAAGCGGCACTTCTCCTCGCCGCCGGCGATGCCGACCACGCGGCAGCCCATCTTCCTGGCCACCTGGCCGACCGTCATGCCGACCGCGCCGGCCGCGCCCGAGACCACCACGGTCTCGCCGGGCTTGGGCTGGCCCACCTCGCGCAGGCCGAAGAAGGCGGTCATGCCAGGCATGCCGAGCGCATTGAGCCAGGCCGTCGGCGGGGCGATGCGCGGGTCGATCCTGGTGAAGGCGGCGGTCTTGTCGTCGGCCGGGCCGGACCAGTAGCGCTGCACGCCGGTGCCCCCGGCGACGACATCGCCCACCGCGAAGCGCGGCGAGCGCGAGGCAACCACCACGCCCAGGCCGCCGGCGCGCATCACCTCGCCGATCGCCACCGGCCGGATATACGACTTGCCCTCGTTCATCCAGCCGCGCATGGCCGGGTCGAGCGACAGGTAGAGCACCTTGACGACGATGGCGCCTTCCGCCGGCTCGGGCACGGCTTCTTCATGGAACAGCCAGTCCTCGTTGCGCGGCATGCCGAGCGGACGGGCGGCGAGGCGGAATTGCTGGTTCGGGGGGAAGGCATTGGTCATGAGAGGCTCCGCTGATCGAATAGTCAATATTGGCAGCGTGACTATACCGCTTCTCCCGCGCCGCTCCTATACCGGTAGCGTGCGGCGCGTGCGACAATAGTGGGCTTTTCCCGTCCCACGCAACCCGAACACATTCTATGGCTCTCAAGGCAACCATCTACAAGGCCGACCTGTCGATCGCCGACATGGACCGCAACTACTACGGCGACCACACCCTGACCATCGCGCGCCACCCGTCCGAAACCGACGAGCGCGTGATGATCCGGGTGCTGGCGTATGCCCTGCATGCGGACCCGGCGCTCGTCTTCACCAAGGACCTGTTCGACGTCGAGGAGCCGGCCCTGTGGCAGAAGGACCTGACCGGCGCCATCCAGACCTGGATCGAGGTCGGGCAGCCGGACGAGAAGCGCCTGTTGAAGGCGGCGGGCCGCTCGGAGCAGGTGCTCGTGTACAGCTACAGCGCGACCAGTGACATCTGGTTCAGGGGCCTGGCCAACAAGATCGACCGGGCCAGGAACGTGGCGGTGGTGAACATCCCGAACGAGGCCAGCGTCCAGCTCGAGAAGATGGCCAAGCGCAACATGCAGCTGCAGTGCACGATCCAGGACGCCCAGGTGTGGCTGACCGACGGCGTCGACACCGTGCTGGTCGAGCGCGAATACCTGCGCGGCGGCCCGTGACGCTATAATTCCCAGTCCACCCCACTTCACTTTCGTCGCCATGAAACATCGCATCCTCGCCTTCCTTGCCGGCAGCCTGCTGTCGGTTTCCGCGTTCGCCCAGGTAAGCGTGTCCGAACCCTGGATCCGCGCCACCGTGCCGGCCCAGAAGGTGACCGGCGCCTTCATGCGCGTGCAGTCGGCCGCGCCCGCGCGCCTGGTCGGCGTGCAGACCGAGGCCGCCGGCCGCGCCGAGCTGCACGAGATGGCGATGGAAGGCCAGACCATGCGCATGCGCCGCGTGGATGCGATCGAGCTGCCGGCCGGCAAGCCGGTCAACCTGGCCAGCGGCGGCTACCACATCATGCTGATGGACCTGAAGCGCCAGATGAAGGAAGGGGAGAGCGTCGAGCTGACCCTGCAGGTACAGGACGCGGCGGGCAAGCGCCAGGACGTCAAGGTCAACGTGCCGGTGCGGCCCCTCGGCCACAGCGCCCACGCCGGACATTGACGATCCCGATGGCCGGCCGCGCCGGCCATCGGCCGGGCCCGCTCAGCGCGGCGCCGCCGCGATCCGGCGCGCATCCCCCGAGCCCACCACCGACTTGCTGACGCGCGGGTCGCCGTAGTAGTTGACGTCGCCCGAACCGGCGATGGTCATGCTCAGCTCGTGGCGCGCCCACACCGTCGCTTCTCCCGAGCCGGCCACGCTGATGCTGGCGTTGTCGGCCTGCACCCGGCCCATGTCCACGGTGCCCGAGCCGCCGATCGACACCGACAGCTTGCGCGCCTGGCCGCCGCCTGCCTTGAAGTCGCCGCTGCCGCCCAGCGTGACCGAGACCGACTCGCTGTCCAGCTGGCGTACATTGATCTCGCCCGAGCCGCCCAGGTCGATGTTCAGGCGCGGCGCGCGCAGCAGGTCGGCATCGACCGAACCCGAGCCGCCCAGCGCCAGGCGCTCGATCTGGCGGGCGTTGACGACGATCTTCAGGTTCCTGGTGCGCAGATTCAGGTTGCGCCTGGCCGGGCGGATCTTCAGGGTGCCGTTCTCCACCACCGTCTCGATCAGCGGCAGCACGTTGTCGTCGGTTTCGATCGTGACGCCTTCGCTGTCGCCCATGCGCAGCTCCAGCTTGCCCGGCACTTCGAGGGCCAGGCCGGTGAAGTGCGCCACCTGGCGCGCCTGGCGCTTGATGCTGCCGTTGCCCTCGACGCGCTCGCCGCCGAAGGACCAGCTGGCCGCCACCGAGGGGGCGGCGGCGCCGGCAAGCAGGCCGGCCACCAGGGTCGAAAGCAGCATGGCGCGCCGGATGCCGGCCGGGCGGGAAGAGGTCTTGGTCATTGCTTGTCTCCTGTTGAAGCGTTTGTCGATGCGGCCATCCTAGGCAAAGGCCGGGCAGGGCGCATCCGGGATGCGACGAAGCGCAGGGTCCACCGTCCAGAATGCACCCAGGCGGGACAGGCCGTCACACGCCCTGCGCCGTGCGTCGCTATCCCGAACGCCCGGATTGCACTAGAATCGTGCGCTTTTTGCCGGTGTGCAGCCGGTGGAGCGCGCAATGAACCTGATTTTCCTCCTGATGGCCTTCTGCGTCGGCATGGCCATGTCGATCCAGGCGGCCGTGAATACCCAACTGGCCGCATCGATCGGCGCCAACTCGGTGGTCGCCGCCCTGGTCTCCTTTGCCTGCGGCACCATCGTGCTGGCCGGGGTCGCGCTCTCGCGCGGCGGCCTGGGCCCGACCTTGGCGGCCCTGTCCGGCCAGCCGTTATGGAAGTTCGCGGGCGGCTTCCTGGGGGCCGCTTTCGTGTTCGGCACGGTGTTCCTGGCGCCGCGCATCGGCCTGCTGAGCCTGATCGTGCTGGTGATCGCCGGCCAGCTGATCACCTCGATGGCGATCGACCACTTCGGGCTGGTCAACATGGCAATGCGCAAGGTGTCGGGCGTGCGGGTGCTGGGCGCCTGCATCGTCGCGCTGGGCGTGGCCGTCACCCTGTTTGGCGACCGCATCCTGGCCGGCCTGCGTCACTGAGCGCACGCCTCGGTTCCCGCGGCTGGCGTCTTGACGCCATTGGCGTAAGATAGGCGCCTGGCCGCTACCAAGGACAGCCCCATGTTCGCGAGCAAGGCCGCCGATGGGCGCAGCGCCGGGCACCCGTATGCCATCACGCTGCTGCTCGTGGCGCTGTGCGCGTTCAGTCAATATGAAGGGCGCCACGTGTTCGGCCAGCGCGCCCCGCTGGGCCTGCTGTACCTGCCGGTCATGGCCAGCGCCATCCTGGGCGGCTTGCGCCCGGCGGTGCTGGCCTCGGTACTGTCGCTGCTGCTCTCGCCGCTGCTGGTGGCGCCGGAGTTCACCTTCATCATCGCACGCCCGCAAGATGTCGGCGCCATCCTGGTACTGGCCATGGTCTGCCTGTTCACCTGCGCCATGGCGGCCGTGCTGGAGCGCTCGGAGAACAAGGCGCGCGCCTACCTGGCCGACCTGCAGGGCAGGGAGCATACCTGCGTGCCCTGCTCGGGGCCTCGGTCCACGCCATGCTCGGCACCGGCCAGGACGGCCGGATCCAGTTCGCCAGCGACTCGGTAGCGCGCCTGTTCGACTTCGCGCCGCAGGCACTGATCGGCCAGTCCTACGAGGTGCTGGTCGTGAACGGCCTGCGCCAGATCAGGGGCGGCGGGCTGGACAACCTGTTCCACAGCGGCGCCGTGGGGCCGGTCGGCGAGATCCAGGAGATCGAGTGCCGCCGCCGGGACGGCAGCCTGTTCCCGGCCGAAGCCAGTCTGGCGCTCGCCGACGTGCCGGGCGGGCGCCTGGTGGTCAGCCATATCGCCGACATCAGCGAACGGCGCGAAGCCGAGCGCCGGGTCCTGCACGCGGCCCGCCACGATCCGCTCACCGGCCTGCCCAACCGGGCGCTGGTCTATGAGCTGGGCGCGCAGCTGCTGGCCTCGGCCAAGCGCCACGGCGACCGCATCGCCATCCTGTTCTTCGACCTCGACCGCTTCAAGCCGATCAACGACACCTACGGGCACACGATCGGCGACCGGATGCTGCAGCAGGTCGGGCAGCGCCTGAAGGACGGCTTGCGCGGCAACGACCTGGTCGGCCGGCTGGGCGGCGACGAATTCGTCGCCATCCTGGCCGATATCCGCACCGACGATGCGGTGCTGCACATGGCCACCCAGCTGCTGCATGCCCTGCGCGAACCCTACCGCATCGACACGCTCGACCTGAAGACCTCGCCCAGCATCGGCATCAGCATCTACCCGGAAGACGGCGACGAACTCGACACGCTGATCCGCCATGCCGATGCGGCGATGTACCATGCCAAGAACGCCGGCCGCAACCGCTGTCAGTTCTTCACCCAGGAAATCTACCTGCACGCGCGGCAGACCTTCGACCTCGAGCAGCGGCTGCGCCACAGCATCGCCGACAGCGACTTCGAGCTGCTCTACCAGCCCTTCATCGACCTGGGGCACAAGCGCTTCGTTGGCGTGGAGGCGCTGCTGCGCTGGCGCGACGGCGCCACCTCGGCCGGCGCGCAGGAGCGCTTCATCGCCGCCGCCGAGCGGACCGGCCTGATCACGGTGCTGGGTGACTGGGTGCTGCAGGAAGCCTGCCGCCAGCACGAAAAATGGCGCAACCTGGGCTTGCCCTCTATCCGCATCGCGGTCAACGTCTCGGCGGTGCAGTTCCGCGAGAAGAATTTCAGCGAGCGCGCCGCCGCCATCATCCGGCGCAGCGGCATCCACCCCTCCTGCATCGAGTTCGAGGTAACCGAGAGCGCCGTGATGAGCGACGTGGAAGATGCGGCGAAGATGCTGGAACGGCTCAAGGGAGACGGCGTCAGCATCGCGCTGGACGACTTCGGCACCGGTTATTCCAGCCTGAGCTACCTGTCCCAGTTCCCCATCAACAAGCTCAAGATCGACCGGTCCTTCATCCACAACATCGATACCGATTCGCGCTCGCTGCCCATCGCCGAGACCGTGATCGCGCTCGGCAAGAAGCTGGGCATGACGGTGATCGCCGAAGGCATCGAATCGCAGGCCGGCATCAAGCTGCTGGCGGACATCGGCTGCGACCTGGGACAGGGTTTCTTCATCAGCAAGCCGGTACGGCCGGACAAGCTGGTCGACTGGTACTACCAGGCGCAATACAAGCACCTGTTTGTCTAAGTTGCAAGCTGGTATCACCTCGAACATCTTTATTTCAGATTTGCAATCTTTTTGCGATGCATGGTTCTATAATGTCCGGCACTGTTTAACTTTTGCCACGTGCCGGTCAGATGGAATATCACCAGTCCTCGCAGATTCCTATCCTGTCGTACATCGAGAACGAAGACCACCCGGTATTCGGTACCCTGGTCGAGCAGATCCTGCACCTGCTGAATTCGCGCCTGGTGTTCTCGGACATCATCATCCACCAGAACAGTCCGCTGATGCTGCGCCAGCCCAAGGGCCTGGTGGCGGTGACGGATTCGCCGATCACCAAGGAAGAGCTGGAGGAATTCTTCGACGTCATCGAGCCGAACTGGGCCGAGCGCATCGCGGTCCGCGCCTTCGATCGCTCGATCGACCTGCACACGGCGCGCATCCGCGCCAACTGCTTCAGCTTCCAGGGCAAGAAGCGCCTGGGCTGCGTGATCCGGCGCTTCCCGAAGGAGCCGCTGGCGCTGTCCGAACTGGGCCTGTGGCCGGACGAGCAGGAATTCGCCCGCCTGGCCAGCGGCCTGGTCCTGATCATCGGCGATACGTGTCAAGGCAAGTCCACCACGATCGCCTCGATGATCGACGAGATCAACAAGCAGCGCTCGGGCCACATCATCACCATCGAAGACCCGGTCGAAACCCTGATCCCGCAGCGCAAGTGCATCATCACCCAGCGCGAAGTAGGCGAGGACGCCGACGTGGCCAGCTACTACCTGGGCGCGCTCGACGCGCTGCGCGAGCGCCCGGACGTGATCGTGATCGGCGAGATCCGCGACGCCGAGACGGCGCAGGAAGCCCTGGCCCTGGCCGAATCCGGCCCGCTGGTGCTGGCCACCCTGCATGCGCGCTCGACCGAGCTGGGCCTGCAGAAGATGCTGCGCCTGCTCGGCAATTCGGAAGCCCAGTCGCAGGCCCTGGCGCACGCCCTGCGCGGCGTGCTGTGCCAGGCGCTGCTGCCATCGAGGGAGGGCAACCACTACCACCTGGCGACCGAATGCCTGACTCCCAGCGCGGCCGTGACGCGCATGCTGGAAGCGGGCGACGTCGGGGCGATTCGCGCCCACATGAACGCGGGCCGCGATCCGGGCTGCCACACCATGAACGCCTCGCTCGAAGGACTGCTGGCGGCGCACAAGGTGCGGGTGGAGGATGCGCGCAACGCCACCACCGACCGGGTGGGCTTCGCCGACATGGTCTAAGCGCCGGCGCCGGGCGCTTTCCGCTATAGTCGGCTGCACGGACGTGGACCACAGGAGGGCGCTTGCGACAATTTCTGGTTCTTGCAGCGATGGTACTGGCCAGCGCATGCACGGAGCGCGCCCCGGCGCCTGCCCCGCTGCCTGCCGCTGAGGCGCCGCGCCTGAGCGCGACCGGTGTCGGCCCGATCCGCTTCGGCATGCCGCTCGCGCAGGCGCAAGCCGTGGCCGGCAAGGCCAGCCTGCCCGAGTCCTTCGATCCCGCCTGCAGCATGGTGCGCTTCGCCGCGCTGCCCGGAC
Source organism: Massilia varians (assembly GCF_027923905.1). NCBI lineage: Bacteria > Pseudomonadati > Pseudomonadota > Betaproteobacteria > Burkholderiales > Oxalobacteraceae > Massilia > Massilia varians. The sequence continues at coordinate 2,178,146 of NZ_AP026966.1, forward strand.
TGCGCTTCATGGTCGAGAACGGCACCGTCACGCGCGCCGACGCCGACCCCGGCATCCCGAACGTGCTCGGCCTGGCGGTCGGCGATACGCTCGCCCAGGTGCGGGCACGCCATCCCGGCGCGCAGCTGGCGCCCCACAAGTACGTGGAGAATGGCCATACCATCAGCATTCCCAGCGCCGACGGCGAAGCCGCCATCGTGCTGGAAGAGGAGGGCGGCAGGCTCACCAACATACGCGCCGGCCGCCAGCCGGCGGTCGGCTATGTCGAGACCTGCGGATGAAGCTGACTAGCGCGCGATCAGCACCGGCTCGTCGAAGCCCAGCTCCTTCATCCGCGGCAGCTGGGTCTTGGCGTCGCCGACCACCAGCCACACCATCTTCGACGGATCCAGGTACTTCTGCGACAGGGCCTGCACCTGAGGCAGCGTCATCGACTTGACGATGCGCTCGCGGTCCTTGACGTAGTCGGCGCGCCAGCCGTACTTGCTGATGTTGTCCAGCATGTCGAGCTTGGCGGAAGCCGTCTCGAAGGCGCGCGCATTGCTCTTGACCAGGAAGTTCCTGGTGGTCTCCAGGTCCGCTGCCGAATAGGTCGGGGCATAGTCCTGCAGGATCTGCTTCACCAGCTGGGTCGACTCGAGCGTGACGTTGCTGCGCACGCCGCTGGCGATGATGAAGGGGCCGGGGCTCTTGCTGCCGGCGAAGCTCGAGCGGATGCCGTAGGTGTAGCCTTTGCCTTCACGCAGTTCCTGGGTCAGGCGCGAGGCGAAACCGCCGCCGCCCAGGATGTAGTTGCTGACGACCGCCGGGTAGTAGTCCGGATCGGTCGCCGCCAGCGCGCGGTAGCCGATGTGCAGCACCGACTGCTTGGCATCCGGCACGTCGACGAAATAGACCTTGCCGGGCGCCTCGCCGCGCCCCGCGGTGGCCGCCGGGATGGCGACCGGCTTGGCCGTCCAGGCGCGGCTGAACGCAGCCAGCGGACGCGCCACGGCATCCTTGGGCAGCGCGCCGATCACGTGCATGCGCGCGTTCGAGGGGGACAGCCTGGTGCGGTAATACGCCTTCAGGTCGTCGATGGTGATCGCATTCACGCTCGCGCTCGTACCGAGGATGTTGCGCGAACGGATGTCGTCCTTGCCGTAGATGAGCTTGTTGAAATGGCTGCTGGCGAGCGCGTTCGGGTCGGCTTCCTGCTGGCGTATCTGGCTCAGCACGCTCTGCTTGACGAGGGCGAATTCCTTCTCGTCCCAGCGCGGCTCGAGCAGGATCTCGCGCACCAGGTCGAGCGTCGCCGCATAGTTGCGGGCCAGGGTGGTCACGCTGATGCGCACATCCTCAAGACGGGCGAAGACATTGATGCTCGCGCCCAGCTGCAAGATGGCTTCTTCCAGTTCCTGCGGGGTCTTGTTGGCGGTGCCCTGGGTCAGCATGCGCGCCATCAGGTTGGCCACGCCCACCTTGTCCGGATGGTCGAGCAGCAGGCCGCCATCGATCGCGATGTCGAACTGCACCAGCGGCACTTCCCTGTTCTCGATGCCGTAGACGCGCATGCCGTTGGCCAGCCTGGTGTCCCACACTTGCGGCACCTTCACGCTCGGGGCCGCGCCGTAGGGCGGTTCCTTGCTGCGATCGAAACTGGACGGGGTGCGGGCGTATTCGGCATTGGCGCTCGGGTCGACCTTGTCTTCCGCGCCCTGCACGACCTGTTCCTCGACCACGTCGGCCTTGCTGGAACCGCTCAGGGCCAGGTCCAGCTTGCCCTTCGGGACGAAGCTGGTGGCGACATAGGGCTTGCCCTTGATGTAGGTGTCGTACACGCGGCGCACGTCGGCGGCGCTGACGGCCAGCGTCTTCCTGACGCCTTCCTCGACATAGCCGGGGTTGCCGGTCAGGTAGTTGTATTCGGCCAGCAGGGCCGACTTGCCGAGCACGCTCGATACCGAGCTGTAGAAACGGGTCTCGAGGCCGGCCTTGATGCGGTTCAGGTCGCGCTCCGAAATGCCGTCGCGTTCGAACCTGGCGAAGGCCTGCTCGACCGCGCCGGCCACCTGGTCCAGGGGTTTACCCTCGAAGGCGCGCACGCGCAGCATGAACTGGCCCGCCAGCTCGCCGGTCTGGTTGCTTGACTGGACGCTCGGGGCCAGTTTGGCGTCTTCCACCAGCACCTGGTAGAAGGGGGCGCGCTTGGTCTGCGACAGGTATTCGGCCAGCACTTCGAGGGCGTAGGAATCCGGATGCAGGTCCTCGACCGTCGGCCAGGCCATGGTCAGCTCGGGCAGCTTGGCGAAATTGTCTTCGTGGGCCAGCTTGACGGTCTGCTTCACGACGCCTGCGCGCTTGGCCATGGCCTCGATCGGCGCGCCGCGCTTGATCTCGGAAAAATACTTCTCGACCCACTTGCGCGCCTGCTTCGGATCGAAGTCGCCCGCGATCACCAGGGTCACGTTGTTCGGCACGTACCACAGGCGGAAGAATTCCTTGACGTCGTCGAGGGTGGCGTTCTGCAGGTCTTCGAGCGAACCGATGACCTGCCAGTTGTACGGGTGGTCCGCCGGGTACAGGGCCTTGTTGATCACGTAGCGGGTGTGGCCGTAGGGCGCATTGTCGACGCCCTGGCGCTTCTCGTTCTTGACGACCTGCTTTTCCTTGGCCAGCACCGGATCGGTGACGGTGTTGATGAACCAGCCCAGCTTGTCCGCCTCGGCCCAGATCATCTTTTCCAGCGCGTCCTTGGGGACCGTCTGCAGGTAGTTGGTGCGGTCCTGCGAGGTCGAGCCGTTGGCGCCGGAGCCGCCGATGCGCGCGCTCATCTTGTCCAGGCCGCCCTTGCCGAGGTTTTCCGATTCGAGGAACAGCAGGTGCTCGAACAGGTGGGCAAAGCCGGTGCGACCGGCCTTTTCACGGGCCGAGCCCACGTGCGCCGTCAGGTTCACGGCCACTACCGGGTCGGATCGGTCGATGTGGAAGATCACGTCCAGGCCGTTGGGCAGCGTGAACTTCTGGTAGTCCACCTTCAGGCCGGCCGCCTGGCTGGCTGCCGCCGGCTTGGCGGCGTGTGCGGGGACCAGGGCGGTCGACGTGAAGCACGCGGCCAGCAGGAGGGGCAGGGGAGACATCTTCATGCAATCGGATCCTTACAAAAGAGAACGTTGGCGCGGCGCGGCCATGCGTTCCGGATGGTATTGTAATTTCCTGATTGCCACAATCATGGCAGCTTGGGACTGGTCTACCGGCACGAACGTGACATTGCTCCATCGCTCCAGGCCTGCATCAGTCCGATGATCGTCGACGCGGCCAACGATGCGCCGGGGGATTTGTATTATTGATAAGATAGGCGCAATCCAATTCATCAAGGACGACTCCCATGTCTTCTCAAGCCACGGTCGATATGACCTATCGGCGCCCCCCAGGACTGCTGCATACGGTCCTGCTCGCCGGCTCCATCCCCCTGTTCCTCGGCGCCTTGCTGAGCGATATCGCCTACCACAACACCTACCAGATCCAGTGGAACAATTTTTCGTCCTGGCTCCTGGCCGGCGCCGAGCTGTTCAGCGGACTGGCCCTGCTGTTCGCGCTGGGGAACCTGCTGCGGGCAAAGCGCAAGTCAGGGCGTCCCCTGACCTACTTCCTGGTGCTGCTGGCGACCTGGGTGCTGGGACTGATCAATGCCTTCGAACATGCTAAAGACGCCTGGGCCTCGATGCCGACCGGCCTGGTGCTGTCGATCGTCGTCACCGTGTTGAGCCTTGCCGCGGCCTGGCTGGGGCTCGGTCCGCAAGCGGGTCCACGTCATGGAGGTGTGCAATGAAGCCGACATCGACTCTCGCATGCCTGGGCATGGCCCTCCTGCTGGGTGCCTGCAGCAAGGAAGGCGGCAAGCTGGCCCACGGTCCGGACCCGAAGCTGCCCGCGCCGGAACGCGGCTTGTTGCCCGATATGAAGATCGCCGAGCCTGCGGAATGGGGCAAGCAGAAGCCGACCGTGCCACAGGGATATACCATCACCGCGATCGCGACCGGCCTGAAGATTCCGCGCCAGACCCTGGTGCTGCCGAACGGCGACATCCTGGTGGCGGAAGGGCGGGGCGGCAACGCGGCCAAGCTCAAGCCCAAGGACGTGATCGCCGGCTATATCAAAGCCCAGGGCAATACCAAGGTCAAGGGCGGCAACCGCCTGACCCTGTTGCGCGATGCCGACGGCGACGGCGTGTACGAGTTGCAGACCGTGTTCGCCGACAAACTGAATGCCCCGTACGGGCTGGCCTTCTTCGACAACAAGCTCTACGTCGCCAACCAGGACGAGCTGGTGCGCTTCGACTACACTGAAGGCCAGACCCAGGCCGGCGGGCCGCCGGTCAGCGTCGCCAGGCTGCCTTCCGAGATCAACCACCACTGGACCAAGGCGCTCACGATCAGTCCCGACGGGCGCTTTCTGTACGTCGGCATCGGCTCGAACAGCAACATCACCGAACGCGGCATGGAAGCCGAAGTCGACCGCGCCATGGTGTGGCAGGTCGATGCCGCTACCGGCGCCCACAAGCCGTACGCGACCGGCCTGCGCAACCCGACGGCGCTGGCGATCCAGCCCGGCAGCGGACAGCTGTGGGCGGTGGTCAACGAACGCGACGAGATCGGGCCGGACCTGGTGCCGGACTACCTGACCTCCGTGCGTCCGGGGGCCTTCTATGGCTGGCCGTACAGCTACTGGGGCCAGAACGTCGACACGCGGGTCAAGCCGGAGGATCCGAAGAAGGTCGCGTCCGCCGTCAAGCCGGACTACAGCCTGGGCGCGCACGTGGCCGCGCTCGGCCTGGCGTTCTCGCTGCCGGCGATGGGCCAGGCCTATGCCGACGGCGTCTTCGTCGGCGAGCACGGTAGTTGGAACCGCGCCGATCCGGTCGGATACAAGGTGATCTTCGTTCCCTTCCGCAATGGCCGTCCAGCGGGCGAGCCGGTCGATTTCGTGTCGGGCTTCCACGGCGCCGACGGCAAGACCCGGGGCCGGCCGGTCGGGGTCACCGTCGATCCGCGCGGGGCGCTGATCGTCGCCGACGACTTGTCGAATACGGTGTGGCGCGTGGTTCCCGCCAAGTAAGCTGGTGCGGCGCGCAGCATGCTTTTATGTCGCATGGATACGAGAAATTCGTATCCATGCGGATACAATGCATGTATTCGCGCAACACGGCCATGGCTGCCGCTTATCATGCTTCACCTGAAACAGCGCCCGCTCAAGCAGCTGGGCTTTGTCGGCATCACCATCATCGCGTTTCTCGGCCTGAACTGGATCAATGAGCTCCTGTTCCTCTTGCTCGAGCAAAGCAGCGGGATCAACTGGGTGTTTCTTCCCGCGGGCATCCGCCTGCTGGCGACGCTGCTGTTCGGGTTTGCCGGCTTTGTCGGCCTGCTGCTGGCGGGCTTCTACCTCAACTTCCACCATTTCGCTTTTACGGATGAAGCCCGGGCGGTGTACGGCGCAGTGGCGGGGGCGGGCGGCCCCTATCTTGCCTATCTGTTCGCCAAGCACTGGTTCGAGCTGGGGCCGCGCCTGAAGAACCTGACGGCAGGGCGGTTGCTGTTTACCGGGGTCTTGTGCGGCGTCATGAGCCCGGCTTTTCACCATGCCTTCATGTGGGTCCAGACCGGCGTGGTGGACTGGACCGCGCTGGCCGCGATGATGGTCGGCGACATCGTCGGCATCCTGGTCGTGCTCTACATTGCGAAGGGCCTGATGACCCTGACCGATCCGCGCGATGTGCAGTCGCAGTTCGATTAGGGAAGGCCTGACAGGCCGTTCGGCATGGCCCCAACAGATGGGTGGGCAGACAAGCGGAAATAGTTCGATGTGTCCGCTATCGACCCAGCCTGTGTAAAAACTCTTCAGCTGGATCCGTAAGCCGAATTGTACGGCTCACGGCCTATCCTGAAGCCTATAGAAGCGCCATAGCCTTGGCCGACCGTTTTCCAGTCCTCGGCAAGACCAGCAGCAAGAATGCTCCAAACAGCCCGGTTTGCGGCAGAAAACGGGCGTACGCCCTGATCGCCGCCAGCATTCCCTGCATGCCAAGCAGCGTGAGCAAGCGATTGAAGTTGTAGGCCAGCACATGCAAGCTCATTTCGCTCTTCACACGCTCCAAGCCTTTCGTTAGAAAATGCGTGGATCCCATCCATGCCTTGATCGTGGCATAGGGGTGCTCGACAGTCGAACGTCGGATGCGCATGGCGTCGGGCGTCTGTTCAAGGCGAGCCAGCATGTCGTCGAGCACGTCCTGATGTTCCCAGCGTGTCACACGCCGCTGTGCGCTAGGTGTGCACCTGTCCTTAAGCGGACAACCCTTGCAGTTCGAGCTCCAGTAGCGGTGATTTGTCATGCCTTTCTCGACGCTAGAAAATCGCCAAATCAAAGCTTCGCCGGCCGGGCAGCGATACTCGTTGTTTTCGGGATCGTAGATGAAGTCGGCTTTGTCGAACCTGCCATCGGCCTTGGCCCCGGAAGTCTTTGTAGGGGGAACCAAAGCACGTATGCCCGCCTCATGACAGGCCAGAATTTCTTCGCCCTTGAAGTAGCCTCGATCGGCAATCGCTGTCAACGTCGTCGTACCGATCGCTGTGCGGGCCTTCTTTGCCATGCCGGACAATTGATCGCGGTCGCTGCCATTGTTGGTGACCTCGTGCTCGACGATCAAATGGTGTTTGGCGTCGACCGCAGTTTGCACGTTATAGCCCACGATGCCTGAACCCCGCGTCATCATCGAGCGCGCGTCCGGATCGGTGAGCGAGATCTGCGTTTCGCCAGTCTTTTCCAGCTTCGCTTCGATTTCCTTAAGCGTAGCCATCTGCGATTTCAGCGCTGCGATCTTGTCGTTCAGGCGAACGCTTTTCGCTTGTGCAGCAGCCGGTTCCTGACGGTCTGCCGTGTCCAGTTCTGCCAGATAGCGGCTGATGTTCGCTTCGATCTCCGCCATCCTGCGCTTGAGCTTGGCATCGGTGAAGTTGCGGTCACTGCTGTTGACGGCCTTGAACTTGCTGCCGTCGATCGCCACGACTGCATCCGAGAACAGGTCCAATTGCTGGCGCAAGACGACGAACTGCCTGCAGACATTACGAATGGCTTTACCGTTGTCTTTGCGGAAGTTCGCTATCGTCTTGAAGTCCGGGGCAAGGCGCCTGGTCAGCCACATCAGCTCGACATTGCGCTGCGCGTCGCGTTCGAGCCTGCGACTTGACTGGATGCGGTTCAGGTAGCCGTAGATGTAGAGCTTGAGCATTACAGCGGGATGGTAGGCTGGCCGGCCGGTCTTTGCGGGTACCACCCGCGCAAACCCTAGGCCAGCTAAGTCGAGTTCATCAACGAAAACATCGACCACGCGAACCGGATTGTCCTCGGTGACGTAGTCATCCAGGTGCTCTGGCATTAGCGTGCCTTGTCCACGGTCTTCGCCCTCGATAAAGCGCTTCATTTGGCACCCCAGTGATGAGATACTTCCTCAACGTTTACCAAGCCGGGTTCGTTTACACAGTCCTGCGTTTTTACACAGCCTGGGCCGATAGCGGACAATGAGTCAGTTCAGTCTACGATACTGCTGCAACCAATACTTAAGAAGTTCTTCAGCCGCCCCGAGCGCCAGCACTGCTAATCGAGCGGCACGCTACGGTAACGGTTGACGTCCGGCGCCGACACCGGCGCCGCGTCGTTGCCCCAGCTGGCGCGCACATACGTCAGGACCGCCGCCACCTGCGCATCGTCCAGCTCGTGGCTGTAGGGCGGCATGCCGTAGGGACGCGGATTGCCGGCGGTGCCGGGCGGGAAGCCGCCATGCAGCACCATGCGGATCGCGTTCACGGCCGGGGTGAGCGTCACCGCGCGGTTGCCGGCCAGCGGCGGATAGGCCGGGGCCTTGCCCTTGCCGTCGGCGCCATGGCAATCCACGCAATACTTGCCGTACAGGCGGCGGCCCTCGGCCAGCAGCGGTTCGCTCGCGCGCTCGCTACTAGCGGCCGGTGTGGTGTCGGAGGCGGGAAGCGACTTCAGGTAGGTCGCCATGGCGCCCAGGTCGGCGCCGTTCAGGTGCTGCAGGCTGCGCGCCACCACCTCGGCCATCGGGCCGGTGGCCGTGCCGCGCGGGGATACGCCAGTCTGGAGCAGGGCGACGATGTGTTCCTTGTCCCAGTCGCCCAGGCCGGCTTCGCCGCTGGCGGTGAGCGAAGGGGCGTACCAGCCGATGGTCGGGATCAGCCCGCCCGAGAGCGTGCTGCCGGCGGCGCCAAGCCGGTTGCGCGTGCTGTGGCAGGCGCTGCAGTGGCCGAGGCCCTCGACCAGGTAGGCGCCGCGGTTCCATTCGGCGCCGCGGGTGGGCTGCGGGGTGAACACGGCCGGGCGGAAGTACAGCAGGCGCCAGCCGGCCAGCAGTGCCTGCTGGTCGTAGGGGAAGTCCAGTTCGTGCGGCTGGTTCGGCCGGCGCTGCGGCGCCAGGCTGCGGAAGTAGGCGAACAGGGCATCCGAGTCGGTGCGCGAGACCCGGGTGTAGTTGGTGTACGGGAAGGCCGGGTAGAGCAGGCGGCCGTCGCGCGACTTGCCGTTGTGCAGGGCATTCCAGAAGTCGTCGGCGCTCCACTGGCCGATGCCGGTTTCCGGGTCGGGCGTCAGGTTGGGGCCGTACAGGCGGCCGAAGGGCGTGTCGATTGCGCGCCCGCCCGCGTAGGCCGGGCCGCCGCGCGCGGTGTGGCAGGCCACGCAGTCGCCGGCACGCGCCAGGTAGGCGCCGCGCGCGATGTTCTCGGGGGTGGCGGCCCAGGCGGCGGGCGAGGTCGCGGGGATGAATTCCTCCCGCGGCCAGGCCAGCGCCACGACGGCGGCGGCAACCAGCGCCAGTACCACGGTGTAGCGTTTCATGGCGCCTCCGGTGCGCTGCCGCAGGCCAGCGGCAGGGGCCGCGCGATCGAGGCTGCCGGCCGCGGGTCGGCGGGGGCGGGCTGGGCCGCGAGCCAGTGCGACACGGCGTTCACGTCTTCCAGCGACATCCTGGCCGTGATCTCGGCCATGCAGTCCGGCGCATGGGCGCGGCGCGCCTTGTTGCGCCAGGCGCCGAACTGCGCGTTCACGTAGTCGCGCGGCAGGCCGAGCAGGCCGGGAATGGTGGGCTCGACGCCGGTCAGGCGCTGGCCGTGGCAGGCCACGCAGGCGGGCAGCTTGCGCGCGCCGTCCCCGTGCATGACCAGCTGGCGTCCGCGCTCGAGCAGCTGCGCCGATGCGCCTCCCGATTCGGCGGCGTGCGCCGCGGGCGCTTGGGCTGCGAAATGACCGGCGATCTCGCGCAGGTAGGCGTCGGGCAGGTGGTCGACCAGGTAGGTCATGAGCGGATACTGGCGCCGGCCGTCGCGGAAGTTGAGCAGCTGGTTGTACAGGTAGCCGGCCGGCTTGCCGCCGATGCGCGGGAAGTAGCTGTCGTTCACCGGATTGCCGCGCGCATCGACGCGCGCATGGCAGGAGGCGCAGGCCAGCAGGCGCTGGGCCAGGGTGTCGGGCACCTGGGCGGACGGGGCGGCCTGCGGCGTGGCCTGGAGGGCGCCCGCGGACAGGATCAGGACTGCGAACAGCATGCGGCGTCGACTCATGGATGAACTCGGCAGTAGCAATGCCGAGATAATAACGCGGAAGGGGCTGTCGTAGGGTGGTCGACTCTGCCGACCGCGCGTTCAGCTCCGGTATGGTTTGCCACAGCGCATCCGATAGTTGGACGCGCGGTCGGCGAAGCCGACCACCCTACGGCTACGAAGCGCGGCGCGGCGGCAGGCTGCTGTCGTCGGCGGGCGGCTGGGCGAGCCAGTGGCGGTACAGGCGCAGCGCCACGTGGGCGTCGTCAGCCGCGTACAGCAGCTGCTTTTCGCTCAGCTGGGGCAGGGCCCAGTTGGTGGTGGTGATGCGGCGCGACTTCTGCAGGCGCTGGCCGAAGAAACGCGCCACCGCGGTCTTGGCGCCGAGCGTGTTGCGCTCGCCGCGCCGGCGCATGGCCGTGGCCAGGTCGAGCACCTTGTGCGCGTCGATGCCGAGCTTGCTGCGCAGGCGCTTCAGGTCGTCGCCCAGGCCGAAGCCGACCTTCAGGATGCGCTCCGATTCGAGCACCGGCTTGAGCACTTCCAGCGCGGTCTGCGCGTTGGCGGCGCTGCCGATCTGGAACAGGTAGGCCAGTTCGTCGGTGGCAAGCTGCACCAGGTGCGGCCCGGTCGAAACCTCGCCCTTGGAGAAGGTCGGCTTGGATTCGGTGTCGAAACCGATCACGTCGGCCTGCGACAGCGCCGCCAGGCGGATGCCTTCGTAGGGCGGCAGCAGCTCGCTTGCGTCGGCGACGCTCGGCCCGGTCATCAGTTGCGCGAGAACTTGGCCGCGAGGGCGTTCAGCTTTTCCTGGCGCTGGCGGTTCGCCTCTTCGGCCGCGGCCGCCTCGCGCTCGGCTTTCTTGCGCTCGGCTTCCTTCTTGAAGCGTTCCTGCAGCTGTTCCTTGGCGTGCTGGCGGTGGGTGTCGGTGACTTCGGCGCCCGGGCTGCCGTCGAGGTTGTAGCGCACTTTGGCCTTTTCCATGGCGCGCAGGTAGCGCATCGAGCCGGTGTGGATGCCGAGCGCGACGCGCATGGCCTTGCGGTTCAGGTCGGGCATCTGCGCCAGCAGCTGCTTGTCGATGCCGATCGCCAGCGGCAGGCAGTCGCGGAAGGCCGGGAACTGCTGTTGCAGCTGCTTGAGCAGGGCGCGGGCGGACGGGGCCGGCGGGGCCGGGGCGGCGGCCGGCGCTTCTGCGGCAGGCGCGTCGCCGGCAGTGCTTTCCTGTGCTGGCGCCGGGGTGGACGTGTCCACGGACGGCGAGTCCGGCGTGTCAGGCGTGGCAGGAGCGGTGGTGTCGACGGTCTCGGCAGCGGTAGTGGTATTCATTGACTTCATTGTAAGAACGGGAAAGCGAAGGATAGCACGGCGCCCGACTGGCAGTGCGGGCCGTATTGTACTTGTTCCATTAATCTTGAGAATTTGATTGAAGATGGGAAGCAGACAGGCAGGCGTGCGGCCGTGAAATCGTGTATGATCCGCCCCTTGCCTTGCGCACGGCTTGCGCCGTCGCAGATGGCCCAGAGGACTGGCGACATACCTGTGACATATTCAGCTTGGTGATATCCCATATGGGATATTTCAATTATCACCAATTCTTGCAATACGGCATAATAGCGCCTTCCTCGTGTTCTTCCCTGAACATGAGATGCAAGCCCGTTTCATCCGACGGGCTTTTTTTCGTTCCGACATGCACACCGTGATTTTAAACACCGTCCATTGCTCCCCAGCCCGCCGCCACCCCGCCAGGAGTGCAGGCCGCCCTGGGGAAGACGTGCTTGAAGTCCACGTGTGCGCCCTCAGCTAGGGCCATCCCGCTTCCAAACCCACACCGGACCCGGCCGAGGGTCCCGCTGACATTGATTCGCAGGCAGCCATATGCCTCGACTGGAGAGAGCTTTACTATGAAAAACACCGCCAAGACACTGACACTGACCGCCAAGAAAGCGCCCGCCAAGGCTACGGCACAGCTGGCAGTGCCGAAAACCGCGACCTCCTACTTCCTCGAAACGGAAGCGGCGGCCAAGGTGACGGTGGTGAAGACCCGCTCGCGCCTGGCCTCGGCCAAGGCCGCGCTGGAAGCGCAGCAGGCACCTGGCGAGGTGGAAGCGGCGGCCAACGAAGCCGTGCTGGACACCCCGGCCGTCGCCGAGCCGGCGGCGCAAGCCGTCGAACCGGTCGCCGAAGTGGTTGCGGAAGCCGCGCCGCCGGCGCCGGTCGCCCAGGCCGAGGCTGCTCCAGCCGCCGAGCCGGCACCCTTCGAAGACTACACGGCCGCCGTGCCGAACGCCGCGGCGACCGTGGTCGTGCGCAAGCGCGGCTCGAAACTGGCTGCTCTGAAAGCCGCCGTTGAGGCGCCGCAGGCCGAGGCCGCGCCTGCCGCAGCAGCGCCGGCAGCCGCCGCGCCGGCCGCGGAGGAAGCGCCGGCCGCACCGAAGGTCGTGCGCACCCGTACCCGCCGCACCGACGCCAACGCACTGCCGGCGCCGGCGGTCCCGAGCACCGCCGTGGGCGCCGTCAGCGCCACCACCGACGCCGCCGCGCTGGCGGCGATCGATACCTCGGGCTACCTGCTGCCGCAGGTGAAGGTTCCGGGCCGCCGCGGCCGCAAGCCGAGCGAGTTCGTGCCGGAGAACGACGAAGTCGCGGCACTGAACGCGGTCGAGCGCGCCGAAATGAAGGCCGCCTCCAAGCTGCGCGAGCGCAAGGCCAAGGGCCTGGCCGGCGTGCTGGGCGGCGAGAACGGCTTCTCGGAAGCGGAACTGGAAAAGCGCCGCCAGCAGATCAAGAACCTGATCAACATGGGCAAGGAGCGCGGCTACCTGACCCACGCCGAGATCAACGACCAGCTGCCGGAAAACATCATCGATCCGGAAGCGATCGAAGGCATCATCGCGACCTTCAACGACATGGGCATCGCCGTCTACGAGCGCGCCCCGGAAGCGGAAATGATGCTGTTGTCGGATAACGTGCCGACCGCCACCACCGAAGACGAAGTGGAAGCGGCCGCCGCCACCGCGCTGTCGACCGTCGACTCGGACTTCGGCCGCACCACCGACCCGGTCCGCATGTACATGCGCGAAATGGGCGCGGTGTCGCTGCTGACGCGCGAAGGCGAGATCGAGATCGCCAAGCGCATCGAAGACGGCTTGAAGGACATGGTGCAGGCGATCTCGGCCTGCCCGACCACGATCTCGGAGATCATCGCCCTGTCGCACAAGATCGCCAGCGACGAGATGAAGATCGACGACGTGGTGGACGGCTTCGTCGACCTGAACGACGCCGCGCCGGCCCCGGCCGCCGCCCCGTCGCGCGCCAGCGATGACGAGGAAGAGGAAGAGGAAGTCGAGGAAGAGGAAGAAGAAGGCGCCGCCAGCGGCGGCGCGGCCGGCTACTCGGCCGAGCAGCTGGCCCAGCTGCGCAAGAGCGCGCTGGAGAAGTTCGCCCTGATCGAGAAGCAGTTCGACCGCATGGGCCACGCCTTCAAGACGGTCGGCTACGGTTCGGAAGAGTATGAAGCGGCCCAGGCCATCATCTCGAACGAGCTGCTGGGCATCCGCTTCACCGCCAAGATCGTGGAAAAGCTGTGCGACACCCTGCGCGGCCAGATGGACGAAGTGCGTTCGATCGAGCGCGCCGTGCTGGACATCTGCGTGAACCGCTGCGGCATGCCGCGCGCCCACTTCATCAAGGTCTTCCCGGGCAACGAGACCGACCTGGCATGGGGCGACCGCGAAGTCGACTGCGCCTACCCGTACAGCGCCGTCCTGAGCCGCAACCTGCCGGCGATCAAGGAACTGCAGCAGCGCATGATCGACCTGCAGGCGCGCGTGGCGCTGCCGCTGGCCGATCTGCGCCGCATCAACAAGCAGATGGCGGCGGGCGAGAAGCGCGCGCGCCAGGCCAAGCGCGAAATGACCGTGGCCAACCTGCGCCTGGTGATCTCGATCGCCAAGAAGTACATCAACCGCGGCCTGCAGTTCCTCGACCTGATCCAGGAAGGCAATATCGGCCTGCTGAAGGCGGTGGACAAGTTCGAATACCGTCGCGGCTACAAGTTCTCGACCTACGCGACCTGGTGGATCCGCCAGGCGATCACGCGCTCGATCGCGGACATGGCCCGTACCATCCGCGTGCCGGTGCACATGATCGAGACCATCAACAAGATGAACCGCATCTCGCGCCAGATCATGCAGGAAACCGGCAGCGAGCCGGACCTGCCGACCCTGGCCGCCAAGATGGAAATGCCGGAGAACAAGGTTCGCGAGATCATGAAGATCGCCAAGGAGCCAATTTCGATGGAAACCCCGATGGGCGAGGACGGCGATTCGCAGCTGGGCGACTTCATCGAGGACAACACCACCCTGGCCCCGCTGGACGCCGCGCTGCACGCCTCGATGCGCAACGTGATCAAGGAAGTGCTGGACTCGCTGACCCCGCGCGAAGCCAAGGTGCTGCGCATGCGCTACGGCGTCGAGATGTCGAACGACCACACGCTGGAAGAAGTCGGCAAGCAGTTCGACGTCACCCGCGAGCGTATCCGCCAGATCGAAGCCAAGGCGATGAGCAAGCTGCGCCAGCCTTCGCGTTCGGACAAGCTGAAGACCTTCCTGCACAACCAGTAATTTTTACCATTTGGTAAAAAATGCCGCTCAGTGTCTGCTGAGCGGCATTTTTTTCGTCCGTGCGTCGTCCGTGCCGGGTTTGCGTTATCTTTTACATAAGATTCCGACCCGGCGCACACCATGAAAGCACCCGCCATCCTCACCGCCGCCGTCGCCCTGTGCGCGGCCAGCGCCCAGGCCCAGGACAAGATCGAGTCCGACCGCCCCGACTTCGTCGAGTCGAGCAAGGTGGTCGGCAAGGGCCGCTTCCAGTTCGAAGCCGGCCTGCTGGTCGAGCGCGAACGCAACGCAGGGACGCGCGAACGCACCCTGTCGACGCCGACCCTGCTGCGTTTCGGCATCGCGGACACGCTCGAATTGCGGGTCGAGACCGACGGCCGCATGAACCGCCACAGCACGGAAGAGGGCCGGCGCACGACTGCCGCCGGCTACGGCGACACGGCGCTGGGCCTGAGCTGGCACGTGCTCGATGGCGGCGAGGGGCGGCCCTCGATGGCCGTGCTGGTCTCGGCCGAGTTCGACAGCGGCTCGCGCGCCTTCCGCGGCGACGGCGTGCGTCCCGCGCTGCGCGTGGTCGGCGAGTGGGAATTGTCGAAGGAGATGACGCTGGGCGTGATGCCCGGCATCGGCGTCGAGCGCGACGAGGGCGGGCGCTACCGCTACGGCATGCTCGGCGTCGCGCTCGAAAAGGAATTCGGCCAGCGCTGGAGCGGCTTTGCCGAAGTGGCGCTGCCGCACATCGCGCGTAGCCGCCATGGCGGCACCGAAGCGAGCTTCGATATCGGCGCCGCCTACCTCCTGTCGAAAGACGTGCAGCTGGACGCCATGCTGTCGCGTGGACTCAACAGCCGCACGCCGGACGTCGCCTTCACCGTCGGCCTGTCGATCCGGCGCTGAGCGCCGTCTCCCCGCAGATCCTCCTTGACCGGGATGTCCTCATGCATCCCAGTTATGCCGCCTGTTCCGAATTTCATTGGTTGTCAAAATTGCTCCCGCGTACTCTGTTTCGCGGATGGCAACACATCGGCGCGTGGAGAGGCGCCGGGGACCGCCACCAGCGCTCCCCTGGTGCGTTCACCTCAACCTGCAAAAAAAAGACAACATGAAAGAACTTTTGCTTGCAGCGGCAGCCGCCATGCTCGTCGCTTCCATGTCCCACGCCGATGCACAAACCGTGTCGCCCAAGCGCGAGATGCGCGGCGTGTGGATCAGCACCCACATCAGCCTGGACTGGCCGAGCCGTCTCGACACCCCGGCCCAGCAGCAGGCCAAGCTCAAGGCCATCCTGGACCACAACAAGGCGACCGGCATGAACGCCGCCTTCCTGCAGGTGCGCAGCCAGGCCGACGCCATGTACCCGAGCGAGCTGGAACCGTGGTCCTACTACCTGACCAACCAGCAGGGCCGCGCGCCCAGCCCGGCCTGGGATCCGCTGCAATTTGCGATCGACGAGACCCGCAAGCGCGGCATGGAATTCCATGCCTGGATCAATCCCTACCGCGCGGTGGCGACCGCCTCCAACCAGACCAACCCGGCGATGTACGCGCCCAACCACGTCTCGCTCGCCCATCCGGAGTGGCTGCTGACGGTCGGCACCGTCAAGATCCTGAACCCGGGCCTGCCGCAGGTGCGCGACCACGTCGTCAACGTCATCATGGACATCGTCAACCGCTACGACGTCGACGGCATCCATTTCGACGACTACTTCTACCCGAGCGGCACCACCGGCGACGCGGCCGCCTTCGCCGCCGACCCGCGTGGCTTCCCGAACACGCCCGAGGGCCTGGCCGACTGGCGCCGCGACAACATCAACCTTCTCATCGCACGCGTCAATGACAGCATCCGCGCCGTGAAACCCTGGGTGAAGTTCGGCGTCTCGCCCTCCGGCATCTACCGCAGCAGCACCGATCCGGCGGTCGGCTCGCCGACCTCGGCCGGCGCCTCGCAGCACTACAGTTCCATGTTCGCCGACACCCGCAAGTGGATCCGCGAAGGCTGGGTCGACTACCTGGCGCCGCAGGTCTACTGGTACATCGGCCAGACCGGCTCGGACTACAAGCTTCTGGTGCCGTGGTGGAACGACAACGCCTACGAGCGCCACATGTACATCGGCCTGGCCGACTACAAGATGAATACGGCCGGCTGGCTCGATCCGAACCAGATCAACAACCAGATCGCGATGAACCGCGCGCACGCGAACATCGGCGGCCAGGTCCACTTCCGCCACCAGTTCCTGCAGAACGACCCGCTCGGCTACCGCACTTCGCTGAAGGACAGCACCTATGCGCGCCCGGCACTGCTGCCGACCATGGCCTGGAAGGGCACGACGGCGCCCGCCGCACCGGCGGGACTGGCCGCCAGCACGGGCGACAACAACGCGGTGCACCTGGCCTGGGCGCCGGCGCCGGATACCGCCGACGAATTCGAGAAGACCCGCAGGTACGCCATCTACCGCTCGCCGGAGCGCGAGATGGACCTGGACAACCCGGCCAACCTGCTGGGCGTGACCGACACCGCCACCCATGCCTTCGCCGACGGCAGCGTCGCACCTGGCCAGTATTACTACTACACGGTGACGGCGCTGAACCGCCTCAGCAGCGAGAGCGCGCGCGCGGCCACGGTCAGCAACGACTTCGAGGCGCCGACCATGCGCACCCGCGATGTATCGGTACGGCTTGCGAACGGCACTGCCTCGATCGCCGCCAGCGAGCTCGATGGCGGCACCAGCGACAACTGGGGCGTGGAGTCGCTCAGCGCCTCGCGCACCAGCTTCTCATGCGCGGACATCGGCGCCCAGAAGGTGGTGCTGAGCGCCGTCGACAAGGGCGGCAACAGCGCCAGCGCGGAAGGCCTAGTGCAGGTGCTGGGCCACGTGCCGCAGCCGGCGATCAGCGTAACCCCGGGCGCGGGTGAGGCGACCGGCCTGCCGGCCAACACCATCGCGCTGGGCTACGGTCCGCAGAGCGTGAGCTTGACCGCGAGCGATGCGGCCGGCGCGTCGACCTTCAGCTGGAGCCCGGCGGGCGGGCTGTCGACCGCGACGGGCGCGGTGACCAGCTTTGCGCCGCTTGCTGCCGGCAGCTTCGTCTTCACCGCGCAGGCGGCCAGCCCGGAGAGCTGCTTCGCGCAAGCCAGCACCACGGTAAACGTGATCGATGCGCGCTGCGGCGAGGGCAAGGTAATGGTGTGTAACAAGACCGGCAGCGCGGGCAATCCGGGGGCGCAGGTGTGCGTGTCGCCGAATGCGGTGCCGGCCTTCCTGAAGAAGGGGAGTGCGCTGGGGGCGTGTGCTGGTTGATCTTGTAGGGTGGTCGGCTTCGCCGACCGCGCGTTCACATCACGGTACTGCTGCCTGTTCGGCTGTTCATCTCCCGATTGAACGCGTGTACGGCAAAGCCGTACACCCTACGAGAAGCGGCTGCGCTTAGCCGGTGTTTCTCAGCCCCGCCGCCACGCCGTTGATGGACAGGTGAATTCCGCGGTGCACGCGCGGATCCACATTGTCCCCCAGCTTGCGGCGGCGATGGATCAGTTCCACCTGCAGGTGATTCAGCGGATCGAGGTAGGCGAAGCGGTTCTGGATCGAGCGCGCCAGCAGCGGGTTGCCCGCCAGGCGCTCGCTCACGCCGGTCACCGCCTCCAGGCAGCGCAGGGTTTCGCCATGCTCGGCGGTGATGCGGCGGAAGATGCGCTCGCGCAGCTCCACGTCCGCCACCAGCCCGGCATAGCGCGAGGCGATCGCCAGGTCGGTCTTGGCCAGCACCATGTCCATGTTCGACAGCAGGGTCGCGAAGAACGGCCAGCTTCTACTCATCTCCTGCAGCAGCGTCAGGCGCTCGCCGCGCTCGCCATCGGCCAGCCAGCCGCTCACCGCGGTGCCGAAGCCGTACCAGCCCGGCAGCAGCAGGCGGCACTGGCCCCACGAGAAGCCCCAGGGAATCGCGCGCAGGTCTTCGATGCGGCGCGTCGACTTGCGCGAGGCGGGGCGCGAACCGAGGTTCAGTTCCGCGATCTCGGCGATCGGCGTCGCGCTGAAGAAGTAGTCGGTGAAGCCGGGGGTCTCGTACACCAGGTTGCGGTAGGCGCGGTAGGCGCGCGCGGACAGCTCGGCCATCACGGCCTCGTAGCGCGCCAGACGGGCTTTGTTCATCTCGTCGGCCGGGTGCGGCACCAGGCTCGCTTCCAGCGTGGCCGCCACCAGCAGCTCCAGGTTGCGCCGGCCGATCTCGGGATTCGAGAACTTCGAGGCGATGATCTCGCCCTGTTCGGTCAGGCGGATCTGGCCGTTGACCGTGCCGGGCGGCTGGGCGCGGATCGCGTCGTAGCTCGGGCCGCCGCCGCGGCCGACGGTGCCGCCGCGGCCGTGGAACAGGCGCAGCTTGACGCCCTTGGCGGCGAACACGTCGACCAGCTTCAGCTCGGCCTGGTACAGCTCCCAGTTCGAGGTCAGGAAGCCGCCGTCCTTGTTCGAGTCCGAATAGCCGAGCATGACTTCCTGCAGGCGGCCCTGCCGTTCGATGACGCCGGCTACCAGCGGGATCGACATCCATTCGTCCATGATGCCGCTGGCGCGCTGCAGGTCGGGGATGGTTTCGAACAGCGGGATCACCATCACGTCGCTGGTGCCGCTCGACACGCGCATCAGGCCGGTTTCCTTCTGCAGCAGCAGCACTTCCAGCAGGTCCGACACGGTCTCGGTGTGCGAGATGATGTAGTTACGGATTGCGCGGCTGCCGTAGCGCTGGCGGATGTCGCGCGCGGCGCGCAGGATCGCCAGTTCGGAATTGGTGTCGTCCGAATAGCTCTCGTAGGGCGAATACAGGGGGCGCGGCTGCGCCAGTTCGCGCAGCAGCAGTGCGACCTTCCGTTCTTCGCTCAGGCCGGCATAGTCGGCTTCGGCTCCCGCGCGCGTAAACAGCTCGGCCAGCACGCGCTCGTGCACGTCCGAGCTCTGGCGCATGTCGAGCGAGGCCAGGTGGAAGCCGAAGATGCGCGCGGCGCGCTTGAGGCTAGAGAGGCGCGGCTCGATCAGCACGGCGCCGTGGTTGGCGCGCAGCGAGTCGGCCAGCACCTCCAGGTCGGCCGCGAACAGGGCCGCGTCCAGGTAGGGCGGGGCTTCGCCGACTTCCTTGCGCAGGATGTGGTCGACGCCCAGTTCGCGCGCGGTGGCGGCCAGGCGCGCGTAGATGCCGATCAGGGCGCGGCGATAGGGTTCGTCGCTGCGGTGCGGGGAATTGTCGACCGAGGCGTCGGCCAGCGCCTGCATCTGCGGGGTCACCGGCACCATCAGGGTCGAGGTGGACAGTTCGGCGCCGAGGGCGTGCACCTCGTCCAGGTAGAAGTCGAGGATGGTGGTCGACTGGCGCACCAGCGCATGGCGCATGGTGTCGGCATTCACGTTGGGGTTGCCGTCGCGGTCGCCGCCAATCCAGCTGCCCATCTGCAGGTACTGGGCGTCGCCCAGCTTCGCTTCGCCGCCGTAGTAGGACGCGATCTCGTCTTCGATGTCGTCGTACAGGCCCGGCACTTCGCGCAGGAAGGTGATGCGGTAGTAGGACAGCGCATTGTCGATCTCGTCCGCCACGGTCAGCTTGGAGTAGCGCAGCATGCGGGTCTGCCACAGGGTGGCGATGCGTGCCTGCAGCAGCTGGGTATTGCGCGCCAGCTCCTTGGGTGTCAGGCCGCGGTCGCGCTCGGCCAGCAGGCGCGCGATGTCGTGCTCGGCGTCGAGGATGCTCTTGCGCTGCACTTCGGTCGGGTGGGCGGTGAGGACCGGCGAAATCAGGGCGTCCTTGAAGAAGTCCTCGACCGCCTCTTGCGGCACGCCGGCGTCACGCAGCTTGCCGAGCGCATGGCCGACACTGCCCTCGCGCGGCGCGGCGCCGCGCATCAGGTGGGCCCGGCGGCGGCGGATGTGGTGCTGGTCCTCGGCGATGTTGGCCAGGTGCGAGAAATAGGAGAAGGCGCGCACCACCGAAATGGTCTGGTCGCGCGTGAGCCGGTGCAGCAGGGTGGTGAGTTCCTCGCCGGCGACCGGGTCGGCGTCGCGGCGGAAACGCACCGCCGTCTGGCGGATGGTCTCGACCACCTCGAACACGGCTTCGCCTTCCTGTTCGCGCAGCACGTCGCCGAGCAGGCGGCCGAGCAGGCGGATATCTTCTTTCAAGGGCGCGTCCTTGTCCAGGGCGGGCTGTACGGCAGGGTTGTCTAGTGCAGCAGGGTTTTCCATATCGACCACAAATGAATTGTTAGTGCCATGGCGGTTGGCCATCGTCTGCAGGAGGCCCCATGCTAAAATTTGTGATCTTGAGCAAGGGCCGTTAACCGGCATCGTCCTGGTAGGCTAGATGACAGTGAAAGAATCCGTGTTGAAAGCAAATGAATCGGCGCAGGAAGCGCCAGCGAAGCTGACGCCTCAAAAGCTCATTATCGCATCCCGCGAGAGCCGCCTGGCCATGTGGCAGGCGGAACATGTGCGTGCCCGACTCGCCGCATTATATCCGCAGTGCAGCGTTGAAATTCTCGGAATGACAACACGCGGCGACCAGATCCTCGACCGGACGCTCTCCAAGGTAGGCGGCAAGGGCCTGTTCGTCAAGGAGCTGGAGGTGGCGATGGCCGAAGGCCGCGCCGACCTGGCCGTGCACTCGCTCAAGGACGTGCCGATGGAACTGCCGGAAGGCTTCGAGCTGGCCGCCGTGCTCGAGCGCGAAGACCCGCGCGACGCCTTTGTCTCGAACGATTACGCCGGCCTGGCCGAGCTGCCGGCAGGCAGCATCGTCGGCACCAGCAGCCTGCGCCGTCAGGCCCTGATCGCCGCGCGCTACCCGCACCTGGTCATCAAGCCGCTGCGCGGCAACCTCGACACCCGTTTGGGCAAGCTGGACCGCGGCGAATATGCCGCCATCATCCTGGCGGCGGCCGGCCTGAAGCGCCTCGGCCTGCCCCAGCGCATCCGCGCGCTCCTGGAACCCGAAGACAGCCTGCCGGCGGCCGGGCAGGGCGCGATGGCGATCGAGATCGTGAGCAGCGCGCGCAGCGACGGCGTCGACCTGCGCGCTCTCCTGGCGCCGCTGAACCACGAGGCCACCGCGCGCGCCGTCACGGCCGAGCGCAAGGTCTCGAAGATCTTCGGCGGCAGCTGCCAGATTCCGCTGGCGGCCTTCGCGACCGTCCAGGGCAGCGCCATGCGCCTGCGCGCGATGGTGGCGACCCCGGACGGTCAGCGCACCGCGCAGGCCGAGGTGGCGGGCTCCTGGGAGCATCCGGAATTCCTGGGCGAGCAGGTGGCGATCCTGCTGGAAGACCAGGATGCGCATGCGATCCTGGAAGCGTGCAAGCAGGAGGCGGCGCAGGAGACGGCCGCCGAAGCGTCGCCGGCACCAAGCCAGGGCGGCTGACACATGCCTGATCGGGCAGTCGTCATCACCCGGCCGCGCGCCCAGGCGCAGCCGCTGGCCCAGGCCGTGCGCGCGCTGGGGCGCCGCGCCGTGGTGCTGCCGCTGCTCGAGATCGCGCCGCTCGACGATAGCGCGCCGCTGCGCGCCGCGCTGGCCGGGCTTCAGTCCTGTGCGATGGTCGTGTTCGTCTCGCCGAATGCGGTCGACGCCGCCTTTGCCCACCTGGACCGCTGGCCGCCCGGCGTGCCGATCGGCGTCGTCGGGGAGGGCAGCCGCGCGGCGCTGGCCCGCCATGGGGTTACGGACGAGAACGCCACCATCCATTGCCCGCCGGATCCCGCCCACAGCGATTCGGAACACCTGCTGGCCAGCCTGGACCTGTCGGCCTTCGCCGGGCGCCGCGTGCTGATCGTGCGCGGCGACGGCGGGCGCGAACTGACCGCCGACACCTTGCGCGCGGCCGGCGCCCAGGTCGCCGCGGTCGCCGCCTACCGCCGCAGCGTGCCGCCCTTGAGCGCGGCGCTGGCGGCCGAGCTGGGCGCCTTGCTGGCAGGGCCAAACGACTGGATAATCACGAGTTCGGAAGCCTTGCGCGGCCTGGCCGGGCTGGTGCGGGAACTTGATCCCGATACCGGGCTGGTCCGCTTGCAGGCGCAGCACCTGATCGTTCCCCATGCACGCATAGCAGAGACCGCGCGCGCGCTCGGTTGCGATCGGATCACCCTGACCGGTTCTGGCGACGCACGCTTACTTGCCGCGATACAATCTCAAGAATGAACGAACAACAAAATAATCCAGAACACATCCCGTCTGGCAGCGTCGCGCTGCAGAAGGCGCCGGCGTCCGCGGCGACGGGGGAGGGGCTGATCCGGGCGCTGCAGCGCCCCCTGCCGGTGGCGGTCGCCATCCTGGCCCTGCTGCTGGCCGTGCAGACCTGGAGCTCGCACAGCCGCATCAACACGCTGCGCCGCGACATGGCGCAAAGCTTGCAAAAGGGCAATGCCGTGAATGCCGAGACCGCGGCGCTGGCGCGCGAGGTGGCGGATACGGCCAAGGAGCTGCAGATCAAGGTCGGCGTGCTGGAAAGCCGCCAGTCCGAGGCCCAGACCCAGCAGCTGGCGCTCGAGCAGCTCTACCAGGACCTGTCGAAGAACCGCGACGAGTGGGCGCTGTCCGAGGTCGAGCAGGTGCTGAACACGGCCAGCCAGCAATTGCAGCTGGCCGGCAACGTACAGGGCGCCCTGATCGCGCTTGCCAACGCCGACCGTTCGCTGGGCCGTTCCGACAAACCGCAATTCCTGAACATCCGCCGCGCCATCGGCGCCGACATCGAGCGCCTGAAAGCCTTGCCGGCGGTCGATCTGGCCGGCGTCGCGCTGCGCCTGGACAACGTCATTGCCCAGGTGGACACGCTGCCGATGCTGTCCGACGAACAGCCGCTGCTGCCGGCCGCCCCGGTACGCGAGACCCGCAGGCAGGCAGGAAGCGGCCCCGCCCCGGCGCCGGAAACCCTGGGCCTGGGTCAGCGCATGATCCAGACCTGGCGCAACTGGAGCCAGGAGATGTGGGACGACGTGCGCCAGCTGGTGCGGGTGCGCAGCGTCGACACGCCGGAAGCGCTGATGCTGTCGCCCACCGAGTCCTTCTTCGTGCGCGAAAACCTCAAGCTGCGCCTGCTGAACGCGCGCCTGGCCCTGTTGTCGCGTAACGAGACGGCTTTCCGCGATGACCTGGCCAGCAGCCAGGAGATCCTGCTCAAGTATTTCGACACGCGCTCGCGCGCCACCCAGTCGGCGCAAGGCGCGCTGCGCCAGGTGCAGGCCAACAACCTGGCGATCGAGATGCCGACCCTGTCCGAGAGCCTGAACGCGGTGCGCAACTACAAGGCGAAGCAATAAGATGCGGCTCCTCCTCTGGTTAGTCGCCCTGATGGCCGGGGCCATCGGTATCGCCGTGACGGCGCGTTTCAATCCGGGCAACGTGGTGCTGTTCTACCCGCCGCACCGGCTCGACATGTCGCTCAACCTGTTCGTGGTGCTCCTGGTGCTGCTGTTCCTGGTCGCGTACGGCCTGGTGCGGGCCCTGAAGTCGACCCTCAAGATGCCCCAGCGGGTAGCGGCCTACCGCCAGCGCAAGCGCGAGCGCGAAGGCAACAAGGGCTTGCGCGACGCGCTCAAGGCCTTGTTCGAAGGCCGCTTCGGCCACGCCGAGAAAGCCGCCATGCGCGCCGCCGAGCTGCCCGAGAACGCCGGCCTGGCGGCCCTGATCGGCGCGCGGGCCGCGCACCGCATGCGCGAACCGGCGCGCCGCGACGCCTGGCTGGCCGGCATCGTCCACGACAACGCGCTCAAGACCGCGCGCCTGATGACGGTGACCGAGCTGCTGGTCGACGACCACCAGCCGGAAGCCGCGCTCGAGGCGGTCGCCGAGCTCAATGCCAGCGGCCAGCGCCACATCCACGCGCTGCAATGGTCGATGAAGGCCCACCAGCAGGCGCGCAACTGGCCGGAAGTGCTGCGCCTGGTGCGCATCCTCGACAAGCGCAAGGCCCTGCATCCGGCGCTGTCGACGCGCCTGCGCGAGCTGGCTTACGAAGCCCTGCTGGGCGAACCGGGCCACGACGCCGAATCGATCCGCCGCGTCTGGGCCGGCGTGCCGGCCAGCGACCGCCAGGTGCCCTACATCGCGGCGCGCGCCGCCGGCGCCTTCAACGCGCGCGGCCTGCACGACGAGGCGCGCGCCATCGCCGAGGAAGCGCTCAAGGCGAATTGGGACGAGCGCGTGGTGCGCGCCTACCGCGAAGCGGCCGGACCTGCCGGCTCGCCCACCCTGCTGACCCAGATCGAGCACTGCGAAGCCTGGCTCAAGGAGCGTCCGACCGACCCCGAGCTGGCGCTGACCCTGGGTGCTCTCTGCCTCAAGCAAAAGTTGTGGGGCAAGGCCCAGCGCTACCTGGAGGGGGCGCTGTCGGACGCCACCGAGGCATCGTTGGTGCGCGAGGCGCACCTGAAACTGGCCCAGATGCACGAGGCGCTGGGGCAGGAGCAGGAAGCGGCGAATCATTACCGGCAGTGCGCGCTGGCCAGCATCCTTTGACCTCTCGTAGGGTGGGCGGCTGTACCGGGGTGCATGCTGAGCTGCGCCATCGATGCCGCCCACGCGGTGATAGGTAGCGGCAAGATCATCCCGCGCGCGATCGGAGCCGCCAGGTATCACCGCGTGGGCGGCACCGGCGACGCGGCCGGCCACTGTCACGAATGGAGCCGCCCACCCTAATGTGATGGACTCCACCCTCCCGATATCGGCATCATTGTGCCAAGCGTGCCAGATTGGGCTGGCACGCTAAAACAAGAGGGGGAGTCACCATGAATGCTAACGCCAAAGTGATTGGTTTGGATATTGCGAAGGACGTGGCCAGGGTGATCTGGGCATTGATGACGCACGGACGTCCTTATGATCCGGCCTGGTCGAAAGACACGACCAGGCCGGCTTGAAAAGATGATCTACTAACTCAGCAACAAGAAGGAGCAACACCGCCAAGTTTGCGACGATGAAGAAAGAATGATGCCAACAGGTCGGACCGGCGTCGGGTGAATCCGCTGTTCGTAGTGGCCCATCGAGGCCGTCACCCTATGAGGATCCTGGCGCGCGTATCACATCAGGGCCAGAGCACTGGAAACGCTCAACACACAGGCCGAATAGATACAAGCAAACTCTTCCTAAGGCAGAAATTCAATCTTCCTCTTGCAAATCGGGTGGAGTCCATAGATACGAACGGGATGCCGTACCGACAAGCACCTGACGCGCCATCCACTTGCCGCTTTCGCTATAATGACGCACCTTATTAAAACTTCAGCAAGCAAGGAATTCCATGAGCCTGAATAACGTCCCAGCCGGCAAAGACGTGCCGAACGACTTCAACGTCATCATCGAGATCCCGATGAACGCCGACCCGGTCAAGTACGAGGTCGACAAGGACAGCGGCGCAATCTTCGTCGACCGCTTCATGGGTACCGCCATGCACTATCC
Organism: Massilia varians; assembly: GCF_027923905.1. Taxonomy (NCBI): domain Bacteria; kingdom Pseudomonadati; phylum Pseudomonadota; class Betaproteobacteria; order Burkholderiales; family Oxalobacteraceae; genus Massilia; species Massilia varians. Next base: position 2,203,793 of record NZ_AP026966.1, read on the forward strand.
GTGCAACTACGGCTACGTGCCGCAGACCATCGCCGACGACGGCGACCCGTGCGACGTGCTCGTGATCACCCCGTTCCCGCTGCCGCCGGGCGTGGTGGTGCGCTGCCGCGCGCTGGGCGTGCTGAAGATGACCGATGACGGCGGCGGCGACGCCAAGGTCATCGCGGTGCCGGTCGAAAAAGTCCTGCCGATGTACAAGAAGATCCAGAAGCTGGAAGACCTGGAAGAACTGCGCCTGCAGCAGATCCAGCACTTCTTCGAGCACTACAAGGACCTCGAGCCGGGTAAATGGGTCAAGATCGAAGGCTGGGCCGATGCCCAAGCCGCCAAGGACGAGATTACCAACGGCGTCGAAGCGTTCAAGCGCAAGGGCCAGGAATAATCTGCCTCGCACGCCGCGTGCGCACGCGGCGTGCCTTGCAAGTGAAAGAAGCCGGCGTCCCTCATCGGGGACGCCGGCTTTTTCTTTGGCAGCGAGGCTACCACCCGATGTCGCGCAGCAGGGGGAAGGTCAGGTCACGCGGCGGCCTGACCACGTGCAGCAGGTCGGCGTTGATCGAGGGCTCCATCAGCTGGTTCGGCTTGGTTTCGGTGGTGTAGTGCGACACCGAGGAGCCCGACTGGTTGATGCTGCGGCTGTACATCAGGATGCGCCGTTGCCGGTCGGTGCCTGCCAGCCGGGTCGGGTCGAGGCCGAAGGTGGCGATGACGCCCGACATCGTGCGCGAGCGCTGCTGCAGCGCCGCCTTGATGGCGACGCCGTCGGACAGGGTGATGCGCAGCGAGGGGATCCGGATGCTCGGATCGGCGCCGCTCAGGCCGATGATGTCGCCAGGAGCATTGTCGACCACCAGCATGCCGATCGCGCCGGCCGCCTGCACGTTGCGCGCCTTGGTGACGAAATCGCAGCTGCCGCGGTCCACCAGGGCGATGTTGTTGCGCACGGCCAGGGCATTGTTGAAGCTGAGCGGCGTGCAGGCCAGCCCGGTGCCGTTCGGCTGGTCCACCACCGGCATCAACTGGCCGCTCAGGCCGCGTGCGCTCACCGGCGGACCGAAGGAGGCGTCGCCGACGTAGTAGTCGCCGCGGGCGGCCCCGGCGTTCGCGCCCCCGATGCTCAGGTTGGTGCGCGGCGCCAGCACACGCGGCACCGCCGCGGTGACGTTCGGACCGTTCCAGGACAGGCCGCGCCAGCTGATGGCCGAAATGCGGCGCTGCTCGTCGCTCATGGCCACCCAGGGCATGTTGTTGCGGTTGTTGACCAGGAAGTAGTCCCAGATCGAGGGGATGCCGAGCAACTGTTCGCCCGTTTCGTCGTCGGTAAAGGTCTGGAAGCCGAGCCCGTGCGCCATTTCGTGCAGCAGGACCGTGACCAGGTCGATCTGCCCGTTGGCGCGCCGGTCCAGGCCCAGGTAGAAGGGCGAGCCCGGCAGGCAGTCGGGGAACAGGCCGAGGCGCGAGTTGAAGCGCGCGATGATGTGCGGGTCGGTCGGCTCGCTCAGGTCTTCGCCGGCCAGCTTGCTGGCCAGCGCCGCCGGATACCAGGTGTTGGCGCGCGGGGCGTTCGGGAAGTCGGACCAGATCTGGTAGGCGCCGGCCGAACCGAGCACCGCGCCGCTGGCCGTGCAGGACAGCGGCACGAAGGCGGCGCCGACGCGGATCGTCACATTGCTGTCGAGCGTGGCGCCCCAGATGCTTGCTGCGCGCTGGAAGGCGATCAGGCGCTGGGCGCCGAGCGTGGTGCCGGTGTTTCCGCCGACCGGCGCGGCCGGCGTCGGGTCGTTGAAGCCTTCGCCCGGCGCGTTCAGGTTGACGATGACGATGGTGGCGGCCGCCTGCGCGGCGCCGGCGGCGCCGAGCGCGGCGGCGAAGGCGGCAGCCGAGCAGGCCAGCGTGAGGGCGAAGCTGCGCAGCAGCGTGGTGAACTTGGCAGCTTTCATTGACGATGCTCCTTTGGCTGGGTGGCGCCATGCTGGTGTGTGCCCTCGAGCGCATGGTCGGCGGCATGCGCGCCGTGCACGCATTGCTCCTCGAGCTTGCCGTCGGCGCCGCGCGTGACGACCGAATACACCATGCCGCGTTCGCCGAGCTGGACCGAGCGGCGGCCGCCGGGGCCGGTGACCATCTTCGGCGCGGGAGCGGCAACCGCGGCGGCCGACGCGTTGGTGCGCGGGTGCAGGGCGCGCGCCTCGTCCGCGGTGGGCGCGCGCAGCTCGCCGGTGTCGGCGTCGCGCACGACCACCATGCCCTGCTGGGCCGGGGCCGGCTGGGATTCGGCCTGCTGGGCCAGCGCGGGAAAGGCAAGCGCGGCGAGCGGCAGGAAAACTATGGATGCTGGGCTGAACATGGCATTCTCCTTAAACGGTGGGGGACGCCTCGTTGACGGATGGCGCCGGCGCCCGCCTGCGCAGGCGGCGCGCATGCGCCCCGACCGCGCCGAGACCCGCCAGCAGCATCAGGTAGGTCGACGGTTCCGGCACGGCGGTGACCACCTTGACGGTATCGAGCCCGATGTAGGAAAGCGTCTCGGCATTGCCGAGGTAGCGGAAAGCGAAGCGTCCTTCTCCTTGGACATCGAGGCTCGTCGTCCATTGCGCCCACTGGGCGGGAAAACCGGTTTCGCCGCCGATGGCCAGCAGCAGGGTGTCGAAACCGTCGGCGCTGGTGTTGCTGCCGTAGCTGAAACGCACCTCGAGCTGGTCGAAAAAGCCGGGCTCGGGGGCGCGGTTGGTAAAGAAGGACAGGGTGGTGAGGCCGTTCAGCGACAGGGTCGGGGTGATCAGCCAGTTGTCCACCAGGCCGAGGCCGTTGGCGGCGCTCAGGTAGTTGACGCCGGCGTAGGAGCCGGCTGCGCCCGACTGTGCCGGGAAAATGCTGGAATTGCCCTGGAACCATCCGTTGCCGGGCGGCGTACTGCGGTTGATCTGCGCCCAGTCGGACAGCGCTGCCACGCTGCCGAAGCCTTCGTCGAGGACGACGACGCCGGCCGCATGGCCGGGCAGCGGCGCCCACGCGGCCGCCGCAAGGAGCGCCGCGCCGGCAAGTGAGGTAAGTCTTTTCATGATTCCCCTTTCGTACTGAGCCAGAAAGAAAATGGTGGTCCACGCGCGCTGGCTGACGGCGAGTCCATGCATCGCTCAATGGTAGGAGCAGGCTGCTCGGCAAACTTGATGCTTATTCAGTGCGGGTAGGCCGGGATGGGGCTTGGCTCAAGGGCGAGAGGGGAACTAAGAGAGCGCCTAACAATTCCCCCGATGGCTGCGTTGCATCGTCTCGCCGTACTAGCGTACTGTCTTCGACGATGCGCCTTGCCCTCGGGGTTTTGTTAGGCGCTCTACATCGCGGAAAAGAGAACGGCCTCCGCGAGGGAGGCCGTGAACTGCTGCTGAGAAAATGCAGGCGGGACTACCTGGCTTGCCGCGCCAGGAAAGCGCGCAACCTCAGCTTGCCGACGATCCCGATCGGGAAGAAGTAGATCGACAGGATGAACAGCACGCCCAGCCACAGCATCCAGCGGTCGGGGTGCAGCAGCGCGGCCAGCATCGGCACGCCGGACAGCGCCTCGGAGCCTGCGCCCATCAGCCCCTGCAGGTAGTTCTGCGCGATGATGAACAGGGCCGCGCCCACCACCGCGCCGTACATCGTCCCCATGCCGCCGATGACGACGATCAGGAGGATGTCGGTCATCACCTTGAAGCCGAGCGAGGTGTCCGGTCCCACGTAGCGCAGCCACAGGGCCATCAGCGCGCCGGCCAGTGCCGCCACCAGTGCCGCCAGGCAGTTGGCCCAGATGCGGTAGGTCATGGTGCGGTAGCCCAGCGCCTCGGCGCGGAACTCGTTCTCGCGGATCGCCTGCAATACCCGGCCGAACGGCGAGTTGACCAATCGCAGCAGGAACAGGAACAGCAGCAGGCAGCCGAAGAACACCAGGTAATAGGTGAGCAGCTTGCCGTCGATCGCGCGCCCGAAGACCTCGTTTTCCATCAGCGTGAAGCCGGGCGTGAGCACTTCGGGGACGCTGAAGGTGATGCCGTCCTCGCCGCCGGTGAAGTCCGACAGCTGCGAGGCCAGCACCGCGAACGAGGACGCGACGGCCAGCGTGATCATGGCGTAGAAGATGGCGCGCACGCGCAGGGCGAACAGGCCGACCACCAGGGCCAGGGCCAGCGCCAGCAGCAGGGCGATCCCGAGGCCGCCCAGGGCCGCGCTCCAGGTCGGCTCATCCACGTGCGCCAGCCCGATGCCGATGCCGTAGGCGCCGATGCCGTAGAACATGGTGTGGGCGAAGGAGACGATGCCCGTGTAGCCCAGCAGCAGGTCGTAGGACGCCACCAGCACGATGTAGACGCAGATCGTGGCGGCGGTGTTGAGCGGGCGCGCGCCCGAGGTCAGGAAGGGCGCGAAGGCCAGTCCCAGCAGGATCAGGAGCAGGCTTGCTGCCAGCAGGCGGCTGCGCGGCATGTCGGCGGATAACAGTCGGTGCAGCATATTCATCAACCCCGCATCTTCGAGTACAGGCCGGCCGGGCGCCACAGCAGGATCGCGATCATCAGGATGATGTTCGAGACCAGGGCCACTTTGGGCGCCAGGAAGCCGGCATAGTTGGTGACCAGCGCCATCAGGAGGGCGCCGATGAAGCAGCCGCCGACCGAACCGAGGCCGCCGATGATGATGACGATGAAGATCAGGACCATCATCTCGCCGCCCATCGCGGCCGTCAGCGTTTCCTTGTACAGGCCCCACAGCACGCCGCCCATGCCGGCCAGCGCCGAGCCGGCCGCAAACACGATGACGAACAGGCGCTTGATGCGGTAGCCGAGCGCTTCGACCATCTCGCCGTTCTCGACGCCGGCGCGGATCAGGAGGCCGATCTTGCTGCGGTTCAGGGTCAGGAACATGCCCACAAACACCAGCAGGCCGATCACCACCGCCACCAGGCGGTACTTCTCGATCGCCGCGTCGCCCAGGAAGATGGCGCCGCGCAGCGCGGTCGGCAGCGGCAGGGCGATGGTCTCGGCGCCCCAGATCACGTGGATCATCTGCTCGGCCACGATCATGCCGCCCATGGTGATCAGGATCTGCTTCAGGTGCTGGCCGTAGACCGGCATGATGATCACGCGCTCGAATGCCCAGCCGAGCAGGGCGGTGACCAGCATCGCCACCGTGATGGCCAGCGCCAGTACGCCGAGGTTGATCAGGAGCGAGTCCATCTCGAGCCAGCCCTGCATCGGCAGCAGCACCATGGTGGCCGCGAAGGCGCCGACCGACACGAAGGCGCCGTGGCCGAAATTCAGCACGCTCATCAGGCCGAATACGAGGGTCAGGCCGCTCGCCATGATGAAGATCATCATGCCCATCGCCAGGCCGGCGACGGTGAGGGTGACCCAGGTGGGGAAGCTGCCGACCAGGGGCAGCATGGCCAGCATCAGGACCGGCACCAGCAGCAGCGGCGCGATGTCGCGCGGCGTCTTCGGCAAGGGCGTGTTGTTCTGCAGCGGCGTGTCCTTGCCGGCAATAGGGAGGGTTGCGTTCATGGTTATTCCTATTGATGTGAATCGAGCGAGAGGCCGAGCAGGCGCTGCTGCAGTTCGTCGTCGCCGGCAAGCGCCGCCATCGAACCGGCGTGCACGACGCGGCCGTCGTCCATCACGCTGACCGTGTCGCCCAGCGAACGGACGAAGTTGAAGTTCTGCTCGACCAATAGGATGCTGGTGCTGGTGTCCTTCAGCTCGCGGAAGGCGGCCATCAGGCTCTGGACGATGCTTGGTGCCAGCCCCTTGGTCGGCTCGTCGACCAGCAGGAGCTTGCGCGGCTCGACGATCGCGCGGGCGATCGCCACCATCTGCTTCTGGCCGCCCGAGAGGTTGCCCGCCGGGTAGTTCCAGAATTTCTTCAGGGCCGGGAAAAAGCCGCAGATCCAGTCCACGCGCGCCGCGTCGAGCGGGCCGTTGCGGGCGGCCAGGTACAGGTTCTCGCGCACCGTCAGGTCGGAGAACACGGCCATGCTCTCCGGCACGTAGGCCACGCCCAGGCGGGAGATGTCGGGCGTGGCCATCTTCGTGATGTCGTGGCCGTCGAAGGTGATCGCGCCGGCGCTGGCCTTCCACAGGCCCATGATGGTGCGCAGGGTGGTGGTCTTGCCGGCGCCGTTGCGGCCCAGCAGGATCGACAGGCCGCCGCGCGGGACCACCAGGTCGACGCCTTGCAGGATATGGTACTGGCCGATGTGGGTGTGCACGCCCTTCAGGACGAGCAGCGGCTCGTTGGACGTATTACGCATGTGCTGCGCTGTTTTCAGGTTCGGGTGTTCCAAGATAGGCTTCCTGTACGATCTTCGATTGCATCACCTCGGCCGGTCTGCCGTCCGCCACCAGCGTGCCGTTGTGCAGCACGATGATGCGGTCGGCCAGGGCGCGCACCACATCCATCTTGTGCTCGACCAGCAGCACGGTCTTGTTGCGCTCCTGCTTGACCGCATGGATCAGGTCGAGCACCACCGGCACCTCGTCCACGCTCATGCCGGCGGTGGGCTCGTCGAACATCATGATGCTCGGTTCCAGCGCCAGCAGGATCGCGACTTCCAGCTTGCGCTGGTCGCCGTGCGAGAGCGTTGCCACCCAGGCGTCGCGGCGCCCGATCAGGGCCACGCGCTCCAGGTAGTGTTCGGCGCGCGCAATCAGTTCCTTGTGGCTCGACCAGATCGAGAGGAAGTTCAGCCCCAGGCCGGCGCGGCTCTGCACCGCCAGGCGCACGTTCTCCATTACCGTCAGGTTGGGGAACAGGTTGGTGAGCTGGAAGGCCCGGCCTACGCCCAGGCGGGTGCGCCTGGCGGCACCGGCGCGGGTGATGTCCTGACCATTGACGAACACACTGCCCGAGGTGGCGGGCAGCTGGCCCGACATCAGGTTGAAGTAGGTGGTCTTGCCGGCGCCGTTGGGGCCGACGATCACAGTCAGGGTGCCGGGATGGAAGTCCGCCGTCACCGCGTTCACCGCGACGTGGCCGCCGAAGCGGATCGTCAGGTCGCGGGTCGACAGGGACGGCTGCGTCTTCGCTTGCATTGGCTCCGTCATGTCAGCGCTTGTTCCGCACCGGCAGCGGCAGTTCGGACGCCGGGATCTCGCGCACCAGTTCCAGCAGGTCCCACTCGTTCTTCTGGTCCTTTTTGATGCGGAAGTGGTACATCGGCTGGATCGCCTGGTGGTCTTCCTTGCGGAAGCTCATCCGGCCCTTGGGCGTCTCGAAGGACAGGCCTTCCATGGCCGCCACCATCTCGTCGCCGTTCTTCGCATTGGGCGCCTTGGACAGCGCCGCAAAAACGGCGCCGGCCGCGGCCATCCCCCCGGCGGTGAACATATCGGGCGGCATCTTGTAGCGCTTGGTATGTTCCGCCACCAGCCAGTCGTTCATCTTGTTCTTCGGGAAGCCGTAGTAGTAATTGATGGTGCCTTCGGTGCCGGCGAAATTCTTCCAGGTCTTCATCACGGGCAGGATGTTGCCGCCCGGGGCCAGCACGATGCCGAAGCGTTCCGGCTTCATGTCGGCGATCTTGTTCAGCGGGTTCGGGCCCGCCCACACGATCTGCAGCACGCGCGGCTGCGGTTTGTCCTTGAGCTTGTCGAACAGGCGCTGGGCCGGCGCGGTGAAGTCGGTGGCGGTGGCCGGCGCGTACTCCTCGTGCACCACCACGCCCTTGCTGCCGGTGGTCTTGAGCGCCTCTTTGGCCGCTTCGATGGCGTCGCGTCCGAACGCGTAGTCCTGCGCCAGGAAACCGACGCTGCCGCTCTTGAAGGTGCTGGCGGCGGCCAGCGCGTCCTGCATCGAGCTGCGCGCGGTCCGGAAGATGTACTTGTTCCACTTTTCCTGGGTGATCGCGTCGGCCACGGCCGGCTCCACGATCAGCACTTTCTTGTATTCCTTCGCGACCGGCAGCATGGCGATGGCCGAGCCCGACGAGGTGGTGCCGACCGCGAGGTCGACCTTGTCGTCGCCGTAGGCTTCGGCCAGCAGGGTGCGCCCCAGCGAGGGGTTGGACTGGTCGTCCTTGACGATGACCTTGATTCTCCGGCCGTTGATCTGCATGGTGCCGCCGGTGAGGTATTCGAGGCCCATCATGAAGCCGGTCTCGGTTTCCTTGGCGTAGGCTTCGAGGGGGCCGGTCTTGCCGGCGATGAGGGCGATCTTCAGGTCCTTGCCCTGGGCGTGCACGCCGGGGGCGGCGCTCGCGGCGAACGCCGCCACGATGGCGATGCTCAGGGGTTTGATCAGGTGGTGCATGTCGGTCTCCTTGTGATTCTTACGGTAGCTTGGCCAGGAAGGCGCGGATCGCCTCCAGCGCTTCCGGCTCAGTGAGCATGGGCGCATGGCCGACGTTCGGCACTTCCGCGTAGTGCAGTTCCGGGGCCGCCTTGCGCATCCAGTCGGCCTGTTCCTGCTCGACCAGGTCGGACAGCGCGCCGCGCACCAGGAGGGTAGGGCGGCGCCGCGCCAGCCGGCGGAAGGCCATGCGTGCGGCCAGCGAGGTCGGACGCAGTTTACCCGTCTGTATCGCACTCGCGATATTCGGATCGTAACGCAGCGCCAGCTGTCCGTCATCCTTCTGTTCGAAGGCGCGGCGCGCCCACTTGCCCCATTCCTCGCTTGAATTGGCCGGGAAGGCGCAGGCGTTGATGTCGCGCAGGTAGTCGGCGGCGGCGTCCCAGGATGCGAAGGTATTGCAGCGGCCGGCGTAGCCGGCAATGCGCCGCAGGCCGCGCACCGACAGCACCGGGCCGACGTCGTTGAGGATGGCGGCGGCGATCAGGTCGAGGCGGCGCGCCGCCACCGTCATGGTGATCAGGCCGCCCATCGAGGTGCCGACGAAGATGGCGCGCGACAGGCCCAGTTCGGCCGCCAGCTTGACGATGTCGCCGGCGTAGACTGCCGGGTTGTAGTTGTCGGGATTTGGATCGTGCGCCGAATGGCCTCGGCCACGCACGTCGACCGCGATCACGCGCCGCCCCATGGCGGACAGCAGTGGCGCGAGTTCGTCGAAGTCGGCGGAATTGCGTGTCAGGCCGTGGATGCAGATCACCGGCAGCAGCGCGCTTACGCCGGCATCCGGGCTGGTCGCCGGATAATCGCGCGCGTACAGCGCCAGCCCGTCGCTGCTGGTGTAGCTGATTGGTGTGTAGTTAGACACGCTGGCTTGTATCCTGTGAGTCGTTCGGGTCGTGGTCAGCATTTCGCCGGGCGGCAAGCCTTCCGGCCGGCGCCGGGAGGCGCCAGCCTGGAGATTGCAGCCCTTCGGGAAGCGCTTAGAAGCGGTACTCGAGCGTTGCCGAGACCTGGCGTGGGTTGCCGTAGAACGCGGTCAGGGTGCCTTCGTTGCCCAGGGTCGGGAACAGGTAGCCGCCGGTCTTGTAGTGCTTGTCGCTCAGGTTCTTGCCGTGCAGGCCGACGCGGACCTTGCCATCAAGGCGGGTCCAGACGATGCTCGCGTCATACAGCTTGTACGATTCCTGGTCCAGCAGCGATGCGGTCTCGAACTGGGCGGTGGCGCCCTTGTACGAGGCGCTGCCGATCAGCGACAGCTTGCCGCCATAGCCTGCGACCGGCATCGGGATGTCGTAGTTGAAGCGCAGGTTGGCCGAGTTCTTCGGGGTGTTCTGGAAGGTGCGCTGGCTTGCCACGTTGACGCCGGCCGCGATGTATTCCTTGTACTCGGCGTCGATGTAGCTGTACATGCCGGCGATCATGAAGTTCGGGGTCAGGTTGGCCACGGCTTCCAGTTCGGCGCCCTTGATCTTGGCCTTGCCGGCGTTGGTGGTCACGCCGGCGAAGCTGTCGTCCTTGCCGTCGCCGTCGGTGTCGATCGCCACCGAACCCGGGATCTGCACGTCCTGGTAGTCGCTGTAGAACACCGCCGCGTTGGTGGTGATGCGGCCGCCGTTGAAGGCCGACTTCAGGCCCAGTTCGTAGGTCTCGATGGTCTCCGGCTCGTAGCCGCGCTTGGCCACCGCCAGCGGCAGCTTGGTGCCGACCATGTTCAGGCGCGGTTCGAAGCCGCCGCCCTTGAAGCCTTCCGAGTAGGAGGCGTAGACGTTGTGATCCTGGTTCAGCTTGTAGTTGACGGCCACGCGCGGGGTGAATTTCTTGTCCTCGCGCTTCAGGATGCCGCCGCGCAGGTCGGTGTCGGTGCGGAACAGGATGGCGCCGACGTTGCCCAGGGCCGGCGTGCCCTTGTTGCCCAGGTAGATCTGGCGCAGCACTTCGGCTTCGCGCTTGTCGACCGTGTAGCGGCCGCCCAGCGAGACGCTGAAGGCGTCGGTGACGTTGTAGCTGCCGTCGGCGTAGATCGCCCAGGCCTTGGTGTCGATGTCGCCCATCGTGTAGGTCGAGGTCGGGACCGCGCCGCCCAGGATGGTGTCGAAGTGGTTGAAGGCGTTGGCGTCGATGTAATAGACGCCGGCCACGCCCTGCAGGCGGTCGCCGTTGTAGGTGAGGTTGAATTCCTGGCTGAACTGCTTGTTGGTGTACAGGGCCGGGACTTCCATGTCGACCACCGCCAGCGAGTCGAAATCGATCGGCGCGTAGGACTTGTCCTTGCGCGAGGCCGTGATCGATTTCACGGTCCACTCGTTGTTGATGGTGTATTCGACGGTGGCCGAAACGCCGTGCGCCTTGACTTCCTGGTCGTGGCCCAGCGCCTTCATCAGGTTGGCGCGGGTGTCGTAGACGTTCGACAGGATCGGGGCGCCGCTGGTGCGGCCGACGATCAGGCGGTGGCCGTTCTTCGGGCTGGAGTCGTCCTGGGTGACGTCGCCGGCGATGCGGATGAACAGGTCCTGGTTGGGGGTGAACTCGGCCGACAGGCGGGCCGCCGTCACATCCTTGTCGTAATTCTCGCCGCCGGTGGTCAGGTTCTTGCCGAAGCCGTCGCGCTTGAAGCGGGCGAAGGTGCCGCCGATGCGCGCGGTTTCCGAGATCGGGGTGCTGGCGGTGGCGACGAGTTCCTTCTGGCCGTACTGGCCGATGGTGGCGCGCAGGCGCGCATCGGTTTGCGGCGCCAGCCTGCGGGTGACGTACTTGACGGCGCCGCCGATGGTGTTGCGGCCGTACAGCGTGCCCTGCGGGCCGCGCAGCACTTCGATGCGCTCGACGTCGTAGATATCGGCCACGGCCGCCTGCGGCCTGGCCAGGTAGATGTCGTCGATGTAGATGCCGACGCCCGATTCGAAGCCGGCCAGCGGATCGGCCTGGCCGACGCCGCGGATGAAGGCGGTCAGGGTCGAGTTGGTGGCGCGCGAGGCCTTCAGGGTGGTGTTCGGCAGGGCGGTTGCGAGGGCGGTGATGTCCGGCGTGGCGACCTTGGAGAGCTGGTCGGCGCTGAAGGCCGTGACCGAGACCGGCACGTCCTGCAGGGTTTCTTCGCGGCGGCGGGCGGTCACGACGACCTTGTTGACGCCGCCTTCTTCGGCACTCGCCACCGGCGGGGCCGTGGTGGCTTCCTGGGCAATGGCGACGTTGCCGCCGGACAGGACCAGCAGGGCCACGGCGGACTGGATTGCGGGGTTCAGCAGCTTCAGTTTGTTCTTGGTCAGACGCATCGATGTCTCCTCATTTTTTGATAGCGGCATGCGTTCAGGTTTTCGCATGGTCAGCAGTGTGCCTTGCTCCGGTTTGGTTAGATAGTCAACAATCGCCAACCCCTTTGTGCAAAAATGCACAGCCCGCTGCACCGGGCGGGTGCGCGGGTTGAAGAGGGAGGAGGGGAGGCGTGCACCGTTTGTGCGCTGCCGCATGGCAAAAGCGCCAAATGATTGCAGGGGGAATGTGCACTAGTGCACAATATGCTTATTGATATCGAACAACTCGCCCGATGAATACGCTGCCTGAATGGACCGACCTGCGTTTCTTCCTGGAGCTGGCGCGCGCCGGCACCTTGTCGGGCGCCTCGCGCCGGCTGGAAGTGGAACACACGACCGTGGCGCGCCGCATCGACCGGCTCGAGGCCCAGCTCGGTTCGACCCTGTTCGACCGCTCGCGCGAAGGCTACGAGCTGACCGAGGTCGGGCGCGCACTGCTGCCCCATGCCGAGGCGATGGAAGGCGCGGCGCTGGCGGCGGCCGAACAGATCGGCGGGGCCGAGGTGGCGGCGCACGGCGTGGTGCGGCTCGGCGTGCCCGAGGTGTTTGGGGTGCGGGTGGTGGCGCCGCTGCTGGCCAGGCTCCTGGCCCAGCATCCCGACCTGTCGATCGACCTGCTGGCGCTGCCCAGCTTCGCCAACCTGGCCAACCGCGAGGCCGACCTCGGCGTCACGATGGATGCCCCCACCACCGGCCGCTACATGGTGACGCGGCTGGCTTCCTTCCACTTCTACCTGTATGCCTCGCCGGGCTACCTGGCCCGGCATCCGACTATCCGCACCCAGGCCGACCTGGCCGGCCACGACTTCGTCGATTACGTGCAGGACCGGCTGGCCAGCCGCGAACTGTCCTACCTGAACGAGCTGGGTTTCACGCCGCGGCGGCGCATGTGCTGCTCGGGCATGACGGCGCAGCTGGAAGCCGCGTCGCTCGGCATGGGCCTGATGATGGCGCCGCCCTATGCGGTGCCCGACAACGGCCGCCTGGTGCGGGTGCTGCCGGATTTTCACGCCGAGCGCGCATTCTGGCTGGCGGCGCCGACCGACCTGTACCGGCTGCGGCGCGTGAAGGTGGTGTGGAACCTGCTGCGCGAATGCGCGGAGAACCATCCGGACCTGTTCGTGGCGGGTGACTGAGAGGATGAACGACATGATCCGGCATTTCCAGCCGCAGGACCGCGACGCCGTCAATGCTCTGGCGTGCGCCGCCTTCGCCCAGTACCGGCACGCCTACCAGGACTGGCCCACGTTCAACGAGCGCCTTGCGCGCATGGCCGACCTGGCAGGCCAGGCCGACCTGATGGTGGCCGAGTCGGCGGGGCAGGTGCTCGGGGCGGTCGTGCACGTCGGCCCGCGCCAGCCGCGCAGTGCGGTCTTTCCCGAGGACTGGTCGGTGATCCGGATGCTGGTGGTCGCGCCCGCCCATCGTGGCCGGGGCGTCGGGCAGCAGCTGATCGCGGCCTGCCTGCGCTGCGCCCTGCGTGACCGGTCCCCTGCGGTCGGCCTGCATACCAGTCCCATCATGACGACGGCGCTGCGCCTGTACCTGCACCTGGGCTTCACGCGCGACCGCGCGCTCGACCCGATCCACGGCGTGCCCTACGCCCGCCATGTGCTGCCGGCGGCGGGCGTGCAGGCAGCGCTCGGCCGGCTCGCCGGCCCGGCCCGGGGCTAGACGCCGCCCGCTCCATGCAGGAAGCCGCGCACGAAGCTCTCGACGCCGGCGCCGAACCAGAGGCACAGCGCAGCGCCGAGCAGCAGGTTGCGGTTGCTCTTGCGGTAGCCGAGGACGAGGAGGACCAGGCCGGTGAATTCAAGGAGGTAAGCAAGGACTTCGGTCATGTCGGTGCCGCGGCAGCTTGTTGAAAGGACGCGATTGTAGCGGCGCGCAGTCGGCCGAAGATGCACACATTTCCACACTATCCGGATCTGCTCGTTGCGGATGACGCGGCCAGGTGACAGGCGTGCGTCAGGCAGTGAGTCCGTTGCGCTCGAGCGTGCGAGCGAGATCGGCGTGAAAGGCCGAGAAGTCCAGCGCCTTTTCGACGAAACCGCAGGCCCCGAGCATGCGGGTGCGCACCTGGTCCGAACCGCTGCGCGAACTCGACAGGACGATAATGGGAATGTCGGACAGGAAGGGTTTGGAGGAGAGTTCTTTCAGCACTTCGAAGCCATCCACCTTGGGCAAGGCCAGGTCCAGCAGGATGACGTCGAAGTCGCGGGTTTGGTCCAGTGTTTTCAAGGCTTGTTCGCCATCGGATACCACCGTTACCTGATAGTCGCTGTCGCAACGCTGCAGCGCGCGCTGGGTCAGCTCCGCATCCAGCGGCAGGTCATCTACGATCAGAACTTTCATCAACGGAGTGTACCCGAATTGCGCGACTGTGTCGAAAGTTCACATTTTCGCCTGTCCGCCCCGTCCGCCTTAGCGTCCCGACCGGAACGGATTGCGCTCGTTCAGTTCGTCCATGTAGTCGTCGATCCCGCCTCGTTCCCGCTCCAGGAAGCGCTCGACCGCGTCCGCGAACGAAGGGTGGGCCAGCCAGTGCGCCGACCAGGTGCGGATGGGCAGGAAGCCGCGCGCCATCTTGTGCTCGCCCTGGGCGCCGCCCTCGAAGGTCCCGATGCCTTGTTCGATGCAGAACTCGAGGGGCTGGTAATAGGCCGCCTCGAAGTGCAGGCAGGGCACGTGTTCCAGTTCGCCCCAGTAGCGCCCGAACAGCGTGCTCTCGCTGTGGATGACCAGCGAGGCTGCGATGTCGCGCCCGGCGCGCGAGGCGATGACGAGCAGGATGTTGCCGGGCATGCTGCTGCCCAAGCGCCGGAAGAAGTCCAGGTTCAGGTAGGGCGTCGAGTAGTGCGCCTTGTAGGTGTGGCGGTAGCAGCGGTTGAACAGCACCCAGTCGGCGTCGGTCGCGTCGACCCCGCGCACGCGCCGCAGGCTGACGCCCGCTTCGCGCACTTTTCTCCGCTCGGCGCGGATGTTCTTGCGCTTTTTCTGTTCGAGGGTGGCCAGGAAGTCTTCGAAAGTGTCATATCCCCCGTTCAGCCAGTGGAACTGCACCCCGCTGCGCAGCATGAAGCCGGCCTGCTGCAACTGGCGCGCCTGCGCTTCGGGCGGGAACAGCACGTGGGTCGAGGAGACTTCGCTCGCGCCCTGCGTCGCCACCAGCACCTCGACCAGCGCGGCCCGGGTGGCATCGCTGACCGCCAGCAGGCGCGGACCCGCCACCGGCGTGAACGGGATCGCCGAGAGCAGCTTCGGATAGTACGCGACCCCGTGCCGGTGATAGGCGTCGGCCCAGGCCCAGTCGAACACGTACTCGCCGTAGGAGTGACCCTTGACGTACAGGGGCAGGGCGGCTGCCAGCCGTTCGCCCTCGTACAGGACGATGTATTGCGGCTGCCAGCCGGTCTCGGGCGACGCGCTGCCCGATTCGTGCAGCGCGTGCAGGAAGGCATGAGACAGGAAGGGGTTCGGATTTTCCTGTGCCGCGACCAGCGCGTCCCACTGCTGTGCGTCAAGCTCGGACAAGGAGGAAACGATATGCGTGCGATAATTCAAAATGACATCCCTAACGAATTGATGAGCGACGACTTCGCGAAAGTCTCACCAATGAACAACCGATTCTTCAATCTCTACACCCACCACTTTGCACGGGTCGCGGTGGCCATCCCGCGCTGCCGCATCGCCGACCCGGCCTTCAACGTCGGACAGACCCTGACGCTGGCCCGCCAGGCCGCCGACGAAGGCGCCGTGCTGGTGGCCTTTCCCGAGCTGGGGATCTCGAGCTACAGCTGCGACGACCTGTTCCACCAGCGCGCGCTGCTCGACGCTTGCCTCGCGGGCCTGGCGACGATCATCGAGGCCTCGAAGGCGCTGCCGCTGGCGCTGGTCGTCGGCCTGCCCCTGAAGGTCAACCACCAGCTCTTCAATTGCGCCGCCGTGGTCGCGAATGGCCGGGTGCTGGGCGTGGTGCCCAAGAGTTTCCTGCCTAATTATGGCGAGTTTTACGAATCCAGGCAGTTCAGTGCGGCCGATTGCGCGGCGGTCGAGCAAATCGACCTGTTCGGCGCGCAGGTGCCGTTCGGCCCGAACCTGCTGTTCGAGATCGAGAACCTGCCCTTGTTCCGGTTCCATGTCGAGATCTGCGAAGACGTCTGGGTGCCGATTCCGCCGTCCTCGTTCGCGGCGATGGCCGGCGCCACGGTGCTGGTCAACCTCTCGGCCTCGAACGTCGTGGTGGGCAAGAGCGGCTACCGCCACCAGCTGGTGAGCCAGCAGTCGGCGCGCTGCCTGGCGGCCTACCTCTACACCTCGGCCGGTTTCGGCGAGTCGAGCAACGACATGGCCTGGGACGGTCAGTCGCTCATCTACGAGAAGGGCGAGCTGCTGGCCGAATCGGAACGCTTCAGCCAGGACTCGCACCTGATCTGCGCCGACGTCGACCTCGACCGCCTGTCGAACGAGCGCATGCACGCGACCACCTTCGCGCAGTCGGTGCGCCGCCACGCGGACGAGGTGTCCAAGTTCCGCCTCGTGCAGTTCAGGATCGCATTGCCGCTCGAGCGCGACCTGCCCCTGGGCCGCGCCGTCGAGCGCTTCCCCTACGTGCCTGCCGACCAGGCGCGCCGGGACGAGCGCTGCACCGAGGTCTACAACATCCAGGTGCAGGCCTTGATCCAGCGCCTGTCGAGCACCGGTATCAAGAAGGTCGTCATCGGCGTGTCGGGCGGCCTCGACTCGACCCATGCGCTGCTGGTCTGCGCCAAGGCCATGGACCGCCTTGGCCTGCCGCGCACCAACATCCTGGCCTATACGATGCCGGGCTTCGCCACCAGCGAGCGCACGCTCAAGCAGGCCAACGCGCTGATGGCGGCGGTCGGCTGCAGCGCCCAGCTGATCGACATCCGCCCGAGCTGCATCCAGATGCTCAAGGACCTCGGCCACCCCTACGTGGAGGGCAAGGCGGAGTACGACATCACGTTCGAGAACGTGCAGGCGGGCGAGCGCACCAACCACCTGTTCCGCCTGGCGAATTTCCACAACGGGATCGTGATCGGCACCGGCGACCTGTCCGAACTGGCGCTGGGCTGGTGCACCTATGGCGTGGGCGACCACATGTCGCACTACAACGTCAATGCGAGTGTGCCGAAGACCCTGATCTCCTACCTGGTGCGCTGGGTGGCCGAGACCGGTGCGGTGGTCGAGAACGGCGCGCAGGTGCTGCTCGATATCCTCGACACCGAAATCAGCCCGGAACTGGTGCCGGGCGGAGACAAGGACGGCAAGCCGGCCCAGAAAACCGAGGACAGCATTGGCCCCTACGAGCTGCAGGACTTCAACCTGTACTACACGATCCGCTACGGCTTCAAGCCGAGCAAGGTGGCGTACCTGGCCTGGAGCGCCTGGCACGACCGCGAGCAGGGCCGGTGGCCGAACGCGGCCACCGTGCGCAACCAGTACGAGCTCGGTGCGATCAAGAAGAACCTGGGCATCTTCCTGTGGCGCTTCTTCAAGACCAGCCAGTTCAAGCGCACCTGCGTGCCCAACGGACCCAAGGTCGGCAACGGCGGCTCGCTGTCCCCGCGCGGCGACTGGCGCGCGCCCTCGGACGCCGAGGCAACCGTGTGGATGGACGACCTCGAGAACATTCCCGACTAAACCCTGTTTTTTAGAGAGACAAGAACATGAAACAGATTACCTGCGTGATCAAGCCGTTCAAGCTGGACGAGGTGCGCGAAGCGCTGGCCGAAGTGAACGTCACCGGCCTGACCGTGACCGAAGTGAAGGGCTTCGGCCGCCAGAAGGGCCACACCGAGCTGTATCGCGGCGCCGAGTACGTGGTGGACTTCCTGCCGAAAGTGAAGATCGAGGTGGTGGTGGACGACGGCATGGCCGACGGCGTGGTCGACGCCATCATCAAGGCGGCGCGCACCGGCAAGATCGGCGACGGCAAGATCTTTGTCCAGAACGTCGAGCAGGTGATCCGTATCCGCACCGGCGAGACCGGGCCCGACGCCGTCTGAGGCATGCTCCAGGTTCGCTGCCGTTGTAGGTCTATTCTTGCTTGACGAGAAGCCGCGCGCCCAATCGGGTCGCGCTGGAACTGAGCTATTATGCATAAAAATTGTCTAAGTGGCATGTTTTGTGTTGTAACTCGCTCTACCGACCAACAACAGAGAGAACGACATGAGCGACCTGGAAAAAATCCATACCGGCATCCCCGAGCTCGACATGGTCTTGCGCGGCGGCTTGCCGAAACAGCGTATTCACCTGGTCGAGGGCCGTCCCGGCACCGGCAAGACCACGATTGGCCTGCGCTTCCTGATCGACGGCGCGGAAAAGGGCGAGAAGTGCCTGTACATCTCGCTGTCCGAGACGGTCGAGGAACTGCGCGCCACCGCGACCAGCCATGGCTGGTCGCTGGACGGCATCGTGCTGCGCGAAGTGGTGCCGGCGGAAGCCCAGCTCGGGCGCCAGCAAAGCGTGCTGTTCCCGTCCGAGGTCGAACTGGGCCAGACCATCTCGGCGATCACCGAGGCGGTGCTGGAAACGGCGCCGAGCCGGGTGGTGATCGATTCGATGTCGGAACTGCGCATGGTCGCCGACGACCCGATGCGCTACCGGCGCCAGATCGTCGCCCTGAAGCGCTTCCTGCTGGGGCAGAACTGCACCACGCTCTTGATGGACGACCTGACCGACGAACCGCGCCAGTACGACCTGCAAGGCACGGTGCACGGCGTGATCACGCTGGAGCAGCGCGAACGCGAATTCGGCGCGGCGCGCCGGCGCCTGCGGGTGGTCAAGATGCGCGGCGCCGAGTTCCAGAGCGGCTGGCACGATTTCGCCATCACCGAGCGCGAGGTGTACGTGTTTCCCAGCCTGATCGCGGACGAGCACAAGGGCGAGCGCACCCGCGATACGATCACCAGCGAGATCCCGGCCCTGGACGCGATGCTGGGCGGCGGCCTGATGCGCGGCACCTCGGTGATGATCCTCGGGCCCACCGGGGTCGGCAAGTCCTCGCTGGCCCTGCAGTACGCCAACGTGGCGGCCGACCGCAACGAGCACGTCGCCTACTTCGCCTTCGATGAGTCCCGGGAAACCCTGATCGACCGGGCCAACGGCCTGTCGATGCGCGCCGCCGATGCGATCGGCAACGGCACCATTTACTGGGAGCGCATCAATCCTTCGCGCATCTCGCCGGGAGAATTCATCTGGAAGGTGCGGCGCCAGGTCGAGGACCACGGCGCGGCCGTGGTCGTGATCGACAGCCTGAATTCCTATCTCGAGACCATGCACGAGGAAAAGGCGCTTATGCTGCAGATGCACGAGCTGCTCAGCTACCTGTCGCACCAGGGCGTGCTGTCGATCCTGATCGTGGGCCAGAGCGGCCTGCTCGACAACGTGGGCGACCCGCTTGACATCGCCTTCATCAGCGACACCGTGATCCTGATGCGCTATTTCGAGGCCGAAGGCGAAGTGCGCAAGGCGATCTCGATCGTCAAGAAGCGTCCCGGGCGCCATGAAAGCAGCATCCGCGAGTTTTCCCTCACCAGCGCCGGTGTCGCGGTCGGCCCGCAGCTGGGCGCGCTGGAGGGCGTGCTGACCGGCGTGCCGCGCAGCGCGCCGGACGAGTCGGCCCCGCCGCCGGTGCAGCATGACTGACCCGCGCCAGCCCGGCGCCAGCGTGGTCGCCGCCATCTGCGCGCCCTTCGGCTACGACGAACAGGCGCTGGCCGGCCTGCTGGCGGAGTGGGGCGCGCAGGCGCGGCCCTGTGCCGACGGCGCGCAGCTGGCCGCCGCGGTGGCCGACCCCGGCGTCTGGCTGCTGCTGCTGACCGACGACGCCCTGGAGACGCATGCCACGCCGCTGGCCGCGGCGCTGCAGGCCCAGCCCGCATGGTCGGACATGCCGCTGATCGTGCTCAGCGCACAGGCGGGCAGCGGCGGCTCGCACCTGCAATGGAACTTCCTGCGCCAGTTCGCGAATATCACGGTGCTGGGGCGGCCGGGTTCCGCCAACGTCCTGCGCAGCGCCTTCGACGCCGCCTGCCGGGCGCGCGCCTGGCAGTACACGGTGCGCGACCAGATGCAGACCCTGTCGGGCGCGGCCACGCTGCTGGAGCAGCGGGTGCTGGAACGCACCGCCGAACTGGTCGCCGAAACCGAAACCCGCAAGCGCGTCGAGAGCGCCCTGAACGAGGCGCGCAAGCTGGAAGCGATCGGGCGGCTCACCGGCGGCGTGGCCCATGACTTCAACAACCTGCTGCAGGTGATCCAGGGCTCGACCACCCTGCTGCCGCTGGTCGAGCCGGGCGGCGAACGCTGGCAGCGCGCCCTGCATGCGATCCAGCGCGCGGCCTCGCGTGGCGCCAAGCTGACCCACCAGCTGCTTGCCTTCGGACGGCGCCAGGCATTGAGCGGGGGCGCGCTCGACATCGCGCGCCAGCTCGACGAGATGCAGGACCTGCTGCAGCAGTCGCTGCGCGAACGGATCGCGCTGCGACTGGAGGTCGAACCGGGCCTGTGGCTGGCCGATGCCGACCTGACGCAGCTCGAGGTGGCGCTGCTCAACCTGGCCGTCAACGCCAAGGACGCGATGCCGGACGGCGGCGCGGTGACCATCCAGGCCCGCAATCTCGGCCTGCCGTCGCCGGACTTGCCGCAACTGGAGTTGAGCGGCGAGTTCGTCTGGCTCACCGTGCTCGATACCGGCGCCGGCATGGCGCCCGAGGTGGCGCGCCAGGCCTTCGATCCCTTCTTCACCACCAAGCCGGTCGGCGCCGGCACCGGCCTGGGCTTGAGCCAGGTGTACGGCTTCGCCAAGCAGTCGGGCGGCACCGCCTGGATCGACAGCTCGCCGCAAGGGACGAAGGTGTCGATCCTGCTGCCGCGCAGCACGGCGCACAGGGTCGAGGACAAGGACGAGCCGGACAGCACGGCGCCGCTGGTGTCGGGCGCGCGCGTGCTGTACGTCGAGGACGACGACGAAGTGGCCGACACCACCATGGAGCTTCTCGAGAACCTGGGCTGCGAGGTCAAGCTGGCGCGCGACGCCGCGCAGGCGCTGCAGCATCCGCTGGGCGGCTTCGACCTGCTGTTCTCGGACGTGGTCATGCCGGGCGCGATGGACGGCATCGGCCTGGCGCGCCAGGTGCGCGCGCTCTATCCGGAGATGCCGATCCTGCTGGCGAGCGGCTATGTGCTGGCCCCCGAGCGCCTGCAGGGCCTGCATATCACCGTCCTGGCCAAGCCGTACACGCAGGAGGAGCTGCGCAAGGCACTGGCGCGGCTGCTGTCCGCGCGCGGGGAGCGGGGCGGCTAGCGCCCCATCCGCAAATCGAACTTCCAGGTAAGCAGGCGCAGCCCGCTGATGAACAGGGCGCTCGACCACAGCGCGAAGTCGGGCTCCACGCCGTACTTGCCCATCATGAGATACAGCCAGTTGCCGAGGAAGGCGCAGATCGCATAGGGCTTGCCGTCGCGGAACACCATCGGCACCTCGTTGCAGACGATGTCGCGCAGCACGCCGCCGAAGATCCCGGTGATCACCCCCATCATCGAGGCGATGAACAGCGGCATGCCGGCCGCCAGCGCGGCGGACACGCCGGCCACGGAGAACAGGCCCAGGCCCACCGCGTCGGCGATCACGATCAGGCGTTCCGAGACGATGTGGCGCAGGGTGCGGATCACGGGGGAGGCGACCAGCGCCAGCACGAAGATCAGGATCGCGTATTCCTGGTGGATGACCCAGAACAGGGGACGGCGGTCGAGCAGGATGTCGCGCAGGGTGCCGCCGCCGAAGGCGGTGATGAAGGCCACCGTGAAGACGCCCACCAGGTCCATGCGCTTGCGGCGCGCTTCGATGAAGCCGGAGAAGGCGCCGACCAGGATCGCCATGATTTCGATGAACTTGATGAGGGTCATGCGGTAATGAAGAGCGGACAGTGTTGCTAGACTACCATGCCGCTCTACATTTTCGGTAGGGTGGTCGGCTCCGCCGACCGCGCGTTCAGCTCCGGCAAGCACGGCCACAGCGCGTCCGGGAGTTGGACGCGCGCACGGCGAAGCCGTGCACCCTACAGCAGAGGCAAACGCACCGAGAAAATGACCTCGTTTCCATCGTGGCGGTAGGCGATCTCGCCATGGTGCTCGCGTACAATCTGCTGCGCGATGTACAGCCCCAGGCCCATGCCGGTGCGGTTGCGCGGGTTGTTCAGCGAGGCGCGCTTGAAAGGGTTGAACAGCGTCGCCACCAGTTCCGGCGCGATCGGGGCGCCCGCATTGCTGACGTCGACCACCGCCTCCTTGCCCTCCACCCGCACGCAGACGCGTACCGGCTTGCCCACCTCGCCATGGTGGCGCGCATTGCTGAGCAGGTTGGACAGCACTTGCGCCATCCGCCCGCTGTCGGCATTCACCATCGCCTGCTCGTCGCAGGTCAGCTGGTAGGGGATGGTCGGGTAGGCCAGGCGCGCCTCGTCGATCAGGTCTTCCACCAGGGCGGTCAGGTCGACCGGTTCGAGCGCCACGCCCAGGCCCAGGCCGCCGTCGATCCGGCTCATGTCGAGCACCTGCGTGATCATGCGCTGCATGCGGCTGGTGGAAGACTGGATGCGCTTGCCCAGGGTCGGCTGGCTGTTGCCCTTCTCGAGCACCATGCCGGCCATGTTGATCGAATGGAGCGGGTCGCGCAGGTCGTGGCCGAGCATGGCCAGCAACTGGGCGCGCGTGGCTTCGGTCTGGGCGCGGCGCGAGGTCATCACGCGCACCAGCTCGGCCAGGGTCAGGCGCGCATTGGCCAGGATGGTCGCTTCCCAGGGATGCGCGTGGCCGCGCACGGTTTCAAACCAGGCGTCAAAAGAGCCGCGCGGGGTCAGGCGCTCGCCCAGCGGGCCGAAGGTCGTGGTCTTTTCGGGGCGGCCGCCCCAGGCGACCTGTTCGATCTGTTCGACCCGCAGCAGCAGATTCCAGCCGTTGGCGGCCGGGTCGAAGGGCAGGGCCAGCAAACCGACCCACTTGCCGAGCCGCCCGCGGATCGCTTCCGGCCAGTCGTCCAGCTTCTCGCGCACCACCACCTCGTGCGCGCCCTCGGGCAGCGAGGCGATGATCGCCTCGGCCAGCTCTTGAGGCAGGTCGCCCCGGACCTGCACCTTGTGATAGTAGCTGGTGACCTGGGCCTGGGCCTGGTTCGCGTCCAGAACGGCGTTGGAGAAGCGGCCGAAGGTCTCGAGCGGATCGTCTTCCAGCAGCAGGTCTTCGACCAGCTCCGTGCGGGTCGAGGCGGAGCGCTCGATCATCTCGCTTTCCAGGCGCGACTCGATGCTGTGGATGGTCGATGCCATCACCTGGGCCAGCACGTCGCAGGCCATGCGGATCGAGTAGGGCACGAGTTTGCGCGCCATGTGGTGGCAGGCGATCAGTCCCCACAGCCGGCCGTTGATGACGATCGACACGCTCATCGACGCGCCGACGCCCATGTTCTTCAGGTACTCGATGTGGATCGGCGAGACGCTGCGCAGCACGGCATGGCTCATGTCGAGCGGCAGCGCATCCGGCGTGCCCAGCAGCGGCACCATGGTGTCGTCGACATCGATGATCGAACGCAGCGTGTTCAGCACATACAGGCGGCGCGCCTGGGCCGGGATGTCCGAGGCCGGGTAGCGCTGGCCGAGGTAGGGCACGATATCCCCGCGCCGGGCTTCGGCCACCACGTCGCCGCTGTCGTCCGGGCGGAAACGGTAGGCCATCACGCGGTCGAAGCCGGTGAACGCGCGGATCTGGTCCACCGCGATCGACAGCAGGCCTTCGATGCTCTTCTGGCGGCGCAGGCGGTCGATCGAGGCATGCGCCTTCACCGCGAACAGCGCCACTTCGTCGGTGCTGGCCTCGCGCTGCTCGAATTCGGCGATCACCCGGCCGAAGGCGGCGTGCACGACGCAGTCGAAATCGGCATCGCCGATCCAGACCGGAACCATGGACGGCGTGACTTCCGGTTCGCCCGGTCCGAGGTAATCGACCAGCAGTTCGAGCGCCGCCGCCGGCAGGTCGAGTGCGGCATAGGGCGCGCCGAGTTCGGGTGCGAGGCCGAGCATGGCCGGGGCGTTGGCGCTCCAGCCTTCCAGCGTACCGTCGATGGTGAAAAAGAGGAGGGCGCCATGGGGCTGGATCGAGCCGGGGAGGTGGATCGGCTCGTCGGCGCAGTTCAGCAGGTCGACCTGACGGCCGTGCTCCATGGGAATCACGGTAGTACCCTTCAATTCGCCACCATTCCCTTCTCGTCAATTCCGGCAAAATGCCGGTCGAGCGAATTTTACATCTAATACATATCAGGACACATATTATTGTTGTGTCATGTCGCACTCTGTGCGGCGGCTCACTCGAGCAGGGCGGGGCGCAGCAGGACGATCAGGGCACCGTGGCCGCCGTCTTTCTTTCCTGCAACGCAAAAGGCGACGACGTCGCTTTTTTGCACCAGCCAGCTGTGCACGATCCCGCGCAGGACCGGCTGGCCTTGCGGGGAACCGTAGCCGATGCCGTGGACGATGCGCACGCAGCGCACGCCGCGCCGGTTGGCGCGGTGGAGAAAGTCGGTGAGGGCGTCGCGCGCCCCGTCGCGGTTCAGGCCATGCAGGTCGAGTTCGTCCTGCACGGGCCAGTGGCGCTTGCGCAGCTTCTTGACCACGTCCGGCCCCACGCCCGGCTGGGCGTAGCTCAGCGACGGGTCCTCGTCGAGCAGGCCGTCGACGTCGAACTCGTCGGACAGCGACTCGCGCAGCACCGCGGCGATTTCCTCCTCCTCGGTGAGCGGGGTACGGTCGCGGAAAGCGCGGTCGGAGGCCACGTACACCGGACGGTAGACGTAGCGGTCCGATTCGGGAATCTTGGTGACGCCCTGCATCGCGCCGCGGAACTCCACGGCGCGTTCGCGCGCGATCCGCTCGCGCTTCTCGCGCTCGGCCCGTTCGATGGCGCGCAGGCGCTCGTCTTCCTTGAGCTTGTCGCGCAAGCCCTTCAACTCGGAAAAGTCCTTCATGCCGCCATCGTACCGTGAGTCTTTATTTCGGGTCGTCTTCCAGCGCTTCCAGGTAGCGCTGCGCGTCGAGCGCGGCCATGCAGCCGGTGCCCGAGCTGGTGATTGCCTGGCGGTACACGTGGTCCTGCACGTCGCCGGCGGCGAACACGCCCGGCACGTTGGTGGCGGTGGCCATGCCTTCCAGGCCCGAGCGGGTCTTGATGTAGCCGTTCTGCATGTCCAGCTGGCCTTCGAAGATGCCGGTGTTCGGCTTGTGGCCGATCGCCACGAACAGGCCGTGCACGGCGATGTCCTTGGCCGTGCCGGTCTCGGTGGACTTGATGCGCAGGCCGGTCACGCCGCTGTTGTCGCCCAGCACCTCATCCAGGGTGTGGTTCAGCTCGAGCACGATCTTGCCTTCCTGGACCTTGTGCATCAGGCGGTCGACCAGGATCGGCTCGGCGCGGAACTTGTCGCGGCGGTGGATCAGGGTGACCTTGGAGGCGATGCCGGCCAGGTACAGGGCTTCCTCGACCGCGGTGTTGCCGCCGCCGATCACCGCGACTTCCTGGTTGCGGTAGAAGAAACCGTCGCAGGTGGCGCAAGCCGACACGCCCTTGCCCATGAAGGCCTGTTCCGACGGCAGGCCGAGGTACTGGGCCGAGGCGCCGGTGGCGATGATCAGGGCGTCGCAGGTGTATTCGTTGCTGTCGCCGAGCAGGCGGATCGGCTTCTCGTTCAGGAAGGTCGTGTGGATGTGGTCGAACACGATCTCGGTGTTGAAGCGTTCCGCATGCTGCAGCAGGCGCTGCATCAGCTCCGGTCCCTGCACGCCCAGCGGGTCGCCCGGCCAGTTCTCGACGTCGGTCGTGGTCATCAGCTGGCCGCCCTGTTCGACGCCGGTGACCAGCATCGGGCTCAGGTTGGCGCGCGCGGCGTACACCGCTGCGCTGTAGCCGGCAGGACCGGAACCGAGAATCAGGACTTTGGCGTGTTTGGAAGTAGTCATGGGAGGCTTCAATAAGAGATGAACAAGCGGAAACTGGGGGCGGCCTTCAGAAAGATCAAGGCTCGGTTTGCAACACCAGATTATAGACGATGATGCACACGAGCATGAATCGTAGGCCAGCCCAGCCGTATATGGCTTAGAATGGGCGGATTGTCGATAGCGAACACTTCTGTTTCGCTTTCCATGTCACTTTCGTAGTACCGAGCAATGAGCAAGAACAGCCAAGCCAGCACTTCCGGATACACCCGCACTGCGCAATCCACACGCGCCCGCCAGCCCCTGCCTGGCCGGCTGTCGCGACTCCTGTCGGAAGCGCGCTGGATCGCCATGGCCGTGGCCTTCCTGTATTTCGTGCTTATTTTATTAAGCTACAACAAGGGTGACCCGGGCTGGTCGCATGCCAATGCCGTCCCCAAGATCGCCAACCTGGGCGGCAAGGCCGGCGCCTGGCTGTCCGACCTGCTGCTGTTCATCTTCGGTTTCTCGGCCTGGTGGTGGGGCGTGATCTTCCTGCGCGGGGTCTGGAAGGGCTGGCGCCGCCTGACCGACAAGCTGGGCGCGGTCAGCGAGGAGCCGCATCATGCCGGCGAGATGTACGTGCGCTGGACCGGATTCGCCATCATGCTGGCCGGCAGCCTGGGCCTGGAATACCTGCGCCTGTGGTCCTGGAACGTCGAGCTGCCGCGCGCCGCCGGCGGCGTGCTGGGCCAGCTGATCGGCCATTCGGCCCACGTCGCCTTCGGCTTCACCGGCGCGACCCTGCTGCTCCTGCTGCTGTTCGGCCTGGGCTTCTCGCTGTTCTTCCAGGTGTCCTGGCTGGCCGTGGCCGAGCGCATCGGCGAGTCGGTCGAGAACACGATCGGCTGGTTCCACATGCGCATGGAAGACCACGAGGACCGCAAGCAGGGCGAAGCGGCCGCCGTCAAGCGCGACGAGCTGGTGGTCAACGAGCGCCAGAAGTACACCGAAAAGCATCCGGCCCCGCCGCCGATCGTCAAGGCCGAGCCGTCGCTGGAGCCGCGCGCCGAGCCGACCCAGGCGGCCCCTCAGGTGCCCCAGGTCCTGCCGCCGTCGACGCCGGCTTCGCTCGCCATGCCGGCGCCGTCGGCCCAGGCCCCGGTGCCGTCGATCAAGATCGAGCCGCAGATGACCAGCGTGCCGAAATCCGAGCGCGCCCAGAAGGAAATGCAGACCCCGCTGTTCCACGAGCTGGCGGGCGACGGCGGCCTGCCGCCGCTGGCGCTGCTGGACGAAGCCCCGCCGGCACAGGAGGCGGTGGCGGTCGAGACCCTGGAATTCACCAGCCGCCTGATCGAAAAGAAGCTGTCCGACTTCGGCGTCGAAGCCAAGGTCGTGGCCGCCTACCCGGGGCCGGTGGTCACCCGCTACGAGATCGAGCCGGCCACCGGCGTGAAGGGCAGCCAGATCGTCAACCTGGCGCGCGACCTGGCGCGTTCGCTGTCGCTGACTTCGATCCGGGTGGTCGAGACCATCCCGGGCAAGAACTACATGGCGCTCGAGCTGCCGAATCCGAAGCGCCAGATCGTGCGCCTGTCGGAGATCGTCGGTTCCAAGGTCTATGGCGACAGCGCATCAAGCCTGACCGTCGCCCTGGGCAAGGACATCGCCGGTAAACCAGTCTGCGCCGACCTGGCCAAGATGCCGCACCTCCTGGTGGCGGGCACCACCGGTTCGGGTAAATCGGTGGGCATCAACGCGACCATCCTGTCCTTGCTCTACAAATCCGACCCGGCGGACGTGCGCCTGATCCTGATCGACCCGAAGATGCTGGAGATGTCGGTGTACGAAGGCATCCCGCACCTGTTGGCGCCGGTGGTGACCGACATGCGCCAGGCGGGCCACGCCCTGAACTGGGCGGTCAACGAGATGGAGCGCCGCTACAAGCTCATGTCCAAGCTTGGCGTGCGCAACCTGGCCGGCTACAACGGCAAGATCGTGGAGGCGGCCAAGCGCGA
The DNA here is from genome assembly GCF_027923905.1 of Massilia varians. Taxonomy (NCBI): domain Bacteria; kingdom Pseudomonadati; phylum Pseudomonadota; class Betaproteobacteria; order Burkholderiales; family Oxalobacteraceae; genus Massilia; species Massilia varians. Next base: position 2,231,426 of record NZ_AP026966.1, read on the forward strand.
GGAACACATCCCGAACCCGTTCTCGATCACCCCGGACGCGCCCGAGCCGCTCGAGAAGCTGCCGACCATCGTCATCATCATCGACGAGCTGGCCGACCTGATGATGGTCGTGGGTAAGAAGGTGGAAGAACTGATCGCCCGCATCGCGCAGAAGGCGCGCGCGGCCGGCATCCACCTGATCCTGGCGACCCAGCGGCCGTCGGTGGACGTGATCACCGGCCTGATCAAGGCAAATATCCCGACCCGCATCGCCTTCCAGGTCTCCTCGAAGATCGACTCGCGCACCATTCTCGACCAGATGGGCGCGGAAACGCTGCTGGGCATGGGCGACATGCTGTACATGCCGCCGGGTACCGGCCTGCCGGTCCGCGTGCACGGCGCCTTCGTCTCGGACGACGAAGTGCATCGAGTTGTAAAACATCTCCAGTCGCTGGGAGAACCGAACTATATTGAAGGCATCCTGGAAGGCGGTACGCTGGAAGAGGGCAATGCCGACGGCATCCCGGCGGGCGAGGGCGGCGGCGAATCCGACGCGCTCTACGACCAGGCCGTGGCCGTGGTGCTCAAGAACCGCAAGGCCTCGATCTCGCTGGTCCAGCGCCACCTGCGCATCGGCTACAACCGTGCGGCCCGCCTGATCGAGCAGATGGAGCAGAACGGCATGGTGTCGCCGATGCAGTCGAACGGCAACCGCGACATCCTCGTGCCGGCCACGACCGCCGAATAACCGGTCTGTCACCGTATGTGGGCGGGTCGTGATGCGGTCCACTGGACCGCATCACCCCACGCGGTCTACGTACGGCGGCAAGGCCACAACAAGAGGAATGTATATGAAATTCACGACTTACCGATTCGCAGCACTCATCGCAACGACCGCATTTGCCCTGTCGGCCAACGCCGGCGCCGCCGCCCTCGACCAGTTCAAGAGCTTCGTCGCCAGCACCAAGTCGGCCAAGGGCGAATTCACCCAGCAGCAGCTGACCAAATCCAAGAGCGGCAAGGCGGCGCCGGTCTCGAGCGGCACGTTCGTGTTCGCCCGTCCCGGCAAGTTCATCTGGACCTACCAGAAGCCCTATGAACAGCTGCTGCAGGCCGATGGCGAGACGCTCTACATCTACGACAAGGACCTGAACCAGGTCAGCACCCGCAAGCTGGGCAACGCCCTGGGTTCGTCGCCGGCCGCCATCCTGTTCGGCAGCAACGACCTGGAAAAGAACTTCACCCTCTCGGAAGCCGGCGAGCGCGACGGCGCCGAATGGCTGACCGCGGTACCGAAGAGCAAGGACACCACCTTCGAGCAGATCGGCATCGGCCTGAAGGGCGGGGTGCCGGTGGCGATGGAGCTGAAGGACCAGTTCGGCCAGGTCTCGCTGCTGAAGTTCACCAACTTCCAGCGCAACCCGGCGCTGGGCGCCCAGCAGTTCACCTTCTCGGTGCCGAAGGGCGCCGACGTCGTCAACCAGTAAATCCCGCTGCCGGGCGCCCGGCAGGATCGCGCTTGACGTCGACAGGCCCGGTCTCAGTAAATGGTGGTGCGCAGGTCGATGTGCTTGATCGGTTCGAGCGCAAGGAAGCTGGCGCCGGTCGGCGCAGCCTGCAGGGTCACCCAGACCGTGTGCTCCTCGTAAAAATAAGAGCGGTTGGAACCGGCGACCGAGGCGCGAAAGCGCCCGTTCCAGTCGATCCGGACCGCGTCGCCCAGCCCGCCTTCGAACAGGGGCGAGGCCAGCCAGGCCGGCCACCTGGTCCTGAGCATGCTGTCCCACGGCCGCGACAGGGACACGGCGAACCCGTCGCCCACGCGCCAGGCCTTCAGGTTGTCCGGCCGGGCAGGGCGGTCGTGGGCCCAGGCCGGATCGTCCAGGCTGCGCACCAGGTGGCGCGGGACGAAGCCGTTTTCTTCCAGCGCCGCCACCTCGTGGCGGATCGTGGCCCCGCCGCCCAAGATGGGCAGGGTGTGCTCGCGCGGCGCGGCCAGCCGCGGCCCGGCATCGGCGGCGGCGCGCGAGGCCTTGGTCCACCTGGACCAGACGTCCTGGACCATCAGGACGGGCGCGGGATGCTTCATGGGGCGGCTCCGGCATGGAAACGGGGAGTCATTATAGGACAGGCGCCGCCCGGGCCGACCGTCTCTGCCGCGTGCATCGGCTACACTAGGCACATGCACAACACTTCGCACTATTTCTCCTTTCCCTCGCGCGTCCCGGGAGCGCATCATGGATGACCTGTTCAAGAACGAGCCCGCCCCGCCGCTGGCCGAAGCCCTGCGTCCGCGCACCATCGACGAAGTCATCGGCCAGAGCCACCTGCTCGGCCCCGGCAAGCCGCTGAACCTGGTGTTCAAGTCTGGCAAGCCGCATTCGATGATCCTGTGGGGACCGCCGGGCGTGGGCAAGACCACGCTGGCGCGCCTGACCGCCTATGCCTTCGACTGCGAGTTCATCGCGCTGTCGGCGGTGCTCTCGGGCGTGAAGGACATCCGCGCCGCCGTCGAGCAGGCCGAGCACTACCTCCAGCAGGGCAAGCACACCATCCTGTTCATCGACGAGATCCACCGTTTCAACAAGTCGCAGCAGGACGCCTTGCTGCCCTTCGTGGAATCGGGCCTGGTGACCCTGATCGGCGCCACCACCGAGAACCCTTCGTTCGAGGTCAACTCGGCGCTGCTGTCGCGCTCCCAGGTCTACGTGCTCAAGGCCTTGAGCGACGAGGAGATGCGCCAGCTATTGAAGCGCGCCCAGCAGCGCGTGCTGCAGCACCTGACGTTCGACGAGGTTGCGGTCGATACCCTGGTCGGCTATGCGGACGGCGATGCGCGCCGCTTCCTCAACCTGCTGGAGCAGACCAAGACCTCGAGCGACACGGCCGGCGTCACCCGCATCACCGCGGAGTTCGTCGAGAACGCGCTGACGCTCAACGCACGGCGCTTCGACAAGGGCGGCGACAATTTCTACGACCAGATCTCGGCCCTGCACAAGTCGGTGCGCGGCTCGCATCCGGACGCGGCCCTGTACTGGCTGTGCCGCATGCTCGACGGCGGCGCCGACGCCAAGTACCTGTCGCGCCGCATCGTGCGCATGGCCTGGGAAGACATCGGTCTGGCCGACCCGCGCGCCCTCCAGATCGCCAACGATGCCGCCACCACCTATGAACGCCTCGGTTCGCCCGAAGGCGAGCTGGCCCTGGGCCAGGCCGTGATCTACCTGGCGATCGCCGCCAAGAGCAATGCCGGCTACAACGCGTTCAACGAAGCGATGGCCTTCGTGAAGAAGGACAAGTCGCGCGAGGTGCCGGTCCATCTGCGCAACGCGCCCACCAAGCTGATGAAGGAACTCGGCTACGGCCACGCCTACCGCTATGCCCACGACGAGCCGCATGCCTATGCGGCGGGCGAGACCTACCTGCCGGACGGGATGCGCGAGCCGGGCTGGTACCGGCCGGTGCCGCGCGGGGTGGAGTCGAAGATCGCCGACAAGCTCGCCTTCCTGCGCAGCCTCGACGACGAGGCCGGCGGGTCCTGACGAAAAAGCCCCACGATGGGCTGGCCATCGCGGGGCTGTGCAGGGTGGGGCGGAGCCGTTCTGGTTCCGCCTGGCCTCGAAATCAGTAGTTCTCGTAGGCGCCGATGTCCCATGCGCCGCCCTTCGGACGCAGCGCGTTGTCGATGTCGACCGTCGGGGCGGCGGTCTTGATGCCCTTGTTCACGGCTGGCGACGTGCTCTGCAGGCGATAGTCGCCGGTGCCGGTCGGGTTGTAGCTGACGAACTTCGGCTCGGCGTTGACGGTGCCGGTAGCGCTGCCGACGCGCAGCGAGATGGCCGAGCCGTTGCCGTAGACCAGGTTGTTCGCGGTGACGTTGCCCGAGCCGATGCAGCTCTGGCCCGAGTAGCAGTACTGCGAGATGCCCTGGCGCGGGTTCTTGTACACGATGTTGTTGATGACCTTCGTGTTCTTCAGCTGGATGTTGCCCGGCTTGTCGCCCACCCCGGTGACGATGCCGCCGCCCATGCTGCTCGAGCCGTTGGCGAACACGGTGTTGTTGGCGATGGTCGAATCGGTCGCGGCATGCCACAGGTGGATGCCGTAGGCCGAGGCGCGGTAGACGATGTTGTTCATGATCTTGCTGCCGCGGTTCGACGAGTAGATACCCTGAACGCCGTTGCAGCCGCCCGGCTTGCCGATGTCGTGCACCACGTTGCCGATGATGTCGCCGGCCGCGCTGGTGTAGCTGGCGTTGACGATGCCGGCGCCGCCGGAACCCGTGCAGCCGCCCGAGACGGTGATGTGGTGGACGCGGTTGTTGGTCACCAGCGTGTTCGAACCCATGTTCTGGATGCCCAGGCGGCCCGGGCCGCTGATGTCGAAGCCGTTGATCTCGACGTAGCTGCCGTTATTCAGCCACATCACTTCCTTGCCGGTGCCGACGATCTTGGCGCCCCACTTGGTGTCGGACACGAAGCGGATCGGGGCGCTCGAGGTGCCGCTGAGCCTGGTCGTGACGTTGCCGTTGTAAGTGCCTGGCGCCACGTGCACGGTGGTGTTTGCCTTGGCGACCGAGGCGGCCTTGTTGATGGTTTTGAAAGGACGCGCCTGGGTGCCCGGGTTCGAGTCCGAACCGGTGGTGGCCACGTACAGGTGATAGAACGAGGTCTTGGCGGTGGAGTCGGTGCGGTTCTGATATTCCTGGCTGCTCATCAGGGCGACGCGCACGGTGTCCAGCGGCATGCCATTGTTGACGTGGCCGGCCCAGTAGGCGAGGCCGGCGGTGTCCGGCTCGCGGCCGAGCAGCGTACGGTAGAGTTCGGTGACCTGGTCGACCGAGCTCGTCGCGGCGGCAACAGTCGCTTCGGATGCCATGGCGTTGTCGGCGGCGTAGGCGGTGCTGCCAAGGGCGGTCAGCAGGACGGCTGCGCTGCAGCAAAGGAGTGCGTTGACGCGGGCATTCGAAGCAAAGTTGACTACGTTTTTCATTAGAGAGTTTCCTTCTCAAAAAAGTAAAAGCGAACCTTTGAGAGCAGGAAACTGCGGGAGTTCAATTTTTTTGGAGAAAAATTTTCCGGTGATAATAATTCCGCAAAAACTGTTTCGAATGTGAAAGCGAAAGCGATATGAAAGGGTTAACCGATATCGAGAGGCGCGAGCGCCCTTGGCCGCCAAGTCGGGCGCTCAGTGTTGATAAGCTCCGATGTCCACTGCGGGCGCGCGCGGCCGGCTCACCCCTTCGATATCGGTCGGGGGCGCAAGGGCAACCACCCCACGTTTGCGGGCCGGTGAATCCTTGCGCAGGCGATAGTTGCCTTTGCCATCAGGTCGGAAATCGACAAACAGAGGATCTTGGGTAATCGTTCCAATATCTTTCCCAACCAACATTTCAATTTTTGCAGCATTTCCGAAAACAAGATTGTGCGCGACGAGATTGTCGGCGCCGATGCAGGACTCGCCGGGATAGCAATATTGCCGGATCGACGCGCGCGGATGGTAGGCGACGATGTTGTTGATCACCTTGGTTTCCGTCATCACCACATTTCCCGGCGCATCGCCGGTTCCCAGCACGATGCCCCCGCCGGTCGTGGTTGAACCGTTCGCGAACACCGTGTTGTTCGCGACGACGACCTTGTTGGCGGCATGCCAGAGATGGATGCCCCATGCCGAGGCGCGATAGACGACGTTGTTGTAGATCTTGCCGCGCAGGTTGGAGTAATAGATGCCCTGGACACCCGAGCAGGTGCCCGGCTCGCCGATGTCGTGCACCAGGTTGCCGCTGATTTCGCCGTCCGAGGCCTGGTAGTTGCTGAATACGATGCCGCCGCCGCCCTTGCTGCTGCAGCCGCCCGTGACCGTCAGGTCATGCACGTGGTTGTTGAGCACGCGCACCCAGGAGCCGTAGTTCAGGATGCCGTTACGTCCGCTGCCGCTGACGTCGAAGCCGGCAATCTCGACGTGCTCGCCATGGTTTTCCCAGACCGCCTCAAGGCCGCTTCCGATGATCCGGGCGCCCCACTTGACCGTCGAGACATAGCGGATCGGCGCGCTGGGCGTGCCGCTCTTCATCGACTTGATGTTCTCGCGGTAGGTGCCGGGGGCGACGTGGACGGTACTGCCCGGAACCGCGCGCCGGGCGGCAGCGCCGATGGTCTGCAGCGGCGCGCCTTCGGCGCCGGGGTTGTTGTCGTTTCCGCCGGGAGCGACGAACAGGGCACGCGGGTCGACCGGCTGCTCGAGCGAGATACATGCCTTGAGGCCGAGGCCGGCCACCAGCAGGGTGCAGGCGATCAGCGGATACCGAAAGGTTTGCAGGTTCATTGTCTCTGACGATAGGACGAGCGCGGCGCCGTGGCCGCCGGGATCCCGAGCTTAAACCGGCGCACGATTGCGGACCTTGCGTTAGGCCGAGCATTCCTGCATTCCGTCGTTGTTTAATTTTGGCAATTGATTCGCCACGCTTGCCGGCTTGATCGTGCGCAGCATGTCGCGATGACGGGTCCGGATAATGAAGCGCAGGCGCCAAGGCAAGCGCACGCGCTGGCGCAAGCGGCACATGGCGTGGCGTCTTCATCCGCATCCGAATCCGACAGCGAGCACCAAGACAGCGACGACAAGCCCTATGCTGACCCAAATGAAGAGCCTGCTTGCGTCGCTGCCACTCGGCCGCAGCCCCGACGCGCGCCGCAACCTCTCGACCGCCATCGGCTCGACGATGCTGCGCCAGATGCTCTCGAGCGCCTTGTACTTCGTCGCCTTGTGGATCACCACGCGCCAGCTCGGCCCGCACCACAACGGCCTCCTGGTGACGGCCCTGCTGCTGCCGCAAACCCTGTACGCCGTCCTGAACCTGGGCCTGGCCTCCAGCCATGTCTACCACATGAGCAGCGGAACTCCGGATGCCGCGGCCATGCGCCGCGTGAACTGGATCCTGGCCTGCACCCTGTGGGGCGTGGCCGTGCTCGCGCTCGCGCTGAGCAGCGACGTCATGGTCGGGCGCTACCTGCCGGGCACGAGCAAGGACACGGCCTTGTTTGCCAGTCTGCTGTTCCCGGCCATGCTGCTGGCGGCCTGGACCGTATCGCTGATCCAGGGCGCGCGCGACTACACCACCTTCAACAAGACCGCGCTGATCCAGCCCTTCACCTTCTGCGCGGGCGTGCTGGCGCTGGGCGCCGCGGGCGCGATCAGCGTCGTCGCGGTGCTGAGCTGCCATATCCTGAGCCAGGCCGCCTTGTGGCTGGCCAGCGAAACGCGGGTGCGGCGCTACCCGGCCGCAGCTCCCGGCGGCGCGCTCGACCTGGCGCGGATGATCGGCTATGGGCTGCGGGCGCACCTGAGCAACGTGATCACTTTCCTCAACTACAGGGTCGGCTTGTATACGGTCAGCCTGCTGCTCGATCCATCCGCGGCCGGCATCTACGCGCTCTCGGTGCAGCTGGCCGAGGCGCTGTGGCTGATCGCGAGCGCGGCATCGGTGGTCGTGTTCCCGGAATCGGCGGCGGCCAACGGCACGCCCGCGGCGCTGCGCCAGATGGTGGGCCGCATCGCGCGGGCCGTGTTCAAGATCACGCTCGTGGTGGGCGTGCTGGCGGCGGGGCTATCCACCGTGCTGATTCCCTGGGCTTTCGGGAAGGATTACGCGGGCGCCGTCCTTCCCTTCATTGTCCTGTTACCGGGAATTATCACCTGGAGCTACATGAACGTCATTGCCAACTCGCTGGCGGGCATGGGCCGGCAGGGCGTCAACATCGTGGGGGCCACCTTGTCCCTGGTACTCAATGGCGTGGGCTGCATGCTGGCGATCCCGGCCTACGGCATGTGGGGGGCGGCGCTGGCCGCCAGCGTGGCGTTCACGGCCACGGCCGCTTACACGGTGTTCATGTACCGGCGCATCATGACCAAGCGTATCGCGCAGGCCGGAGGAGACAAGGGATGACGAAGAAGATGCTGATGGTGACCTCGCTGTATCCGTATGGGAATGGCGAGACCTTTATTACAGCCGAGCTCGAACACGTCGCCCACCACCTCGGCCATATCGAGATCGTACCCGGCTTCTATTCCCGCGACGCGGCGCCGCGTCCGGCCTGGCAGCCGGTCAACCTGGCCTATGCGGACGGGCGCTGGGGGGCGCTGCGGGTGCCGCGGATGCTCGCCGCGCTCGTGATGAGCCTGTTCAAGTACCGCTGGCTGTCCGACTTCAGGCTGATCCTGAAGCGGCGCGGCAAGCTGGCGAATATCAAGGAACTGGTCCGCGCGCTCTACCGGGCCAATATGTTCGAGCGCTTCCTGAAGCAGCAGGCGCGCGCGGGCAAGGACGGCTACGACCTCATCTATTTCTACTGGCTGGTGCCCGAAATCCTCGGGGCGGCGCGCTTCTGCCGGACGTCGGGCGGGAGCGCCCGGGTGGTCTGCCGCGCCCACCGGGGCGACCTGTACGAGGAAGTCAAGCCTGCCGGCTACGCCGGGCTGCGGCGCGAGATCATCGCCGAGGTCGACGCGATCTACTGCATCTCCGACCACGGCAAGCATTACCTGGAGCAGCACTATGCGCATCTGGCTGCGAAATTCCACCTCGCGCGGCTCGGGGTCAACGATCCGGGCTTCCTGAACCACCAGCCCGGCGCCGGCCCGCTGAGCATCGTGTCCTGCTCCTTCGTCATCGCCAGCAAGCGCCTGCACCTGCTGGTCGACGCCATCGCGCAGCTGCTGGCGGCCGATCCCCTGCTGCAGGTGCGCTGGACGCACGTCGGCAACGGCCCCTTGCTCGAGGCGGTGCAGGCCCATGCGGCAAGCCGCCTCGGGCCGCGCGCGCAGGCGCTGTTCAAGGGCTACCTCACGCAGGCCGAACTGATGGACCTGTACCGCGAGGACAGGTTCGACCTCATCGTCAACGTGAGCGACAGCGAAGGCATCCCGGTGAGCCTGATGGAGGCCGCTTCGGCCGGCATCCCGATCGTGGCCACCGACGTCGGGGGCAGCGCGGAGATCATCGGCGGCGGCAACGGCGTACTAGTGCCGGCCGATGCCGACGCGGCCACCATCGCGGCCGCCATCGCCCGCTTCCAGGACCGCGGCGCCGCCGTCGCCTGGCGCCGCGCTGCGCGCCGCTTCTGGGACGAGCGTTTCAACGCGGCCGTCAACTACGACCGCTTCGGGCGCCTGCTTGCCGGCTTGCCCGGTGCGCCGGCCGCCGGCGGCGCGCCGCAGGCCGCGGCAGCGGCAGGGCAGGGCGGCGACCGGGTGGCCGGCTGAGGCGCCACGCACGCAAGGGAGGGAGCATGACAGCGCATCCACCAGCACGGACCAGCCGTATCCCGGCAGCCCTGGCGTTGTTCGTCTCGCTGTTCCTGCTGTTTACCCCCTTCGAGCAGGGCGGGCCGAATCCGAGCATGTTCCCGAAGTATTTCTCGGCGGGCGTCTCGGCGCTGGCGCTGGCGCCCCTGTTCGTCATCACCAGGCTGCGCTTCCGGGTGGAGAGCCAGCTGGTGCTGGTGACGCTTGCGATGTTCGCCTTCCATGCGCTGGTCGTGAAACCCGTGCCGTTTCACTTCCTGTTGCTGGTCCTGCTGAACGTGATGCTGGCCGTCTTCATCTATGAGGCAAGCTTCGCCTGGCGCGCCGAGTTCAGGACGGCGGTTTCCTGGCTACTCTTGCTCAATGCGGTGGTCATCGCGGCCCAGGCATTGATGTTTCACCTGCTGGGCGCGCCGATCTTCGACTTCCACAAGATGATCTTCGGCTCCAACAGCCGCTTCGTCGAGGATTACCTCAACATCGCACGCTTCTCCGGCCTGCACGTCGAGCCCGGCACCTATGCCAACTACATCGGCTGCCTGACGGCGATCCTGATGCTGACCTCCGAGTTCAGCGCCCGGTTCGTCGCCCTGTGCTTCGTGGCCGTGCTGTCGGTGTTCGTGACCAACTCCGGCTCGTCGGTCTATTTTGTGCCGGTCATGGTCCTGCTCCTCGGCTACCTGTGGCATTCCAAGGTGCGCCTCATCCATGTGGTCGTGCTGGCCGCCTCGCTGTGCGCCTACCTGCTGCTGTCGGGCGTGCTCGAGCACCTCGAGACGCGTTTCTTCGAGCAGGACGACGGCAGCTTGTCGCACCGGATCGACGGCGTGAACGCGTGGCTGGCCCTGACCCTGGAAGAGAAACTGATCGGCGTGGGTTTTGCGGAGGATCCCTGCGTGCGCTGCTACTACCAGGACATCGGCATGATCTTCAACCTGCTGACCCGCGGCGGTATCGTCGTCCTGCTCGCCTTTGCCCTGGTGATCGGACGCATGCTCGTCGCCAACGGCCTGGTCCTCTCCGTGCTCCTGATGCTCATCCCCATCAACGAGAAGATGTTCTTCTACGAGACACCGATCTGGCTTTTCATCCTGTTCGCCATGACGCCCTTCGTGCGCCGGAGCGCGCCGCGCCGCGCCACGACGGACGAGGCCGTGGGCGGCATCGCCGCCGCGTCCGCGCCGCGCCCTTGAGGCCGCGCCGAGCGCCTTGTCCGCCCTTACTGCACTTGATGCCGCGGTTTCGGCACTTCATCGCAAGTCGATGGCGGCCCGAGGGGCGTGGCGCTAAAGTTCGAGCATACCAACGTTGCCTCACCAAGGGAGAACACCATGAACATCCGTAAAAACTTCGAAGCCATCTTCCTGGCCGCCGCCGCACTGGGCCTGGTCGCCAGCTACGCCACCGCCGCCGCCCGTCCGGTCGAGGTCGTCAAGCACGAATCCGCGATCCTGATCGACTCCACCATGCACGTGGTGGTCGTCAAGGCGCCGCGCCTGAGCGTCGCCGAAAAAGCCGGCCTGAAGTAATGCAGGGAAGGGCTGGCGCTCGGCCCGGCAGGACGGCACAGCAAGCCCTTGCCGATTTTTCCCAAGCGCTCGCTAGGATTCCCTGTCGGCTTGGTACAATTGTGTTTTCGACATACGCAAGCCCAACCCGACATGATTGACATCCAACTTCTCCGCAAAGACATCGACACCGTCGCCGCGCGCCTCGCGACCCGCAAGTTCCAGCTCGACGTGGCCGGGTTCAACGCCCTCGAGGCGGAACGCAAGGCGATCCAGACGCGCACCGAGGAATTGCAGGGCAAGCGCAATTCGCTGTCCAAGCAGATCGGCATGATGAAGGGCAAGGGCGAAGACACCACGGCCGTGATGGCGGAAGTGGCCGGCCTGGGCGACGAACTGAAGGCCAACGAAGGGCTGCTGGCCGATGTCCAGGCAAAACTGGCGCGCTTCATGGAAGCGGTGCCGAACCTGCCGCACGAAAGCACGCCACAGGGAACGGACGAATCGGGCAACGTCGAAGTGCGCAAGGTGGGCACCCCGCGCAGCTTCGACTTCGACGTGAAGGACCACGTCGATATCGGCGAAAAGCTGGGCCTGGACTTCGACACCGCCACCAAGCTGACCGGTTCGCGCTTCTCGATGATGAAGGGCGGCATGGCGCGCCTGCATCGCGCGCTGGCCCAGTACATGCTCGACACCCACACCGGCCGGCACGGCTACCTGGAATGCTACACCCCGTACATGGTCAACGCCGACTCGCTGCGCGGCACCGGCCAGCTGCCGAAGTTCGAAGCCGACCTGTTCTCGGTGAAGAAGGGCGGCGCCGAAGGCGAGGGCGAGAATTTCTACCTGATCCCGACCTCGGAGGTTTCGCTGACCAACGTGGTGCGCGACGAGATCGTGGCGCTGGACCAGCTGCCGCTGAAGATGACCGCGCACACCCCGTGCTTCCGCTCGGAAGCCGGCAGCTACGGCCGCGACACCCGCGGCATGATCCGCCAGCACCAGTTCGACAAGGTCGAGCTGGTCCAGGTGGTGCATCCGGAGCAGTCCTATGCGGCGCTGGAAGAGATGGTCGGCCAGGCCGAGTTCGTCCTGACCTCGCTGGGACTGCCGTACCGCGTCATGTCCCTGTGCACCGGCGACATGGGCTTCTCGGCCGCCAAGACCTACGACCTCGAAGTCTGGCTGCCAGCGCAGAACACCTACCGCGAGATCTCCTCGCTGTCGAACTGCGAAGCCTTCCAGGCGCGCCGCATGCAGGCCCGTTTCCGCAACGCCGCCGGCAAGCCGGAACTGCTGCACACCCTGAACGGTTCCGGCCTGGCCGTGGGCCGCACCCTGGTGGCGGTGCTGGAGAACTACCAGCAGGCCGATGGCAGCGTGATCATTCCGGAAGTGCTGCGTCCGTATATGGGCGGGATGGAGCGTCTGACAGCTGCCGCCTAAGTTTTTCTGCCGCGGACGAATTTGCTCTTCCGTTTTTGCAAGAGCATCGCTATAATGCGTGCTCTCGCTGACAAGCGACCGCAGCACCGATTTAGGAGAGGTGGCAGAGTGGTCGAATGTACCTGACTCGAAATCAGGCGTACGGGTGACCGTACCGTGGGTTCGAATCCCACCCTCTCCGCCAGTAAATAAAAAGGGCTCCCTCGGGAGCCATTTTTATTTGCGCGCGGAGAGGAGGGAGCCCCCTGCGGGGCTCCCGTGTGGGATTCGAAGCCTCGCGCATACTTGCGCGAGGGCGGCCCGCGGCACGTGGGCGAATCCCACCCTCTCCGCCAGACTAAAGTCCCTAGATGTTTAGGGACATCAAAGAACCCGCTGTTCTCATAGAGGCAGCGGGTTTTTTGTTGCCTAATACTGTCCAGTACCGTCCCCCAGGAGCCAGCATCCTTGGGGGCTCGTTTGGGGGCCCCGTTGGGGCTCCCTTGGACAGGAGGCCCCAAAAATGCCCAAGCGCGTACCGCCGCTGACCCAGCTGCAGATCAAGAACGCCAAGCCGCGCGAGAAGCCCTACAAGCTCGCCGATGGTGGGGGCCTGTACCTCGAGGTCACGCCAAGCGGCGGCAAGCACTGGCGCATGAAGTACCGCCAGCCCAACGGCAAGGAAAACAAGCTTCACTTCGGCGCCTTCCCGGCCGTGTCGCTCTTGACGCGCGCGAGCGGCGCGACAGTGCCCGCCAGCTCCTGGCCGCGGATGCCGCAAACACCTTCGAGCAAGTGGCGCGCGAATGGCATCAGACGATGCTTGCGCAGTGGCCCCAGACCGCGCGCGATATCCTCCATCGTTTCGAACAGGGGGCTGCGTCAATTCAGCACTGCCGAGGTAAGAAAGCAGTAATGCATTTCCCTGTAACTTAACATTTGAACCTATGACAAACGGATTAAAAGTCGCCAAGGCGGATAGGTAAGTCTAATCGATGACTTGCGGGTCTTGGCAAACTCAGAAGTCAAGCTTAACCAAAATGGAAAATACCAATGGTTTTTGAATTTAGGTTACAAATTCGTCATAACCCCAGATGCCGGTCAGATCGATGAAATCAGCTTGGCGCCGCACGCAGTGAGGTCCTGATCGTATGCAACTTGCTTTCCATGGTGCCTACGCGTGCTGCTGCTTGGCAGGATTGGAAACTTTCCTTTGCATTGAGGGCAATGGGTGGAATCGCCTTCGACAGCGACCCGCTTGCCCAGTACCGTGAAGTCCTGCGCCGCCGAGATGACTTCTCCGCCGTGCGTCGTTTTGTCGCCAAGCCGGATGACACCGCGCCCTCGATGGTCTTTCATGCTGGCCTCGTCCGAAAAAAAGTCACGCGACGTTGCGCGCCGCATCGGCATCCTGATTGGCTGCGATAAGCGCCTCGTCATTACCCAGGAAGATTTTTCGATAGCGCCAATAGCCTGTCAGTTCCAGTGTTGGCGAATTGAATCCGGCCAGCGAATCATGCACATAGCCGTCAAACAGGGCGGCAAACGAAGGCGGCGTCGCTGTGGCGCGCTGTGCCCGGGCAAACACCTCCCGGGCTTCCGGGTCCAATGCGCTGGTCGTCACAAGGTCTTTTCGCGCACCGGTATTGAAGACGTCCTTGACCACCGCGAGTGTCCGCTGGCCCAGGCCCATCGCAGCCGATCGCAGCATGGCGGCAGCGTCATTAATCAGGCTCTTGTTGAAGGCAAGCAGAATTTCCCGGTCGGACTGGCTGGCTCGCTTGACCTGGTTGGTCGTGTGAAAATGGTTACGCATCTGCCATCGCCAGTTGAGATACGGCTGGAGCCATTCGTACATGGGGCGTGGCGCGAGCGTGGCTTGCGCAAGGAATTCGTCGTAGGCTTTGGCCAGGTCGGGATGGATGGCGAATGGGTCATGGGCACCAGATTTGATTTTAGGTTTTTTCATCGGGGCGCCAGCCGCTACCGCGCAATCGAACATGTGATTCAGCGGTATCTGGGACAGCTTCAGGGAGTCGCCGTGCCGGGGATGATCTCCCACCGAGATGCCGAGCTCACCCGGCCGGTAGCCGCCACCGACATCGCTGTGCGAGCCCGGATAGGCATGCTGACTCCATCCTGCGGGCAGCTTCCCGTCGACGCCGATTTCATCCAGGGGGAAGTTGCGGCGGAGCTCATGCATTGCGATCATGTGAACGCAATTCGGCACGGAGGCTGGTACGCGCAACGACCCGCCACTCGCCCAGGCGCCATGTCCGCCGGTCGAGTTGGCGAGCAGCGCCGAGGTGCCGGACCAGAATCCCGCGGAGGCTACGGTGTCGATCAGCCCGACAAAGCGAAAGCGCAGGGGCACGCCGGCCAGACGGCCACCGACCAGCAATTCGTCCAGCCAGTGGCAGAATACCCTGGCTTCCGCCGCCCCCCTGGAAAACCCGAATACGTCGAGGAAGCATTCGACCACACGGGGCTTTCTGCCCTTGAGTTTTGCTTCCAGAAGTTGGGCCTGCCGCGTCAGAAACGCACGGCGGTCGCTGTCGTTGGACAGCGCCGCTTGCAGCAGGCCGCTGCGTGTGCCGAGCTTGGCAAGGCAGTCTCTATCGTCTGCGTCGGTCACATTGCGGCCGTTACGGCATAAGGCGAGCACGGCGCCTTCGTCAAACATGAGGCTGTTGAAACAACGCCGGTGTAGCGCATTGAAAACGGCCAACAGGCCGAAAATGACCCGCTCTTCACAGCCAAAAGCACACCCTGCGCCCATGACGCTTTCCTCATGTTCGCCGATGTCGGGGAATGGCGTCCCGACACCAGGAACGTATATCGGATAATAGCCCATTTCTTTTGCGCCAAGGTAGGCGTCATGCAGCCGTGCGATGTTGCTTTCTCCGTAATTTCGACTATCACGGTCTTTATTGTTGCGAGTTCCATCAAAGAAAAGTCCGATGTTCAACGTGACTTCGCACTTCTTGAAATCGCAGTCGTAATCCGGAACGATTCGCTTTATTCCAGAGATCGGCGCGCCTCTTGTGGGCGCGATGATGACATCGGCCCGTTTCATCGCCAGTTCCCATATTTTGCCCGGTCGCGGGCATCTTCTCGATCAAGCTCCGCGTGTTCTTCGGCGGTAAAAATCTCTTTAACAGGCGTCCCTGCCGTCGCTAAAAGGCTCTCTTTAGCATCGCTCCACCGAATCGGGTGCTCATCCGCGGTATGATCAAACGGACTTACGACAATGCGTACGCGACCATTGGAAAAGAAGTGAACAAATAACAACCCTGGCTCCCGATACGACTCCACCGGCACCTGCGCACGATATATGCCAGCTGACTCCACCGTTTCTTCTTCCGCAGGGTCTGTTGGCTTGATTATGCGATACGCCTCCCAGCGAACGTCCGCTTTCAATCCGGGGTACCAGTGTTTTGGGAGCGTGACACAGCATGTCAAACCGCCGCCGCCGCCTTCCTCGCCGACCTTACCGTAATAACGTTTATCAACGTAGAATTCGTGAATCAGATGGTCCGAACCCAGGTGCTGGACCCCGACGATCGAAGCAGGCATACGGTCGCCGCTTTTGGAACGAGCGTGAAGTAATGTGTAAGACCCAAGCAACACCCCTATGGCCAGTAAAGACACAATGGGATGCAACCGCACAAAAGAGAGGATAGGAATTTTCATAATGCCTCTGTGTCAGATAACAATCGGGACTGCATTCGAATCGCCCCCCGCAGTGGCTCCTTGGCTGGCCCAGCTGCGTCTTGCCTGGAGATCGTCGACGAGTTCCCGCAATTTGCTTCGAAACGCGCTGACTTCATTCATGGCAAGGAATTCGGCGACCTCATGCCGTCGCAGGATGGCGCCTTTGGTCAGGAGCGTGGCCTCGGTCAGGAACATCAAAATAGGGGGATGCGCGTTGCCGGCGGCCCGCCAGGCGCGACGCGCCGCTTGCGCCCATTCGTGCTGCTGAACCGCGTTGCCGGGCAAGGCCTCGCCATTGCGCATCATGTTCACCTTGGCGATGACATGATCCGGTTCGCTTGCCTCGTCCAGGGCCAGCAGCTGATCCTGGCCCAGGCACAGGGGCGTCGGCGCAACCGCAGTAGCCGCGGCCGGTGGCAGCGGCGCAAGCGCTCCGGAACGGTGGTGGATGTGCCAACGGGCAACCGGTGCTCGCATCGTGGTCCACTGTACCGGCGTCAGTATTTTCGAGAGCGGCGCGAGAACCGCACAGTCCGCATACCTGAGCGTGAATTGCTTGCCCTGTGGGTCGAGAATGAAAATGAACCGGCCCAGATGATGGGCAAGCTCGCCGATATCCAGCGCCGACTCGATGATCGACACGTGCAGCGCAGGCTTGCGCGCGTTCACGAAGTGCATGACGCGATCGAGATCGCCGCCTTCATATGCGGCTTCGAGGTCGACCAGAAGTGGGCTGACCGCCAGGGCACGCTCTGGATAAATCGGCGCCAGCCATGCCGGGCGGCTTCCGGGAGCATCCTCGGTGTAGCTTGTCGATACCTCGGCCAGCATGCCGTTGTCGATCAGGAGATAGACGGAACCATTCGAAGTACCCTGGCTCATTCTGCCTCCACCAATGGGCTATGGGCGCGTACTGCCGCCAGCATGCAAGGGATGCAGATATCGTGATGCGGCAATTCGTCGGGGAACTGGGTTTGCTGCGCTCGTTTCGGGAAGGTCTGGTGATCGGCAGCGTAGATGTGGCTGTTTCCTGTCGTGCTGCCGATAATTCCCTCTTCGCTGATTTTCAGTTCACTGCCACCGCCGTAGAGACAGACACCCTTCCTGGCCTTGATGTTGATCCAGTCCGTCGTGCTGATCAGTTCCATCACCTTTTTTGCCAGCAGCTCGATGGTGCCGTCCTGCGCTTCGGTCTGTATGTTTCCGCGTGCGGCAATGTGCTTCATGCCGCCGTCGTTGGCAAACACGCTGACGCCCTGCGCCGCGCGTAGCGATGTTTGTCCGCCGGCAGTGAGCTGCGTGTCCGCAGCCGTGATGAGGTAGGCGTTCTTTTCCGCGCCGAGCGCCAAGTTGTCATTGCTTGCCACGACATTCCCTGCAGGACCGCTGACTGCGACAATCGGCGCGCCGCCCGGGCCGCCGCCTGACGCTGCAGCGGCATTCGTTCCTTGGTCCAGGTGTCTGAGCTTGTCAACCAGTTGCGCCAGTTGCGGGCCGCTTGCCGGGTCTTTGGAATGGGTTTCCGCGAGCTTCGCGAGCTGGTCAGCAATATCGCGCAACCCGTCAGCAAGGCCAATCAATTCGGCCCGGTCCAGCTGTTTGCCTTCGGCCTGGTGACTATCGCTTGCGGTGATCAGCACGCCTTTGCCGCCCCGAATCGCCACGGCCTTGTCGCTACGCAGCTCAGCGCCTTCGCCTCGGGGGCGCCGATCTTCCCCCCTTGGATGCGTCAGCCATCCGAGATTCAGCTGCGAAGCGCCATCGTCGCTGGCCAGCTGGGCGCTGATTTCGCGCGGTGTATCGTCGAACCGGAGCTGGTTCATGCGCCCGCCGTGGATCTCCTGGCTATGCATGCCCGAAAGAAAACGCGTTAATGGCAAGTTGGCGCGCTTGCTCAAGGGGGGAGGCAATGCGTGCCCATTGAAAAGCTGGCAAATAATGATGGGCTTGTCTGGGTCGCCGCCGAGAAAGGCCACCAGGACTTCGGTCCCCACCCGGGGTAGCGCCAGGGTGCCGCAATGCGAGGAGCCATTGCCGGCCCAATTCGTGGCCACCCGCACCCAGGCGGAGTCCGCATCCGTGTCCGATGCGCCCGCGCCTTGTGCGTGCTGATGGTCTTCCGGACGTGTTGCAGGAAATCGAATCTTCACGCGGCCAAGTTCGTCGCAATGAACGACCTCGTTTTCCCGGCCAACCACGATTGCAATCTGCAGACAGGGTCGCGTAGGTCGGTGCGCGCGTCAAATGTCGGAACGATCGGGATCGTGCGCCGTACCGCCTCGAATCGCATTTGAAAACGGTTTGCGTTATCTCCGCTGGAAAGATCGGTGGGCGCGCCCGCTGTACCACGCCAGTCATTGGAAACGAACAGCCGTTGAATCCGTTCTTCCAGGCTTTTCGGCAGGTTGTTCTGCGCCTTGACTTCGATTGACGTGATGATGAAATCGCGCTCGGCGGCAGGATGACCGTTGATTTCCGGATGGTCGCTGATGGTGAAGTATTCGCCAGCACAGAAGTCGCGGACACTTCCTTCGCCCGTGAAGCGTTTTGTATCGAGCTCCTTGCGCTGCATGCTCAGCACGCCCAGGCGATATAGCTCCTTGTCGTCAGAGCCGGCATGCGGTGATTCGACGATGTATTCCTGCACTCCGCCAGCTAACTGGTTGCCGGATGGGCCTTGATTGGCCTGGCCTGGTATTTCAGCGGCCATCCCAGGAATGCTTCCCGGCCGCTTGTAGTCCCAGCTGAAAACGCGGACGCTGCCCGCCTGTAGCTTGCGTACCGCGCTCCAACGTGTGACCGAATCACGCTGCTCGGTGGCGTTGTCGCGGTGGTAGCGTACGACGCCGGCCGCGTTCTGCTTCAGGTCACGCTGGTTGTCGAAGAGAACGAGCGTATGTGCCGGCGATTCCGTATCGTGAGCTGCTTGCTGGTGTGCTGAGTTAAAGCCGGGGCGAAAGAACCAGGCAACTCCGGAACGCGCCAACAGACGACGGATAAAGGCTGCATCCGATTCATTGAACTGTATCGTCTGTTCGTGCTCGGGATACTTCTCCAGGCGGAATCCAGGTGCAAGTTCGAAGTCGAAGTAGCCACTCAATGCGCTGTTCAATTGCAGCCATTCCCGCAACACGACAGTCACGATCCGCGGCCAGCTCATTTTCCTGAATACGCGGGTGTTGACGCGTTGCTCCATGATCGCCATGGCGTCGCGAATGACGAGTTGGTAGCTGGCAATCGCGCCGTCGCACTCGCCCGAGCTTGCCTCCGTTACCAGGCCACATACCTTGCGCAACTGGCCTCGGTCGTTGACGAACTCAAGGGCGGCAGGCACGCCGATAAATTCCTTCAGTGGCAAAGTGTTGGAAGTGGCAACGCAATTGATCTGATACTCGAATCCACCGCAAATGGATTCTGTACCGCTGACAAACTGAGGAAGCAGGACGTCGGCGATCTGTTTCTTTTGATAGACAAGTGTCAGGCGGATGGGACGGTTGGTGGTGATCAGCTTCTTTTCCGTCAGCATGAAATTGACGAATTCATTACCATTCTGCATAGCGTGCTCCCTCAGTTTCCAACCGGAACAATCCATTTTGGCATTTTCAGGCAAGCGCGGAATTGAGGATCGATAAGCTCGACCGTCATGAACAATGGGATAGAGATTCCTTGGACGGCCCTCCGCGCGCTGCGGTAGATTGGCGATCTTCGGACGCTCCGGTTCGTAAACTGACCAGAGGGCGTCATTATGGGCAGAGGGGAGGACTGGATGGTGCGGCGGACGCGCACCTGACACGGGCGCAAGTTGCATGTCGCGCGGCGGTAGTGGCCAGGCTGCTGCGCGCCACAAGCACGGCACAGTAGGTAGAAGAGGGGGCTGCCGCAGATACAAAAAAGGCGCCACGATTACTCGTAACGCCTAGATTTGAGTATATGCCGCAAGTTCTCCAGCAACTTTGGATAGGCTAATGCCTACGTTGCATCGGTTTCGCTCGGAAAGAACTCGGCGATGTTACCCCAAGGTTCCATCGGGTTCACTGCGGCGTTGATGACCCGGTAGGGAACTTCGACAACGTCGGGGTTATACATAGGCGGCCGGCTCGATGAAACGAACGGGTTGCAGTCGAGGGCAGTGTCGCTGAGCGAGTGATGGACCCTGCAGACCAGCGGCCGGTCCTCGTACACCGAGCATCTGCTTTTCACCAGGAAGGGACACGGTTGAAAGTTGTACTTGTTACCTTCCGCGATTCAGCTCATGAGGCTTTTTATCACTCTCGCCTGCGCTCGCTATCTGGCTGACTGCAACGAAAATTAACAGAACCAGTTTACACATATTTATCCTATTAAAGCTACGTGGAAGTGGTCATCGTGCCGTCTGGCCGCCTGGACAAACGGAATGCTTAGATCGTTGAAAAGAACGAAATCAACCGGCGCGAACGTGCGGAACAATTCGATCACCTTGGCTGTTGCCTCCTTGTCATAATGGCGGGTATCTTGCCAAACAATAGGCAGTTCAGCCCCGTCCTTTCGTATCGGTCGGATGTCCACTTGAAGGCCGTCCTGGTGGGAGCGGTGAGGTACGCTGATTTTTTCGGACACTCTTGTTTGGTAAAGTTCACCAACAGGAGCCTTTATGAAGACATTGAAGAAGACGTACACCCCGGAACTCAAGGAAGAAGCCGTGAAGCTGGTGCTGGCGCAGGGTTTGTCCATTGAGCAGGCAGCAGCACGAGTAAGTATCCCAAAAGGGACGCTGGCCAATTGGGTAGCAGCCGCCAAACGCGGGCCGGCCGCAACAGCAGCCCCTGGAAGCCGCTCTGTGGCCGAGCTGGAAGCGGAGAACGCGAAGCTGCGCAAGCAGCTAGCCCAGGCAGAGATGGAGCGGGACATCGTAAAAAAAGCGGCGGCGTACTTTGCGCAGGAGTCGCTGCCAAGTACGCGTGGATAAAGACAATGCGACTCGATTTCCCTGGCTATCCTGTGAAGCTGATGTGCCAGGTATTGGACGTCTCGCGCAGCGGCTACTACAACTCGCTGCAGGCCAAGCCATCGACACGCGAGCAGGAAGACGCTCGGTTGAAAATCCTGATTACGGCAGTGCATCGGCAAACCCGAGAGACCTACGGGGTGCCTCGGATAAAGCACGAGCTTGCTGCACAGGGTCATGAAGTTGGTCGCGACCGTGTGCGCCGACTTCGCCAGGAGCTCAATCTGCGCTGCAAACAACGGCGCAAATTCATCGCAACGACAAACTCGAATCACAACCTTCCCATCGCTGAGAACTTGCTGGAACAGCGGTTCGCGCCGAACAGGCCTGACGAAGTGTGGGTGACCGACATCACCTATATCTCCACTGCCGAAGGCTGGCTGTATCTTGCCGGCGTAAAGGACGTTTTTACCTGCGAGATCGTCGGCTACGCGATGGGCGAGCGCATGACGCAGGAGCTGACGACGCAGGCCTTGTGGCGCGCCGTGAGCCACAAGCGGCCGGCGCCAGGGCTGATCCATCATTCGGACCGTGGAAGCCAATACTGCGCCCATGCCTACCAGGAGCTGGTGGCGCAGTTCGGCATGCGCGCGTCGATGTCGCGCCGCGGGAACTGCTATGACAACGCGCCGATGGAGAGCTTCTGGGGCACGCTGAAGAATGAGCTTGTTCATCATCGCCGCTATGCCACCCGTGCTGAGGCAAAGGCCTCGATTCAGGAATACATTGAAATTTTCTACAACCGACAGCGGCGCCATTCCCGCATCGGCTTTGTTCCGCCAGCGTTGTTCGCCGAATCCTTCAGCGAACAGCCGCAGGCGGCTTAAGACGAGCGTGTCCGTTATTGACAGTACACCTCACGGTGCTCCCCGTCGTAGAAGCCTTCAGCGCGGCTGATATTGCCAATTCCGATCCGGCGCCGATCAATGGCTTGCCACTCCAAGGCCACGCGAAGTATCGCTTGCATCATGATGGGATGCGGGTACTGGTATCCACCCCGGTCAGGCTTTTTGTCCATGGTCCCGTAGGTGTAGTAGCCTGATTCCACCGGCGACCGTGGGAGCATGAAGAAGCCGCGCGAGTCCAGGGTTAGGCCTGAGCGGGTCGTCTTTTTGATTGGCCATGGTTCAACTCCGTCACGCGCATGACTTGTTGCAGCCCAGGTCCCAGCCACCTGCAGTCTGGCCACCAGTGCCACCGCCAATGCGCTGCTGCGTGTACTTCCACTTGACCTTGGTAAAGTGGAGGGAAATGTGATCGCGCAAGATGCTCCCCTCGGCCACCATTTGTTCCATATTGCCGATCAGTACGTTTTCCAGTTCGACTTCGTAATACTTCACCCGATTGCCGTCGCCATCGGCCCGCATGAATTCCATCTTCGCCTTTGGGATGGTTTTGCCGTTCGAGTAGTGCTGCATCAGTACCGGCGATGCCAAGTCAGCGAGCTTGGCCAGCGACAGCGTGCGGTATTCGCTGCACACCGTAGTGCGGCCACCCGTAGCCGATCCGGGCGAGCTGACAGGCTGCGCCATGCCCCATTGAGCCGATGTAATCTCGATCCAATCCTTGTGTTTGTCGTCATGGGATTCGCCTTTGATGCCGTCGATTTGCAAATATACGTCGATTGCCATGTCTATTCCTCCGATGGTTAACTACACCGGCCATTCTTCATCGGCAGGTCTAGCGGCCGATTGGGAACCCGCAACAGGATGGTGTGACGGCACGCAACCTTTCTTGCGGGCGGTGGCAGCGCCGCCTTGGTGGGGCCATGGCGGTCGCCCTGGTGCCGGGGGGAGCTCACCGGACACGCGAAAGCCGCATGGATACTGGGTTGAGCGGGTTCCCCTCAACTGCTCCGGGTGTCAAAACGCACGCTCCCCCACATGGGATTCGAAGCCTCGCGCATACTTGCGCGAGGGGCGGCTCGCGGCACATGAGCGAATCCTGTCTACCGTTCCAGCAGAGGTGTACTGCCTCCCAACACGCCCCCGTCCTTGTTTCTCAGGCCGTCCGCGATGGGTCGAGCCCCCCCCTGAACCAATCAGCCCGCTGAGCACTTCCAATCCAACCCCGAAATAGTTGGAAATTTTTCATTCCTGGTTGCACACTGACCGCTAGTCCCACTCGGCCAGCAACCAACCATGTTGAAACCACTCTTCGGCATCGCCCTCCTGCTCAACCTGGCGCCCGCCGGCGCACAAACGCCGGCCGCGCCCGCGGAATCGCCCGCTCCCGGCCAGGTGGTCAAGATCACCGGTTCCAGGTCGACACCGACCGGCGAAAGCGCCAAGGTCTACGCCGTCAAGCGCCGCGTCCTGCGCGGCACGCTGGCGCAGAAATGCGCCCTCGACAGCGTCTACCTGTCGCAGCAGGACGATGAGGAAACCTATATCGAGCAGCTCGAGCAGATGCAGGAGCCGGGGGAACTCAGCGAGACCGGCACGCCCATGCCGTCGCCGACCCTGCAGAAATTCAATCCCAACGCCCCCGACGGCGACGCATCGAACGTGGTCGATTCCTCGTCGATCACGGGCGCCGCATCCAGCAATAACGTGGGCCCGTGCGGCGTTGGCGAGCGCCGCTTCGCCTCGGGCCGCGAACTCATCATCCGCAACGACAAGTCGTTCGCCCGGGCCCTGGAGCACCTCGATGCGAAGGAATACGACAAGGCGGCGGTCCAGCTGGAGGCCGCCTACGACAAGATCGGCTATCCGGAAGCGGCCGTCCTGCTGGCGAAACTGAGCCTGAATGGACTGGGCGTGCCGCAAAGTACCGACAAGGCTCTGTACTGGCTCGACCGCGCCGCGGGGCAGCGCTTCGACGCGCGACGCGACGCGCTGCGCTTCAATCCAAAGGAGCCCGACGCCCTCAACGGCATGATCGAAGCGGCGCTGCTGCTCGCGCGAATCCACCAGCATGGCATCGGCGGCGTCAGGAAGGACCAGGCGAGCGCGCGCAAGTGGTACGCCAAGGCCGCCGAGTTCGGCTTCGTGCCGGCCCTGAATACCCTGGGACTGGCGTCCCAGGCCGGCGCCGGCGGGCCGAAGGACCTGAAACAGGCGCGCGGCTATTTCCAGAAGGCGGCGGAAGAGGGCTATGTGCCGGCCCAGTTCAACCTGGCCAGGCTGTATTACGCCGGCGGAGAGGGCGTGGCGCAGGATTATGCGCAGGCGGGCGCCTGGTTCGCCGAGGCGGCCAGGTCCGGCCACGCCAGGTCGCTGTACGCGATGGCGCGCATGTATGACCTGGGCGAGGGCGTGAAGGCCGACCAGTCAAAAGCCATCGTCTACTACAAGGAGGCGGCCCTAAAGCTGGTGCCCGAGGCGCAGAGCGCCCTGGCCACGTATTTCTACACCGGCGAGCAGGTGCCGCAGAACCTGGCGACCGCGCGCCAGCTGTTCAAACAGGCGGCCGTCGGCGGCGACCCGGACGCCATGTTCAGCCTGGCCGCCATGCTGGCCAAGGGCGAGGGCGGTGACAAGGACCTGGGCATGGCCCATGTCTGGTTCAGCCTGGCCCAGGCCAGCGGCATCGAGCGCGCCGGACTGGCCCTTGCCCAGATCGCGCCGACACTGTCGGCGCAGGACCGCGCCAGGGCCGATGCGATCCTGAAGCCGCCTCCCGGGAAGTGATGAAATATTATTTCAATCTGGATCGTTCGGTGAAATATTATTCCGTTGCCTTTCAGGCGTTGATATGATGGAACAGTTTCGTCTTCCACAATCGGAAAACAGCCGCTATAATGCGGCCTCGCTGACAAGCGACCACGCAGCACCGATTTAGGAGAGGTGGCAGAGTGGTCGAATGTACCTGACTCGAAATCAGGCGTACGGGTGACCGTACCGTGGGTTCGAATCCCACCCTCTCCGCCAGTAAATAAAAAGGGCTCCCTCGGGAGCCCTTTTTATTTGCTCGCGGAGCGGAGCAAGGCCCCTGCGGGCCTTGCGTGTGGGATTCGAAGCCTAGCGCATACTTGCGCGAGGGCGGCCCGCGGCACGTGGGCGAATCCCACCGCGAACAGGGCCCTCAATGGGGCCCTGTTCGCTTTACAGCCAGCCGCCCGCAGCCGCACCCCGCAGTCCGAGCCACTTCCCAAGCGCACTTCACCGCCCCAAGCTACACTGTCGGGTGCGCACCGCCGCTCATCCCGACCCCGCTCTGATGGAGGAGTTCTTCATGGTACAGAAACGTTCTTTCCTCGCCACGCTTGCCGCGATCGCCTGGTCCTTCATCGGCCTGCGCCGCAAACGGGATTTCGACGTCGATGCGGAAGGCGCCTTCAACCCGCTGTATGTCTTCATCGCCGCCTTCCTGGCGCTGCTCGTCTTCATCGGCGCCCTGATGCTGGCGGTGCGCTTCGCGGTGTCGTGATCGTCCTTGCGGCCGCTAGCGCAGGAAGATGAAGTCATTGCCCACCCGGTGCCGCCAGGTCTGGATCAGCTCGCGGTAGGCTTCCCCGACGGGCCGCACGCGTCGCTCCAAGTCGCACAGGCCGTACTGGTTGACCATGCCCGCATCCAGGGTGAGCGCGCTGTCCCAGTCGACCTGGTCGACCAGGCTGTACCAGGTGAAGCCCAGGATCGGCACGCCGTCCGATTTCAGGCGCACCAGGTTCGACCACTGCTTGTCGAGCCAGGCGCGGGCGTCCTTTTCGCCGGTACCGGCGTCGCGGTTGTTGGTCTCGGTGTGCATCACCGGGATGCGGTAGCGGTGGTAGTACTGCTGGGTGATCACGTAGTAGCCGAACAGCTCGCAGGAGGTGGTGCTGCCGTCCGGCTTGATCACGTGTTCGTTGGTGGCGTAGTAGTCGTTGCCCATGATGCAGACGGGCTTGACGCTGCGGTTGAGGAAGAAGTGGTAGTCCTTGCGCGTCATGCCGTGGTCGAACAGGTACTCGTACATCCTGCCGCTGACGTCGTGGCCGTAGGTCAGGTCCAGCGCCAGGAAGCGCAGCTCGTTCATGTGGCGCGCGATCTCGGTGGCGTCCGGGCCGGCCGGGTGGTAGTACTCGGAGGACTCGCTCTGGATGAACTTGGCGTCCGGGCGCACCATCATGATCGCTTCGGTGGCCAGGATGTTGGCGCGCGCCAGGTTGCGCATGGCGGTGACAAAAGCCCGGTCCGAGCGCAGGCGCTCGTTCCACAGGCCTTCATGGGCCGAGAACTTGGCGGTGATGTAGATCTCGTTGATCGGCGTATACAGGTCGACCCAGGGGTAGCGCCTGGCGAAGGCGGCCGCATATTCGGTGAAGTAGGGCACGAACTCCGGATTCTGGAAGTTGCCGAGCCAGTCGGGCACACCGAAGTGGCACAGGTCGACGATCGGCTTGATGCCGCGCCGCTGGATTTCGGCGAACACCTCGTCGGTGAAATCCCAGTCGTAGCGCCCCGGGCCCTGGTGCACGCGGTAGTAGGGCGGTCCATAGCGCAGCGCGTCGATGCCGAGCGCGCTGACCAGGGCCAGGTCTTCCTTCCAGTGCCGGTAATGACCGGTCTTTTCCATCTCGTCGACGCGCAGCCCGGCGCCGTTGCGTCCGGCGACGACCGGGTAGCTGCCTTCGATCCCGGTCGCAAACATGAAGCCTTGCATGGCGCGCGCTCCTTAATGAATCGCCCCTTCACTGGCGAATCCATCATCTCGCCAAATCGGGGCGTCATGCAAGCGCCAAGCCGTAACAATTGGTGTCCGCGGGCGTCCGCGCAACACTCGCCAAGCTGCCCGCAAGCCCGGCTCAGCGGGCGTAGCTCGGCCGTTTCGGATCGTAGGTCCAGCCCGGGAACAGGCAGCGCATCGCGACCGCGTCGTCGCGCGCGCCCTGCGCCACCTGCTGGTACAGGGCGTGCGCCGCCGCGATGCGCTCCAGGTCCGGCTCGATGCCCAGACCCGGCCGGCTCGGTACGGCGACCGCGCCGTCGACGATCTGCAAGGGCGCGCGGGTCAGGCGCTCCTCGCCCTCCTGCCAGATCCAGTGGGTGTCGATCGCCGTGATGCGTCCCGGCGCGGCCGCCGCCGCATGGGTGAACATGGCCAGCGAGACGTCGAAGTGGTTGTTCGAATGCGAGCCCCAGGTCAGGCCCCAGTCGTGGCACAGCTGGGCCAGGCGCACCGACCCCTGCATTGTCCAGAAGTGCGGATCGGCCAGCGGGATGTCGACCGCACCCAGCAGGTGCGAATGGCCCATCTGGCGCCAGTCGGTGGCGACCATGTTGGTGGCGGTGCGCACGCTTGTTGCGCGCTTGAACTCGGCCATGATCTCGCGGCCCGAATAGCCCTGTTCCGGGCCGCAGGGGTCTTCGGCATAGGCCAGCAGGTGGCCGTATTGCTTGCCGAGCGCGATCGCATCACGCAGCGGCCAGGCGCCGTTCGGGTCGACCGTGCAGCGCGCATCGGGACGGCGCCGCTTGATGGCGGCGATCGCCGCCAGCTCGTCCTGCAGCGCCATCACGCCGCCCTTGAGCTTGAAGTCCTGGAAGCCGTAGCGCTCGGCGGCCGCGTCGGCCAGGTCGGCGATCGCCTCGGGCGTCAAGGCTTCGCGCCCGCGCATGGCGTACCAGTCGTCGCCGGCGCGCTGGGCGGCGTAGCGGAGGCCGGTGCGCCGGCTGTCGCCGACATAGAACAGGTAGGCCAGCATCGGCACGTGGCTACGCTGCTGGCCGCTGCCGAGCAGTTCGCAGACCGGCACGCCGAGGTGCTGGCCCAGCAGGTCGAGCAGCGCCGCCTCGACGGCGGTGATGACGTTGTCGAGCCGCAGGTTGATCTCGTGCGGCTGGCGCAGCACGGCCGCTTCGGCGGCCGAGCTGACCTGGTGCTGCATGCTGCCCGTGTGTGCGCCGTGGCTGGCGCGGATCGCGTTCAGGGTGCGCTGGTAGCGGGCCACCTGGCTGCCTTCGACCAGCGCCACCGCCTTCTGCAGCGCCTTCAGGATGCCCTCGCCGCCGGGCACCTCGCCGATGCCCACGCGACCGTCGCTGGACTCCAGCAGCACCAGGTTGCGGATGAAGAAGGGGCCATGGGCGCCGCACAGGTTGAGCAGCATGCTGTCGCGGCCCGCCACGGGGATGACGCGCATGGCGGTGACGGTGGGGCTCGAGGAGCGAAGCAGATGGTTCATGGATCGGATGGCGGCATGCCGTAGTAGTGGGGGGCGCCGTCCATGACGACGTCGATGCGGTCGAGCACGACGCCGGGATCGAGCGCGTACACGCGCAGCCTGTGCACGCCGGGCGCGAGCCGGGCCAGCGCGCGGCTGCGCACCGCCGTG
Source organism: Massilia varians (assembly GCF_027923905.1). Lineage (NCBI taxonomy): Bacteria > Pseudomonadati > Pseudomonadota > Betaproteobacteria > Burkholderiales > Oxalobacteraceae > Massilia > Massilia varians. Next base: position 2,259,600 of record NZ_AP026966.1, read on the forward strand.
TTGGACAGGACGTTGCGCTTCCATTCGTCGCTGCGGCCGACCGTGGTGTAGTCGAGCGTCTCGATGGGCCCGTCGTCGAGCTGGACGGCGATGCGCAGCCGGTGCTCGGCGCTGAGGGCGTGCACGGGCACCGCGACGAAACGCAGCAGGGCGCCGCCTTCGCTGCGGGTCTGGAAGCGGTACTCGAGCGGGGTGGCCTTGCCGAGCGATGCGGCGCCGCGCCTGGGCAGGTCGAGGCGCGCGCGCATCGCCTTGCCTGACGTGCCCAGGCCAGGTTGCGGCTCCCAGTCGCTGCCGGCTGCGGCGGCGCCGGCGGCCAGACTCACGATGCGCTCGCGCTCGCCTGGTAGGCCCTGCGCGTGCGCGCCCTGTACCTGGGCGTTCAGCCTGAGCGGCTTGCCGCCGCATTCGAGCGCCAGCTGCGCCTTGTCCGAACCGTCGTAGTCCAGCGTGATGCGCTGCTCGTAGCCATTGGACGCGTCCAGCCTGCCGCCTTCGAGCCGGGCGCGTAGGCCTTGCGCGCCGGAGACCGACCACGCCGCCGCTTCGCCGCCATAGCTGACCAGGGTGACGGTACGGCTGGCCTGGTGGCCGGCCGGCAGCACCAGCGTGTTCGCCTCGGCCGAATGCGGCGCCGGATAGACCAGGCCGCAGCCGCGCCGCGCGGACGGCGTCCAGGACGGGTAGACCGGTTCGGCGAACACCGGAAGCCGGCGCGGCGCGATGTCCATCATGTGGGCCCACTTGCCCCCGCCGAGCGCGTTGTAGGCGGCGGCGTCGCGCAGCAGCGCCGCATGCGCCTCCCGTGCCTGGCGGGTATACAGGGCGGAGGAGGGGCGCTGCTGCAGCGCGTACTCGCCGGCCAGCTCCAGCTTCAGGATGCGTTCGTTGAGCCTGGCGCTGGAGCGCACCGGGTAGAGCACCAGCTGGAAGTAGGCGTCGCGCAGCTCGGCGGGCAGGCCCGGTTCGACCGCCTCGGCGCGCGCCACCAGCGCGGCGTACTGCGCCAGGCGCCGCTCGGCCTCGTCGCCGCCGCTGCGCACGTACTCGGTGGCGCGCACCGGCCGGGTCGGTTCGGTCTGGCTCCAGCCCATGAACTCGGGGCGGCGCTCCCAGGCCAGCCGGTAGTATTCCTGCTGGATGGCCGCGATCTCCGGACCGTGTTCGGCGCCGAAGACCTGCTCGGCCCAGGCGCCCAGGTGACGCGCAGGGTCCTGGCGCAGCACGCCCGCATCGAACGCGGCGTCGAGGAAGTACTGGGTCAGGTACTCGTTGGGCTTGATGTCGCCCACGTTCACGACCCACATGCGGCGCGCGCCCGCGCTCCAGGCGCGCTCGAGCTGGTCGCGGATCAGGGCCGGGTGGGTCGTGCCCAGCCACAGGTAGTCGTGCGGCCGGCCCCAGTACGAGAGGTGGTAGTAGATGCCGTTGCCCCCGGCCCTGGCGCGCTCCTTCGCCGTGCCAAGCTGGTGCAGGTAGCCGTAGTTATCGTCCGGCCACGCCAGGGTGACGTCGCCGGGCACCTCCAGCCCGGCGTTGTAGTAGTCCAGTACCTCCTTGTACATCGTAAACACGGTGGGGATGGTCGATGCTGGCTTGCCCAGGCTGCGGGCCAGCATGTCGCGCTGCAGCCCGATGACCTGCTGCACCGTGTCGCGTGCCTGCTGCGGGCCGGCCGCGCCTTCCATGGCCGAGTCGTGCACGCCGCGCAGGCCCAACGTATACACGTTCTCGAAACCCTTGACCTGGTCGATGCGCGCCTGCCAGTAGCCGAGCAGGCGCGCGCGGTTGCTGAAGAAGTTGAACGGGCCGTCCGACTTCTTCCATTCGCCGACGTTGTTGCGCATCATCGGCTCGGCATGCGAGGTGCCGACCAGGATCGCGTAGTCGTCCGCCACCTGGGCGTTGCCGGGCACCGTGTAGAAGGCGCGGGTGGAATCGTGCATGGCCGGCCAGACCAGGTTGGCCTTCAGGCGCCACATCAGTTCGAACACGCGCGCGTAGGTGGCCGGGCCGATGTCCCCGGCCGGGTCGTAGGTCTTGGCGGCCCAGGGCTGCAGGCCCCAGTCCTCGTCGTTGATGAAGATGCCGCGCCAGGCCACGGATGGAGCGGGGGACAGGCGGCGCGCCCCATCCAGGGACAGGCCGCTGCGGCGGCGCGGCTTGACGTCGGCCCACCATTCCCAGGGCGAGACGCCCAGTTCGCGTGTGGCGTCCACCACGCCGTACACGGCGCCGCGGCGGTCGGCGCCGGCGACCAGCAGCACGCTGCGGCCGTCCACCGTGCCGGCGGCGCGGAGATAGCGTTCCTGCTGGCCGGCGAGCGGGGCCAGGTCGACGCCCATCGCCTGCGCGACCCGCGTGACCAGGGGCGAACCGTTGGCACCGATCACGATGCAGCGGCCGCGGCACGCGTCCAGGCTGTCGCTGCGCCTGCTGGTCAGGCCGGTGAGCTGCTGCAGGTCGCGCGCGAGCAGATCGCCGGCAATGCGGAAAGTCGGTCCGGCCTCGGTGACGATGTCGGGCAGGCGCTGGCCGGCATCCAGAGGGAAGGGCGCGGCATGGAGCAGGCCGGGTGCGAGCAACAGGCTCAGGGCGAGAAGGTGTGGTGTCATGGCGGGCGCGCAGGGCGGGTCTGCACGGAGCTAATGTATTAGTGCATTGTAACGAGTTTATAATCAGGAATTCGTACGGATCGAAAACGCTCAGCGAACTGAGTGACCGCGGCGTGGGGAAGAGGATCGCTCCGTCGGCGCTCGCTGGTCCGCCCTCGTTCGACCCGTGCTAATGTGCTAGCATCTTGTCAATTCGGCAGGTGTTTTGTACATACTCTGCCGCCACGCGCCGCGTGGAGATTCGAATAACAATCATGCAGCCTTTAAAGGCTTCACCAATGGAAACAATCGCATTCAGCGGCCCGTTCACCCTCGACCGTTCGCGCCAGGCCGCGGTCCAGGTGTACGAATACCTGCGTGAGGAAATCGTCAACCTCACGCTCAAGCCCGGAACCCTCCTGTCGCGCAACGAGTTGTCGGCGCATTTCGAACTGTCCGTCACCCCGATCCGCGACGCCCTGATGCGCCTCGAGGAAGAAGGGCTGGTCGACATCTATCCGCAGCACGCCACGCGCGTGCGCGGCATCAGTATCGCCTCGGCGCGCCAGGCCCACTTCCTGCGGCTGTCGATCGAGCTCGAAGTGGTGCGCACGCTGGCCCGGAAGAACGACGCGGCCCTGGGCCAGTCCCTGCAAAGCCTGGTGCTGCAGCAGCGTGCGGCGCTCAAGGCGCGCGACCTGGAATCCTTCTACCGCGTCGACCATGCCTTTCACAAGCAGCTCTACGTCGCGGCCGAGGTCGAGGAGCTGTGGCGCCTGATGCGCCACCGCAGCGGCAACATGGACCGCCTGCGGCGCCTGCACCTGCCGCTCAACGGCAAGGCCGACCAGATCCTGAAGGACCACGCCGCCATCGCCGACGCGATCGGGCAGGGCGACGCCGCCGCGGCCGAGGCGGCGCTGCGGCGCCACCTGTCGGGCACGCTGTCGGAACTGGATGCGCTGCGCGAGCAATACCCGACCTACTGGATGCCCGGCGCGGACTGATGAGCCCTGCGCATGAATCGCCGCCCTGATTGCTGAGCTAAATTACTGAATCCCGGCTCAGGGCAGCAGCCCCGCCGCGCGCGCCGCCTCGTCCAGCGTGTCGCCGCCGAGCGCCATGTGCTGGATCGCCGCCAGGCCCCACTGCGCGGAGGCGTTGGTGCTGATGCCGCTCATCTCGTCGAGCGGACGCAGCACGGCCGGACCGTCGATGCGGCGCACGCCGTGGCGCGGGCTGCCGCGCTTGAGCCAGTCCGAGGCGAAGAACTCGCGCCAGGCCCGCAGCGCCAGCGTGCGGTCGCGCTCCTGGTAGGCGGCGTAGGCGGTCATGCGCGAATTCGTGTCGCTCATGCCGCGCCCGCCCGGAGCCTGTCCCAGCAGCGCCACCACCTCCTCGCGCGGCGCATTGTAGGTGCGGCAGTACTGCAGCCAGGTCTTGCGGTACTCGGGCACGTCGACCAGGGTCAGGAGCTCGGAATTCATCTCGACCACGCCGAACACGCCGTTCAGGTTGGAGAACGAAGGCTTGTCGCCGGGGCCGTGGAAGCGCCCGGTCGTGTGGTCGTAGGGCGCGCCGGCCGCGAACCAGCCGACCTTGAGTGCCGCGATGCTCTTCATGCCAGCCACGATCTTGTCGCGCCAGCGCACGTCGCCCGTGCGTTCCCACTCGGCCAGCCAGGCCGAGATCAGGGAACCCCAGACGGTGCCGAAGGAGGCGCCGACGAAGGCGTCCGGACGCGCGCCCGCCACCTTCAGCTTGCGCGCGATGTCGACCTTGTGCAGGTCCTTGTCCGAATCGAGCAGCTCGCGCATCAGGTCGCCGACGCGCTCGTCCGCCGTCAGGAAGTAATAGATGCGGCGGTAGGCCGCGTTCGAGACGCGCGGCTGCTTCGACGAATCGGCCCAGTGCTGCACCGCGTGGCGGGTGCCGAAGCCCTTGAAGGGGCCCAGGTGGTAGACGTCGACCTCGCCGGTATGGCGGGTCATCGCTTCGGCGTAGCGGAACAGGTCGGCGCGCCCGGTGCGCAGGTAGCTGTACCAGAGCCACAGGTCAGTCGACAGTTCCGAATTGTCCCAGGCGTAGCCGCCGATGTCGTAGCGCCACATGTGGCGATCGGGGTCGTAGCTGTGCATCACGTCGCCATAGGACCAGAAGCCGTACCAGCGGTGCTGCTCGGTTTCACGCAGGTACTGGTCCAGCTGCAGGGCCAGGCGCTCCTCGATCAGCTTGCGCGCCGGGGTCCCGGCATCGACCGGGTCCCAGTCGCCGAACACCCCGCACTGATGGATGCGCTGCGGCGTGAGCGCCAGGCGCGCCGGCCGCGCGCTTTGCTCGGCCATGTCGGACAGGGCCCCGTGCGAGGGCGTCGCGCCCAGCACCCACAGCTGCAGCTCGGAGGTGCGGGCGACGCCGGTGGCCGAATCCCAGCCGGCTTCGTAGTCCTCATACGTGATGTTCAGGCCGGCGATCTGCTTCTCGTGCGTGTCCATGCCGTCTTCGGCGCGGTAGGAGCGCACGTCCATGGCGGGCGCAGAAGGCGCCCACATCCAGGCCGTCACCTCCGCCATCGGGCTGGCCGCGTTGCGCACGTCCAGCTGCACCGGGGCGCGCTGCCAGAAATCCTTCAGGCCAAGCGCGATGCCGCCCGAGGCGCCGCCGGCGTACACCAGGCCCTTGCTGCGGGTGCCGGCGTTCGCGTCGATCCAGGCGCGCCCTGCGCGCAGGCGCTTCTGCAGGGTGAAGCCGTCCGGCGACAGCTGCGCCAGCGTGAAGTCGCCCCATTCGGGAATCCACTGCAGCCCGTCCTGCACCGGCTTGGCCATTCCGGCGAGCGGCGGCAAGGCCTGGCCGGCCACCTGGGCCGCGCGGTAGGCGTCGCCCGGGTCGCGGCGCAGGCCGGTCACCGGCCGCACCGCCTCTCCCCAGACGCCCACGCCTTCGCCCGAGAAGCGCACGTGGCGGTCGTAGGTCTGGTCGCTCATGGGCACCTGGGCCGTCACGCCCAGGCCGGCGATGAAGTCCTGTTCCGGATTGCCGTCGTAGACGAAGGAGTGCACGATGCGCACGCTGTCCGAACCGGTATAGAAGTACAGGCGCACCGAGAACGGCAGCCAGTCGCGGCTGCCGTCGCTGTGCATGCCGTCGAACTTGACCACCGCGCGCACCGGGCCGCTCTGTTCCACCGTGACGGCAAGGAGCTTGCTGGTGAAGGCCTGGCGCGCGACGCTGCCGCTGCGCTCCGGTTGGGCGCCGTCCTGGCGCAGCGCCACCAGTTTCATGTTCTGCATGCTTACCCGGCCGGCGCGGGCCGCGCTGCGCACCAGCACCTCGCCGCGGCGCGGCAGCATCCATGCCAGTTCGCCGGCCGTGACCAGGATGCCGTCCGCGCTTTCCTTCACCGAGACCGTGCCGCGCGCGGGTGCGCCGCGTTCCAGCCTGTAGCCGTCGGCAGCGCCGTTGTCCGCGACCCCGCCGGCGACCGCGTGCGCGGTCCACTTCAGCGAACCGTCCGGCCAGTAGGCCAGCGGCCAGGATTGCATGGCCGGGCCGTTCGCGCCCAGCGTGAAGTCGAGCCGTTTGTTCGCCGGCAGGCGCAGCGTGCCGCGCGGCCAGGGCACGCCCAGGGTGCAGCCCTCGAAACGGGCCGGGGCATGTCCGTCCAGCCAGCGCAGCACGGTCTCTGACACGGGGAGCGCCCTCGCGCCGGTGTTGGCCGTCACCGCGCCGGCCAGGCCGGGGAAGGAGGCAAGGAAGGGAAGGGCGCTGGCCGAGCGAAGGAAATGTCTGCGCGATGAAAGGGGCACTGTCGGTCTCCGTGCCGGCGCTGCCGCTGGGCGGCGCGCCGGTCTGTCGATGAGGTGAAAGCGAGCGCGGGCGCTGCTGATATATTAGTTGCTGACGATCATACTAGTTCGCCTCTTGCCCCTGGTCGATATGCGACGCTCAATTACTCAAGTCGATGACTGAACGCGGCCACGCCATCCGATCACCAGATTGCGTGCATCGACGGCGATACGCCCTGTACACTTATGTGGCATACTAATATATCAGCGCCCGTCAACCGACTACCCTGTCCCCATGAAAACACTTCTCGCAGCATTCTGGATCTTCATCGGCGCGCTCGCCGGCCTGCCGGCCGTGGCGGACGAGCTGCGGCCCGCGTTCCTGCTCACCGGCGCACAGCAGCGCGACGGCCAGGACCTGTCGGGCCAATGGACCTATTCGAAGGACCTGTACCGCACCGGCCTCACCGACATCAACGGCTGGGTGGCCAAGTCGCGCATGCAGCGCTACCGCGACCTCGACGTCGCCGCCATCGAGGCCAGGGGCGGAGTGGATTTCTTCGAGTTCCACCTCGACCGCGGCCCGATCATCAACGTGCCGGGCGCCTGGAACGCGGCGGCCCCGGAACTGCGCTACTACGATGGCCTGATCTGGTTCCAGCGCAAGTTCAACGCGCAGGCGCTTGGCGGCAAGCGCGCCTTCCTGCGCTTCGAGGCGGTCAACTACCGCGCCTGGGTCTACCTGAACGGCAAGGAAATCGGGCGCCACGAGGGCGGCTTCACGCCTTTCGTGCTGGAAGTGACCGAAGCCCTGCGCAGCGGCCAGAACCGCCTGGTGGTCGGCGTCGACTCGAGCCACGACGCCCAGTCGATCCCGACCTCCATCACCGACTGGGACCTGTACGGCGGCATCACCCGTCCCGTGCGTTTCATCACCACCCCGACGACTTTCATCGACGACGCCATGGTCCAGCTGCGCCCGGACGGCCGCATCGCAGGCGAAGTGCGCCTGCAGGGCCCGCATGCGGCGAACCAAGTGGTCAGCGTGGCGATCGGCGCGCTCGCCACCGCGCGCGCCACCACTGACGCCCATGGCCGCGCCAGGTTCGAGCTGGCCGCGCCCAGGGGCCTGGAGCGCTGGTCGCCCGAGAAGCCGACCCTGTACGAGGTGCGCTTTGCCGCCGCCGGCGACGCCGTGCGCGACCGTGTGGGTTTCCGCACCATCGCCGTCAAGGGCAACCAGATCCTCCTGAACGGCAAACCCATCTGGTTGCGTGGGATCTCGCTGCACGAGGAAGAGTTCGGGCCCAACCCGGCGCGCAACATGACGGAAACGGCCTCGCGCGCGCTGCTGCACGAGATCAAGCACGGCCTCGGCGCGAACTACGTGCGCCTCTCGCACTACCCGCATTCGGAAACCACGGTGCGCCTGGCCGACGAGATGGGCCTGCTGGTCTGGAGCGAGATACCGGTGTACTGGACGGTCGACTGGGACAACCCGGCCGTGCTGCGCAAGGCGCTCGCCATGCAGGCCGAGACCATCTACCGCGACCGTAACCGCGCCTCGGTGATCATGTGGAGCGTCGGGAACGAGACCCCGGTGTCGCCTTCGCGCACGCGCTTCCACAGCGCCATGGCGGACAACGTGCGCCAGCTCGATCCTTCCCGCCTGGTGAGCGCGGCCCTGCTGGTCAAGCAGGACGGCGACGCGCTGGCGATCGACGACCCGCTGGTCGGCAAGCTCGACGTGCTGGCGGTGAACATCTACGCCGGCTGGTACGGTTCCGACACGCTCGATGCGGTCGCCAAGCTCAAGTGGAAGGTGCCGGCGGACCGCCCGCTGATCCTGTCCGAGTTCGGCGCCGACGCGCTGGCCGGCTACCGCAATGACGGCATGAAGAAGTTCACCGAGGAGTACCAGGCCGAGTACTACCGCCAGACCCTGGCCATGGCCGATGCGATCCCGACCCTGCGCGGCATGTCGCCCTGGATCCTGAAGGACTTCCGTTCGCCGCGCCGCGAGCACCCGGTGTTCCAGAACGGCTGGAACCGCAAGGGCATCGTGTCCGAGCTTGGGGTACGCAAGCAGGCCTTCGGCGTGCTGGCCGATTACTACCGCGGCAAATAAACCAACACCTACCTGGAGTCATCATGAATTCGAACATCAGCGGCGCCCCGGTCATTACCGCGATGCGGGTCGTCCCCGTCGCCGGCCAGGACAGCATGCTCATGAACCTGAGCGGCGCCCACGGCCCCTGGTTCACCCGCAACGTCTTGGTGCTGCTCGATAGCGCCGGCAACACCGGCCTGGGCGAAGTGCCGGGCGGCGAATCGATCCGCCAGACCCTGGAAGACGCGGGTCCGCTCATCATCGGCAAGTCGCTGGGCGACTACAACGCCGTCCTGAACGCCATGCGTACCAGCTTCGCCAGCCGCGACGCCGGCGGACGCGGCCTGCAGACGTTTGACTTGCGCACCACCATCCACGCGGTCACCGCGGTGGAGTCGGCCTTCCTCGACCTGCTGGGCCAGTTCATGAACGTGCCGGTCGCCGCCCTGCTGGGCGAGGGCCAGCAGCGCGCCGCGGTGCCGATGCTGGGCTACCTGTTCTATGTCGGCGACCGCACGCGCACCGAACTGCCCTACCGTAGCGAGGCGGACGCGGACGATGCCTGGTTCCGGCTGCGCAATGAAGCGGCCATGACGCCCGAGGCGGTGGTGGCCCTGGCCGAAGCGGCGCAGGCGCGCTACGGCTTCCAGGACTTCAAGCTCAAGGGTGGCGTTCTGTCCGGCGACGCCGAGATGGAAGCGGCCGTGGCCCTGCACGAGCGCTTCCCGCAGGCGCGCGTCACGCTCGACCCGAACGGCGCCTGGTCGCTGCGCGAGGCGGTGCGCCTGTGCCGCGACAAGCACGCGGTGCTGGCCTATGCCGAAGACCCCTGCGGCGCCGAGAACGGCTTCTCGGGCCGCGAGGTGATGGCCGAGTTCCGCCGCGCCACCGGATTGATGACGGCCACCAACATGGTCGCCACCGACTGGCGCCAGATGGCCCATTCGATCCAGCTGCAGTCGGTCGACATCCCGTTGGCCGACCCGCACTTCTGGACCATGCGGGGTTCGGTCCGGGTGGCCCAGCTGTGCGAGATGTTCGGCCTGACCTGGGGCTCGCACTCGAACAACCACTTCGACATCTCGCTGGCCATGTTCACCCACGTCGGCGCCGCGGCGCCGGGCCGGGTGACGGCGATCGACACCCACTGGATCTGGCAGGACGGCCAGCGCCTGACCAGGGAGCCGCTGCGCATCGAAGGGGGAGAGGTCAAGGTGCCGCGGCGTCCGGGCCTGGGCATCGAGCTGGACGTCGATGCGCTGGAGGCGGCGCACCAGGCCTACAGGAACATGGGCCTGGGCGCGCGCGACGACGCGGTGGCGATGCAGTACCTGATTCCGGGCTGGAAGTTCGACAACAAGCGGCCTTGCATGCTGCGTTGACGACACGTTGTGGTAACGCATGCTTTAGTCGAACGCGCGGACGGCGAAGCCGTCCACCCTACGAGGATCACAAGGACGGCGGATTCTTCGGAATCGGGTGTTCCGAACGGAAGGGGACGGCGGGCAGCCCGGCCCCATTGACCAGGTTGGGCGTGGCCGCCTCGTGCCAGCCGAAACGCACCGAGGTCGGTTCGTTCACGAGCGGACTGCCGACCAGCACCTCGCTGCCCCGGATCGTGGCCGTCGCCGGATGGTAGCGGCCATCGCTGCCGGCGATCTCGAACCAGTCCAGCGGCTTGCCGTCGCGCGCGGCCAGCCCCTGCGCATGGTCGAAAGCGAGGATCGCCTGGCTGCCGGCGAAGCGGATCGCGCGGTAGCTTGGTCCGTCGGCTTCGATACCGGGGCGCTCATAGGTGCGTGCCAGTGCCAGGCTGGCCAGGCGCAGCCCGACGCTCTGCTTGTCGCGCGGATGGATGTCGCGCAGGTCGTCGGCCAGGTCGGTGGTGACGATCATGCCCGTATGCGCGATGCGCAGCGCGCCTGCCTGGGCTTCGCGCAGGCGCGGCAGGGACTCCGGCCCCCCGACGCCCTGGTCCGCGCGCAGCACCGAATACAGGTGCGGCGCCAGCTGCACGTAGTAGAAGGGCAGCTTCGCCCCGAAGGCGCGGCGCCAGCCGCCGATCAAGGCTTCCATCTTTGCCGTGTAGGCGGGACCGTCGTCGGTATGCAGGATGTTCGATTCGCCCTGGTACCACAGCGCGCCCTTGAGTCTGAAGGGCGCCAGGCCGGCGATCATGCCGTTGTACAGCGAGGCCGGCTTGTCCTTGACCGCGGGCGGCAGGTTCACTTGCCCGAGCAGGTCGGATGGCGTCCACGATTCGATGCGGGTGCCGCCCCAGGTGGCGTCGATCAGGCCGACCGGCGTTCCCAGTTCCTGCCGCAGACGCCGCCCGAAGCTGTAGGCGGCCGCCGAGAACTGGGTGGCAAGGAGGGCGGCAGGCGTGCTGCGCACCCAGGCCCCGCCGACGTCCTCGCCCGGCTGCGCGGCCTTGCGCCTGGCCACCTTGAACAGGCGAATGTCGGGCTGCTCGGCGCCGGCAAGCGCTTCCTCCGAGCCGAAGGTGGGCAGCTGGCCCTTCTTGTCGCCGAAGGGCTTCTCCATGTTCGACTGGCCCGAGGCCAGCCATACTTCGCCGACCAGCACGTCCTGGACGACGATCTCCTTGCTGGTGCCGCGCACCGACAGCACGCCCGGCGTCGGCGGCGCCTGGCTCAGGTCGAGGTGGAGGCGCCAGCGCCCCTCGCTGTCCGCGACCGTGCTCAGCGCCTGGTTCCCGAAGCGCACCGAGACCGTCTCGTTGGGCGCCGCCCAGCCCCAGACCGGCACCCAGGCCGCGCGCTGCAGCACCATGTGGTCGGACAGGATGCCGGGCAGGCGCACCTCGGCCCAGGCGGGGAGCGCCAGCAGCGCGAACGCGGCCAGGCCGGCCGCGCGGGCATGAAGGGAGTTCATGCGGGGTACTTCGGTCCGATGTTCAGGAAGGGACCGCCCTGCAGGTAGGTGGTGAGATCGTCCGCCGGCGGATACGCGACTTCAAGGGGCAGCTTGTCCTGGAATTGCGCCGAGCTGTCCTTGGCGACGAAGGCCAGGTGGCGCGAATGGCGCGCGTCCCACCAGCTGCCCGGGTTGCTTGAAACGCCGAAGGCGATGGTGTGGCCGACGCGCGGCGTCACCAGGGAGCGGCGCAGCAGTTCGACCAGGTCGTCCAGGCTGAGCCAGGTGACCATCTGGCGGTGGGTGGCGGGCTCCGGGAAGCAGAAGCCGATGCGCAGGCACACGGTCTCGATGCCGAAACGGTCCCAGTAGTAGCGCGACAGGTTCTCGCCCCAGACCTTGGACAGGCCGTAGTAGCCGTCGGCGCGCGGCAGCATGCCGGCGTCGACCCGCTCGCTGGTCGGGTACATGCCCATCGTGTGGTTGCTGCTGGCGAAGACCACGCGCCGAATGCCCAGCTTGTGCACGGCTTCGTACAGGTTGACCATGCCGAGGATGTTGGCCTGCATGATCGGCGCGAATTCGACTTCGGTCGAGACGCCGCCGAAGTGCAGGATCGCGTCCACGCCTTCGCACATGCGCATCACCTGCTCGCGGTCGGCCAGGTCGCACTGCACCACTTCCTCGTTCGGGCCGGCTGGACCGATGTCGGCCACGTCGGCCAGGCGCACGATGTCGGCGAATGCATGCAGGCGTTCGCGCAGGCGACGGCCTAGGTTGCCGCCGGCGCCGGTGAAGAGGATGCGTTTGAATGGTTTGCTCATGGTGCTCGAGACCCTATTGGACTGGTTGAAACGGATGCGCCATTACCGGCGCATTCGCGGCGGGTGTCAATGTCCGGTCGCCGAACGCTCACGATCTTGAGTAATTGGGCGAATGCGGAACAAGGGCGCGCTAAGCTACTAATATATTAGTGTCATCTGCACCGCCTTCCACCCTGGAGACCTCCGATGTTCCGTTTCGCTCCGCCGAGCCTGTGCGCTTTCGCGCTGGCCGCGTTCTGCGCTGCCGCCCCGGCCCACGCCGCCCGCGCCGCATACGATTTCAACCCCGGCTGGAAACTGATGGTCGGCGACCCCGCGGGCGCGTCCGGGGTCGGGTTCGACGACAAGGCCTGGAAACCCGTGACCCTGCCGCGCGCCTGGAACGAGGACGACGCCTTTGCCAAGGACATCGTCGACCATTCAACGGGCATCGCCTGGTACCGTAAGCGCTTCAGCATCAAGGACCTCAAGCCGGGCCAGAAGGTCTTCCTCGAATTCGAAGGCGCGCGCCAGGCGGCGGAAGTGTTCGTCAACGGCCGCCGCATCGGCCTGCACGAGAACGGCGTCACCGCCTTCGGCTTCGAGATCGGGGCCGCACTGGTCAAGGGCGAGAACCTGATCGCGGTGCGCACCGACAACCGCTGGGACTACAAGGAGCAGGCTAGCGGCCAGCGCTACCAGTGGGCCGACCGCAATTTCAACGCCAACTACGGCGGCCTGCCGAAGAACGTGCGCCTGCACGTGACCGGGCCGCTGTACCAGACCCTGCCCCTGTATTCGAACCTGGGCACCACCGGGGTCTACGTGTATGCGCGCGACTTCGACATCGCGGGACGCACGGCGACGATTGCCGCCGAATCCGAGGTACGCAACGACGGCGGGCAAGCGCGCAGCTTTACCTACGAGGTCGAAGTACGCGACAAGGACGGCAAGACCGTGGCGCGCTTCGCCGCGCCGGCCCAGACCCTGGCGCCCGGCGCCACCACGGTCGCCAGGGCCAGCGCGCGGGTAAAGAACCTGCACTTCTGGAGCTGGGGCTACGGCTACCTGTACGACGTGGTCACAATCCTGAAGGTCGACGGCAAGCCGCTCGACCGCGTCACCACGCGCACGGGTTTTCGCAAGACCGAGTTCGGCCGGGGCATGATCAAGCTGAACGAGCGCGTGCTGCAGATGAAGGGTTATGCCCAGCGCACCTCGAACGAATGGCCGGCGATCGGCTTGTCGGTCCCGAGTTGGTTGAGCGACTACAGCAATGGCCTGGCGCTCGAGAGCAACGCCAACCTGATCCGCTGGATGCACATCGCGCCGTGGAAGCAGGACGTCGAGTCGCTCGACCGCATCGGCCTGATGCAGGCCATGCCCGCCGGCGACTCGGAGAAGGATGTCGACGGGCGCCGCTGGGGCCAGCGCGTGGAAACGATGCGCGACGCCATCGTCTACTACCGCAACAACCCGAGCATCCTGTTCTACGAGTCCGGCAACAAGGGCGTGAGCGCCGAACACATGGCGGAGATGAAAGCACTGCGCGACCGCTACGACCCGCATGGCGGGCGCGCAGCCGGCAGCCGCGAGATGCTGAGCAGCGCGCTGCAGCAGGTGTCCGAGTACGGCGGCGAGATGTTGTACATCAATAAGAGCGCGCGCATGCCGATGTGGGCCATGGAGTACGCGCGCGACGAGGGTGCGCGCAAGTTCTGGGACGAGCTCAGTCCGCCTTTCCACAAGAACGGCGACGGCCCGCCGCACAAGGGCCAGCCGGCGCCCGGGTACAACCACAACCAGGACAGCTTCGCGATCGAGGCCGTGCGCCGCTGGTACGACTACTGGCGCGAGCGCCCGGGCACCGGAACGCGGGTCTCGAGCGGCGGCGTCAACATCATCTTCTCGGACAGTAATACCCACCACCGCGGCGCCGAGAACTACCGCCGCAGCGGCGAGGTCGACGCCATGCGCATCCCCAAGGATGCCTTCTACGCCCACCAGGTGATGTGGGACGGCTGGGTCGACGTCGAGCGCCCGCGCGCCCACATCGTCGGCCACTGGAACTACACGCCCGGCACGGTCAAGCCGGTGCACGTGATCTCGAGCGCCGAGACGGTCAAGCTGACCCTGAACGGCAGGGAGGTCGGCAGCGCACGCCAAAGCGAGCGCTTCCTGTTCACGTTCGACAAGGTGAGCTGGGAAGAGGGCGAGCTGAAGGCGGTTGGCTACGACGCCAAGGGCAGGCAGGTCTGCGCGACCAGCATCGTCACCGCCGGCAAGCCGGTGGCGCTGCGCCTGAAGCGCATCGCGTCGCCGCACGCGCTGCGCGCCGACGGCGCCGACCTGGCGCTGGTCGAGGTCGAGGCGGTCGATGCGAAGGGCCGCCGCAACCCGGTCGCGCTGGGCACCGTGCACTTCGACCTGGACGGCCCGGCCGAGTGGCGCGGCGGTATCGCGCAGGGGCCCGGCAACCACGTGCTGGCGCGTTCGCTGCCGGTCGAGGGCGGCGTCAACCGTGTCCTGGTGCGCAGCAGCACCCAGCCGGGTCAAATCACCCTGCGTGCCCGCGCCGATGGCCTGGCGCCGGCGACGCTGCGCTTCGCGTCAACGGCGGTGCAGGTCGAGGGCGGCCTGGCGGCGCTGCCGGCGCCGCCGCCGTTGCGCCTGGACCGCGGCCCGACCCCGGCTACGGCGTCCTTCACGGTCTCGCGCATCGCGGTGCCGGTGGCCTCGGCGCAGGCGGCCAGCAACGCCGAACAGGCCGCGCGATCCTTCGACGACGATGAAGCCACCGGCTGGACCAGCAAGGCCGGCGAAGCGGCGGAGATCACCTACCAGTTGGCGCGCCCGGCGCTGCTGCGCGAAGTGACGCTCAAGCTGGCCGGCTGGCGCGAACGCAGCTATCCGCTGCGCGTGTTCGTGGACGGCGTCGAGGTCTGGCGCGGCACCACGCCGAAGAGCCTCGGCTACGTCACGCTGCCATTCGAGGCGCAGCGCGGCAGCCGGGTACGGATCGCGCTAGATGGCCAGGCGAGTGATGCCGGTGCGATCCAGCTGACCGAGGTGGCGGACCAGGCCAATACCGACACCGGCGCCCAGCGCGTCGCGCGCTCGCTGCTGTCGATCGTCGAAGCCGAGTTCTACGAGTTTCCGGAATCCTGATCGGGGTAGTGGCGGCGCTGAAGCGTGCGATCGCGCGCGAGCGATAACCTGGCGTGGCCTTGCGATGTCGGAAACGGCATCGGTCGCCATCGAGGAATGTCGCGCATTCGCACCAACCGCTCAAGCCCATGAGTGTTTGGCGCAATCGGTTCGAACCTGGTTGTTGTATTGATTTCATTCAATAACAATCGGCTTCGTTCAGCACCCCGGGCAACACGATTCCGGTCATAAAGATCACATAAGACAGACAACAAGGAGGAGAGATGGCACCGTATTCCAAGCATGGGTTCCCCGTAAAACGCATCAGTCAGGCAGTCGCCATGGCACTGGCTTCGCTGGTCGCCAGCGGCGCGTACGCGCAACAAGCCACAGGTTCGCAGGCGGGCGCGCCCGCATCGTCGACCTCGTCCACGGCGCCGGCCGCCGTGGCCGATGGCGCCGTCGAGACGGTGCTGGTGGTCGGCTCGCGCGAATCGCAGCGCAGCGCGATCGCCCGCAAGAAGAACGCCGCCACGGCGCAGGATTCGATCATCGCCGAAGACGTCGGCGCCTTCCCGGACCGTAACGTCGCCGACGCGATTTCGCGCATCGCCGGCGTGGCGGTCGACCGCGGCGAGTTCGGCGAAGGCATCAGCGTCTCGATCCGCGGCAACGGCCCGGAACTGACCCGCGTGGAACTGGACGGCATGGGTGTGCAGCAGGCCGGCGGCGCCGACATGTTGGGCGGCATCAGTGCCGGCGCCGACACCTCGGGCGGACGCGCGGTCGAGATGCGCCAGCTCTCCTCGGACCTGATCAAGAGCGTGGACGTGGTCAAGGGCTCGACCGCCGACATGACCGAAGGCTCGCTCGGCGGCGGCGTGCGCATCCAGACCCGCAACGGCCTCGACTTCAAGAAGGACTACCTGTCCTTCCGCGTGGCGGCCCAGCAGAATTCGCTCAACAAGAAGAAGAACCCCAACCTCAACCTGATCGGCGCCAAGAAGTTCATGAACGACCGCCTGGGCGTGCTGGTCAACCTCTCGAAGAGCAAGGTCAACCAGGAAGCCCACTCGATCAACCAGGGCGGCAACAGCGGCGTGGTCGGCCAGTACCGCCCGATGGACTTCGACAATTCGCCGGAGAAGACGGTCGCGCTGCGCCCCGACACCCTGAACCTGAACGACGCGGCCTCGACCACGCCGTTCTACACCGTCCCGTACAGCAATGCGGCGCTGGGCAACTGGACCAGCATGACGCCGAAGGATGTGCTGGAAGGTTCGGCCGCCGCCCAGACCAAGGCCGAGTGCTACCAGAAGTTCCCGCTGCTGCCGGCCAACGTGGCCAGCCAGCTCAGTACCGGCAACAACGGCCGCACCAATGCCCAGAACATCACCCAGCTGGCGCTGCTGAGCTGCCTGGGCCAGTGGAACGACTGGGTGCCGAGCAATACCCGCTACTTCGTCAACCGCTGGAACGACGACCGCACCAGCGGCGACATTCGCCTCGACTTCAAGGTCAACGATGCGCTCACCGTGTATGCCAAGCATAGCCGCAGCAAGGGCGACGTCATCTCCTACAGCACCAACCTCGGCTACGGCGGCGTTGCCGTGAATCCGGCCACCGTGCGTGGACCGAACGGCTTCAGCGGCGCACCCTTCGTCGACACCATCTCGACCACCCAGCTGGCCAACGGCGCCTGGGGCACCCGCGCCCTGAACCCGGCCTCCGGCTACTACCTCTATCCGGGCGAGCTGACCTACCGCAGCACCGGCGCCCTGAACGGCGCGGTGTCCAACGTCAACCCGAACTCGGTGACCGTCGACGGCAACCACCACGTCACCGGCTTCGAGTTCTCGGACGGCGTCTACGGCGTCGACAACACCACGATCACCACCGGCACCAAGTCCAGCTATACCCAGGCCGGCGGTACCTACAAGAAGGGCATCGTGCGCGCCGAGTTCCTGATCGGCGATTCGAAGTCCGATTTCTACCGCTACGAAAAGCGCATGGGCCAGAGCGCCTACCTGGGCACCACCAAGGCCACCGTGCTGCCGAACGGCATCTGGAACTACACGCCGTCCGGCTCGGTGAACCTGAACGACCCGAACAGCTGGCTAACGCTCGCCAACCAGGCTGCGACGGCCGCGGTCGCACCGAGCTTCACCACCCCGGGCGCACCGGCCTATACCGCGGCCCAGCTGCCGCGCGTGAACGGCGCCACCACCCTGGCGTTCCAGAACCCGCGCATCAACGAGTCGTTCGAAAAGACGGCCAAGCTGGACCTGGATGTGTACACCGACGAGTACATCCCCTTCGTCCCCTCGATCAAGGTCGGCTACAGCCGCCGCAAGAGCGGCTACGACCACTGGGGCACCGGCGGCCCGACGGTGCAGGACGCCGTCGGCACCTTCGGCACGGCCGGCTACATTCCGGGCATTTACGTCTCCACCAACAACCTGCGCACCACCTTCCAGGTCTGCGAGAACACGCCGGGTTCGCTGGCGCCGGGCGGCCGCCCCTGCCAGTACGGCTACAACCCGAGCACCGACCCGCGCAACGCGCGCCAGGGCACGATCGTCATCTCGCCGGACCAGTACCGCGCGCTGTTCAACCAGGGCTACACCAAGGAGCCGACCGCGCAGTTCTATGCGGGTGATCCGGACCGTCCAGGCACCCTGACCAATGGCTGGACCGAGTTCGACATCGACAAGGTCTACGCGCTGCTGGGCGTGCCGAACTACAACCTCGACTGCATCAAGGAGTGCATCGGCAGCGACGGCCAGATGTACCAGCAGCCGGTGAACTCGATCGTGGAAACCGTCGATGCGGGCTACATGATGGCCAACTTCGAGGTCGACCGCGTGCCGTTCACCCAGCGCGCGCTGCCCTTCGGCATCGTCTTCGACGGCAACGTCGGCGTGCGCGCCGTGCGCACCAAGGTGATCGGCAGCGGCCAGCTGACCTTCCGCTCGATCGTGCCGACCGCCGCCTACAACCCGCTCGACCCGAACAACGCGAACGGCATCAGCACCCGCGTGTACCGCAAGGACACCGCGATCAATGCGACCACCACCGACTACCTGCCGTCGGCCAACCTGAACACCTGGCTGATTCCCGACAAGCTGGTCCTGCGCTACAACTGGGGCAAGACCATCGCGCGTCCGGCCGCCGGCCGCCTGATCCCGAACGGCACCTGCGAATATGACGGCCGCAAGCTGGTGGACCTCGATTCCGAGGGCAACGAAACGTCGATGCGCTGCACCGACGTCATGGGCAACCCGGAGATCAAGCCGCTGACCAACCATAACCAGAACCTGTCGCTGGAATGGTATGCCAACCGCGACATCATGCTGGCCGGCGCCGTCTACAAGCAGGAAGGCGTGACCGGCGCCCCGACCCTGATCGAGACCGTCGACGACATCAAGCCCTTCGCCGGCTCCAACGCGGTCGACCCGCAGACCGGCAAGCCGCTGTCCGACCTGGTGTTCACCCAGCGCCGCTGGACCAACCAGATCCCGTTCACCCGCAAGGGTTTCGAAGTCTCGGCCAAGGTCGCTTTCACGGTCCTGCCGTGGTACCTGCGCTATACCGGCGTGGACGCGAACTACACCCGCAACAAGGCGACCCTGAACGGCGGCGGCCTGCGCGACCTGATCACCGGCGAACTGCTGCCGGTGGCCGGCGAGCCGCGCCACTCCTGGAACGCCTCGGTGTGGTACGACGACGGCGCCCTGTCGATGCGCGTCGGCCTGCAGGTGAAGGCGGATACCTTCTCGTGCACTTCGGGCTGCAACACCAACTCGGTGAACAACTACCCGGTGGTCGGCATGACCAACGTGCGCTTCCCGACCTACAGCCCGGGTGCGCCGCTGTTCCGTCTCGGCACCCGCTACGTGGACGCCAAGATCGCGTACCGCTTCAACAAGAACATCGAGTTCTTCCTGGAAGGGCGCAACCTGGGCAAGACCCACACCGGTTCCAACACCGGCGGCTATTCGGTGTTCGCGGATGGCACCCCGAACGTGTACACCGACTCGTACGCGGGCAGCACCTACATGGCGGGCCTGAACTTCAAGTTCGGCGGTTGATCGCCGCGTAGCGGCAGCACGCAGCAAGGCCGAAGGCCGCCGCACTCGCGGCGGCCTTCGGTGTTTACGGGCGCCGAAACCGAAACGATCAGCCGCCTGATCGTTTGCCGCTACAATTTTGCCGCTTCGATCAGTTCGGTGATTCTTTCGATGCAAGGTGGATCGGCGCGCGCATCCGCACATAGAATGTTTTCAAGGCCAAGCCGTACTTCGAACTACAGAGCCCATGGAGACACCGATGAATCGAACCAAGACCGGCACCCGCGTGCTGACCCCGACCCGCTGCGCCCACGCAGTGGCCGCAGTGATCACCCTCCTGGCGGCACAAGCCGCCGTGGCGCAGGAAAGCGCGCAGCAGCAGGCGCCCGCCGCATCCGCATCCGCCGGCGACGCGCCCGCGCCGCAGGTCGTGCACATCGCCGGCACCCGCCAGTCGGTGGCCTCGGCCATTACCCGCAAGAAGAACGCCGGCACGGTGTCGGATTCGATCGTGGCCGAGGACATCGGCCAGTTCCCCGACAAGAACGTGGGCGAAGCCCTGTCGCGCGTGACCGGCGTGCAGCTGTCGCGCGATTTCGGCGAGGGCACGCAGGTGGCGATCCGCGGCGTGGAGCCGGACCTGAACCGCGTCGAAGTCAACGGCATGTCGGTGCTCGGCACCAACGGCGGCGCCGGCCGCGGCGCCGAACTGCGCGAGCTGGCCTCTGAGCTGATCGGTTCGATCGACGTCTACAAGGGCCTGACCGCCGACATGACCGAAGGCGGCGTGGGCGGCACCGTGCAGATCACCACCCGCAAGCCGCTCGACTTCAAGAAGCCGACCATCGGCACCAGCATCGCGGCCGAGCACTCGACCTCGCGCGGCGGCGTCCAGCCGCGCGGCAACCTGTACATGGCCGACAAATACTTCGACGGCAAGCTGGGCCTGATGGCCAACTTCGTCTACGACAAGGTGCTGACCCAGAACGACTACGCCCGCAACACCTCGTGGCGCTTCCTGCAGGACTGGGACAACTCGCCGGAAAAGACCGTCAACAGCATCGACCCGAAGGTCGCCGCCGTGGGTAGCGCCGCCGCCTGCGCCACCTCGGGTCTCACCGCCGCCCAGCAGACCGCCTGCCGCAGCCAGTGGTTCGATTATTCGCCGGGCATCGCCCGCTACGGCCTCTGGACCCGCGACCACAAGCGCTCCTCGGGCGAGGTCACCGCGCAGTACGCGTTCAGCAAGGAATTCAATGCGTATGCGACCTACCAGGCCAACACCCAGCGCCAGCGCCTGAACGACCGCAACTTCGGCACCGACTTCGCCAACGCGGGCCGCCTGGCCAATACCGGCCGCGCTCCGGTCTACGGCGCCAACGGTGTGCCGACCGCCGCCGGCGCCTGCACCGCGCCGACCAGCGCGACCCCGGGCATGGTGGTCAGCAATCACCACGTGACCGAATACGTGGTCGGCTCCTGCCTGTTCGGCGCGGGCGTGGGCGGGCAGGGCGCCTTCAGCACCTCGGCGCGCGACTTCCAGCTCGACATCGACTCGCGCTACCTGTCCTCGGGCTTCAGCTTCAAGCGCGACCGCCTCGAAGTGACCGGTCTGGTCGGCACCTCGAAATCGCTGTACGACAGCGACAGCAACAGCATCGTGCTGACCCAGAACGCGCCCGGCCTGAAGGTGGCGCTCGGTCCGGACAGCATTCCGCGCTTCACTTTCCCTGCCGGCTACAGCCCGGACAATCCGGCATCCTATGTCCAGGCCCAGCTCCAGTACCGTCCGAGCGAAACCGAGAACAAGGAACACCAGGCCAAGATCGACTTCAAGTACAAGCTCGACACGCCGTTCTTCAACAAGGTCTGGTTCGGCGCCCAGGCGCGCAAGTCGTCCTCCGAGCAGTTCAACGGCGGCGGCTACCTGGCCAGCAACGGCGCCAACCTGAGCTCGACCGCCGACGACATCAACGTGCGCGGCGCCAACGTCAACCAGACCGCGGTCTACGACCCGCTCTACACCGGCTCGGCGCAGCGTCCGAACGATACCCAGACCTTCATCAACTCGGGCTTCGCCACCCGCTACCTGAACGCGGCCCAGATGGCCGCCCTGGTCGGCGCCGTGCAGGGCCGTTCGCCCGGCACCTTCTTCGACGGCTACGACAAGGTCTCCGGCCTGCCGGCCAACTGGATGTCGCCGGTCTACGCCAACGCGACCCAGTTCTTCGACACCTCGAGCTTCAACCACGCCTACCTGCGCAACGCGCCTGGCAGCGACGGCAACATATACCCGCAGATCCCGGCCTTCATGATCGACGAGCGCATCGCCGCGACCTACCTGCGCCTGGACTACGCCACCCAGATCCTGGGCAAGGAAGTCGAAGGCAACGTCGGCGTGCGCTACACCCGCACCCGCGACCGCTCGACCGGCCTGGCGCGCTACTCGATCCGCCAGGCGACCGCGCCGGGCGCGTCGACCTTCAGCGACATCGTCGTGAGCAACTCGGTGGCGACCGTCGAGAACACCTACAACGACGTGCTGCCGAGCTTTAACGGCGCGGCCTGGCTGATCGACAACAAGCTGGTGACCCGTGTCGGCTGGTCCAAGGCCATGGCGCGTCCGCGGATGGACCTGCTGGCCCCGAACGCTACCTGCATCCGCGGCAGCGGCAATCCGCAGTTCGGCGGCGATGGCACCGACGACTGCACTGCCGGCAATCCGGACCTGAAGCCTTACCGCTCGACCAATACCGACCTGAGTATCGAGTACTACCCGGGCGCAGACAGCCAGCTGTCCGTGGCCTTCTTCAAGAAGGACATCACCAGCTACGTGATGGAGCGCGTGCTGACCCGCGGCGTGGACCTGTTCAAGAACGGCGAGCTGTTCGACGTCACCCAGGCCGTGAACGGCGAGGGCGCCACCACCAAGGGTGTCGAGATCGCCGGCCGTACCGCGCTGACCTTCCTGCCGGGCTGGCTGAGCGGCTTCGGCGTCGACGCCAACTACACCCGCATGAACTACAAGTATGCGGCCGGCACCGAGCGCCTGAATGTCCTCGACAACACCGTGCTGCCTTACCCGGGCATGTCGAAGAACGCGTACAACCTGTCGCTGTGGTACGACAAGGGCCCGATCAATGCGCGCCTGGCATACAGCTACCGCGACCGCTTCTTCACCGGCGGTAACGACGTCTCGGGCAACCCGGTGTTCGAAGCGGCGACCGGCTACCTGGATGCGAAGATCCAGTATCGCTACAACGACAACATCACCTTCGCGCTGGAAGGCAAGAACCTGACCGACGAAGTGAAGCGCCTCGACGCCGGCGACAGTTTCCGCCTGAACGAGCTGGCCTGGGCGGGCCGCCGCTACTACTTCACGGTGTCGATGAAGCTGTGATCGCCTTGTAACGACTCCTGTTCCGATTTGCCAGTCATCTCGCGATGACTGGCTTTTTTACTTGTCGAGGTCCCGATGAACCGTCCTGCCGTTTTCGCCGCCGCCGCCATGCTGGCGTTGTTCGCCCTCCAGCCGATCGCCGCTGCGGAAATCAGCTTCGCCAACCCGCTGGTGCGCCAGCGCGCCGATCCCCACGTCACCCTGCAGCCGGATGGCTGGTACTACTACACTGCCACGGTGCCCGAATACGACCGCATCGAGGTGCGCCGCGCGCGCAGCCTGAACGAACTGGGCGCCGCCGACGCCAAGGTGGTGTGGCGCAAGCACGCCAGCGGCGAGATGGGCGCGCACATCTGGGCGCCCGAGATGCACCGCATCGACGGCAAGTGGTACATCTATTTCACCGCCGGGCGCAGCGACAAGATCTGGGAGATCCGCCTGTACGTGCTGGAGAACGCGTCCGCCAATCCGCTCGAAGGCGAGTGGCTGGAGCGCGGCCAGCTGAAAACCGGCTGGGAAAGCTTCTCGCTGGACGCGACCACCTTCGAGCACCGCGGCCAGCGCTACCTGAGCTGGACCCAGCGCGCCCCCGACGGCAGCTAGGGCACCAACATCTACCTGGCGAAGATGGACGGGCCGCTGGCGATCCGCCAGCCGGCGGTGCTCCTCACGCGGCCGGAGCACGCGTGGGAGAAGATCGGCCACGAGGTCAACGAGGCGTCGTCCTTCCTGGTGAAGAACGGGAGGGTATGGATGACCTACTCGGCCAGTGCGACCGACGCCAACTACGCGCTCGGTCTGCTCAGCGCGCCCGCCGACGCCGATCTGCTGGATGCGCGCGCGTGGACCAAGTCGCCGGTGCCCGTGATGCGCAGCAGCGCGGCCAACGGCCAGTACGGGCCGGGGCACAACAGCTTCACGACGACGCCGGACGGCAAGACCGACATCCTGGTCTACCATGCACGCAATTACCGCGACATCGTGGGCGAGCCGCTGCGCGATCCGAACCGGCATACGCGGGCGCAGGTGATTCGCTGGAAGGCGGATGGGTCGCCGGATTTCGGGGAGCCGGTGGCGGACTGAGGACGCTTGCGACAGCCCTGACTTGTTCTCCGCATGTTGGCGGCCATAAATTCGTAGGGTGGGCGGGTTTCCCGCCCACGCGGTCGGGCAAGGTTTCCGAAGCCCGCCTCGTGCTCTAACGGACCTTGGCCGCGTGGGCAGGGGACCTGCCCACCCTACAAAAGCGCCCGTTATCGCTTAACTGAACGGCATTGAAGGCTCGTAGAGAGTCTTGCGCCCCTTTGTGACATTTGAAGGATATTCAGGAAAATTTTACCGGTAAGATCGACCGGTTTGGTTTCGGATCTTTCGGATGCACCGTCGCTTCGCCTGCCTGTTAGCCGTCTATTGCACCGGTACGCATGCCCAGATCGAGGCGTCTGCGGCGCCCCAGCAAGTCGTCATCAGTGGCGCCCGGACCGACCTTGAAGCAAGCCAGGATTTCGTCGCCGGTAAGATCATCATCGGTCAGAAGAAGATCGCCGACAGCGGCCTGCAGAATACCGGCGAACTGCTCCGGCGCGAGCCCGCCATCAGCGTCGACAAGAGCGGTCGCATTGGCCTGCTCGGTCTGCCGGGCTACACCCAGGTGCTGGTGGACGGCCAGGCTCCGGCGGGCGACAGCATGAACATCGACCTCGTGCGCGTCGAGCGCATCGAGATCACCAAGACCACCACTGCCGCCATCGGGCCGTTCGGGGTTGCCGGTACCATCAACATCGTCCTGCGAAAAAAGCAGCGCAAGACCTCGTCCCGCTTGCACGGCAATGCGCGGACCGAGGGTGGCAAGAAGGGCATGGACCTGACCTGGGCGGCCACCGGCGTCAACGATGGCTCGTTCAGCCATACCTTCACGCTGTCACGGTGGCGCCGCTTGTCCAGCGCGCACAGTGAATATGTCCAGACCAGCGAGCGACCGGGCCGGGGTGCCGTCCGCGAGTACGAGGGCGAGGCCCATGTGCCGGGCCTGTTCGAGTCTCTCAATGCGAACGGCGTGCTGGCCTGGACCCTGGATGCCAGTCATTCGCTCACCTTCAGCCCGGAGATCGCCCGCTACAGCTCCGACAATCACAGCGATGAACAACGGCGCTGGATGTCGGGCCTCAGTGCATCGTCGAACCAGAGCAGCAAGACACCGACGAAGAATCTGTACCTGCCCTTGCTGTGGAACTGGAGGATCGACCCGGACAGCAGCCTGGCCCTCAAGCTGGTCGCGAGCGGCTCGCGCTCGGAGAGCCGACTGCGCAGGGACGAGCTGTGGTCGCCGGGCGGCCCGCGCCAACGTATGCATGAGCAGGACAGCAGCACGCGCAACTACTTCCTCGACCTCGACTACGCGCTTGACACCGAGGATGGTCACCGGATCAGTGCCGGCGCCAAGTTCGCGCGCAACGACAGCGATAGCAGCTATACCGACCTGGTCGACGGCCGTCCGGACTCCAGCCTGGCCGTGCTGGGGCCGGAAACGGCATCCCACCTGACCAGCGCACGGCTGTTCATCCAGGACGAATGGCGGATCAACCGCCGCTGGGCCGTCAACCTGGGCGCGTCCGGCGAACGGCGCCGCTACCGGCTGGTCGAGGGCCCGGCCACCAGCCGCCCCCGATTCAAGCTGTGGTCGCCGTCGGCGCACGTGTCGCACCGCATCGGCGGCAATCGCAAGCGCCAGCTCAGGGCCTCGCTGGCGCGCAGCTACCGCACGCCCTTCTTCGACGAAATGCTGCTGCGTCCCACGATCAATCCGTATGCGCCATGCCCGGCCTTGGGTTTGTGCGGCGCCAATGGGATCGACCTGGCGGACAGCAGCGGCAATCCCGCCCTGCGACCGGAACGTTCGCTCGGCCTGAACCTGTCATATGCGCACGGCTTCGGCCGCGACAGCGAGGTCAGCCTGGAATTCTACACACGCGACATCCGCGACAAGAACGGCCTGGACGTTGCACTGGTGGAGGTGCCCTGGGCGAGTGTTCCGCGTTACGTGGCTCGCCAAGCCAACCTGGGCCAGGCGCGGGTGCGCGGCCTGGACCTGGAAGCTCGCCTGGCGGGCAAGGATTTTTCGCCGACGCTGGCGAACCTGGAGCTGAGCGGCAGCATTGGCCTGGCCGATTCGACGCTGAGCGAGCTGCTTGGCCCCGACAACCATATCCCGGGGCAGTCGCCCTGGCGCGCCAAGCTGGGCGGCAGCTACTCGCTGCAGTCGCTGCCGGTCAAGCTCGGTTTCGATGCCAGCTACCTGCCCGAGGACTGGGTTCGCAGCAGTGCCAGCCAGCGCGTCTACGAATCGAGCCGACGCACGCTGAACCTGAACGCGAGCTGGAACGCCAGCAAGACCACGGTCCTGCGGCTCAACCTGGATAACCTGCTACACCGGCGCACTTCCCGCATCGACGAATACCTGGAGCAGGGCAGCCTGGTCCGCCTGTCGACCTGGAACACGCACCATGCGCGTGTCGTGGTGCGCTTCGAGACCAGTCTATGACCACGAAAGCAAGCATATGAAGAAGATTCTCGCCCTTTGCGCACTGGCCTGCGCGTTCACCCATACTGTCTCGGCCCAGATCAGGGAGCGGCCCAAGAGCGAGTGTCTGAAGGCCTGCAATGAGCTGGACGGATTCAAGGGAATGGAGCGGATCGAGCGCCGGCTGGCCGAAGTGCGCGACAAGAAGAAAAGCGAAACCGACCCGCGCAAGCTGGAGCAGCTGGTCGAGCAGGAGCAGGAACTCGTTGACGAGCGCAATGACCGGCGCCAGGACGTGTGCAGGTACATCTGCGAACACAATCCGGCGGGTTGATATGTGAAAAAGTCGGGGCTCGCAGCGCTGGCCTGCTTGCCGGCAGCCTCCGGCCCGGGAACCAGGCGCAGGCTGCTCGCCATCTCAGATCACCACCAGGCCGCGTAGACGATCACCAGGATCGCGCACACCACCGCCGAGCCGAAGGCGAAGCCCGGCTCCACCTTGAACATGCGGCGGTCGACCTCGACGATGGTCGAGTCGGGCTGGCGTCCCAGCAGACTGATGATGCCCATGCCGATCACGATCATCAGGAACACGAGCAGGGTGCGGTCCAGGAACGGAATCTCGTACACGCCGGCGGCGTTGGGGACCGCGAAGCCGATCGGTGCCAGGAAGGACAGATTCACGAAGTCCGGCAGGAACTTCAGTACGATCGACAGGCCCACGCTGGCAATGGCCGCGAACATCGCGGCAGCACCGTTGGTGCGGCGCCAGAAGAAGCCCAGCAGGAACATGGCGAAGATGCCGGGCGAAACGAAGCCGGTGTATTCCTGGATGTACTGGAAGCCGCCTTTCTTGTCGATGCCCATCAGCGGCGCGATCGCCACCGCGATCGCCATCGCGACCACCACCGTCATGCGGCCGATCCAGACCATGTGACGCTCGCTGGCGTCGGGACGGAACTTGGGGCGATAGATGTCGAGCGTGAAGATGGTGGCGATGCTGTTCGCCTTGCCGGCCAGCGAAGCGACCACGGCCGCGGTCAAGGCGGCAAAGGCGACGCCTTTCAGGCCTTCCGGCAGCAGGGTCAGCAGGGTAGGGTAGGCGCGGTCGGGGTTGAGTTCACCACCCGGGCGCAGCGAGTCGCCCAGCATGCCGCCCTGGTCGAGCGCATAGGCGGCGATGCCCGGCAGGACCACGATCAGCGGCATCAGGAGCTTGAGGAAGGCAGCGAACAGCAGGCCCTTGCGTGCCACCGGCAGGCTGGCACCGAGGGCACGCTGGGTGATGTACTGGTTGCAGCCCCAGTAGCTCAGGTTGACGATCCACATGCCGCCGATCAGGGTCGACAGGCCCGGCAGGTCCATGTAGTTCGGGTTGTCGCGCGAGAGCACCATGTCGAAGTGGCCGCCGGCGCGCGCGAACAGCTCGCGGATGCCGACCATGGCGCCTTCGTTGCCCGACAGGCGCGCCACCAGGTCGAGTGCGATCCAGGTGGTGACCAGGCCGCCGATCACCAGGCAGAACACCTGGATCACGTCGGTGTAGCCGATCACCTTCATGCCGCCCAGGGTGATGATGGTAGCGAACACTGCCAGGAACAGCATGCAGGGCAGCACCCCGATGCCGACCATGCTGTTGATCGCCAGTGCGCCCAGGTACAGGATCGCGGTCAGGTTGACCACGATGTACAGGGCCAGCCAGAACACGGCCATGACCATGGCCACCTTGGGCCCGTAGCGCTGCTCGAGGAACTGGGGCATGGTGTAGATGCGGTTCTTCAGGTAGATCGGCATGAAGAACACCGCCACGATGATCAGGGTGGCGGCCGCCATCAGCTCGTAGACCGCAATGGCCATGCCGATCCGGAAGCCCGAGCCGCTCATGCCGATGAACTGCTCGGCCGAGATGTTCGAGGCGATCAGCGAGGCGCCGATTGCCCACCAGGTGAGCGAGCCCTCGGCCAGGAAGTAGTCGTGCGATTCCTTGCCGGAGCCGTTGCGCCGCCGGTAGATCCAGATGCCGTAGCCGGCGACGATGACGAAATAAATGAGGAAGACGAAGGTGTCGAGTGAGGAGAACGAATTCATTGGGTAGCGGTGTCTCGTCTTGGCAGTGCGGGGCACGTCCTTGTTATCCGGCCGGCGTCGCGGCGGGCGAAGCGCCAGGGACGGGCTCCGCGGCCCCAATCTTTGCATAAGCAGCAAGATGTGCGTGCCCCCGCACGAAATACTCATCCGCTTGAGCGAATGATTGCAGGCGTCCTTACGTCCGATCACTCGCCTGATTCTTTCGCCACTGCGTTGATCGGTATTCGGAAGAGCACCTAGAATGTCCCGCATAGAATAAGTATGGAGACAGCAATGACGTGGTTCGATTCCGGCAGTGACAGGCAGGCGGGGCGCATGCGCGCTTTCGCATTCGCGGTGGCGGCAACGCTTGGCGGGGCGGCCGCGGCCCAGGAGCTCGGCATCCCGCAAGGATCCGGGCAGCAGGCCGGGACGGCCAGCGCCCAGGCGGCGAAGTCCGGCCAGGTAGTATTGATGCCCGCGCTCACCGCCGGCGCCGCCAATACGCTCAGCCTGCTGTCGTCGACCGACGGCGCCAATTTCGTCTCGCTCGCCTCCGAGACCTGGACGCCGCCTTCCGGCAAGCTGCAGGACCCGAGCCTCGCGCGCCATGCGGACGGCCCTTACGTGCTGGCCTATGCCGGCGCGGCGCCCGGTTCGATCGGGCTGGCCAGTTCGCCCGACCTGCGCAGCTGGGAAGGGACGCGCGAGCTGCGGGTCGCCTCGGGCCAGGTGCGCGCGCCCAATTGGGTGCGCGGCGCCGGCGGGCAACTCCACCTGGTCGCCACCATCGGGCGCGGCAGCCACGTATCGAGCCTCGATGCGGACCTGGCCAATCTGTCGACGCCCGTGCCGATGCGCGGTCTCGAGGACGGCTACACCGACACTGTCGTCGCCCCCGAGGGCGACGGCTTCGTCGCGGTTACGCGCGAAGCGGCCAGCGGACGCCTGGTGCTCGCGCGCGCGCCCGAGCTCACAGGACCATGGCGCATCGAGCAGGCGGCAAGCCTCAGCGGCCTGGGCACCGACATCAAGGCGGCCGGACTGGTGCGCCTGGGCGCGACGCTGCGCCTGTACACCCGCGCCGGAGACGGCCAGCGCGCCTGGTTCGCCGACAGCCAGGATGGCGGCCGCAGCTGGGGCGCGCCAAGTCGCCTGCTGGGGACTGCCGCGATGGCGTCCTCGTTCGGCGTCATGGGCGAAGACGCCAGGGCCTTCGAGAAAATCGCCGCACCCAAGGGGAAGCCGAAGACGATCGCCTGGGACGCGTATTCGCTGAAGGTCGACGGCAAGCGTGTCGTGGTCTGGTCGGGCGAGATCCACCCGTTCCGTCTGCCCAATCCTTCGCTGTGGCGCGACGTGATCCAGAAGATGAAGGCGCTTGGCTTCAACGGCGTGGCCTTCTACTTCGACTGGGGCTACCATTCGCCGGCCCCGGGCGTGTACGACTTCTCGGGGATCCGCAGCGTCGAGCGCGCGCTGCAGATCGCGAAGGAGGAGGGCATGTACGTGATCGCCCGCACCGGCCCCTACGTCAATGCCGAGCTGACCGGCGGCGGCTATCCGGGCTGGATGTTCCGCAGCCGCGCCGAAGCGCGCACCGACGATCCGGTTTACCTGTCCGCCGTCGACGAGTGGATGACCCAGATTAACGCGATCATCGCGCGCCACCAGGCCACCGACGGCGGCGGCAACGTGATCGCCTACCAGCTTGAGAACGAGCTGGGCAAGGTCGAGCCGAAGCACGTGCGCCAGATGGAGCACCTGGCGCGCAAGGCGCGGCTCGATGGCATTACCGTTCCCTTCTTCCACAACGCCGCCGGCCGCCTGCCGGACTGGGCGCCGAAGAACTCGAGCGCGCCCTGGGCCAACCAGGGCCCGACCGACATCTACGCTTTCGATGGCTACCCGGGCGGCAGCTGCGACGTGTTCGCCAACCCGGCGGGCGCCAACAAGGCGCCGGACTGGGGCATCTACGCGACTGGCAGCGGCAAGGTCGGTTCGCTCACCTCGCCGGGTACGCCCGGCTTCGCCGCGGAACTGGGCGGCGGCTGGTTCGACTACTGGGGCTCGAACGGCACCTACCACTGCACCGCCGAGCGCCAGGGCACCGGCTACCAGCGCGTGTTCTACGGCACCAACCTGATCAACCGGATCACGATCCACAACGTCTACATGACCTTCGGCGGCACCTCGTGGGGCTGGCTGGCCGGCCCGGTGGTGTACACCTCCTACGACTACGGCGCCGCGATCTCCGAAGACCGCGGCCTGCGCCCGAAAGCCTATGCGCTCAAGCAGCAGGGCATGTTCGTGCAGGCGGCCGAGCAGGTGCTGGCCGAGATGGACAAGGGCCCGGAACTCGCACCAAGCGACGCCAAGGTCAAGGTCTACCACAACGTCAACCGGCGCCTGGGCAGCCACGTGATCTTCGCCGCCCACAATCCGACCGACGGCAAGGGCGAGGAGCTTTTTAGCGTCAAGCTGGCCACCCGCGATGGCGAATATACCTTCGGCACCACGCTGCGCGGCCAGGATGCGCGCATGCTGCTGGCCTCCTACGACATGGAACGCCAGCGCCTGGTGTATTCGACCTCGGAACTGCAGACCCACTTCCGCAACGGCGAACGCGACATCGTGCTGCTGCACGGGCGCGACCGCCAGGCCGGCCAGACCGTACTGCGCTATACGGGCGCGCCGACGGTCGAGGTGCTGGCCGGGCAGGTGAGGTCGCGCTGGGATGCCGCCAGGGGCGACCTGGTGCTGGACTACGTGCACGACGGCCTGGCGCGGGTGCGCATCTCGGGCGGCGGCAGGGCGCCGATGCTGCTCCTGCTGGCCGATGAACAGACCAGCCTGCGCTTCTGGACCCAGGAAACCGGCCTTGGGCGCGCGCTGCAGCTCAGCCCCGCACTGGTGCGCTCGGCCCGGATCGAAGGCGGCAAGCTCGCCATGCGCGGAGACGCCGGCGAGGACAGCAGCTTCGAGATCTGGGGGCCGGCGTTCGAAGCGGCCAGCTTCAACGGCCAGGAACTGGTCTTGACGCGCCAGCCGGACGGCAGCGTGCGCGCCGGCACCGTCAAGGGTCCGGAGGCGGTGACGCTGCCCGACCTGGCACGCCTGGCCTGGACCCGCCGCATGGACAGCCTGGAAAGCGCGCCGCGCTTCGACGACAGCGCCTGGGTGCAGGCCGACCGCCGTCCGTCGGCGGCCCAGACCTGGACCATGCCGGAACGCGACCAGCCGACCCTGTCGATGAGCGACTACGGCTTCCACCACGGCGACGTCTGGTACCGCGGACGCTTCACCGTCACCAGCCCGAAGGCGAACCAGCTGGAACTGTTCTACGGCGCCGGCGGCGCGGGCCTGATCCAGGTCTGGATCGACGGCCGCTTCGTCGGCCAGCACGAACTCGACACCGGCCGTTCCTTCCCGGAGACCACCGACAGCATCAAGCTCTCGCTGGGCGATATCAAGCCCGGCGAGCACGTCATCTCGGTCATGGTGCGCAACAACGCCCACAACTGGAACCTGATGGCCGACGACTACCACCGTGAGGCGCGCGGCCTGATTTCGGCCTCGCTCACGGAGCGCGGCGGCCAGCGCTTCGGCGTGCCGATCGCCTGGCGCATCCAGGGCCGCCAGGGCGGCGAGGAGATCGTCGACCGCCTGCGCGGCCCGATGAACAACGGCGGCCTGTTCGGCGAGCGCCAGGGCTGGCACCTGCCGCTGGCCTCGCCCAAGGGCTGGCAGGCCGCGCGCACCACCGATGCGCCGCCCGCCGCGGGCACCTACTGGCTGCGCACCAGCTTCAGGCTCGACCTGCCGAAAGGGCACGACGTGCAGCTGGGCCTGGCCTTCGGCGACACCACCAAGCCGCGTTCGGATCGCGAGAACCGGGCCCTGATTTTCGTGAACGGCTGGAACATGGGGCAGTTCATCGCCCACATCGGCCCGCAGCGCACCTTCGTGATCCCGCCGGGTATCCTGAACCCGAACGGCGAGAACACCATTGCGCTGGCGGTGACGACCGACGGGCGCAAGGAAAACGCGCTGGAACCGCTCAAGCTGGTCAAGCTGCGCGCGGTGCGCGGCGGCGTGGACCTGGAAATCATGCAGTAGAACATAGGGGAGGGCAGGAACAATGTCACTGTTGCGCATGATGCCGGCGGTGCTTGCCGCGAGCCTGGGCCTGTCGGCCAGCGCCCAAGCGGGCTCGGACCTGACCCTTCACTACGACAAGCCGGCCGCCGTCTGGACCGAAGCCCTGCCGGTCGGGAACGGCCGGCTGGGGGCGATGGTCTTTGGCCGGCCGGGCGAGGAACTGATCCAGCTGAACGAAGCCACGCTCTGGAGCGGCGGACCGGTCGGCAAGAACGTCAATCCCGGCGCCTACGCTGCGCTCGGCAAGGTGCGGGAGGCGCTGGCCAGGGAGGATTACGCCCAGGCCTACGCGCTGTCGCGCCAGATGCAGGGGCGGTATACGCAAAGCTTCCTGCCGCTGGGCGCCCTGCAGCTGCGGCAGGATTTCAATGGAGGCGAGGTCACCGGCTACCGGCGCGCGCTGGATATCCGTGACGGCATCCAGACCACGCGCTTCACGGCGAACGGCGTACGCTACCGGCGCGAGGTGTTCGCATCGAACCCCGACCAGGTCATCGTCGTGCGCCTGCAGGCGGACCAGCCGCGCCGGATCAGCCTCGACCTGGGGGCCGCGAGCCCGCTGCGTTCCAGCAGCACCGTGGAGCAGGGCGTGCTGCGCCTGGGCGGCAAGGCGCCCGCGCAGGTGGACCCGAACTATGTGCGCGACAACCCTGAACCGATCGTGCAGGACGACCCGACCGGTTGCCGCGGCATGCGCTTCGCGCTGCTGGTCAAGCCGGTGGTGCGCGACGGCACCGTGACCCAGCAGGACGGGCGCATCCGCATCCGCGACGCGTCCGAGGTGACCCTGCTGCTGTCGGCGGCGACCAGCTTCAACGGCTTCGACAAGTGCCCCGACAGCGCCGGCAAGGACGAGGCGGCATTGGCGCGCGCCCACCTGGAGCGGGCAGCCCGGCGTGACGCCGCCGCCCTGCGCGCGGCCCACGTGGCGGACTTCCGCCGGCTGTTCGACCGCATGTCCCTGGTCATCAATCCCGGCGCCGAGGACCGCAGCAGCCTTCCCACCGTCCGTCGCCTGCAGGAATATACGCTTGGCACGCCCGACCCGGGACTGGAAGCCCTGTACGTGCAGTTTGGCCGCTACCTCCTGATCTCGTCCTCGCGCACGCGCGGCGCGCCGGCCAACCTGCAGGGCATCTGGAACGCCTCGGTCAGACCGCCCTGGAGCAGCAACTACACCACCAACATCAACGTGCAGATGAACTACTGGCCGGTGGAGAGCGCGAACCTGGGCGAGCTGTTCACGCCGCTGGACGACCTGATCCGCAACCTGGCCATCACCGGCAAGGAGACCGCGGCGTCGTATTACCGCGCGCCCGGCTGGGCGCTGCACCACAATTCCGACATCTGGGCCACCAGCAATCCGGTCGGGAACCTGGGCAAGGGCGATCCCAAGTGGGCCAACTGGGCCATGGGCAGCCCCTGGCTCGCGCGCCACCTGTGGGAGCACTACCAGTTCACGGGCGACCGCCGCTACCTGGCGAGCGCCTATCCGGTCATGAAGGACGCCGCGCGCTTCCTGCTGGCCTGGCTGCAGCCGGACGCGAATGGCCGCCTGGTCACCGCGCCCTCGACCTCGCCCGAGAACGATTTCTACTTTGGCGAGGGCCGCAAGGGCAACGTGACCGTCGCCTCCACCATGGACCTGGGGATCGCCCACGACCTGTTCGAGAACGTGGCGGACGCCAGCCAGGTGCTCGGGGTCGATGCCGTGTTCCGCAGCCAGTTGCGGGAGGCGCGCGCGAAACTGTTGCCGTTCCAGGTCGGCGCCAGGGGCCAGCTGCAGGAGTGGCACAAGGACTTCGAGGAGGTCGAGCCGCAGCACCGCCACGTATCGCACCTGTACGCGCTGCATCCGGCGCGCGTGATCTCGCCGCTGTCGACGCCGGAACTGGCCGCGGCCGCGCGCCGCACCCTGGAGCTGCGCGGCGACGACGGCACCGGTTGGAGCCTGGCCTGGAAGGTGAATTTCTGGGCCCGCCTGTACGACGGCAACCACGCCTACCAGCTGTTCCGCAATCTGCTGCGCCTGACCAAACCGGGCGACAAGCACGGCGGCGCCTATGCCAACCTGTTCGACGCCCACCCGCTGTTCCAGATCGACGGCAACTTCGCCGGCACGGCCGGCGTCATCGAGATGCTGCTGCAGAGCCAGAACGGCGAGCTGCACCTGCTGCCGGCGCTGCCGGACGAGTGGCGCGACGGCCGGGTGAGCGGCATGGTCGGGCGCGGCAACCATGTGGTCGACATCGACTGGGAAGCCGGGCGCTTGAGGTCGGCCCGCGTGACCGCGCGCGTGGGCGGACCGACGACGATCCGCACGCCGCTGCCGGTGATGCTCGAAGGACTGGGTTTAAGCAGCACGCCGGGGAACATCGGGCACACCCTGTCCTTCACTGCGGTCAAGGGCCGGACCTACGTGCTGCGTCCGCGCTGAGCGCTCAGCGCTGCGCCAGCCGCGACTCCAGCACCACACGCTGGCCGAGGCGCAGGTCGGGCACATAGCTCATCCGCATGTCCGCGCCATCGGCGCCGCGGTGGAAGTCCATGGTGATGTTGCCGTCTCCCGAGACGAAGCGGTAAGGCGCGATCGCGGCCAGGCGAATCGGCTTTTCATCGTCGATGATGGCATCGATGTAATGCGCGGACGTGATCACACGCAGATACCAGCCATTCGACATCTCGTAGGCGCCGGATATGTTTTCCGCCTCGGCGACGCGGATCCGCGCCGCATTGGTGGGAGCACGCACCTGGACCGAGGCGATCGGCGCCGTGTCCGCAGGCGGGTAGGGCATGGTTTGGGCATCCGCGCCGGTGGCCGACAGCAGCAGGGATGCGGCAAGGAGAATGGGGGAGCGCATGGTGCTTCCTTCACGAAGCGGGAGTGAACCCTGGGACGCCGGGATGCGTCCATGCGCATCCCGGATGATTCAGTCTAGGGCGCCCTCCGCGGCCTGCAAGCAATAAGACGGATACATCACCAAACAATCTGTACCGGCGCAAAGCAAGACAGGCGCGACATGATTCAAAAGCCGGGGCCGGTACTCGCGTTTTGCATCATGATGGGCGTTCAGGCATTCACTTGCGGTGTCGACGCCGTTCTTTTCTGCTGCAAGGCCTGGTACTCGGTTTTCAGGGCCTGATAAATGGCGTCCAGCTCCGCGATCTGTTGCTGGTAAAGATGCAGGTTCTCCTTGTTCTCAAAGGCCGATTTCGCGTGTCCGGACAAGGACGTGATCGCGGCAACCCATTTATTCCAGGAGGGGAGCCGCGACAGTTCCCGGTTGTAGACCCGGTCGAACTGATCCACCATGTAATAGACGGAACGGTTTTCCGCCATCAGGTCCTTGTTGTCGCCGCTGACGAACACGGCGAACGGGGCGATCATGTCGTCGGAAATGGCCGGATCGATCGTGATGCGTTGTTCGAATCCGAGCCGCGCCTTGACCCATTGCTCGACCCCGATCACGTTCATGGTCGGATCGACCGGCAACTAGGTGCCGGTGGTCTCGTCATACACCTCCAGCCAGCGGTGGTCGTTATGGCGGGCGCCGAACACGGAGGCGCGGGCGCCCTTGTCGGCCACCAGTTGTGCGGCCCGCTCCTGGCGCCCGGGATTGAGCCGCGACAGGTTGATTTCGGCGATCGGGCGGGTCTTGATGTTCATGGCCTTCACGATCTCCACGTACACCTGGGCCAGGTCATAGCAATTGCCACCCCCGCGTTCCAGGATCTCCTTGACGCTGCGCCGCTGGTAATCGGTCGTCATCCATTCCAGGCGATTGCTGACCCAGTTCAGCAAGGTGGTGGCTTTGCGGTAATCGGTGCCATCCTGGGCGGTGATCGCTTCGCCCAGGGTCTTCAGGTTCAGGTTGGTGGTATCGATGTGTTCCGTCAGATGGGTGCGGCCGGACTGGGCAAACGCCAGAACAGGCTGGGCCGCGAGAAGAAGAAGGACAAGGAGTGTTTTCATCGGCGTTGTCAGCAAGTTTTCGTGTAGAAATAAATGCTACTATGAAAACATTGCCAGCTGAACATCTGTATCCCCTTCGTGGGAGGCGCGCGTTCAGCGTTGCGCAAGTCGCGAGCCGATCACCACGCGCTGGGCCAGGCGCCGATCGGGGCGGTAGCTCATCTCCATCTCGTCACCCGATCCGCCGCGCTTGAACTGCATGCGCACGTTGCCGTCGCCGGAGACGAAGCGATACGGCCCGGCCGGGACCAGGCGCATGGGCGGCTGGTCGTCGATGATGGTGTCGATGTAGCGGCGGCAGGGATGCACGCGCAGGTACCAGCCGTTCGACATCTCGTAGCCGCCCGAAATCTGCCGTGCTTCACGGGTCGGGATGGGCGCGGCCGTGGAGGGCGCCGTCACCTGCACCCGCGAGATCGGCGCCGTGTCGGGCGGTGGATAGGCCATGGCCTGGGCACCCGCGCCGGCGGCGGGCAGGAGCAGGGAGACGGACAGGAGGAAAGGGAGGGCACGCATGATCGTTCCTTCACGAAGGGGAGGCGGCCTTCGGAACAGGCGTCGCGCGCGGGGCGCGGTGTCGACCGTCGGGATGCCGCGCTGCGCAGGGCGCAGCGCGGATGATTCAGTCTAGGATGAGCCCCGCGGCGCGCAAGGGCGCGCGGCGACCCATCACGAATCAATCTCAGTGCCGGTCAAACCAGAACGCTGCGAAATGATTCATATTCCGCGGAGTGGCACAGATTTATGAATCATATTTTAGGGTGTCGCTCAGCCGGCAGCAGCGACCGGAACCCCGGCCTGCTGCAGCGCCTCGCGCCACTTCGCGCGATAGGCATCCAGCCCGGCCAGCGCGCGCGGCGGCTTGGGCACGCTGGCCCCGGGCGGCGTCGCATCGCGGTAGCGCAGCAGCCAGCCGCCGCAGGTGGTGCCGCTGGCGTCGTCCGAATAGCTCAGCGCCTGCCGCGGGCGCAGGCCGGCGAGCAGGGGGCCGAACCAGGGATTGGCGGTGAAGCTGCCCTCCACCGTGATGGGGCCGCGGGCGCCCAGCGCGTCGAGGCAGTAGTCGGTCATCAACACGCAGTACAGCGTGGCCAGCGCGAAGCGTTCGCCGGCGTCGCCGGGTGCCGGGCCTTCGATGCGCCCGACCCGTCCCGCGAACGGGCCGCCGCTCTCGGCAAAGCAGGGCAGCGCCATGCTGCCGCGCGCCACCATCTGCTCGAGCTGCAGGTAGGAACAGGTGGCCGGCTGCCCGCCCGCCAATGCCGCGAACTCGCGTCCGCCCATGAAGCGCATGCAGGCCACCGGCTGGCCCAGCGCACTGGTATTGGCCAGCATGTCGGCGTCTTCGCGCAGCCCGTCCAGGGCGCTGCCGAAGGCGGCGGCGATGACCCAGGTGCCGGTCGAGAGCACCGTGCGCGGCGCGCCGGCATCGAGGCCGAGGTAGCGCACCAGCGAGGCGTTGCTGTCGTGGATGCCGCACAGGACCTGGCACGCCGGCGGCAGGCCGGTCGCCTGCGCGACGTCCGGCCGCAGGGTGCCGAGCGAGGCGGAAGGCGCGGCGAGCGGCGGCAGCTTGTCCAGCCAGCCCATGCGCGCGGGCAGCGACGAATACGCCTGGCGCACCGGATCCCACAGGTCGGTGTGGCAGCCGAGCGAGGTCGCTTCGCCCGCCGCCACGCCGCACAAGCGCCAGGCCCAGTATTGCGGATACATCAGGATGTGGCGGCTGCGCGCGAACGCCTCCGGATGGCGCGCCTGCAGCCAGGCCAGCTGGCGGCCCAGGTTCAGGCCGGCGGGCAGCAGGGGCGAATAGGTTTCGGCGTAGGCAGGGCGCAGGGACGCGTAGTCCAGGCCGGGCAGGGCGGCTTCGTAGTCGAGCACCGGCAGCACCAGGCCGGCGTCATCGACCAGGGCGGCGGTGGCGCCGTGGGTCACCGGGACGATCGCGGACACCTGCGCCTGCGTCGCAAAACTGCGGCAGGTCGCCAGCAGCCACTGCCAGATGCCCTCGACGTCATGGTGCGGGTAGGGGCCGTCGTTCAGGATGGCGTTCGGGCGGCGCTGCTCGGCGATGCAGCGGCCACTTGCGTCGACCAGGGCCAGTTTGACGTTGGTCTTTCCAATGTCGAGAACGATGAGGGCGTCGCCCGTCCTTGCTTGCATTGCGTGCTTCCCTGGGTCAGTGGCGGGTCGGCTTGCCGCGCACCAGGCGCGAGACGGCGATGGTGGCCAGCAGCAGCACGCCCACCACGATGGTCATGTAGATGCCGGGGACGTTGGCCAGGGCCAGGCCGTAGGTCACGGCGCCCATGGTCAGCACAGCCAGCAGCACGCCGCCGATGGTGCCGGCGCCGCCGGCGATGCTCACGCCGCCCAGGATCACCATGGTGATGATCTCGAGTTCCCAGCCGGTGGCGATGTTCGGGCGGGTGCTGCCGATGCGGCCGGTGAGGAGGAAGGCGGCCAGGCCCGCCATGGCGCCGGTGAGCATGAACAGGCCGAGGCGGTAGCGGTCCACCGCGATGCCGGAGAAGCGCGCCGCATCCGGGTTGTTGCCGATCGCGTAGATGCGCCGGCCCGTCGAGGTCCAGTGCAGCACCATCGCGAACAGCAGGGCGAAACCGAGCAGGATCACGAAGGAGCGCGGCACCATGCCGAAGAACACGCCCTGGCCCCAGTCGGTCATCGCTTCCGGATAGTTGGTGAAAGCCTGGTCGCCCAGCACCACGCTGCCCAGGCCGCGGTACAGCGAGAAGGTGCCGATGGTGACCACGATCGAGGGCAGCATGAATTTCGTCACCAGGAAGCCGTTGAGCCAGCCGCACACCAGGCCGGTGCCCAGGGCCACGAACAGCAGGCTGCCGGCCGGCGCGCCGGCCTGGTGGGCCAGGCCCATCGCCACCGAGGACAGCGCCAGCGTGCCGGCCACCGAGATGTCGATCTCGCGGCAGATGATCAGGTAGGCCATCGGCAGCGCGATCAGGGCCTTCTCGCTGAAGTTGGCGGTGCCGTCCAGCAGGTTGTAGGGATCGAGGAAGTGCGGCAGGGTGACGCCGCCCACCACGAAGACCGCCAGCAGCAGCAGGGCCAGCAGGGTCTCCCAGCGCGCGAGCACGTGGCGCAGCGCCGGCTTTTCGCGGTCCAGGATGGTGTAGCGCGAGGTGCTGGCCGCGGCTTGGCTGGCCGCCTCGGTTTGGGCAATGGTGGTGGCGTTCACGCGGCGCTCCTCAGGTTGTCAAGCTTGTGCAGCGGCAGGATCTGGCGGCTGCGGTTGCGGTTGCCTCTAGCATTCATCAGCACGGCGACCAGGATCACCGCGCCGGTCAGCGCGCTTTGCCAGAAGGGCGAGACCTGCAGCACCGGCAGGGCATTGCCGATTACCGACAGGAACAGCGCGCCCAGCATGGCGCCCACTACCGAGCCGACGCCGCCGGCGATGCTCACGCCCCCGATCACGCAGGCGGCGATCACGGTCAGTTCGAAGCCGTAGGCGATCTCGGTGTAGGCGACGGCATAGCGCGCCACCCACAGGTAGCCGCACAGGCCGGCGGCGGTGCCCGACAGGCCATAGGTCCACAACAGGCGTTTCGCAGTCGGGATGCCGATGTAGGCGGCGCAGTGCGGCGCGTTGCCGATCGCGTACAGGTCGCGCCCGAAGCGCGTGTAGCGGGCCACGAACACCATCAGCAGCACGACGGCCGCGGCGATCCACACCAGGTGCGGCAGGCCGAGCAGGCGCTGCAAGGGGAAGGCGACGAAGCCGGCCGGCATCTGGTGGGCCGAGACCCAGGCGCCGCCCGAGATGACGAACACCAGGCCGCGGTAGACGCTCATGGTGCCCAGCGTGACGACGATCGGCGGCAGTTGCAAGTAGCCGATCAGCCAGCCGTTGAGCAGACCGGCGGCCAGGCCGGTGGCGGTGGCGGCCAGCATCACGAAGGGCAAGGGCAGGCCCGGGTTGGCGCTGGCCAGCATGGCCGCGACCATGCCCGCCAGGGCCAGGGTCGAGGCGATCGACAGGTCGATGCCGCGCGTGACGATCACCAGCATCTGGGTCAGCGCCAGCATCACGAGCAAGGTGCTGTCGGTAAGCAGGTTGGCGAGCGAAGCCGCGCTCACGAACACCGGTGCGCGCATGCCGACCAGCAGCACCAGCGCGACCACCATCATGGCGAGCAGGGGCTCGCGTTGTTTGAGGAGATGTTTGCTCATGTTCTTCATGCCGCCGCCTCGCTGGCGGCGTGGAGGTCGACGCCGGATGCCGCCGCGACCACGGTTTCGGGGGTGGCGTCCTGGCGCGCGAACTCGCGCACCACCCGGCCCTGGCGCATCACCACCACGCGGTCGGCCAGGCCCAGCACTTCGGGCAGTTCGGAGGACACCAGAATCACGGACAGGCCGCGCTCCACCAGCTCGCTGATGAAGCGGTGCACCGCGGCCTTGGAGCCGATGTCGATGCCCTTGGTCGGCTCATCCAGGATGATGACTTTCGGATCGGTCGCCAGCCACTTGCCGAGCACCACCTTCTGCTGGTTGCCGCCCGAGAGTTCGGCGACGTGCTGCTGCAGGTGGTGGGCCTTCAGTTCGAGCTGTTCGGCGAAGCGCCGCGCCACCCGGGTTTCACGCTTGGCGCGGGTGAAGAAGCCGAAGCGCGACAGGATCGGCAGCGTGATGTTGTGGGCGATCGGCTGGTTCAGGTGCGCGCCGTGCTGCTGGCGGTCTTCCGGCACGTAGGCCAGGCCGGCGGCGATGGCCTCGCGCGGGGCGCCGAAGCGCGCGTCCTTGCCCTCCAGGCGCACGCTGCCGCGCACATTGGATGTCAGGCCGAACAGGGCCTGCATCACTTCCGAGCGGCCGGCGCCCACCAGGCCATAAAAGCCGAGGATCTCGCCGCGGCGCAAGGCGAAGCTGACGTTCTGGAATTCGGTCGGGTGGCACAGGTCCCGCACTTCCAGCAGCGGCGTGCCGATCTCGACCTGGGCCTTGGGGTAGGCCTGGTGCACGGCGCGGCCCACCATCAGGGCCACCAGCTCGGGCTCGCCGATGTCGGCCAGGCGCCCTTCGGCGACGAACTGGCCGTCGCGCAGCACGGTGTAGCAGTCGGCCACCTCGTAGATCTCGTCGAACTTGTGCGAGATGAAGATGACGGCGGTGCCGGCGACTTTCAGCTGGTCGATGATGCGGTACAGCTCGCGGATCTCGCGCTGCGACAGGGCGGCGGTCGGCTCGTCCATGATCACCACGCGCGCATCCTGCGACAGGGCGCGCGCGATCTCCACGAAGTGGCGCTGCGCCACCGACAGGTCGCGCACGCGGGCGCGCACTGGCAGGGCGACCTCCAGGCGCGCGAACAGGCGCTCGGCCTCGGCCTCGATATGCTGCCAGTCGATGCGCCCGGCGGGGCCGCGGGTCGGGTGGCGGCCCACGTAGATGTTCTCGGCCACGGTCAGTTCGTCGAACATGACCGTCTCCTGGTGCACCGCCGTGATCCCGGCCGCCATCGCCTCCTGCGGGCTGCCGAAGACGACTTCCTTCCCGTCGAGCAGGATGCTGCCGGCGTCGGGGCGGTGGATGCCGGTCAGGGTCTTGACCAGGGTCGACTTGCCGGCGCCGTTCTCGCCGATCAGGGCCATGACTTCGCCCGGGCGGATCGAGAGGCGCACGCCATTGAGGGCATGGACGCCGTTGAAGCGCTTGGTGATGCCGCTCAGCTGGAGGACCGGCGCGTCCGATACTGCGTTTTCGCCGGGTAGGGGAGGGCTTGTCAGTTGGGTCACTGGCATACGGGTGTCGCTAAAGGTAAAAGGCGCCGCGCGGAACAGACATCGCGCGCGGCGGCGGAGCCGCTTAGAACAGCTTGGCGAACTGCTCGACGTTCTCGGCGTTGTAGGTGAACGGCGGGCCGAGGGCCGCTTCGCCGTTGGCATCCAGGGTCACGTTGCCGAGGCGGCCGACCGAGACGCTGGCGCCGTCCTCCGCCTTGGCCTTGCCGGTCACGAACTGGTGGGCGGCATAGGTGGCGGCGTAGCCGAGGTCGATCGGGTTCCAGATCGCGAACTCGCGCACCGCGCCGCTCTTGACGTGGCCGGCCATCTCGGACGGCAGGCCCAGGCCGGTGACGAACACCTTGCCTACCAGGCCCTCGTCGGCCACCGCCTTGCTGGCGGCGACGATGCCGACCGTGGTCGGGGCGATGATCGCCTTCAGGTTCGGGTGGCTGCGCAGCAGGCCGATGGCTTCGCGGTAGCTCTTGTCGGACTGGTCGTCGCCGTAGACGGTGGCCACCAGCTTCAGGTCCTTGTATTCGGGTTTTTCCAGGGTCTTCTTCATGACGCCGATCCAGAGGTTCTGGTTGGTCGCCTGGGCCGAGGCCGACAGGATGGCCAGCTCACCCTTGCCTTTCAGCTCCTTGGCCGCCATCTGGATCTGCTTCTCGCCGATCAGCTCCGCATTGGACGGATTCAGCTGCATCTGGCGCCCGCCGGGAGCCAGGCCGCTGTCGAAGGAGATCACCTTGATCCCGCGCTGCATCGCCTTCTTGGCGATCGGCACCAGGGCGTTCGGATCGTTGGCCGAGACCACGATGGCGTCGACCTTCTGGCTGATCAGGGAGTTGATGATCTCGATCTGGCCTTCGGCGCTGGGCGTGGTCGGGCCGGTGTAGATCACCTCGACGCCGCCGATCTGGCTGGCGGCTTCCTTGGCGCCGGTGTGGGCGGCGTCGAAGAAGCCGTTGCCCAGGCTTTTCACGACCATGGCAATCCTGGTCTGTTGCGGCGCTGCCGGATCGGCCTTCTTTTCACCGCAGCCGGCCAGGCCGGCAAGGATGCCGACGGCGGCGGCCGCGAGCAGGAAGTGTTTGAACGGCTTGATCTTCAATGGGAAAGCTCCATCAGGGCAGCGGACTGCAAGTCATAGGGCGCGCTGTAGCGCGGTGCGTTTTGAGCGATTGGTTCGTCGTCGGGTTCGACGGTGACCACCTTCACGCCGTACTGCTCGAGCAGCTGCACGGCCTTGTCGGAGGCATTGGTATCGGTGACAACCGTGGACACGCGGTCCAGCCCGCACAGGATCAGGCCGGCCTTGCGCGCGAACTTCGAGCTGTCGACCAGCACGACCAGCTCCTCGGCCTGGCTGATCAGGCGCTTCTCGGCCTGGATCAGGAGCGGGTCGGCTTCCATCAGGCCCAGCAGCGACAGGCCATACACGCTCATGAACATCTTGGTGGCGTAGTGGTGCTGGGTGATGTCGTTGTCGAAGGGCGAAAGGATGACGTTCTGCTCGCGGTAGACCCGGCCGCCCGGCACGATGATCTCGTTCTCGCTCGAGACCAGGAGGCGCTCGGCCATCAGGAAGGAATTCGTGAGGATCTTCAGGTGCTTGTCGGTCAGGAACTCGGCCATCATGAAGGTGGTGGTGCCACCGTTGATGATGATCGTTTCGCCGTCGCTGCACATGCCGGCCGCATGGCGGGCGATGGCGCGCTTGCGCGCCGCGAAGCACTGGATGTTGTTCTGGAAGGTCTCGCTGGTCAGCGAGAACTGGCGCGTCTTCGGCAGCAGGTTCTCGGCGCCGCCGCGGGTGCGGGTGAGCAGGTTGCGCCCCGCCAGCCAGCTGATGTCGCGCCGGACCGTCGCCGGCGAAGCGTTGAGCCATTCGACAAGCTGCTGGACCGTTGCCGTCTGATGCTCGGCAAGCAGCTTCAGCAAACGCTTGCGGCGTTTGTGATTCACCATGTTGTCTCCTCCAAAAGCCGTCTGTTTTGAATGCGGCATCTATGTCGAGCGCCTGTGGCGCCCGGCCGTCGTTCCTGCTGGAATCGCGGTGTGTAACAAAAGTATCAATCAAGCACTGCCGTAACGTCAATCACCAAATGATCAACGGGCTGATTATTTGCCTTCGCTGCAACGCACAAACGCGCAATTCGATCAAGCGGATGATTGATTGAGACTTGGTCAGCAAGTTGATCGTTTGCGCGTTGACACCCCTTGCCCCGCTGATTTCTACTGTCTGCCGATGCCGCGAAACGTGGTGGCTGCAGGACATTGGAAGAGAGAC
The DNA here is from genome assembly GCF_027923905.1 of Massilia varians. NCBI lineage: Bacteria > Pseudomonadati > Pseudomonadota > Betaproteobacteria > Burkholderiales > Oxalobacteraceae > Massilia > Massilia varians. Next base: position 2,304,168 of record NZ_AP026966.1, read on the forward strand.
GCATCGTCAGCTCGGACGATGACAAAACAATCAACTTGGAGAATATCTTGATGGGCGCAATGAGCGAAACGAAACAACGCGAAGCAATCACTTCGCGCTGGGACGACGGTGTGGCCGCGAACATGAGCGAGCCGGAACTGTTGCTGTACCGTTCGAACCTGCTGGGTTCGGACCTGCGCATTACCAATTTCGGCGGCGGCAATACCTCGGCCAAGGTCACCATGCTCGACCCGCTCTCGGGCGAGCAGGTCGAGGTGCTGTGGGTGAAGGGCTCGGGCGGCGACCTGGGTTCGATCAAGATGGACGGTTTCTCGACCCTCTACATGGACAAGCTGCAGGCCCTGAAAGGGCGCTACCGCGGCCTGGAGCACGAAGACGAGATGGTCGGCTACCTGCCGCACTGCACCTTCAACCTGAATCCGCGCGCGGCCAGCATCGACACCCCGCTGCACGCCTACATCGCCCACAAGCACGTCGACCACATGCACCCGGATTCGTGCATCGCGATCGCCGCCTGCAAGAACAGCCGCGAGCTCACCGCCAGGATCTTCGAGGGTGAACTGGGCTGGCTGCCATGGCAGCGCCCCGGCTACGACCTGGGCCTGAAGCTGGAAGCCGTCTCGCGCGACAATCCGCAACTGAAGGGCATCATCCTGGAAGGCCACGGCCTGTTCACCTGGGGCGACACCGCGAAGTCGTGCTACGAAACCACGCTGGCGATCATCAAGCGCGCCGAGGACTGGCTGGCGGCGAACATCCAGCAGCCGGTATTCGGCGGCCAGGCTACGGGGGCCCTGCCGGCGGGCGAGCGCGCCGCCCTGGTGGCGCGCCTGATGCCCCTCCTGCGCGGCAAGATCAGCCAGGAAGAATACAAGCTGGGTCACTTCGACGACAGCGACGCGGTGCTGGAATTCGTCTGCAGCGCCGACCTCAGGCCGCTGGCCGCCCTCGGCACCTCGTGCCCGGACCACTTCCTGCGCACCAAGATCCGCCCGCTGGTGCTGGACTTCGACCCGGCCACTCCCGACTTCGAGCGCCTGGTGGCCGGCCTGGACCAGGCCCTGGTGGACTACCGCGCCGACTACACCGCCTACTACGAGCGCTGCAAGCGCGCCACCAGCCCGAAGATCCGCGACGCCAACCCGATCATCTACCTGATCCCGGGCGTGGGCATGCTTTCCTTCGCCAAGGACAAGGCGACCGCGCGCATCGCCGGCGAGTTCTACGTCAATGCGATCAATGTGATGCGCGGCGCGAACGGCGTTGACAGCTACGTCGGCCTGCCGGAACAGGAAGCCTTCGACATCGAATACTGGCTGCTCGAGGAAGCGAAACTGCAGCGCATGCCCAAGCCGAAGAGCCTGGCCGGCCGCATCGCCCTGGTGACCGGCGGCGCCGGCGGCATTGGCCAGGCGGTCGCGCGCCAGCTGCTGCAGGAGGGCGCCTGCGTGATGGTGACCGACATCGACAGCGAAGCGCTGGCCGCGACCCAGGCGGCGCTGGCCAAGGTGGCCGGCAAGGACAATATCGCGACCGTGCGCGGCAACATCACCAGCGAAGAGGAAGTCGCCCAGGTCCTGCTTGAAACGGCGCTGCGCTTCGGCGGCGTCGACCTGCTGGTGTCGAACGCCGGCATCGCCTCGGCGGCGCCGCTGGACGAGACCACGCTCGACATCTGGCGCCGCAACCAGGACATCCTGGTGACCGGCTACTTCCTGGTGAGCCGCAGCGCCTTCCAGATCATGAAGCAGCAGAAGCTGGGCGGCAGCATGGTCTTCGTGGGCAGCAAGAACGGCCTGGTGGCGTCGAGCGGCGCATCGGCCTACTGCACCGCCAAGGCGGCCGAACTGCACCTGGCCCGCTGCGTTGCGCTGGAAGGCGCCGAGCACGGCATCCGCGTCAACGTCGTCAATCCGGACGCGGTCATCAAGGGCTCGCGCATCTGGGACGGCAAGTGGAAGGAAGAGCGCGCCGCATCGAACAAGATCGGCCTGGATGACATCGAAGAGTTCTACCGCAAGCGCTCCATGCTGAAACTGAGCGTGCTGCCGGAAGACATCGCCGAAGCCGTCTACTTCTTCGCCAGCGACAAGTCGGGCAAGAGCACCGGCAACATCCTGAATGTGGACGCCGGCAACGCCGGGGCATTCACCCGCTAAAATAGAACGCTGCGCAGCCGGCAGATCGCCGGCTAGCGCGGCATGAAGGAGACAAGTATGAAAAGCGTGATCGACGCAGGCCTGGTGCAAGACCAGAACGCCAAACTGGACGCCAATCTGCAGGCCGACTACGACGCCCTGGGCGGCGTGCTGTCGCGCCGCGGCGTGGACATCGACAAACTGACCGCACTGGCCCAGACCTTCGCCGTGGCGGTCCCGAGCTGGGGCGCCGGCACCGGCGGCACGCGCTTCGCGCGCTTCCCGGGCCGTGGCGAGCCGCGCAACGTGTTCGAGAAGATGGAAGACTGCGCCGTGATCAACCAGTTGACCCGCGCCACCCCGGCCGTGTCGCTGCACTTCCCGTGGGACAAGCCGAGCGACGTGCAGGAACTGCGCGGCAGCGCCGAGGAACTCGGCCTGGGCTTCGACGCCGTCAACTCGAACACCTTCCAGGACCAGGTCGGCCAGGAACACACGTATAAATACGGCAGCCTGACCTCGATGAACGCCGCTGCACGCGCCCAGGCGGTGGCGCACAACATCGAATGCATCGAACTGGGTCAGGCGCTCGGTTCCAAGGCGCTGACGGTGTGGGTCGGCGACGGCGCCAACTTCCCGGGCCAGAGCAACCTGCGCGGCGCGCTGGAGCGCTACCTGGACAGCATGCGCAGCATCTACGCCGCACTGCCGGATGACTGGAACATCTTCATCGAACATAAACTGTTCGAGCCGGCCTTCTACGCCACCACCATCGCCGACTGGGGCACCAGCTTCGCCTGCGCCACCACCCTCGGCCCGAAGGCCAAGTGCCTGGTCGACCTCGGCCACCACGCACCGAACACCAACATCGAGATGATCGTGGCGCGCCTGGCGCAGTTCGGCAAGCTCGGCGGCTTCCACTTCAACGACAGCAAGTACGGCGACGACGACCTGGATTCGGGCTCGATCAATCCGTTCCAGCTGTTCCTGGTCTTCAACGAGCTGGCCGACGCGGCCCTGCGCGAAGGCGCGGCCTTCAAGCCGGCCTACATGCTGGACCAGTCGCACAACGTGACCGATCCGATCGAAAGCCTGATGAGCAGCGCGGTGGAAGTGCAGCGCGCCTTCGTGCAGTCGGCCCTGGTCGACCGCGCCGAACTGGCCTCGCTGCAGGAGCAGAACGACGTGCTGCAGGCCGCCCAGTGCCTGAAGCGCGCCTTCCGTACCGACGTCGGTCCGATCCTGGCCATGGCCCGCGTGCGCTCGGGCGGCGCCGCCGATCCGGTGGCCGCCTACCGCGCCAGCGGCTACCGCGACCGCGTCGCCAGCGTGCGTCCGGCCAAGGCCGGCGCAAGCAGCAGCGGCATCGTCTGATCCCGAAGAGATGAGCATGACGACTCGCGCATTCCGGATGAAGCTCAAGCCGGGCAACGAGGAGGAATACCGGCGCCGCCACGACGAGATCTGGCCGGAGCTGGCCGCGCTGCTGCACGGGGCGGGGATCCACGATTATTCGATCTTCCTGGACGAAGCGACGCTGGACCTGTTCGCTGTCATGAAGCTGCACCCGGGGCACGATCTCGGGCCGCTGCCGGAGCATCCGGTGATGAAGCGCTGGTGGGACTACATGGCGGACCTGATGGAGGTCGAGCCGGGCAACCGGCCGAAGGAGTGGCCGCTGACCCAAGTGTTCCACATGGCGTAGGGTGGTCGGCTTCGCCGACCGCGCGTCCAAATTACGGTGCTGCTGCCCGCGCGGCCATTCTATCGCTGGTTGAACGCGCGGCCGGCAGAGCCGGCCACCCTACGATCATCTGGCCTTGTCGAGCAGCCCGCGCATCTTGAGCCACTCCTCCGCCCGCCGCGGCCAGCTCGACGCCGTCCCCAGCCCATCCCGCATCCCCATCCCGTGCGATCCCTGCTCGAACAAAACCATCTCCGCCGGCACCTTGTGCCGCGTGAGCGCCTGGTAGAACAAGATGCTGTTCTCGACCGGCACCGCCTGGTCGGCCTGGGTATGGATCAGGAGGGTAGGCGGGGTCGAGGCCGTCACCTGGCGCTCGGGCGACATCAAGGCCACCTCGGCCTCCTTGGGCGATGCGCCCAGCAGCGCCTTGCGCGAGCCGGCATGCACGGCAGGGCCTTCCATCGCGATCACCGGGTACATCAGCATCAGGAAGTCGGGCCGTGCGCTGACCTTGTCCAGCTCCGCGCCCGTACGTCCGAGCGGATGCTCGTACAGGGTGCCGGCGGTGGCCGCCAGGTGCCCGCCGGCCGAGCTGCCCATCACGCCGATGCGGTCCGGCTGGACCTTGAAGCGCGCCGCCTGCGCGCGCACCAGGCGCACCGCGCGCAGCACGTCGCGCAGCGGCGCCGGGTGGCCGAATTCCTGCTGGCGGTAGGTCAACACGAAACTGGCGATGCCCAGGGTGCTCAGCCAGTAGGCGTACTGCTCGCCTTCGCGGCGGGTCGACTGGCGCACGTAGCCGCCGCCCGGGCAGATGATGACCGCGGTGCCGTTGGGGCGGTCCACCGCCGCCGGGTACACGGTCAGGCTCGGCTCGGTGATGTTGGTAGTGCGGCCGTCCTCGTCGACCTTGTTCGGCCCGAGTTCGGCTTTGGCGTCGGGCACGCCTTCCGGCCACAAGGGCAGGACCAGCGGGCCAGCGGAAGTGGCGGCGCCTGCGGCTGGCAGGGCTCCAAACGTCGTGAGCGCGAGACCGGCAGCCAGCTGCGTCATCGTGCGTCTCCTGTTTTCATTCATGGAAGTTCCTCTTATGGTAAAGCACACTGAACTTTGCAGTATTCTCGCATCCGTGGCCGTGCTGGCCGGCTGCGCCACCCAGGGCGTGCGCCCCTTCGACGCCGCGGACGGGCTCGAGCTGGTCGCCAGCCCGAGCGTCGATCCGGCCACCGTCTGGTCGCGCGGCGCCGATGGCGTGGTTGCGGTATCCGGCAAGCCGCCGGGCTACATCGCCACCCGCGCCAGCTATACCAACTACCGCATGCACGTCGAATGGCGCTGGCCGGGTAAACCGGGCAACGCCGGCGTGCTGCTGCATGTCGCCTCGGGGCCGAAGGATGGCGCCTGGCCGCTCAGCGTGCAGGTGCAGACCAAGCATGGATACGCCGGCGACATCCTGCCGATGGCGGGCGCCGGGTTTGCCGAGCCGCTCACCACGGCGCCGGGCGCCTACCCGGCCATCAAGGGGCATACGGCGCCAGACAGCGAACGCCCGCCCGGGGAATGGAACAGCGCCGAGATCCTGGCGCGCGACGGCGTCATCGAGGTGGCAATCAACGGCGTGGCGCAGAACCGCGTCAGCGCCGTGAAGCCAGCTCAAGGCCGGATCGGCTTCCAGCTCGAGGGCGCGCCCTACGAGCTGCGCAACATCGCGATCACGCCGCTGCCGTAACTTACTTGCGCTTCAGCCAGGCGTCCGGCACCGGCACCACGACGATGTTCATCGAGCGGCCGTCTTCCGACAGCATGGCCGACTGGATCTGGATCCTGGTGCCGTCGGCGCTGAAGGTCGGGTGCGGGTGGTCGGCCGCGGTGGTCTTGTGGCCGGTGGTAAGCATCATCATCTCGCGGGTCTTGCGGTCGATCAGGTAGACGCTGCGGCTGAAGTCGTCGCCCACGGCGAAGCGGCCGTCGCTGGAGCCGTGCACGTGCCACAGGCCGCTGCCGGACGGGGTTTGTCCGACGATCTGCATCTGGCGGGTGCGCAGGTTGACGATCGCCAGGCCGGTTGGTTTCTCGCGGGTGCCGGTCTGGCCCCAGCCGTCGTCCTGCCCCGGATTGGCGCCGCCGACGTCGGTGGCGGGGCCTTCCACGGCCTTGGCCGCGCCCGGGATCGGACGGTGGCCCATGATCGCCATCGCCACTTCATCCTTCGAGATCACCGCCTCGTGCGTCACCCATTCGTAAGGCGCTTCCGGGTAGAGCGGGCGCAGGCCGCTGCCGTCCGCCATCACGGTCCAGGTGCGCTGCGGCGACTTGCCGCCGGTCTCCCAGCAGAACACGATCTCGCCCGGCTTGTACAGGTTGGCCTGGATGTGGCCGACCTGGAAGGGCACCGAGACCACGTGCCTGACTTCGCCGGTCTTCACGTTCAGGCGTGCGATGCCCTGCGGGCCGGCGCCCATCTTGCGCGGGCCGAAGGCCGGCTCGATCTTGGTGCCGGGCGCCAGGTGCTTGGCGGCCTGGCCCGGCCCGACCTTGAAGTAGACCCATTCCTCGTCCGCGTCCAGGGCCAGGTCGCCGCCGGCTTCCAGTTCCGGCGGCAGGTTGGCGGTCACGCGCTGGTAGCTGGCTGCCGGCTGCATGCGGCCGGCGGCGCTGTCGGCGAAGACGCGCGCCAGGTCGGTCTCGACGATCTGCAGGATCTTGTCGTCGTCGGGCGCCTTGCGCATGTAGTACAGCTTCATCGACTTCTGCGCGAGATTGAGCATGCCGGTGTAGCCGCCTTCGGTGACCTGCACCAGGTCGCCGGTCGTTTCGTTCACCGCCACCGCCTCGTTGCCGGCCAGGCGCGAGCGGAACACCAGCCACTTGCCGTCCGAGGTCCATTGCGGGTGGGTCGGGTAGATCTTGGCGTCGCCGTGCGGCTTGCTGGTCAGGAAGGTGAGCATGGTGCCGGTCACCGGGTCCTTGACGAGCTTGCGCTCGGACGGGAAGCGCTTGCCGATCTGGGCGGAGGCGTCGAGGCTCAGCGTGAGCGCGGCGGAAAGGCAGAGGAAGGCGGCGAAGCGGGATGGCATGGTGGGGGTCTCCATATTGTGATGTTGTCCGCTCATTCTCCCAGCAGGAGTTGCTCAGATCTAATCATTCTGGTGATTCTTTCTGCGTCTTTACTGCCGGTTTGAGCAGTGGCGCATAGAATCGGGGCAAAGCGATAACACATGGAGACCCGTCGATGTCCTTCTTGAGCACCTTGATCCGTGCCGGCGCGATGCTGTTGCTGGCCTGCGGCGTGGCGCATGCACAAGCCCCGGCGGCCGCCGTCAATACCGACCCGGCGCGCGCCCAGGTCAAGCTGCCCGAGCCGGCCAACCCCGCGCTACCGTCGATCATCCTGATCGGCGACTCCACCGTGCGCAACGGCCATGACGACGGCCAGGGCCAGGGCGCGCAAGGGCAGTGGGGGTGGGGCAATCCGCTCGCCGCCTGGTTCGATTCCACCAAGGTCAACGTCGTGAACCGCGCGGTCGGCGGCCTGTCCAGCCGCACCTACGCTACCTCCGGCCACTGGGAGCGCACGCTGGCTTTCGTGAAGCCGGGCGACATCGTCCTCATGCAGTTCGGCCACAACGACGCTTCCCCGATCAACGACGACAAGCGCGCCCGCGGCACGATCCGCGGCATCGGCAGCGAGTCCCAGGAGATCGACAACATCCTGACGGGCAAGCGCGAGACCGTCTACAGCTATGGCGGCTACCTGCGCAAGTACATTCTTGAAACCCGCGCCAAGGGCGCCACGCCGGTGGTGGTGTCGCTCATTCCGCGCAAGGCCTGGGTCGAGGAAGGCCCGGATGCCGGGAAGGTCCGCCGCAACAAGGGCGACTACGCCGGCTGGGCCGAGCAGGTCGCGCGCATGGAGAAGGTCGGCTTCATCGACCTGAACGAGCTGGCGGCGCGCCGCTATGATGAGATGGGCCGCGAGGGCGTGATGAAGATGTTCCCGGTCACCGTGCCGGACGAACGCATCCACACCAACTGGGCCGGCGCCGCGCTCAATGCGCAGCTGGTGGTGGACGGCCTGAAGGCGCTGGGCGACCCGCGCATGGCCTCGTTCCTGAAACCGGTCGAGGACGTGCGCCCGGTGGTCGACGCGCGCACCGTGCGCGAGGAAGCGCCCTTGCATGCTGGGCTGCCGACCCTGTTCCTGGTGGGCGACTCCACCGTCAAGAGCGGTGGCCAGAACGGCGCCATCGGCTGGGGCGAGCGCCTCGCCCAGTACTTCGACACCCGTCGAATCAATGTGGTCAACGCCGCCATCGGCGGACGCAGCAGCCGCACCTTCTTCACTGAAGGCCGCTGGGACCGCGTGCTCGGGCAGATGAAGCAGGGCGACATGGTCGTGATCCAGTTCGGCCACAACGACGGCGGCCGCATCGGCGACCCGGCCAACAAGAACCGGGCATCAAGCCCCGGCACCGGTCCCGAGACGGTCGAGGACACCCGGCCCGACGGCAGCAAGGAGCAGGTGCACAGCTTCGGCTGGTACACCGCCCGCTACATCGCCGACGCCAGGGGCAAGGGCGTGACCGCGGTGATCGCTTCGCCCATCCCGCACCGCGACAAGTGGCAGCAGGAGCGCGACTTCGCCAACTTCGCCGACTGGGGCCGCCAGGTCGCCCAGGCGGGCGGCGCGCACTTCATGGACCTGACCCTCCTGGTCACCGACGGCTACCGCAAGATCGGCGCGGAGCGCGTCGACACCTTCTTTTCCGACGCACGCACCCACACCAATGCCGCCGGCGCCGAATTCAACGCCCAGCGCGTGGTGGCCGGCCTGAAGGCACTGCCGGGCAATCCGCTGCGTCCGTACTTCTCCGACAAGGCGACGGGCATCCAGTGATGAAAGCATTGTTCGCGACCTTGCTGCTCCTTGCGGGCGGCGCGCAGGCGGCCTGCGAGAACTGGGGCACCAAGGGCAAGCTGCTGCACCAGGACAGCTTTGACGGGCCGCTGGAAGGCTATGTGAGCGAGTATGCGCGCAAGCCGGGCAACAGCATCGCCAACCGCGACGGCCGCCTTGTCATCGACGTCGACTCGGGCGCCACCGTCTGGCTGGACAAGCCCCTGTCCGGCGACATCCTGATCGCCTACACGCGCCGCGTGGTGATGGCGGGCGGCCCGAACGATCGCCTGTCCGACCTGAACCACTTCTGGATGGCGCGCGACCCGGCCAACGAGAACCTGTTCACCCGCTCGGGCAAGTTCGAGGACTACGACGACCTCGACATGTATTATGCCGGCGTCGGCGGCAACCACAACGAGACCACCCGCCTGCGCCGCTATGCCGGCGGCCAGCGCGTGATGGTGGCCGAGCGCTCGGGTGCCGACTGGATGCTCGCGCCCAACCGCGACTACCGCGTGGAGATCGCGGTCTACCGCGGCTGCACCCGCATGCTGCTCGACGGCCGCGAGGTCTTTTCCTATCGCGACCCGCATCCCTTCACCCAGGGCTACATGGGATTTCGCACGACCTGGTCGCGCCACACCATCGACAACCTGACGATTCACCAGCTGAAATAAAAGGAGACACCCAAGATGACCCACCCCATGCCGCGCCGTGCCCTGATCGGCCTGCTCGTTGCGAGCCTGTTCCCGGCCATGAGCGCGATCGCGCAGGACGCGCCGGCGGCCCAGGAAAAAGGCCCGGCCGCGGCCGACGCCATGCTGCACGCCCTGGACGTCAAGTACCCGACCCGCTACCAGCCGATGGAAGCGAACGAGGTCAAGGCCGTGCTCGACCGCGTGTTCGCCTACCTGGACCGCAGCACGCCGGCCGAGCTGATCCACAAGGTCGACAGTTCGCCGATCACCGACCTGGGCAAGCCGGAACAGGACGCCGTATTGAAACCCGGCGACTTCCGGCTGACCAGCTACGAATGGGGCGTCACCTACCTGGGCATGCTGGCCGCGGGCCAGGCCACCGGCGACCAGCGCTACACCGACTACACCCAAAAGCGCCATGCGCTGCTGTCGCAGCTGACCAAAACCTACCTGCCGGTGGTGCAGGCCGACCGCGCCAACTCGCACGCGCCGATCAAGAGCTTCCTGAACCCGCACGCGCTGGACGACGCCGGTGCCCTGTGCCACAGCTTCCTGAAGGCCCAGGTGGGCGGCTCGAAGGTCGACTACAGCCAGATGGTCGGCATCTGCGGCGACTTCGTCACCAAGCACGAGTACCGCCTGAAGGACGGCACGCTGGCGCGCGGCGGCCCGGACGGCAAGGGCGGCCGCAAGATGCGTCCGCTGCCGGACACCCTGTGGCTGGACGACATGTTCATGGGCGTGCCGACCATGGCCTACCTGGGCAAGGTCACGGGCAACCGCAAGCACTACGACGACGCCGTCAACCAGGTGCTGCAGTTCTCGAAGCGCATGTTCAACCCGAAGCTGGGCATCTACATGCACGGCTACGTCGAAGGCATGCGCGACCATCCGGAACTGCGCTGGGCGCGCGCCAACGGCTGGGCGGTGATGGCCATGGTCGAGGTGCTGGAAGTGCTGCCGAAGGACCACAAGGGCTACAAGCAGGTGCTGGACCAGCTGCGCGCCCACATCAAGGGCCTGGCCGGCTACCAGACCAAGGAAGGCTTCTGGCACCAGCTGATCGACCGCAACGACACCTACCAGGAGACCTCGGCGACTGCGATCTACACCTACGCGATCGCACGCGCGGTCAACCGCGGCTACGTCGACGCCCAGATGTACGGCCCGATGGCGAACCTGGCCTGGAACGCGGTGGCCAGCAAGGTCACGGCGGCCGGCCAGATCGAAGGCATCTGCGTGGGCACCGGCATGGCCTTCGACCCGGCCTTCTACGCTTATCGTCCGACCAGCGTGAAGGCGGCGCACGGCTACGGCCCGACGCTGCTGGCCGGGGCGGAGATCATCGAGATGAACAAGAAGTACAAGTTCGGCTTGAATGACAGCGGCTTGATGTTCCAGGGCGCGCGTCAGTAATCCGGAACTTTTGTAGGGTGGACGGCTTTGCCGTCCGCGCGTTCAAACAGTGCGTGAATGGCCGACGCAGCATCCATTCACGCGGGCGTTGAACGCGCGGTCGGCGGAGCCGACCACCCTACGGGATCACGGCCTTGCCGCCCTGATTTTTTCCACCAGGCTGGCCGGCACCGCAAACGCCGTCCCATGCCGCACCCGCTGCTTGGTGCCGGCGTTCGGAAAGCGCAGCTTCGCCGTCACGTCCTCCCAGTTCACCATGTCGCGCGTGCGCAGCGCGCCATAGTGCCCCGCCGTGTAGGCGTCGTAATACACGATCACCTCGTCGCCCACCTGCAGCACGCTCGGCCCTTCGCTCCACAGGCCGGACGGCGTGATCGGCGCACCCAGCGCCCCGAAGGGACCGGCGAAGCCCGACGCCTGGGCCACCCGCAGGTGTTTCATCGGCGGGTAACGGGTCTCGTCCTTCACCAAGAGCCAATCCTTGCCGAAAGCCTGCGCCAGCGTGGCGTCGATCACCGAGAAGCCCGGGTCGTAATACAGGCGGATCGGCGTGAAGCTGACGAAGTCCCTGGTGCTGGTGGCGTAGATGCGGTGGTTGTACTTCTCTTCGCTCTTGCCCTCGGTTTCCGGGAAGCGCCCCGGCACCGTGGACGACCACAGGATCAGGTAGTGGCCCTGTTTCGCGTCGTAGAACAGCTCGGGCGCCCAGGCGTTCAGCGCGGTCGGCTCGTGGCCCATCACCGGGATCTCGCGCTGGGTCGACCAGTTCAGCAGGTCGGGCGAGGAGGCGTAGCCGATGCTGCGGTCGTTCCAGCCGCTGGTCCAGACCATGTGGTACAGGCCGTCCGGCCCGCGCACCAGGCTCGGGTCGCGCATCAGCCTGGCGCCGCCCACGGTGGGCGTGAGGAAGCTGGCGCCGCCGTGCAAGGCCTCCCACGCGTAGCCGTCGGTGCTGGCGGCCAGGTGCAGGCCGTCGGCGCCGTTGCCGATGAAGTAGGCGAACAGGTAGGCTTGGCTTTCCCTGCTGCGGACAAGGGGAGCGCAGCCGGCCAGCAGGGCGGCGCCGGCCAGCGCGCCGAGGGCGGTGCGGCGCTTCATTGCGCGCTCCCGGTGCTTGGTGCGCGCAGCTCGCGGCTGCCCTCGTCGCCGGCCGGACGCTCCGCCTTGAGGCCCGGGCTCGGCGGCACCGCGAAGGACGACACCGGGTCCGGGTGGGCCGGGTCGAAGGCGAAGTCGTCGACCACGTGGGAGGCCACCGGCAGCTTCGCCTGGCGCATGCCGAGCACGATGGCCTTGGCCAGCACGTAGCTGCCATAGTTGTTGTGGTGGGTATTGTCGAGGCGGCCCGGCGCGGGCAGGGCGAACGCGGCCTTCGAGCCTTCCACGCCGAGCGCCGCGTACATGGTCTGGCTCATCGCATGCAGGTCGATGAAGGGCACGTCCAGTTCCCGGGCCGACTGGCGCGCCGCTTCGGCGTAGTCGCTCAGGGTGAGCTGGACCTTGCCCGCCGGGTCGAAGCGGCGCCGTTCCATCGACGAGACGATCACCGGCAGGCCACCTCGGGCGCGCACCATCTCGACGTGGGTCTTGATCTCGGCCTTGTAGGTGGTGAAGGGGCCGCCCTTGCCGGAGGCGATCTGCTTCTGGTCGTTGTGCCCGTACTGCATCAGGAGCGTGTCGCCCGGCTTCATCTGGCTCAGGATCTTGTCGAGGCGGCGCTTGGACAGCGAATCGCGGTAGGTCTCGCCCGACTGCGCATAATTGGCCACCGCCACCGAGGGCTTCAGGAAGCGCGGCAGCATCTGGCCCCAGCTGTTGTAGGGCTCGCCCGGCTGGTCGCTGACGGTCGAGTCGCCCAGCAGGAACAGGGTCGACACCTGTACCGGCGCGATCTCCACGGTACGCACCGCCGGGCGGGCGCCGCTGAATTCGAGCGTCAGGCGCTGGTCCCAGTTCCAGGCTTCGCTCACGGTCTCGCGCGGGACGTTGAGCTTGACTTCGCCGGCCGCGACGCCGTTGGCAGCCGGGATCCGCGGGTTACGCACGTTCACGATGAAGCTGCGCTCGCGCTTCTGGCCGGGCGCGGTCTCTACGTTCTCGAGCGCCAGGCGGCGCAGTTCGGACTTGATGGTGGTGGTGGACGGCTGGGTGTCGTCGCCCAGGGTGACCGTCACGCGGTAGTTCCCCTCCGGGAGATCGACCGAAAAATAGCTGCCCAGCGCCGCGCCCGGCTCGAAGCCGTAGCCGCGGCCGGCCTCGTAGGTGGTGCCGGCGGCCACCTGGGTGTAGCCGGCCGGGGCCGCGCCGCCGAAAGCGAAGCGCTTCACGTGCTCCGCCTGGGGCTGGGACGCGCAGCCCGCCAGCAGGAGGGCGCCGATGGCGGCGCCGAGGATGGTCAATCGCATGTTGTCCTTTCAAGACGCCGGCAGGGCGTCGCCGACCAGGGCCAGGTTCTGGATCGCGGCCAGCCCCCACTGGGCGGTTTCGTTGGTGGTCACCCAGGGGACTTCGTTCACCGGATTGAGCACGGCGGGACCCGCCACGCGACGTGGCGCGAAAGGCGGATACGGCCGGTTGGCGCCCGCGAACTCCTTCCAGGCGCGCCGCGCCAGCTCGGGATCCTTGCGCTTCCAGGCCGCGTAGGCCGTCATGCGCGAATTGCCCTGGTAGATGGCATCGGTGCCGCCATGGGTCTTGCCCAGGCGGCGGCGCTGCTCCTCGGCGGGTGCGTTGTACAGTTCGCAGTACTCGAGCCAGGCCTTCTCGAACGCCTGGTCGCCGGTAAGGTTGATCAGCTCGTCGAAAATCTCGATGGCGCCGAACACCGCGTTCAGGTGCGAGGCTTTCACATCGGTCCCGATCATGTTGTGCAGGCGCCCGGTTTTCAGTTCATAGCCCATGCGCTCGGCGTTGAAGAAGCCGTGCGGCATGGCGGCGATGTCGCGCATGCCGTTCAGGATGCGGTCGCGGTACTCCGTGCTGCCGCTGCGTTCCCATTCGGTGAGCCAGTTGGCCACCAACGAGGCCCAGTCGGTGCCGAAGCTGGCGCGCACCGGGAATTGTCCCTTGGGCGGCTGGTTGGGGAGCTTGCGCACCGGGTCGACCGCTTCCAGGCGCTGGTCGGCGTCGAGCGTCTCGCGCATGACGTCGCCGATGCGTTCGTCGGCCGTCAGGAAGTAATACATGCGGCGGTAGACCGCGGTGCTGATGCGCACCTGCTTGGCGCTGCAGCCCCAGTGCTGGACGTTGTGGCGCGTGCCCAGTCCGGCGAAGCGGCCCAGGTGGTAGGTGTCGACGTCGCTGGTATGGCGCACCATGGCCTCGCCGACGCGGAAGATGTCGGCGCGGCCGGTGCGCAGGAAGGAATACCACAGCCACAGGTCGGGCGAGAGTTCCGAATTGGCCCAGGCGTAGCCGCCGACGTCGTAGCGCCATTCGTGGCGGTCAAGATCGTAGGTGTGGCGGAAGTCGCCGTGGTCCCAGAAGCCGTACCAGCGGCGCTGCTCGACCTCGTTGCGGTAGAAATCGAAGTGGGCGTCGAGCCGGTCCTCGATGTGCGCCTTGGCCGGGGTGGAACGGTCGGGCAGAGACCACATGTTGCCGAACACATGGGTGGCGAGGATGTGGCCTGGCGCCGCCACCAGCTGCGGCGGCGTCTGGACCTGGGCCGCCATCTGCACCAGGCGCTCGCGCGCCGGGGTTGCGCCAAGGGCCCACAGGGTCAGCTCGCTGCTGCGCGCGACGCCGACCGGGGTGCCGAAGCCTTTTTCGTAGTCCTCGTAGGTGATGTCGAGGGCCTGCAGTTCTTCGGCGTGGGTGTCCATGCCCATGCCGTCGTGGTAGAAGCGCAGGTCCATGGCCGGCGCGTCGGGCGACCACATCCAGAGCGTGACCTGGGCCGCGTCGGTATGCGCGTTGCGGATGTCGAGCTGGGTCGGGTGGCGCTGCCAGAAGTCGCGCATGCCGAAGGCGACACCGCCGGAGGCGCCGCCGATGTAGCCCAGTCCCGGCGCGCGCCGGCCCCAGGCTGCGTCGATCCAGCCGTGGCCGGCCTTGGTGCGCTTGCGGATGCGGAAGCTGTCGGCGGACAGTTGCGACAGGCTGTAGTCGCCCCAGGCCGGCACGTACTGCATGTTCTTGCGCACGCGCTCGGCGATCTCGGAGACCGCCACGCCCTGGCCGGCCAGTTGGGCCTTGCGCACGGCCGCGCCCGGGTCGCGGCGTAAGCCCGTCAGGTTGCGCACGCCTTCGGCCCACAGGCCGCCGCTGTTATCCTGCAATTCGCCGCCGAAGCGCACGTGGCGGTTGTGTTCTTCGTCCGTCATCGGCACGTCGAAGCGCAGGCCGATGCCGCGCACGAAGTCCTTCTGCTCGTCGCCGTCGAAGACGAAGGTGTGCATGATGCGCACCGACTCGGCGCCGGCGTAGAAATACAGGCGCACGCTGAAGGGCAGCCAGGCGCGGCTGCCCTTGAGGTCGCGGTGCATGCCCTCGAGCTTGACCACGCTGCGCACCGGGCCGCGCTGTTCGAGGGTGACGCGGGTGAGCTGGCTTTCGTAGGCGGTCTGGCGCGTGCTGCCGCTCGTGCCGTCAGGCTGGTCGTCGCTCAGCGCGACCAGCTTGCCGGCGCGCGCAATGTCGGTCTTGCCGCGCCGGATGCTGCGGATGATGTCGGCGCCCTGGCGCGGCACGATGCATTCGATGACGCCGGTGTCGATCACGATGGCGTTCGGCGATTCCTTGACGGTCAGTGCCCGGGCCGGCAGACGCGCCTTGCCGGGCTTGAGCTGCAGGCGGCCCGGCATCGCGCCCTGCGCCGGCAGGGCGTGGGCGGTCCATTTTAGGGAGCCGTCCGGCCAGTAGGCGAGCGGCCAGCTCTGGCAGGCCAGGTCGCCGCCAGGGCTGGACAGGGCAAAAGCCTGGTCCTTGCGCAGCGCGCCGCGCGGCCAGGGCACGCCGAAGGTGGTGCCGGTCAGAAGTGCCGGGGCACCCTCCAGCCAGGACAGGTCGGCGATGGTCGGGGACGCGGATGCGGCTGGCGCCGCGACGGCGCCGGCGGCGCGCATGCCGAAGGGCAGCGCCGCCGCCAGCGCGCCGGTCTTGAAGAAATTCCGGCGGGACAGCGGGGCCATCGTCAATTCCCTTTGGTGATGGTGACGGTAACCGGCGCGCGCAGGCGCGCCGCTTCCTCGGCCACGTGGCGCTGCCAGTCGGCCTGGGTGGCGAAGGGGCTGCCGCGGGTCCAGGCCGCGCCCACGTGGTAGCTCAGCGGCTGGCCGGAGGCGACCTTGGCGATCACCAGGCCGTTGCGTTCGTCGGCGGCAAAGCTTGATGCGCTCGGGACGATCACCGCGACGCCGAAGTCGCCGAAGCTGCGCTGGGTGACCCACTGCACCAGGCTGCCGTCGCCCTTGTTCTCGCTGAAGTCGACCTTGACTTCCTGGCCCTTGTCGCTGGGGCGCTTGTTCAGGCCCACGGCCGCGTCCAGGCTGGCCGGCCCGGCGAAGGTGAAGGTGCTGTCGATGCGGTCGAAGTAGCGGCCGGCGTCGACGGTGAAGCGCTTGACCTCCGAGACCTTGGTGCCCAGCGCGTCCCAGCCGTCGTAGTGCAGCTCGAACACGGTGCGTACCGGGCCGTTGGCCAGGATCTTCCAACTTCTGTAATTGGCGCCGACGAAGAGCTTTTGACCGTCCCAGATGCCGGTGCCGCCGGCGCCGCGGGTCGGGCCGACGTTGTACATGTCGATGCCTTCGCCTTCGTCGACATGGTAGTGGTCGTGGCCGATGTTGTACCAGCGGTCGACGATCGGATAGGGCACGCGCTTGAACCAGATGTCCATGCCGCTCGTGACCAGCACTTCCTTGCCGCTCCCTGCCGGGGCGGGGGCGGCGAGGGCCGGGCCGTAGGCGCGGTGCGCCAGCTTGTCGTTCTCCCAGGCGAAGTCGTCCAGACGCTCCTGCACGAAGCGGGCGTAGGTCTTGGCCGGGAAAGGCGGATTGGTGGCGCTGCCCTTTTCGATGGTGACCGTGGTGCGCTTCTCGCCCGGCTTGAAGGCGACCTGGAACAGCAGTTCGCCGTAGCCGGCGCCGATCATTTGCGGGTCCTTGCCGGTGGGAGCGATATTCGTCACCTGGTAGGGCAGCACGCGTCCGGCGGCGTCCTTGAGCACCAGTTGCTGGTTCTTGGCCTGCGGCAGGGCTTCGTTGACTTTCGTCCAGGGGATGGCGATGGTCTCGGCCGGGCGCGCGATGTCCAGCGTGTGGCTGACGGTCACGGTGAGGCGTTCGGCGGCGTGGGCGCCGGTGGCGAACAGGCTTGCGAGGGCGATGGCGGACAGGGAGAAGCGAGTAGTCATGTCGGAATGCGCTTATCGAGATTGGTTGGTTGCCTGCGGCGGCATGCCTTCGCCGAGGAAGAAGCTGGGGTGGGGCGGCTGGTTGTAGCCGGCGTTCTGGGCCGCCACCTGCACCCGGTACTGGGCGTCGTGCATCAGGGTCGGCAGGCGGTGCGTGGTCGGCACGGTGGTGCTGAACACCAGCAGGGCGTCGTCGGTGTTGCTGCGCCAGACGACTTCCTCGCGCCAGTCGCCGAACAGGTCGGCCGACAGCACCGGGTTGGCCTTGGTGCCGTTGTTCGAGGCGGCGTGCAGCGGGGCGGCGTCGAGCAGCAGGTCGAGGCGCTGGGTCTGCGGATTCCACTTCTCGATCCTGGTGCCGTCGAGCGATTCGCGCAGCAGGTCGCCGTCCCACCAGAGGCCGAAGTTGTAGGCGCGCGGGCGCACCGCGGAGATCTGCTGGCCCTTGGCGTTGTACAGGCCGCCGGCCGGGTTGGTGATGCCGCCGATCGCGGCCCAGCATTCGTTGCCCGGATGGGCGGCGTCGATGTCCATGCAGATGCCGCGGCCGACGTCGATGCTGCTCGGGATGCCCCACAGGACCTTGCCGGTGGCGGCGTCGCGCATCGCGGCGCCGTTGCCCCGGTAGCACTTGGGCGACTCGTGCACCATGAAGACCTGCAGGCCGGGCAGGCTCGGGTCGTGCTTGCCGACATGCAGGGCGTCGCCGTGGCACAGGTTCGACGAGTACATCAGCTTGCCGTCGCTGGCGATCGTGGCGGCGCCGTAGACGATGTCGTCGCGGCCGTCGCCGTTCGCGTCGGCCACTGCCAACCAGTGCGCGCCCTGGCCGGCCGCCTCGCCGTTGCCGGGGGTGTCGCTGTCGAACACCCAGCGCTGGGTCAGCTTGCCGTCGCGCCAGTCCCAGGCCGCCAGCACGGCGCGCGTGTAGTAGCCGCGCGCGAACACCGCGCTCGGCCGCTTGCCGTCGAGGTAGGCCACGCCGCCGAGGAAGCGGTCGACCCGGTTGCCGCGATTGTCGCCCCAGGCGGCGCCATCGCCGCCGCGCGCCGGAGAATAGCCGGTGGTGGCCAGCGCGGCGCCGCTGCGGCCGTCGAACACGGTCAGGAACTCGGGGCCATCCAGGATGAAGCCGTTCTTGTTGCGGTAGTCGGCCTTGGCATCGCCGATGGCCTTGCCCTGGCCGTCGACGCTGCCGTCGGCGGTCTTCATCATCACCTCGGCGCGGCCGTCGCCGTCGAAGTCGTAGGCGAGGAAGGTGGTGTAGTGGGCGCCGGCGCGGATGTTCCTGCCCAGGTCGATGCGCCACATGAAGCTGCCGTCGAGGCGGTAGGCGTCGATGTAGGTCGAGCCGGTGTGGCCGCTGTGCGAATTGTCCTTGGCATTGGTCGGCTGCCACTTGACCAGCAGCTCGTAGCGGCCGTCGCCATCGAGGTCGGCCGCGGAGCCGTCATTCACCTGGTAGCTGTAGGCCACGCCGTCCGGGGTGACGCCGTCGGCCGGTTTGCGCAGGGGGATGCTCAGGAAAGCCTGCTGCCAGGCGGCGACCGGTTTGGCGTCGTCGCCGGCTTCGGCATTGCCGCGCACGGCCCGCACGTTATAGCTTGCGCCCGCTGCGGCGCCCTGGTCGACGAAGTTGGTGGCGGCCAGCGGCGCATCGTTGAGGCGCTTGCCGTCGCGGTAGAGGTTGAAGCTGGTGGCCGCGTCTTCCTGGCCCAGCGCGCGCCAGCTGACGAAGTTGCCGTCCTGGGTGTGGATCGCGACCACGCCGCGGTCGAGTCGTTCGAGCTGCTTGCCACCAAACTGGGTGACGGCGGGCGTCGTGCCCGTGGTGGCGCAGGCGGTACAGGCAAGGGCCAGCATGCCGAGGGCGATGCTGCGCTTGCGGGTGTCGTTACAGGTCTTGGGTGCCATGGTGTCCGGGGTTGGGCGTCGAGGGTAGCGCATTCGAGTATTGGATGCCATGCGCACAGTGTCAACAATCGGGGTCTGCGATGGGACATTTAGTCAAGCGCTTGAGCGGATCGTGCGCCCTGTGAATACAGCGCAGCGCTCAAGGCGCTGATCGAAGCATCGCCTGAGCAGGGCGGGATATGGACGCTCATGCGCATGGCGGCGTAGACTGTGCGGATTCGTCCTCTACCAGCCAGACCATGATCATCTCGTCCGCCCTAGATTACCGCGAAGCGGCCCGCCGCCGGCTGCCGCCTTTCCTGTTCCATTATCTCGATGGCGGCGCCGGCGCCGAGCAGACGCTGCGCAGCAACGTCGACGACCTGCAGGCGGTCAAGCTGCGCCAGCGCGTGCTGCGCGGCTCCGAGCAGCTGGACCTGGGCGTGCGATATTTCGGCCAGGATTACGGGCTGCCGATCGCATTGGCGCCGGTCGGCCTGACCGGCATGTATGCGCGCCGCGGCGAAGTGCAGGCGGTGCGCGCGGCTTGCCAGCGCAACATCCCCTTCATCCAGTCCACCGTCTCGGTATGCCCGCTGGCCGAAGTGGCGGCCCAGGCCGACAAACCGATCTGGTTCCAGCTGTACGTCCTGAAGGACCGCGGCTTCATGCGCGACGTGATGCGGCGCGCCTGGGAGCTGGGCGCCACCAACCTGGTGTTCACGGTCGACATGCCGGTGCCGGGCGCGCGCTACCGCGACGCCCACAGCGGCATGAGCGGCCCGAACGGCCCGCTGCGGCGCGTGCTGCAGGCAATGACGCATCCGCGCTGGGCCTTGGATGTCGGCGTGTTCGGACGTCCGCACGACCTCGGGAACATCTCGGCCTACCGCGGCAGCGCGACCGGCCTGGCCGACTACATCGGCTGGCTCGGCGCCAACTTCGATCCGGGCATCGCCTGGCATGACTTGCAGTGGATTCGCGACGAGTGGAAGGGCAAGTTCATCGTCAAGGGCATCCTCGATCCGGAAGACGCGCGCGATGCGCTGGCCTTCGGCGCCGACGGCATCGTCGTGTCCAACCACGGCGGGCGCCAGCTGGACGGGGCGCTGTCCTCGGCCCAGGCATTGCCGGCGATCGCGGCGGAAGTGAAGGGCAAGCTGGCGATCTTTGCCGATGGCGGGGTGCGCACCGGGACCGACGTGTTCCGCATGCTGGCGCTGGGTGCAGATGGGGTGCTGATTGGACGGGCGTTTGTCTATGCGCTGGCCACGCAAGGGCAGGCGGGGGTGGAGCGGCTGCTGGCGATCATGGAGAAGGATTTGCGGACCAATATGGTGCTGACCGGGGTGCAGTCGGTCGCCGAGATCGGGCCGCACCTGCTGGCGAAGTGAGGCGTATCATAGCGTCCGCAGTCACATCATTTGCAGGAGCGCCTTTTGCCGAGTTCTTCAATCTGCTTCGTTGTCGTGGTACGCGGCATCGGTTCATCGACAGGAAAACCGTTGGGGCCCAACATCGTTCGCTTGGGTGGCGGCGCGTTAGGACAGGCGGGGATGGAAATGGGAAGCGAACCGGCAAGCTCGAACAAACGAGCCCGCAATGGATTGCGCGCCGCGTTGGCTTCGAGCCAGATTTCGTAATAACGTCGTCCCTGGAGCCACGAGAGAACCGAGACTGATCTGCCGGAATTGGCCTGGAAGACGGACAACCGGGCCGGCAAGCCGTTGACACGTTCGGGCTCGTCCTTCGGGTCACGCCAGAGACTGGAACCGTCTGCGGACATGTCGTGCTCGAAAAGCGTCAAGGTATCGCCCTCGGCAGTTTGAAATCCGCGATACAAACGCGACTGAGTGTCCGTCACGTTCTCCGCACGGCCACCAAGGCTGACAAGCCTGGCGAAAGGAGTATTGCGCAAGTCGACCGGCTCGAAGTCCAAGCCAAGCGTTGCCACATCCATCGAGACAAATGCGGCTGCATAGCGCTGCAGGTCCGCTTCACACACGCGCAAGAATCCATGGGTTTTTTCCTCAAACGCACGCTGTGCTTCCTGCTTTTCAAAGCCGGCGGCATTGGGGGGAAGTCCAAGGCCACAGGATTCAGTACCGCCTGACTGCGTATTCGGAACGGCTTGAGCAGCTATAACAAGGCTGCTTGCGCAGGCGATCGATGCCCAAGATACAGTCAGTAGCGAATGCATTTTCATGTGAGTCCAGTTGAGTCGTGCAGCGGAATCAATCGCCCTGCGTCGTGTAGCTCGGTTCGGTCATAGGCTAGAGTCGAATGTCGCCTTCCAACCGTCGGTCAACGGGCGCAGTCGGGAAACCTTGGTTTTGCATCAGGCGGCGCGCCACATTGTTTGACGCTGGTGGGCAGGTCTTCCATCGTGCGCGACTCTCCGACTTTCAACGAGAACTCGGCAAGGAACTCATGCGTGCAAAGCAGTACGGCGTGACCGTTCTTCAAGGGGCCATCCAGGCATGTCGATGAGTACAGGAGAAACGCGCATTCGCCTGATGGACTACGATCGCAGCGATATGTCGCGCTGGTCTTTTTGATGACCGGCGTCGATCCTGCTTGCGCCAAAACGACAGGACTTGCCATCACGGCTGCTGACGTTAGCAAAAACAATGCGGCGTTGCGGACGATTTTCATGTTTCGTAGCGTGCGGTAAATGCGGCAGTCTAGCAGTGTGATGAGCCAAAAAGACGCGCACATTCTCACCAGCGGTCCTAGTGCCCGCGCCGCCCGATCCGCCGATGCACTATAGCCGCAACTGCTGTGCCGGATGCGCATTCATCGATTCCAGGGCGCGGCGGTTCTGCAGTTCCTGCACGATGCCGACCCGGGTGCGCAGCAAGTCGTTGATATCAGCGATGCGGCGCGCCAGTGCGTCCTGGCGCGCGCTGACCGCGGCGCAGGTCTGCATGGCCGGCGCCAGGCGGCGCTCCATGAATTCCTCCACCGTGGGCGTGCTCTCGATCCGCGCCTTGAAGTCAAGGGCAAGCCGGCGATCTTTGCCGATGGCGGCGTGCGTACCGGGACCGACGTGTTCCGCATGCTGGCGCTGGGCGCGGGGTGCTAGCCGGGCGGGCGTTTACTTACCAGCGGCGGATATCAGTGCATGGCGCTGCGACTCATCAAATAGATAACCAACCAGATAAACAGCATATATAAAACAACGCAGACATTGATTACCAGGCTGAACGCGACAAGCGGGCTGACCGAGCGCCCGGCATGTGAACGCGCGTAACACACAATCCCCGCCAGCATGCCGAGGAGGCCCGACACGCCTGGGTAAAGTATGGAGTGATGGGTTGCCAACACCGGGGGCAAGACCAATACGACGCTGATCACAGTGATGCCTGCGGCAATCCAGCTTACACCCCATTGGTGCGTGCTTTTGCTGTCAAGAGGTAATTCGTCGGGTTGGCTCATGTCTTAGCGTTTTACATGCAGTCGTTTCTCGGGAAGTGGCGCTACGGTTCCTCGGACCGCTCCTCGCAACGCACCCAAGCAGTCGACCCATGGTGGACCTGCACGTTCGCCCGTTCAGTGGGAAAGGGCGTAAAACATGTGGCAGATGACGAAGACGACAAAGGCAATCCCGACGTAGGTGGACCACATCATGAATCTTCCTTCCCAGTTGCCTTCCCTGCTCAGTTGCGCGTAATACGCCCATGCGTTGCCAGGCTGATACGCCTTTCTTCTTCGATGCCTGTGATCGATGATCTGGTTAGGGATCCCCAGAACGAGGATAAGGACAAGCGCAATCGCTTCTATGGTGAGCATTTCACCCTTCCCGAAATCAGAATCATGGTCCAAGCTTGCCGTTCGGCCCGATAGCGGGCATCAGAATGGCTCAGTGTACGATCTTGTTGCACTTGCAACAAGAAGGAGTGGGCTCCTAGTGCCCGCGCCGCCCAATGCGCTGATGCACCCGCCGCTGCGCCACCCACACCCCAATCGCCACCACCGGCACCAGCATCCCCAGCGCCAGGTCCGGATTGATCGGCACCCCGGCCGCCTTGGCCGCCTTGCCCGCATAGCCGAGCAGCCCCACAAGATAGTAGGAGATCGCCGCCACCGACAGTCCTTCGACCGCCAGCTGCAGCCGCAGCTGCTGCGCCGCCCGCGCATTCATCGATTCCAGGATGCGGCGGTTCTGCAGCTCCTGCACGATGCCGACCCGGGTGCGCAGCAGGTCGTTGGTGTCGGCGATGCGGCGTGCCAGCGCGTCCTGGCGCGCGCTGACCGCGGCGCAGGTCTGCATGGCCGGCGCCAGCCGGCGTTCCATGAATTCCTCCACCGTGGGCGTGCCCTCGATGCGCACTTCGCGCAGCTCCTCGATGCGCGCCTTGACCAGGCTGAAATAGGCCTTCGAGGCCGAGAAGCGGTAGCCGTTGTCGAGCACCAGCTTTTCCAGGCGCGCCGCCAGGCGCGTGATCTGCGCCAGCAGGCGCTGCTCGTCCTGCGCGCCATGCTCGACGGGCGCCATGTCGCTTGCCACCATGGCGCTGGCCAACGAGGACAGCTCCGCTTCGATCGCGTCCAGGTCCATGCCTACCGTGCGCGCGGCGGGCAGGCCGAGCAGGGCCATCATGCGATAGGTCTCGATCTCCAGCACGCGCTGCACCAGGCGTCCGCCCTGCAGGTGACGCATGCCGAGGTCGCGGATCACGAAGCGGCTGAAGCCGTCGGACTGGATCGCGAAATCGGTCCACAGCTCGGCGCCCTGCATGACCGAGGAGCCGGCCAGCCCGCTGCGCTCGAACACCGCGCTCAAGCGCGAGGCGTCGGCCGCGCCCTTGACCAGTGCCACGTGGGCCGCCGCCATCAGGCTGCCCTCCAGGCTGGCCAGCCAGCTGGCGGGCAGGAAGGACAGGGGCACGTGCGAGAAGGCCTCGTACGCTCCCATGTCGGGCGGGAGCGGCGTGGTCACGGTATAGGTGGCGAACTCGGTATGGCATTCCCACTTCAGGCGGAAGCTGCCGAAGTCGTGGAAGAAGTGGTTGCTGCCCGGGCTGGGGGCGGCGACGCCGAAGTGGCCGCACAGGGCGCCCAGCAGCTGGTGCTGGGAGTGGCGGCCCGGCGGACCGGCCTGGCCGCCGTGGTAGACCGCCAGGTGGGTGATCGCCTCGGGAGCGTCGAGCCGCATGAAAGGGCGCGAGTGGAGTTCGGCCGCGAGTGGCACCCGCAGGGGATGGTTCAGCGATACGTTGGAGTCTCTCACTTAGCGCTTCCCTTGTAGTTAAGTATTCCTTTTCTCTATTGTGTCATTACTTACGGTTTTGTGCACTGCGTCATTTGATTAATGAAGAACACTCAGGAGCGTGAGCGGAAAGCGTTGGAAATGATCATCAGACATAGCTTTTACTCACCCGACTCAGTTTCACGGGTTACGTTCCTGCACAAGCGTTGAGCACGATCAGGTGGCATGCGTTTAGCCGCGCTTTCATTTCTAGGCGAACTCATCTGTCAGCATTTCGTCAGACGTCCGGCCGAGGATCGATCTGTCAAGCCCGCACCATTCTGGTGCATTTTGGCAATCCATCCAGGAGGAAAACATGACTACCCGCAGCTTTCTGCGCCGCAGTTTTCACCACCCCTGCCGGCTCCGCCAACCCCGACTCTCCCTGCTCGCGTTCGCGGTCGGCGCGGCCCTGCTGTCCGCCTGCCAGTTCCCCGGTGGCGGCCGGATCGACGAGCTGAACAATCTGCGCGGTCCTACGCAAGACCTCACGGTCGAGCTGCGCGAAGGGACCAACATGGCGGCGGCGCCATCGCCCGACGGCCGCCACATCGTGTTCTCGGCCCAGGGCGCGCTGTGGTTCATTGCGCGCGAAGGCGGACAGGCGCGCCGCATCACCGACTGGCGCCTCGAGCCGACCGCACCGGTGTGGTCGCCGGACGGCAAGCGCATCGCCTTCCAGAATTACGCGCCGGAAGGGAACTACCATATCTGGACGATCTCGCCGGATGGGCGCAATCTGCGCGAGCACACCACCGGCCCGTTTGACGACCGCGAACCGGCCTGGCTGCCGGACGGCAGCGGCCTGGTGTTTTCCTCGGACCGCAGCGGCGACGGCCAGTACAAGATCTGGCGGGTGGGCGTGAACGGCGGCGCGCCGGTGCAGCTCACCACCGGGCCCGGGGCCGAGAGCAATCCGGCGGTGTCGCCGGACGGCAGCCGCCTGGCCTATGTCGACGGCGCGAACGTGGTCACCGCCCCGATCGGCGGCGGCGCCCCGACCGTCGTGGCGCCCGGCACCGCCCCGGCCTGGACCCCGGACGGCGGCGCGCTGGTCTACCAGAACGCCGCGCGCCAGCTGGTGGTGGGCGGCGCGGCGGTGACGGCCGACGAGGACATCTTCCCGTTCCCGGTGCGCTTTCTGCCCGATGGGCGCTTCCTGTACACGGCCGATGGCCGCATCCGCATCCGCGACGCCGGCGGCGCCAATCCAACCGATGTGGCTTTCCGCGCCGAGCTGCGGCTGCGCCGCCCCGCCATCCGTGAAGGCAAGGACCGCAACTTCGACAACTTCCGGCCGCGCCAGGTGAAAGGCATCAGCGCCCCGGTCCTGTCGCCGGACGGGCGCAGCATCGCCTTCGTGGCCCTGAACGACGTCTGGGCCATGCGCATCGGCGAAGCGCCGGTGCGGCTGACAAACGATCCGGACCGCGACGTCAACCCGCAGTGGACCGCGGACGGACGGGCGGTGTACTTCTCGTCCGAGCGCAACAACGCCGGCCAGCTGGCGGTCGACCAGGTCGAGGTGGCGACGCGCGCCCGCACGCGGCTGGCCGCCATCCCGGGGCGCTCGATGGCGCTGCCCAAGCTGTCGCCGGACGGCGGGCGCATCGCCTACATCACCTTGTCGGGCCAGCTGGAAATCTGGAACCGCGCCACCGGCACTTTTGAAGTGGTCCTGTCTTCGGTGAGCACCCAGGTCAGCACGCCGCAATGGACGCCAGACGGCCAGCGCATCCTGGTGGTGGACAACGAGCGCATCAACAACCGCTTCCGCGAGGGCTACAACAAGCTGCGCGTGATCGACCTGGCCGCGCGCACCGGCACCTTCTACGCGGTGGCGCCGCCGCCGCGCCAGATCGCCGAGCGCGACGAGGGCGCGGCCGTGCTCTCGCCCGACGGCACCCGCGTGGCCTTCATCATGGATTCGCGCCTGTACGTGATCCCCGTCGGTCCGAACGGTGCGCCGACCGGGCAAGCGCGCCGGGTGAGCGACGACATCGCCGACCTGCCGTCCTGGGGCGGCGACTCGCGCACCATCCTGTACAAGTCGGCCGAGCGGGTACGCACCGTGCGGGTGGACGGCAGCGGCACGCGCGAGATTCCAATCAAGCTGGAATACCGCCAGGCCGTGCCGGAAGGGCGCACCGTGATCCGTGCGGGCGCGCTGTGGGATGGCGTGGCTGGCTCCCTGCGCCAGAACGTCGACATCCTCATCCAGGGCAACCGCATCGTGTCGGTCGGGCCGCAGACCGACCATGGGGCCGGGGTGCGCGTGGTCGACGCCAGCGGCCTGACCGTGATGCCGGGCCTGATCGAAACCCACCTGCACCCGCTGACCCTGTACCAGGGCGGCCAGTTCGGCCAGATCGCCCAGCTGATGCTGTCCTACGGGATCACGACGGCGCAGTCGGTGGGCGGCCCGCTGCACCAGAGCGTGGAGATGCGCGAGTCGCTCGAGGCGGGGAACCTGCTGGGGCCGCGCCTGTTCGTCTCGCCGCCGCTGTGGGAGGGCAACCGCCAGTTCTACCACTTCGCGCGCACGCTGCGCACGCCCTTCATCGCCGAGCTCGAGATCGGCAAGGCCAAGCGCTTCGACACCGACTTCCTGAAGAGCTACGTGCGCGCGCCGATCCCGGTCATGGAGCGGATCGCGCAAGGGGCGCTCGACCTGCGCGTGCCGAGCGGCACCCACCTGGTGCAGCCGGGCGCGGCGACGGGGATTTCCGGCACCACCCATCTGTCGGCGACCCAGCGCATGGGCTATGGCTGGTCGAAGTCCTTCGTGCGCGCGATCACCTACCAGGATGCGGCCGACATCTACGGCAAGGGCGACTTCCACCTGATCGACACCCTGTTCTCGGCCTCCGCGCTGGCCGGACTGGATCCGGGCATCGTCCTCGATCCGCGCTTCATCCTGGTGCCGCCGAACTTCGTGCCCGGCCTGCAGAACGCGCAGCCGCCTACCTCCACCCAGCTGGCCAGCATCATCAACGACGCCACCCAGCAGGCCAAGGTGCGCGCCGCCGGGGCGCTGGTGGCCAACGGCACCGACTCGCCGCTGGTGGTGCCCGGCATCTCGCTGCACCTGAACATGCGCGGGGCGGCGATCGTGCAGGGCAACCTGACGGCGCTGTATTCGGTGACGCGCGACGCGGCGCGCATCGCGCTGGTGGGTGACGAGCTCGGGACGGTGGAAAGCGGCAAGCTGGCCGACCTGATCGCCGTGAGCGGCAATCCGCTGCTCGACCTGCGCGCCGCCGCCGACGTGCGCTTCGTGGTGAAGAACGGCCGGGTGATCACGGTGCCGGAGATCCTGGCGCCGGCGCAGACGCCGGAACAGCTGGAGGCGCGCCGGCAGGCCCTGGCGGCCCGGGAGACGCTGTGCCGCGAGGAGCCGCATCACTGCGAGGAGCCCGGCGGGGGCCACGCGCACTAGTGCTCGTAGAGTGGTCGGCTCCGCCGGCCGCGCGTCCAGGCAGCTCATGGATAGTCGCTGCGTCTGCTCAAGCTGTATGTGAACGCGCGCACGGCAAAGCCGTGCACCCTACGAGCCGGCCTCCTTGGGTGAAGCTCCCATGACGCCGGCCAGCACGTCGATCGGCAAGGGAAACACGATCGTGGACGACTTGTCGCCCGCGATCGTGCTCAGCGTCTGCAGGTAGCGCAGCTGCATCGCGCCGGACTGCTGCGCCAGCACGAAGGCGGCCTGCTGCAGCTTTTCCGAGGCCTGCAGCTCGCCCTCCGCGTGGATCACCTTGGCGCGCCGCTCGCGCTCGGCCTCGGCCTGGCGCGCAATCGCCCGTATCATCGATTCGTCGAGGTCGACGTGCTTGATCTCGACGTTGGCCACCTTGATGCCCCAGGCGTCGGTCTGGGCGTCGAGCACCTGCTGGATGTCCAGGTTGAGGCGCTCGCGTTCGGCCAGCATCTCGTCGAGCTCGTACTTGCCGAGCACCGCGCGCAGCGTGGTCTGGGCCAGCTGGCTGGTGGCTTCCATGAAGTTGGCGACCTGGATGATGGCGCGCTCCGGGTCCACCACCCGGAAGTAGAGGACGGCATTGACCTTGACCGAGACGTTGTCGCGCGAGATCACGTCCTGGGTCGGCACGTCGAGCACGATGGTGCGCAGGTCGACCCGCACCATCTGCTGCAACACCGGGATCAGGATGATCAGCCCCGGTCCCTTCACGCCCCAGAAGCGGCCGAGCTGGAAGACGACGCCGCGTTCGTATTCGCGCAGGACCCGGATCGAGGTGACCAGCAGCGCCAGCACCAGGAAGAACAGGACGCCGACGCCCAGACCAATACCGGTAATCATCGCCTTCTCCTAGATGGGCTCGGCCGGGACCACGTCGAGCCGCAGGCCGCTGCGGCCGACGATGCGCACGGTTTGCGCCTCGCGCAGGGGCGTGCTGCTGACGGCGCGCGCAGACGATGCATCGTCTGCTCACCCTCGACCTTGACCCAGGCCTCGTTGGCGCGCCGCGCGCCCACCTGTTCGACCGTGCACAGGGTGCCGATCAGGCTCGCGGCGCCGCTCCGGACCGGGCGCCGGCGCGTCCTGAGCGCTAGGCGCACGGTGCCGAACAGCAGCAGGGCACTGGCGGTGGCGAGGGTGCCGACCAGGCCGGGCGGGATGCCGTAGCCGGGCAGGTCGGTATCGATCAGCATCAGCGCGCCGGCCACGAAGGCAGCGATCCCGCCCAGCCCGAGGATGCCGAAGCTGGGCAGGAAGGCTTCCGCGCCCATGAAGGCCAGGCCCAGCACGATCAGGGCCAGGCCGGCATAGTTCACCGGCAGCAGCTGCAGGGCGTACAGGCCCAGCAGCAGGCAGATCGCCCCGATCACGCCCGGGGCCACCGCGCCCGGGCTCATGAACTCGAACACCAGGCCGTACAGCCCGACGGTCATGAGGAGCAGGGCGACGCTGGGATTGGCGATCGCGGCCAGCGCATTGGTGCGCCAGTCGGGCGCAAATTCGACCGGCAGCGCGCCTGCCGTCTGCAGCCCGCGCGGCTGGCCCAGCACGTTGACGGTGCGGCCGTCCAGCCGTGCCAGCAGGGCGGGGACGTCGGGCGCCACGACGTCGATGACCTTCAGCCGCAGCGCCTCCTCGGAGGTGAGGCTGACGGATTCGCACACGGCGCGCTCGGCCCAGTCGGCGTTGCGGCCGCGCAGCTGGGCCAGGCCGCGCAGGTAGGCGGCGGCATCGTTGAGCGCCTTGGCCTGCATGGGCGAGGCCGGCGCTTTCTGGCCGGCCTTGGGCGCGTCCTTGCGGCTGCCGCCTGACGAAGGCTGGCCCGGCCCGATGCCGAGCTCGACCGGAGTCGCGGCGCCGACGTTGGTGCCGGGCGCCATTGCCGCGACGTGGCTGGCGTACAGCAGATAGGTGCCGGCGCTGGCGGCGCGTGCGCCGCTGGGGGCGACGTAGACGGCGACCGGCACCGGTGCGGCGAGGATGGCCTTGATCGCGGTGCGCATCGAGGTGTCGAGCCCGCCCGGGGTGTCCAGCCGGATGACCAGCAGGGCGTGCCCGAGCGAGGCGGAGCGTTCGATGCCGCGCACGACCTGGTCGGCGCTGGCCGGGCCGATGGCGCCGTCGATGGTCAGGAGGCCGACGGCGGCGGGCCTGGCGGCGGCAGCGGACGGGGGCAGGAAGGCGAACAGGAACAAGGCCAGCAACGCGGCCCCGAGCAAGCGCGGGAGCGCGGCTGGCGCGGAAGCGAGCATGTGCCGCAACGTAGTGGCCTCCCAAGCAAACGGGCGCCGGCCGCGAACACGGCCGGTCAAGGATTTGGACCGCGAACCCGGCCGGGTGTTCCCCGGCGGCCGCGCTGCCACGCGTGCTAAGATGGGGCGCTACCCTTTGCCTCAGCGGATGACAGCAGTGAAACACCGATTATTCCTGTTCGACCTGGACGACACGCTCCTCGACTTCAAGGCTTCCGAACGCCTCTCCTTCGTGCGGGCGATGGGCGAACTCGGCCTGCATGGCGACATCGAACCCTTGTTCGAACAGTACCAGGCGATCAACCTGGCGCTCTGGCGCGCCTTCGAGGCCGGCACCGTGTCGAAAGACGCGCTGAAGGTCGAGCGCTTCCGCCGGACCTTTCTCAGGAATGGCCTCGAGCTGGACCCGGAGCAGGCGAGCAGCCTGTACCTGCAATCCCTGTCCGAGACGGTGGTGCTGGTCGAGGGCGCCCGGCAGCTGTGCGAGAACCTGGCCGCCATCGGCGAGGTCGGCATCATCACCAACGGCGTGCACCACATCCAGCACCGGCGCATCGCCAGCTCGGGGCTGGGCGGGCACATCTCGTTCGTGGCCACCTCGGAAGCCTGCGGCCACGCCAAGCCGGACAGCCGCTTCTTCGAATTCAGCGCCCGGATGGCGCGCGCGCGGCCCTTCGCCAGGCACGAGACCGTGATCGTCGGCGACCGCCTGGACGCCGATATCCTCGGCGCCAACCGCTTCGGCATCGACAGCTGCTGGTTCAATCCGGGCGGTCTGGCCAACGAGACCCTGGCGCTGCCCAGCTGCGAAGTCGCCAGGCTGGACCAGGTCGTTCCTGCGCTGAGGCAGCTGGCCCTGGCTGCCTGATTACCTTTCGGCACTACACTACGCCGGCCTCGGTGCCGGCGATTTTTTTGCCTGTACGGACTTGTAATACTCCCGCTATACTCCACGTGGAGTACAAGGAGAGGATATGCACCCAACATTACGTGTTCCGGACAGCGAGAAAGTCACCGTCAACGTCGGCCTGGTCGACCTGGCCCAGGTCGATCTATTGATTAACGAGGGCTTTTATTCGAACCGGACCGACTTCGTCCGTACCGCCCTGCGCAACCAGCTGCTGGCCCATGCCGATGCGTTGCGCCAGATCGTGGTGCGCAAGCGCTACGTGCTCGGGCAGCACCGCTATACGCGCAAGGAACTGGAGGAAGTGGTCGCCAGCGGCCAGCGCCTCGAGGTCCACGTGCTGGGACTGGCCGTGATCGAAGACGACGTGACGCCGGAACTGGCCAGCGCCGCCATCGCCTCGGTCCAGGTTCTGGGCGCCTTCATCGCCTCGCCCGCCGTCCGGCAGGCGCTGGCCGACCGTATTCACACATAGAACAGGATTCCCATGAAACCCATCGACGAATTCGTGCGCCAGATGATGGCCTCGGCCGAGCGCGTCCGCGCCGGCGACCCCGGCGCCGCTACCGACGTCATCCAGCGCGCTCTGCAGCAGGCGGGGTTGATGAACGCCGCGCCGGGCGCCGAGGCGCCGGATGCGCCCACCGTCATCGACATCAATCCGCCGCCCGGCGCGGCCCAGGCGCGGCCCAGGCCGAAGGCACGCAGCGGCTGGAAGCGCCAGCCGCATGCCCCCGCCGACCTCGGCCCGGGCCGCTTCATCGACGGCAGCTTCGCCTGCCCCGAAGGCCGGCGCCGCTACAAGCTGTACGTGCCGGCCCGCGCCGCCGAGAAGCCGCGCCCGCTGGTGGTGATGCTGCACGGCTGCACCCAGAATGCCGGCGACTTCGCGGCCGGCACCGCGATGAACACGCTGGCCGAGGAGCACGGCTGTTTGGTGCTGTATCCGGAACAGGACCGCGCCGCCAACCATAACGGCTGCTGGAACTGGTTCGAGCCGGGGCAGCAGCGGCGCGGCCGCGGCGAGCCGGCGATCCTGGCGGCCATGACGCGCGAGATCGTCGCTGAACACGGCGGCGACCCGCGGCGCATCTATGCGGCGGGCCTGTCGGCCGGCGGCGCGATGGCGGCCATCCTCGGCGCCGAGTATCCGGAGCTGTTCGCGGCGGTCGGCATCCATTCCGGCCTGGCGGCCGGCACCGGCAAGGACATGATCTCGGGCCTGCATGCGATGAAGCACCCGAAAGCCGCGGCGCCGGCCGCGCAGGGCGTGCCGGTCATCGTCTTCCATGGCGATGCGGACCACGTGGTCCATCCGGGGAACGGGGATGCGGCCTTGCTGCAGTTCAGCGGCGCGCAGGCGGGCGGCTTGCAGCGCGAGCGCCAGGAAGGCAATGCCGGCGGGCGGCGCTTCACCCGCAGCAGCTGGCGCGATGCCCAGGGCCGGCGCGTGGCCGAGCACTGGCTGGTGCATGGGGCGGGACACGCCTGGGCCGGCGGCAAGCCGGCCGGCTCGCACACGGACGCGACCGGGCCGGACGCATCAAAAGAAATGCTGGCCTTCTTCCTCGAGCACCCGTAGGGTGGTCGGCTTCGCCGACCGCGCGTTCAACAAGCGCAAGCGCAGCCGTATCGCATGCCGGAGCCGGACGCGCGGTCGGCAGAGCCGGCCACCCTACGTGCACTGGCAAGTATGTCGCGGTATGCGCGATGAACTCAGTCAGATCGACCCTGGCGTGCTCTAGCGTCAGCGTTTGATCGCGTGCAGCCACACCGCCGCGATCCGCTCCGCGTCTTCGTAGCCGGGCTCTCCCAGCTGGCCGCCGAAGATGTCCGGGTCCAGCTCTTCGTAGCTCCAGTGGTCGCACTGGGCCTCCAGCTCGGTGCGGATCGCTTCCAGGAATTCGTCCTGGGCGCCAGCGATCGCCACGCCGGTGTACAGCATCAGGTTGCCGCCGCGGCGCAGCCGTCCCAGGCTTTCCTTGACGATGCGCACCGACAGCTCGGCGCCGCGCATGCCGCCGCCGTGGCGGTAGGGCAGTTCGCTGGGGTCGAGCACGTAGGGCGGATTCGACACGATCAGGTCGAAGTCGCCCTCCAGGCTGTCGAACAGATTGCTGTGGCAGGCATGCAGGTTGGGCAGCTCCGCCAGCCGGGCATTGACCATCGTCAGCGCCAGCGCGCGCGTATTGATGTCGGCGCCGGTCACCTCGGCGTGCGGGAAGTGGCGCGCGATCGCCAGCGCGCCGGCCCCGCCGCCGCAGCCGATGTCGAGCGCCCGCACCGGCCCCGAACCGAGCCAGGGGAAGGCGCGTCCCATGGTGCCGACGAAGCGGTAGGTGTCGGGACCGAAGAACACGGCGTCCTCGTCCTCGGTCGGATAGGCCGAGTGGAACACCAGCAGCTCGCCCAGGCTCGAGGCGCGCAGCGTCGAACGCAGCAGGGCGCCGTCGGGCTCGACGATGCCGGCCTCGCGCATCAGGGCCAGCAGTTCCGGCGCCACGTCCTCCGCGGCGAACGGCCGGCTCCAGCCGAAGATGCCGCGCAGGTCGCGCGCACGTTCGTTCCCGGGACGGCGGTTGATGCGGCGGTGCGTGGACGGGGTCACCGTGATGAAACGGTAGTCGTACTCGCGCAGGTAGCGGCCCAGCGCGACGAGGGCATTGGCGTGTGGACTTGTCATGCCTGGCAGCGTCGCATACCGTATGCCGTGGCGCTGTGCGCCAGCTAACGCTGTCGGCGGGCTTGGCAAGGGGAAATTGCCGCGCATATGTGAACATGCGAACAGTCCAATACGGCAGGGGTGGCCATACTCGATCACACGGGGGCGGCGCGGCCGCCTGGCCTCACTACAGGGAGGGAAAGATGGCAAGCAGGGACGGGATCGAAGGGCCGCTCGGCCGCGTGGAACGTGAAGTCGCCCGCGAACGCCACGAGCGCGCCTTGCACGACGAGGCGCGCAGCGGGTTGGCGCCGCTGGAAGAGGAGTTCCGCTTGAAGGATGCGCGCGAACGCGCCGACAGCAGCAACTTGAAACGGCATCAGGGGCGCTGATGGCGCCGCCACTGGCCATGAGGAGAACAGGCGATGAAATGGGAAGGTGATCGACAGAGCGACAATGTAGAGGACCGCCGCGGCGCCGGCGGCGGGGGCTTCGGCTTCGGCGGCAAGACCGTGGGCATCGGCACCCTGGTCATTGCGCTGATCGGCAGTGTGTTTTTCGGCATCGATCCGAGCGTGATCCTCGGTGGCGGCGGCGCTCCGGTGCAGGTGCAGCAGGCGCCCCAGGGACCCCAGGGCGCCCCGGCGAACGACCGGGAGAGCCAGTTCGTGCGCACCACCCTGGCGTATACCGAAGACGCCTGGGCCCAGATTTTCGCCGAGCAGGGCGCGCAGTACCGCCCGGCAAGGCTGGTGCTGTTCGAGGGCGCCACCCCCACCGCCTGCGGCACCGGCCGCAGCGCCACCGGCCCCTTCTATTGCCCGGCCGACGGCAAGGTCTACATCGACCTGAGCTTCTTCCGCCTGATGCAGCAGCGCTTCAACGTGGCCGGCGAGTTTGCCCAGGCCTACGTCATCGCGCACGAAGTCGGTCATCATGTGCAGAACCTGCTGGGCCTGTCCGACAAGGTCCACAACGCGCAGCAACGGGTTTCCGAACGGGAAGGCAATGCCCTGTCGGTGCGCCTCGAACTGCAGGCCGACTGCTTCGCCGGCGTCTGGGCTAACCGCACCAACAAGCGCGAGCAGATCCTGGAAGCGGGCGACGTCGAAACCGCCCTGGCCGCGGCCACCGCCATCGGCGACGACGCCCTGCAGCGCCAGTCGCAGGGCACGGTGGTGCCGGATTCGTTTACCCACGGCAGCTCGGCCCAGCGGGTGCGCTGGTTCACGCGCGGCCTCGAGACCGGCAGCGTGGAACAGTGCAATACCTTCGAGGCGCGCCAGCTGTAAGGGCGCGCCGCCTGCGGCCATCGGCGAACAGCGGGTCGCTTGTAGGACAAGCTCTCGTCGAGCGGCCCGCCGCACGGAAAATTCGCAAAACGTCCCGTTCGTTTCCGTGCGCGTATCGCCATCCTTGATGTTTTGACATAACGTGTTTGCACAAGCCCGCTGAGCTGGCGGGCGCTTGGTTTCCCGTTGCGAACAACCATCGAGGAGGAGTTATGCTGGCAATGAATTACCGCGGGCCCTACCGCGTCCGCGCCGATCACAAGCCCGACCCCGTCATCGAGCACCCGGGCGACGCCATCGTGCGCGTCACCCGGTCCTGCATCTGCGGCTCGGACCTGCACCTATACCATGGCCTGGTGCCCGACACCCGCGTCGGCCACACCTTCGGCCACGAGTTCATCGGCGTGGTGGAAGAGGTCGGCTCCGGTGTGCAGCACCTGAAGGTCGGCGACAAGGTGCTGGTGCCCTTCAACGTGTTCTGCGGTTCCTGTTTCTTCTGCGACCGCGAACTGTTCGGCAATTGCCACAACATGAATGCGCAATCGACCGCGGTCGGTTCCATCTACGGCTACTCGCACACGGCCGGCGGCTACGACGGCGGCCAGGCCGAACTGGTGCGCGTGCCGATGGCCGACGTCGGCCCCATGGTGATCCCCGACGACATCGACGACGACGACGCCGTCCTGCTCACCGACGCGGTGCCGACCGGCTACCAGGCGGCCGAGATGGGCGACATCAAGGAAGGCGACACGGTCGTCGTGTTCGGTGCCGGCCCGGTCGGCATCTTCGCCGCCAAATCGGCCTGGCTGATGGGGGCAGGGCGCGTGATCGTGGTCGACCACGTCGAATACCGGCTCGAGTTCGTCAAGCGCTACGCCCAGTGCGAGGTGGTCAACTTCAAGGAGGTGCGCGACATGGCCGAGCACATCAAGAAGATGACCGACTGGATGGGCGCCGACGTGTGCATCGACGCGGTCGGCTGCGAGGCCTCGGGCAATGCGATGCAGTCGCTCACCGGCCGCTACACCATGATGCAGGCCGGCTCGGCCACGGCGCTACACTGGTGCATCAACTCGGTGCGCAAGGGCGGCAACGTGTCGATCGTCGGCGTGTATGGGCCGACCTTCAACTTCGTGCCAATCGGCAACGCGCTGAACAAGGGCCTGACCCTGCGCATGAACCAGGCCAGCGTCAAGCGCCACCTGCCGCGCCTGATCGAGCACATCCGCGCAGGGCGCCTGAATCCGAAGGAAATCATCACCCACCGGGTGCCGCTGGAAGAGGTGTCGGATGCCTATCACATCTTCTCGGGCAAGCTCGACAACTGCATCAAGACCATCCTGATCCCGCCGAACGCCAATCAGGTCAAGGCGGTCTCGGCCAGCGTACAGCATTGAGGAGCGACCATGGAACCACGCAGCGACATCAAGGAACACCAGCACCACGGCCACGCACACGAACATGAGCACGGCCACCTGCAGCAGCACCCCGGCCAGGGCCACATCGCGCCGCGCCGCCCTTCGCGCGAGGAACTGCAGCATATTCAGGGCTGGGGCGCCGACCTCGACCGCAAGAACCGCCCCGGCGTGCCGATGGAACGCACCCCGCCGCGCTTCATCCACCAGCCGGAAGGCGACCCGCCGCAGCAGCAGGAAAATGTCGAGATCCTGGTCTCGAGCGAGCGTCCCGGCATCACCCAGGTGTTCGGCACCGTGCAGCCGCCCTCGGGCCTGTCGGGCATGATCCGGCGCCTGGCCTTCAAGGCCAGCGAGAACGACATCCGCCACTGGCTGCTGTTGCTGCTGGCCGACCGCGTCAACGTGGTCGAAGGCATTGCCGACGACCTGGCGCATGGAAAGGTCCCGAACGTGCTGGGCGAGATGGGCATCAAGGCCGAGATGAAGCACAACCCGGCCGGGCTGGCCAAGAAGGCGGCGATTACCGCCGCCGTGGTGGGCACGGCGGTCTACCTGATGAAGCGGCGCGATCGCGATGACGATCGCTACGAGCGCGACCGCTACGAGGGTGACCGTTACGGCAAGCGTTACTACCGCTAAGCCTCAACCGTAGCGTGGATCCTTGAATGCGTGCGACGCCTCGGCCTGCGCCAGCACCGGTGCTGGCCGGGGCGTCGCCGCGTTCACGGGCGCCTTGCGCTTGGCCGGCTTGCGGCGGAACTTGATCCAGACCACCAGGCCGGTGATGAAGAACAGCAGGGGCGTGAATCCCACCACGGTGATCAGGATGCGCCCGGCCACGCCGAACGCTTCGCCCGTGTGCAGCGGGTACAGGGTGCTGACGAACCAGTCGCCGCCGCGCGCGGTGAGCGGATCGATGGCGCGTAGCACCGCGCCGCTGCCGGCATCCACGCTCACGCGGGTCACGCCGGCGCCGTGGCGCAGTTCGCCGGGCTGGCGCACCCGCACTTCATAGGGCTGCTCGGCCTTGGCCGGGATGCCGATGCGCGACACCCGGCCTTGCGGGTAGCGCGCCTGCGCCGCCGCCATCGCCGCGCCGGCATCGATGCGTGGGGTCGCCGATGGGCTGGCATTGACCGCCTTGTCGTTCTTGGCCAGCGGCGCGACGGCGCGGATGGCCGGCGTCACCCAGTCCGGCGCATTGAAATAGACGCCCGAAAAAGCCAGCACCAGCAGCACCGGCGCCACGTAGAAACCGGCCGCGCGGTGCAGCTGGAAATTGAATTTGGGCCAGTTGCTGCCGCGCCGCACCGAGATCGCATGCCAGAAGGCCGACGGGGTCATCTTCGGCCACCACACCACGATGCCGGTGAGCGTCAGCAGCATCAGGGCCAGGCCCTGCACGGCGATGACGATCTTGCCCGCTTCGCCCGCCATCAGGTAGCGGTGCAGGTGAAACAGGGTCGGCATCAGGAGCGGCCGCGACAGGCCGGCTTCGCCCCAGTTGCGCTCGCCCAGGATCGCCAGGCTGCTCGGATCGACCATGACCTGGCGCGTCACGCCCTGCGTCCAGCTGGAATCCGGCTTCTGCGGCCGGTACCAGGCCACGTACACGTCCCCATGCACTTCCGGCAGGAACAGGGTGTCGGGCCGTCCATAGCCTGGCGCCTCTTGTAGTCGCGCCATCACCGCCGCCACCTGGGCCGGGGCAGGGCGCGCTTCCTGGCCGGCCACCGCGCCCGCCGGCGGGGCGACCCGCAGCAATCCCGGATTGAGCCAGGCGTCGAGTTCGTGACGCCAGCCGATGACGGTGCCGGTAAGCCCTTGCAGGACCAGGATGGTGCCGAAAATCAGGCCGGCCCAGAGGTGAACGGTGCGGATGAGCGGTTTCATGTCCGGAATGATAACCGAAATGAGAATGATTCTCGATCTTGCGTCCTTACATGATAACGATTATCATTTCGAACATTCCTGCTGAGTAAGCGTATCGCATGTCCATGAATAAGAACAAGTCGCTCAACCCCATTTCCGCCGCCGTCGCCAGCGCATGCATGCTGATGGCCGTCTCCCATGCCAGCGCCCAGGAAGGGACGCGGCAGGACGAAGAACTCGCCTCGGTGGTCGTCACCGCCACCCGCACTGCCAAGGCGGTCGACAAGATCCCGGGCGCGGTCTCGGTCATCACCCAGCAGGAACTGGCGACCCAGTACCTGATTGCCGACGATCCCTCGCAGGCGCTGGCCACCTATGTGCCGGGCTATGCCCCGAGCCGCCAGAAGATGACTTCCACCGGCGAATCGCTGCGCGGCCGCCAGCCCCTGATCCTGTTCGACGGCATCCCGCAATCGAACCCGCTGCGCGCCGGCATGCGCGAAGGTTATTTTGCCGACAGCGCCATCATCGAGCGCATCGAAGTCATCAACGGCGCCTCGGCCATGCAGGGCATGGGCGCGACCGGCGGCATCATCAACTACATCACCAAGACCCCGCGGAAGGAAGGAACAAGCTATAGCGTCAACACGCGCTTCGCCAGCCAGTTCGAGTCCGACAGCCTGGACTGGAAGACCGGCTTGACGGTCAGCCACAAGTCGGGCGACTTCGACATGCTCGCCTTTGCCAGCGTGCAGCGCCGCGGCATGGGCTACGACGGCCGCGGGCGCCGCCTGGGCGTCGACGCGGTGCAGGGCGACACCATGGATTCGCACGGCAACGACCTGTTCCTGAAGCTCGGCAGGAACTTCGGCGACCAGCGCCTGCAATTGACCCTGAACCGTTTCGATCTGGCCGGCGACGGCGACTATCGCAGCGTGCCGGGCAACCTGGCCCAGGGACTGCCGACCAGCTCGGCGCCCGGAACGCCGATCGGCATGCCGCCGCGTAACAAGGTGCGCAGCGCCAGCCTCGACTACCGCCACAACGACCTCGGCGGCGGCTACCTGAGCATGCAGCTGTTCGGCCACGAGTTTTCG
The DNA here is from genome assembly GCF_027923905.1 of Massilia varians. NCBI lineage: Bacteria > Pseudomonadati > Pseudomonadota > Betaproteobacteria > Burkholderiales > Oxalobacteraceae > Massilia > Massilia varians. The sequence goes on from NZ_AP026966.1 coordinate 2,343,487, forward strand.
GCGCTGTACGGCGCCACCAATACCTCCACCTTCCAGGATCCGGCGATCGCCCCGCGCGGCACGCTGTGGGACCAGTCGCAGGTGGTGACCGACAAGCGCGGTGCGCGCATCACCTGGGTCCGCCCGGACCTGCTGGTACAGGGCCTGGAACTGACGGCCGGCCTCGATTGGCTGCAGGACAATCCGCAGCAGCGCCTGGCGGGCACTGGCCGCACCTGGGTGCCGGAGCTGAAGTTCCGCTCGCTGGCGCCATTCACCCAGCTCGAATACGAGTTCGGCCCGGTGACGGTGCGCGGCGGCGTGCGCTTCGAGGACGCCAAGCTCGACGTCGACACCTACACCACGCTGGCCGCCTATGGCAGCCGCCGGGTGGAAGGCGGTTCGGCAGAGTTCTCGAAAGCGGTCAAGAACGTCGGCGCCGTATGGCGTTTCGCGCCGGGCTGGTCGGCCTTCGCGGGCAGTTCGGAAGGCTTCGGCCTGCCCGACGCCGGCCTGGTGCTGCGCGGCGTGGCCGTGCCCAACCAGTCGGTGTCGAACCTGATCAGCCTGCAGCCCATCGTCACCCGCAACAACGAAGTCGGCATCAACTGGCGCGGTCCCAAGGGCCAGTTCGGCCTGTCGCGCTACGACTCGCGTTCCAAGCTCGGCAGCGTGATCCGTATCACCTCGGCAGGTATCGGCCTGGTCGAGCGGGTGCCGACCACGGTCAAGGGCTGGGAAGCGAATGCCGAATGGCGCCCGACCAGGGAGTGGAGCGTGTTCGGCACCTGGGCCAGGCTCGACGGCAAGACCGCCGCCACGCAGGGCGCGCCGATGGACCTCGACCTGGGCGCGCGTTCGCAGGGACCGGACAAGTCGGTACTGGGCGCCAACTGGACATTCCGTCCCCAGGCCCAGCTGCGCCTGCAGGCGACCCACCTGCGCGACCGCGACATCAACATCGGCCGCCGCGTCGGCACCAGCAACCTGGAAGAGCATTTCAAGGGCTACACCCTGGTCGACGCCGCCGCCACCTGGGATACCCGTTACGGACGCTTCGGCCTGAGCCTCGAGAACCTGTTCGACAAGTACTACGTCGGCTACTACGCGCAGTCGGCGTCGAGCGTGGACGTGAATGCCACCTACGCCGGTCGCGGCCGTACCCTGGCCCTGAGCTGGAACCGCAGCTTCTAAGAAGGCCCGCTCATGGGCAGGCCGGCCCGGCGCCAGCCTGCCCGCATGAGCGTTGCGCTCAAGCAAATACTTTCTGCTGAGCTCATTCAAACTGTCCGGTGGGCGGTCCATCCCAGGGCCGCGTTTCCACGTGGGGACCAGAATGAGAACGCACACCACCTTCCCGGCAGCGCTGCTCGGCGCCGCCCTGCTGTTCCTGCCGCCGGCGCAGCCCCTCCATGCGGCGCCGATGATGAGCCCACCGACCACCCTGAGTCCCAAGCTGAAGTCCGCGCTGCTGGCCCAGCTGGCGGCCCAGCGCCAGGCCAAGGGCCTGGACGCCGACCACCATTACCGGATCACCGCCCAGCATCCGGGCGTGGGCGGCACCCAGATCGTGCGCGCGGCCCATACCTGGAAGGGCCTGCGCGTGTTCGGCTCCGACTCCGTGGTGGTGCTCGACAAGTCCATGAAGATCCTGTCCGAGTCCAGCTCGGCGCGCCGCCAGCACCTCGGCACGGGCAGCGCCAACCGCCTGGGCGCGCTCACCGCGAGCTTCAGCGTCCAGCCGCAGATCAACAGCCGGGCGGCGATCGCGGCGGCCATGGCCTCGCTGGCGCCCGCGTTCGGGCAGAACCCGGTGACCGTGGCCAAGCCGACCGCCGAACTGCTGATCTATCCGGTGATGCGCATGCAGCGCGTGGTCGGCGCCGGCGCCAAGGAGGAAGCGGAGCTGAACGCCCTCGACGTGCAGGACGTGGTCGAGCGCTACGAGCTGGCCTACCTGGTGCGCACCCGCCTGCGCGTGGGCGACCAGCCGGTCTACCACGACAGCATCGTGAGCGCCAGGGACGGCGCCATCCTTGACCAGTGGAGCATGGTGCAGACCGTGATCGGCGTGGGGAAAAGCCAGTACAACGGCGAGGTCTCGCTGAGCACCACCCTCAGCAACGGCGTCTACCAGATGCTCGACCCCGAGCGCGGCAAGGGCGGCACCTTCGGCGCGATGGCGATCACCAACGCCAACAACGGCAGCAGCGCCGGCAAGGTCTACACCAATGCCACCAACGTCTGGGGCGACGGCAAGCAATTCGAAGGCGGCAGCACGACCGGGCCGAACGGCCAGACCGCGGCCGTGAATGCGATGTGGGGCCTGATGAACACCTACGACGCCCACAAGAACGTGCTGGGCTGGCTGTCTCTCGACGGCAAGAATACCGCCACCACCATCGCCGTGCATGTGAATAGGGGCTACGACAACGCCTATTACAGCGACACCTGCAAGTGCATGTTCATCGGCGACGGCAGCTATTTCACCAGCCTGGGGGCGATCGACGTGGTCGGCCACGAGATGGGGCACGGCATCACCGCCTCGACATCAAGCCTGATCTACAGCGGCGAATCGGGCGGCCTGAACGAATCGAGCTCGGACATCTCGGGCGAGGTGGTGGAAGCCTATGCGCGCGCCGGCGGCAAGGGCGATAAGTTTCCGGAAGAGGGCAACGACTGGCAACTGGGCACGGAGATCAGCCGCAACGCCACGCCGCTGCGCTGGATGTACCGTCCGAGCAAGGACGGCAGCAGCCCGGATGCCTGGAGCACCTCGCTGCGCCGCCTCGACGTCCACTACAGCAGCGGGCCGAACAACCGCATGTTCTACTTCCTGTCACGCGGCTCGCGGCTTGATGCCGCCGGCGACTACTTCAGCAAATACCTGGTGAAGCAGCCGAGTGCGATGACCGGCATCGGCATGGACAAGGCCTTCCGCATCTGGTTCCATGCGAATACCACCAAATTCACGTCCTCGACCAACTACGCCGATGCGCGCGCCAAGATGATCGAGGCGGCCGAGGAACTGTACGGCAAGGCCAGCGTCGAGTCGGTGGCGGTGCAGCGT